>NZ_NKIL01000005.1:0-536186 GCF_002256165.1 Ralstonia sp. PBBBR1 | reverse complement strand
CGTGCGATCGCCGACTGGATTCAGTTCTACAACCACCGACGGCCCCACCAAGCGCTGAAGATGAAGACCCCGGCTGAGGCATTCGCTTTAGCCGCCTAACCTGTGCAGGTTTCACTGGGTCATTACATGGCTGAGTTGGGTCGAGGGTTAAATAGTTTTATAAGTCGTGTTGTGAAGAAAAACTATGCTAAAAAAATCCGCTAAGTCCCGTATTTCTCATATTTGGTAGTTTTTGGTGTGGCTCGTTGCGTTTTTTTAATGTTCGTTGGCTGACCGCCTGTTTTAGCCCACAGCGGAATCTCCAGAAAAAACCATCTGTCGCACCACCAAACGATTTTCCCTCGTTATCAGGGAGGTAGACCTGTCGTTTCTGGTCGATAGAGCGAAATCGTTTTTTTGAGAGGGTACGGATTTACCTTTCGGTTCTATGGGAAATCTGCAAGGAGCGGATGTAGGTAATGAAAATCCAATCGGTTGGTATCAAGAATTTTCGTACGCTGAAAAATGTGACGATCCTCTTTGATTCCGTCACCACTTTCATAGGGCCGAATGGTGCTGGAAAGTCCACGGTGCTTCGTGCGCTCGATTGGTACTTTAACGGCAAGCCTGGTTCGCTATCAGAGAAAGATTGCTCTTTCGGGGCGATCGATGAAGATATTGAAGTGCGAGTGACATTCGACGACCTCACTGAGAAGGATCGAACTGAGCTCGGCAAGTACGCACCGGTCGGAGCTACGACATTTACAGCATGGAAGCGTCGTGCCTCAAACGGGACAGAGACCTTGTCGGCAAACTCGAAGAGCTACCCGCCGTTCAATGACATTCGAAGCATGAGTTCTGCGGGTGAGAAAAAGGTCGCTTACAACGAATTGCGAGCTGCAGATTCATCGCTCGGTCTCCCGGCGTGGACTAACGTCGAAACCGCCAACCAAACTATGACCGCGTGGGAGTCGGCTCACGCGGAGCAGCTCGACGAAGCGCCGGGGTTCTTGCAGACCAATTTCTTCGGCTTCAACAGCGGTGGAAAAATGAGCGGGCTTTTCGATTTTGTGCTCGTCACTGCCGACCTCCGTGCGAGCGAGGAGTCGATAGATGGGAAGAGCAGTCTCATCGGGCGGATTCTTGAGCGCTCTGTCGACCGTACAGCAGCTGATGAGGAGATCGCGGCAATCGTAGAGGAGTCGCGCACAAAGCAGCAAAAAGTCTACGAAGAAAAATTCAAGGATCAGCTGGAAGCCATGACGACTCAGCTCAACGGTGTTATTGCGTCGTACGCACCCGGGCGGACTGTTACTGTTTCACCTGCCGATGTCGACCTGAAAGCCCCTCGGACAACTTTCGACGTGGCCGTGGTCGACGGTATGGCTGAGACCACTGTGGAACGACAGGGGCATGGCTTCCAACGCACGCTTCTAATATCCGCGCTCCAACTCTTGGCGCAGTCAGGTGCGGCATCGACAGAAGGAGTCATCTGCTTGGCGATCGAGGAGCCGGAGCTCTTTCAGCACCCGATTCAGGCTCAGACGTTTGCGAAGGTACTTCGGGCGCTCGCTGAGGATGCCGGGAAGCGTATCCAGGTAACCTACGCAACGCACAGCCCATACTTTCTTGAAGCACGAAATTTCCATCAGGTTAGGCGCCTCACAAGGTCGTCCGATGACGCCCCTGTGGTCACCGTTCACCTAGCCACCGTTGCCGGTGTTAAAGCGAGGTTAAAAGGCGTGATGAAAGCGGATACCGTTGATCGTCAACTCGACGGCATCGTGACGAATCAGCTTGCGGTAGCTCTTTTTGCGAATCGTGCTCTTGTTGTCGAAGGTACGACGGAATGTGCGGTGTTCTACGGCATTGGCGACAAAACGTCTCCAGGGTCGCTCGAGGCCGTTGGCATCTCAATAGTCCCTGTCGGAGGCAAGACGTTAGTTCCCCTAGCGCATGCCATCTTGACCGAAATTGGCATCCCGGTCTATGCGTTATTCGATGCGGACAGCGGGTTTGAAGCGAGTGCACAGAAAAAAGGGAAGGCTGCGGATAAGATCGCCGAAGAGCGAAATACACATGTGGCGGCGAATCGCGCTGCGTTAAGGTACTTTGGTCGCATCGAAGAGGATTTTCCATCCGCCGTCGTTGCTGACAATGTGGCGATCTTTGACGATCACCTCGAAGCGTTTTTGTCAGCAAATTGGCCCGAATGGTTCACGGCCTGTGCCGACGTTGAACAGGCTGCGGGAGTTTCGCTTGGGAAGAATCAAATCGCGTACCGAACGGCCACGCAGAAGGCGGAGGGAGTGGTGCCTGAAATGCTTCTGCAAATTTTGGCGAAGGTGAAGGAAAAATAGACATGCACGAAATCATCTGCCCCCATTGCAGGAAAGCCTTCAAGATCGATGAGGCCGGATACGCGGACATCCTGAAACAAGTTCGCGACAGCGACTTCGAGAAGCAGTTGCACGAGCGACTTGAATTGGCTGAGCAGGAGAAGCGTAATGCCGTCGAGCTAGCGGAGACGAGAATCGCCAGCGAGTTGCAGAAGGCTACTTTGGCAAAGGATGCCGAAATCAACAGCCTGAAAGCAAAACTAGATGCCGGTGAGGTGGCGCAAAAGCTTGCAGTCGCTGAGGCTCTCATCGCAGTGGAAAAAAGCCGGGACGAACTCGCGAACGAGCTTGAGCAAGCGAAGCGGGAGCGGCAAGCGGCCGACAAATTGGCCCAGGCCATGCTGGCGAGCGAATTGCAAAAGGCCACTGCGGCGAAGGACGCAGAGGTCCAGGCGTTGAAAGCAAAGCTTGACGCCATCGAGCTTGCGCAGAAACTCACAATTACAGAGGCTGTCGGTGCTGTCGAGAAGGAGCGCGACGAACTGAGGAGTGGCCTTGAAAGAGCTGAGTTGGAAAAGCAACTCGCGGAAAAATCACTCAAGGACAAATACGAGACGCAAATCAAGGATCGCGATGAAGCGATCGAGCGTTTGCGAGATATGAAAGCTCGTCTGTCGACGAAGATGGTTGGTGAAACGCTCGAGCAACATTGCGAGACTGAGTTCAACCGCCTTCGCGCAACGGCGTTTCCGCGTGCGTATTTCGAGAAGGATAACGACGCGCGGACCGGCAGTAAGGGGGACTACATCTTCCGCGACTCGGACGAGGCAGGCACAGAGATCGTCTCGATCATGTTCGAAATGAAGAACGAGAATGATCACACTGCAACTAAAAGCAAGAACGAAGATTTTCTGAAAGAGCTCGACAAAGATCGCGTCGAGAAGGGTTGTGAGTATGCCGTCCTTGTGTCTTTGCTGGAGCCGGAGAGCGAGCTATACAACACCGGCATCGTAGACGTGTTCCATCGCTACCCGAAGATGTATGTGGTGCGGCCGCAGTTCTTCATTCCCATCATTACGTTGCTGCGGAATGCCGCCATGAATTCACTCAAGTACAAATCGGAATTGGCGCTCGTTAAAGCGCAGAACATCGATATCACCAACTTTGAAACTGAGCTCGAGGGGTTCAAGGCCGCATTCGCAAAGAACTACGATCTGGCGTCCCGTCGTTTCCAAACAGCCATTGACGAGATCGACAAATCGATCGACCACTTACAGAAGACGAAGGAGGCGCTGCTCGGTGCGGATCGGAACCTTCGGCTTGCGAATGACAAAGCGCAGGATGTAACGATCAAAAAGCTGATGCGTGGCAATCCCACGATGGCCGCCAAATTCGCTGAACTCAAGAACCAAGATTCGTCTGGAGCGGATTGATTCAGGTTGCCCATGTTCGCGTGCCTTCCGCACACGCAACTTGGAATGGCGAGACATTCCCTGACTTGCTGCCCAACAGCCTCACCCGCTAAACTCCCCCCGCTGCGCCAACAAGCGCAGCCGGGACTGCAATCCCGAATTTGTGACTACCCCGCGAAAACGACTTCAGTTTTCGCGGCTGCTGTCGTTCGTCCGCTCGCGGGCGGGCCTCGGCAGGGAGGGTTTCGACCCTGCCGGTTCTTGGTAGTCACAATCGGTATTGCAGACCTTGTCGTGTGCCCGCCCACCCTCCCAGGTGGGTGGCTCCTCACTCAACCAGAGGCAAGACAATGGATCAACCGACCCAAGCTGTACCCATCCCACGCGGGCATCGCCCCGCAAACTGTCAGTTCACCCGCATCGCGCAACGTCCTCCGTCCGGAGGGGCCCGATGAGCCTTCAAGACAATCTCCTGTATGCACAAGGCGCCCTGAGCGCGCGGGATTATCTGCGGCGCACCCAAATGGACATGAAGGTGCACCGGCAGTTCGAGCCCAAGACGCTGCGCTGGGAATATCAACTGCATATCCGGGACAAGGCCGCTGAATACCAGGCCGGGTTTCTGGATGCGATCGGGGCCTACATGCTGACCACGCTGGATGGCGTGACGGTCGACCTGTACCGGTGGGAAGTGCTGCAGGTGCTGGACCGTGTGAACCGCAAGAAATAACTAAAACAGCAGTAAAAGCGAACCCGCGACGGGCGGGGGCGCTAGCGTCGGGCGCAACGCCCAACCCTTTACGTGCCAAGTCAAACAGGCCGAGCACGACACTCAAAGGCCCGACCGCCACGGTCCGAGGCCCATACGCCGAGCGCCAACATCCAAGCGCCGCTCGCAGACATTCAAATTTTCGAGCTCAAACACTCGCGCGGCGAGCGTAGAGAGACGCGTGCCGACGTGGAGTTCTGAACTTGGCACGCTGGGCTCAGAGGTCAGCCGGTGGGTGTCAGTATTTCCGTATTCGCGCGCAGGCGGGCATTCGGCGCCTTTCGTCACCACCCCTGCACCCCGTCGTGGCCCGCCTACCGGCTGCGTTGATAAATCGTTGCCAGTTCCGTGCGGTTTCGTGCCCCCATGCGCACGAGCCGTTGGCGCATATGGCTTTTGACGGTTTCGACGCTGATGTGCAGCCGTTCCGCAATCTGGGAGTTCGACCGGCCGCACGCCACCTTCTGACGACATCCAGCTTTCGCCGAGCCAGGTTGGCGACCAGATCACCTTCCTGGGCAGCGATGGGGGCCATCCATCGTTCAAGCGGGCGCATTGAGTGCCGCGGAGTTTGCGGCGCTGGCCCGGTGAGGTGATGCGGCATTGCTCGGCACTGGTCGCGACCACAGCTGGGGCAACTCGCAAGGGGCGCGCCTAGCCGGGCGCCCCTGCTTCACCCGATATTCCACTGCGGCGCAATCGCCAGCAGTTGCTGACGGAGGTTTTCGATCTCGTTGGCAAAACCGTCGGCCAGCGCGCTTTCCACCGTGGGCGTGCCGTAGGCGTGGCTTACCTCGGCGGAGTCGGCCGCGCGGGGTCGTGCCAGACGCGCCAACGTGCCAAACCGCAACGCGCGCGACATGCCGATCAACGTGTCGCGAGTGCGCCGGGCGCCCACGCGGGGCAGGGCACCTGCAGGCGGCGCATCCAACGTCCCGCGCGTTGCATTGAGCAGTTCCAGCGTGCTGATGCAGATGCGCAGGCTGCGCTGGATGTCTTCCAGCCGCTCCAGGGGCACGTCAATCTCTTTGGACACCGATGGCATGAGCGAGCGCAGTTGCACCAGCAGCGTATTGAGCTTAGCGAGGTGCTTGCTGCGCTCGCTCGAGGCTTCACCGGGCTGGCCGAGGCCGGCATACGCCCGGGCGCATTCGCGCAATGCTTCGGCCAGCCGGTAGCGCCACGAGTACGTGGCATACAGCGGCAGTGCAAACGAGAACAGCAGCGCAATCGCAATCCCCACCAGCACGTTGAGCGTGCGCCAGGCGCCGTCTAGCAGGTTGTTGTCACCATGCCCGACCACGATGACGAGCGTGATGGCGGCCAGCAGCGCGATATAGCCGCCCTTGCCGATCGCGTGATACGCGCAGACGCCGCACGCGATGGCCGTGAGTGCGTATGTGAGCGGCAGATGCCCAAGCCACGTCTGCTGGACGATGAGCAGCAGACCCGCCACGGCGCCGATGAGGGTGCCCCACGCGCGCTCTGCCGCGCGTTTGCGGATGTTGCCGTGGTGCTGCAGGCCGGCAATGACGATCAGCAGCGAGATGGTGGCCCACTCCCCATGCGGCCATCCCAAGCCCGACGTGACCGCAATGGAGAGCAGCACGCCCAGGCCGACGCGCGTGCCATGGATGTACCGCGCATGCCGATAGCGCCGGTGCGGATCACGCACGAGGCGGAGTAGCGAAAGAAAGGGTGCAGGGTGTTTCACGTTGCGGGGTGCACGAATGGAAATTGACATAAGCAAGATCGTTGCAGATTCTGGGGTGCGCCGTACACAGAATGGGCGCCATGTCGGTGCCGATGCCTTGCCGTGGTGCGTTTTGGAGGCAACCGGCACGGCAAGACTTCGGGTTTCCCCTAGGTATTGCACAAAGCTTGCCATGGGCGGGTGACCATTTTGCGTATTGCGCAAAATGACGCTTAAGTGCGTGCCGAGTCATGTCGATTAGGATTCGTAGCTCCATAGGCAACACTTCGGGCTGCCCCGGGATTTGCCGATCCACCTCGAACAAGATCGAGTCCTATGACGACGCAGGCGCTATCGCCCTGGCTGAGGTTGTTGAGCGCCGCTGAGCGCTTCGACCGTGGGCCGTATTTCATTGCCATTCGGCGCGGGCTGGCGCTCTCGTTGCCGCTCATCATGGTGGGCGCGGTGGCGCTGCTGTTGCGCAACCCGCCCACCGCCGGCATGCGCTACCTGCTGCTGGAGGCCTTTGGCACGCGGCTGGATGCCTTTTGCGACAGCGTGCTGGCCGGCACGATCGGCATCGGCTCGCTGGTCGCGCTGTTCGGGTTTGCCGATGTGTTGGCGCAGTTACACAACCAGCGCGCCGGGCACCGCGTGGTCAACCCCACCGTGGCGGCCGTGGTGGTGGTGTCGTGCTTCTTTACGCTCATCGCGCCGGCTGCGAACGCATCGTTGATGGCGTGGCTCTCGCTGGGGCAGGGGCTGTTTGGCGCGTTGATGGTGGCGTCGCTGGGCGGCAGCCTGTTTCTCAAGCTGTGCAGCATCCGCCGTTTGCGCATTCCGTCCCACCATTTGAGCAACGATCTGCTGGTGGGCGATGTGCTGTCGGTTGTGCCGGCTGGCATGCTGACGATCCTGACGTTTGCCCTGCTCAAAGCCGGCATGGCGTGGGCGGGCTGGCTGCACTTCATGGCGATAGTCGACCCGCTGCTGGCGTGGCCGTATTCGGCAGTCTCCAATAGCCTGCTGTTTGGTTTGGGCTATGAGACGGCGGCGCAGGTGCTCTGGCTGTTCGGCATCCACGGGCCGAACGCGCTGTACACGGTGCACCAGCACATCCTGGAGCCCGCCGCGCAGGCCAATGCGGCGGCGGTTGCCAGTGGTGGCCAGCCGCCGTTCATCTTTACCTATCACTTCTTCGCGGTGTTCGCGCGCATGGGCGGCTCAGGCGGCACACTCAGCCTGATCTTGGCGCTGCTCATCTCCAGGCGCATGCAACGCGGCCGCAAGATGGCGCTGGTCGTCATGCTGCCGGCATTGTTCAACGTGAACGAGCCGCTGCTCTTCGGGCTGCCGCTGGTGCTCAACCCGGTCTATGCGATTCCGTTCCTGCTCACGCCGGTGGTGCAGATCCTGATCGCCTATGCGGCCACCGTTGCCGACCTGATGCCCAAGACCAGCTACCCCGTGGCGTGGACCACGCCGGCGCTGTTCAGCGGTTACGCGGCTACGGGCTCGGTGTGGGGGGCGGTGGTGCAGCTCATCGGCCTGGTGGTGGGGGCGGCGATCTACCTGCCGTTTGTCCGCATGGCGGATGTTCTGTCCGCACGGCGCAGTCAGGATGTGCTTGCGTCTTTGCTGCAGATTGCCGAGTCGGCCGAGGTGAGCCTGAAGGGCCGGCGCTGTCTGGACCTGCCCGGCGACGAAGGCCGCATGGCGGTGGCGCTGGCCAGCGATCTCGAAAGCGCCATCAAGAAAGACGGGCAGATCTTCCTGGAGTTTCAGCCGCAGGTGGATTGCTCAACCGGGCGCGTGTTCGGCGCCGAGGCGCTGCTGCGCTGGCAGCATCCGGTGCTGGGGCGCGTGGCCCCGCCGATCGTCGTGGCGCTGGCTGATGACATTGGCCAGATCGATCAGTTGGGCTTACGTATCCTGTCGCTCGCGTGTCAGCAGCGCGCGGCCTGGCGCGATGTCTTGCCGGACGATTTCGTGGTCGCCGTGAATCTCTCACCTCGGCAGTTGCTGGACTGCAGGCTGTACCGGAACGTGCTCGACATCCTGCATCGCGAAGGGTTGTCGCCCACGCAGCTCGAACTGGAGATCACCGAATCAACGATGCTGCTGCCGGACATCACCGCCATCGGCAACCTGAAGCAGCTGCGCGAGGCCGGCGTGAAAGTCGCGCTCGACGATTTCGGGATGGGCCATACGTCGCTGCACTACCTGCGCGAGCTGCCGCTGGATACCGTGAAGATCGACCGCTCGCTGGCCGACGTGAGCGCGGGCAGCGTCAACGAACACATTGTGCGCAGTATTGCCAGCCTGAGCCGCACGCTGAACCTGTCGACGGTGGTGGAAGGCGTCGAGACGGAGCAGCAGCTTGAGCGCCTGTCGGCCTTGGGCTGTGAACGGTTTCAGGGGTATTTCTTCAGCCGCCCGCTGGCGCCGAGCGTGTGTCAGCAGTTTGTGCTGGATGCCAACCTGCGGCCGTTGGTGCACGCGCTTTGAGAGCGCGTGCGCGGCTTAACGGTATTTGCCCACAAAGCTCTCGCAACGACGGACGCGGCCAACCTTCGCAGCCCATCGATAGAGGCCTTCCACCAGGCTCTTGTTGACCGTGACGGGTTGACCGTTGATCTGCCCGAGCACTTCCGATTGGTTCGGGTAGGGCTTCTCGAACAGCAGCTTCATCTCGCTGCCGCCGCCCAGCGCCAGGTAGACGGCTTCGCGCGGCTCGAACTGCAGCGCGAACGAGTTGCTGCGCACGCTGGCGCTTTCCACGGACTCGGCAAAGTTGGCGATGAGCGCGGCGTCTTCGGTGCTGTATTCGCATCCGGCGTCTTTCAGTTGCGCTTCGTCCACGGCCTTGAGCGACGCCATGGCGGGGTCCATCAAATACAGCTTGATCGCGCGCGCCTTGCGCATCCGCGCGCTCAGCCCTTCGGCCGCCCAATAGCTTTGTTCGACCTTGACGACGGGCTCCGCCCTTGGGGCGGGCTCGGAGCTGGACGCTTGCGCTTGCGGTGCTTCCGGCATGGGTGCTTCCGCTTGCAGTGTGCCCGCTTGAAGGACTTCCGCCTGGAGCGCTTCGGTTTGGGGCGCGTCGGTCAGAGGCGCTTCCATTGAGATTTGTCCGAAGGCCACTTGGCTCATGCTGCAAGCACAGGCCAAGACCAGAGAGATGATCTTTTTCGACAACTCCTACCCCTTTGAAACGTGCGTTGTTGTGTTGCGTTGCGTTGCGTTCTGGATGTTAAGCCGAAGAGATGACGGAACAGCTTGGCTTGCCTGTGACGGAACAAGCGGTGCTGGGCAACCGCTGCGTGAATGATGTCGTGGACTGCAGGAGTGCCATTGACGGATCGCACACGGTGCCTGCGGTTCTTATGCTTTCGAGCCACGCATCCAATGTCACCCGCATCGCTATGCCAAGTGTTGCATAAAGAAGACCGAGATTTTCTCATCCCGAAGCATTGTGGCTTTGGCCGACAGCATGTGCCCTGCTTCCGGAAAGAGGAGCTGCTCCGCCGTTTTTCCTCCAGCTGCATATCGTTCGGACAGCCGCTTGCTCATCTTCGATGACCATGTTGTGTCTTTCTCGCCAGCGCTGATCAGGAGCGGACCGGGATAATCATCGATTGCAATGGGCTGGGACGGCATGAGTGCTTCTGAACTGCCTTCCCAAGTCCATGCTCGCCGCGCAGGGTCCCACGCCTGCCAGCCCGGGTCGCCGGGGTCTCTCCACTCGCGGGCGTCGAACGCGCCGCATATCACGGAGAGTTTGACGCTGCCGAATACCTGGACAGTGAAGAGACGATGGCCGAATTTCTGTCAGCGGCGCTCGAGACGGGGGATGCCGCTTTTATCGCGGAGTCGATCGGCGTGATCGCTCGAGCGAAGGGTATCGCTCAAATTGCAGAAGAAACGGGCCTTGGACGTACCAGCCTATACAAGGCACTGCGCGCAGAGGGGAACCCGGCGTTCTCGACGGTACTGCAGGTCATGAAGGCACTTGGGTTGCACTTGCAGGCCAAGCCCGCCGTATCCAAAGAGAATGTGGAGTCCGGCAAGCGTGGGGCCAACGCCAAAGCGAAAGGTGCAAAGGTGAGCGCGTCCCGAAATGGCGGTGCAAACAAGCCTACAAGCAAGAAGCCCGCGACTCGTACCAAGCGGGGCTCTGCAACGGGACACGGAAAGGTCATCCCAACTTAACAACGGTCTGTGTGCGTCTGCTGCCCCACGCCCACACTTCGCCCCACACCAAACCGTTTCCCGCACACCCAGCGCCCAGCCTCGCTACGATCCTCCTGTATCGAGTGGCGGCAGCCTGACCGCCAAACAGGAGGGCACTCCGTGCCGCATACCACCACGCCCGCATCCAGCCACGTCACTGATCTGGCCCTGCTGCTCACGCTGTCGACCTTGTGGGGCGCGTCGTACACGTTCATTCGGGTGGGCGTGGAGACCATTCCGCCGCTCACCTTCATCGCCGCCAGAACGTTGATCGCGGCGACGCTGCTGTTGGCGTGGATGCGCAGCGGCAATATCCGCATGCCCCGAGACAGGCAGGTCTGGATGCGCTTCGGCGTGCAGGCGCTGCTCAACAGCGTCGTGCCGTTCACGCTCATCGCCTGGGCCGAGCGCTCGGTTGGCGCGAGTCTGGCGACCGTCCTGAATTCGACGTCGCCCGTGATGGTGTTTGTGACCACGGCGTTCGTTACGCGGCACGAATCGGTGTCGTTGCGCAAGCTGGTCGGCGTGATTGCCGGGTTTGTCGGCACGTGTTTTGTGATTGGGCCGAGCGCGCTCGATGGGCTGGGAGGCCAGCTCGTTGCGCAACTGGCCATCCTGGCGGCCACGGCGTGCTACGCAGGCGCGGCCATCTACGGCCGGTCGTTCAAGGGGCTGCACCCTGCGGCGCCTGCTACCGGTTCGTTGCTGATGGGCGCGTTGGTACTGACGCCCACCAGTCTGCTTGTGGATCATCCTTGGGCACTTCAGCCTTCTGCGCGTTCGCTGATGGCGTTGGTGGCGCTGGCGGTGTTCTCTACGGCCCTCGCGTTTGCCATTTACTTCCGGCTCATTCAAACGCTCGGCGCGATCGGTACGACTGCGCAGGCCTATCTGCGCGTGCCGATCGGGGTAGCGATCGGCGTGGTGTTTCTGGGGGAATCGTTGCCGCCTTCAGCGTGGATCGGGCTGGCGTGTGTGGTGGTGGGGGTGGCGGCAATGTCGATGCCGGCGCGGGCCACGCAAGTGCTGCGGGCGTAGCGCGGCACAACCGCATCACCGCGTCGATGCGTCACCGCTCCCCATCCGCCACATGACTCGCCGCCAGCCGCTTGAGTTCCGCGCGCGCCGCTGCCAACCGGGAGTGCAGCACCGTGTTCTCGATCAGCAACAGCAGCAGCACAAAGCTCGCACCCAACAGCCCGAACATGCGGCCGGCATAGAACCCCAGGTCATACCGCCCGCCATTGAATACGGCGCTGAGCGCGACATCGCAGATCCACACGCACAGCACCACCATCAGCCAGACATCGAGCGTCAGGTGCGGGCGGCTGCGCCAGAGCGCGACCAGCGCAGCCACGCAAAAGCACCACGTGCCGCCCGCCACGATGCCCATGGTGCGCGTGTAGCGGTTGGCGGCCATGATGGTGGGCAGCAGGTGATCGCCCACGGTGGCAAGTAACACGCAGGCGATGGACGCGCCCAGCACGGCCGCCACGGTGGCCAGCGCCGCTTGCCGCGTCAGCGTGTGGACTGGGAAGCGGCCGGGCTCGCGCTCTTCGCGGCTTTTGAGCACGGCGTAAGCGATGACAAACAGCGGAAAGCCCGTGTGCCAGAACATGTAGATCCAGGCGGTGCTCTGTGGCCCGGCGCCCAGCAGGCCGCCGGATGCGAACAGCCCCGGAAATGACAGCAGGTGCCCCACCGCCGTGGCGGCCGTGAACAGGTAGCCGCTGGCGAGCGCCAGCATCGCACGCGACCGCGTGATGGCGAACTGCCCGAAGAGCAGCGCGGCGGTAATCAGGTCATTGAGGATGAGGGCCGATTCGTAGATCGGCACGAACGATGGAAGTTGCGCCAACTGCACCTTGGCCAACGGCACGGCCGACACCAGCACCACCAGCGACAGTATGGCCACTGCCTGCGCCATCCAGTACGTCCGGCGTCCTGGCGAGAGGTTCAGCAACAAGCCTCGCTGCATGTCCAGCGTTTCCGACATCACGTTGGCCCCCTTGCGGTGACTCTGTCACTCGTTCGCTTGTGTGTGACTTGCTGTGCGACTGCGCAGCCCGGGTGCAACCCCTGCTATAGACGCGTGATAGTCAGCGGCCTGCCCGATGTCAACGCGGCGAAGGGGTAGAACTCTCAGGCCTGGTGCCGCTGGCGGCCAGCAGGGTGTTACGGGGAACGCCCGAGTGCGGCTTGCGCTGTGCGGGAATAGACTGGTGGCCACCCCACGGCACCGCCCTGCAAAGGAGTGCGCATGCAACCTCATTCCACCACTGCCGCCACTGCAACCCCCGCCACGAACGACGCACTGGTTCTGCGCGACGACCACGACGGCGTCGTCACCCTGCGGCTGAATCGGCCCCTGCAGTTCAACGCGTTGTCTGAAGCCATGCTCGATGCGCTGCAGCGCGTGTTGGACGACATTGCACAAGATGCGACGGTGCGCTGCGTAGTGCTTGGCGCCGAGGGCAAGGCGTTCTGTGCCGGGCACGACCTGCGTGAAATGCGCGGCACGCCGGAGCTTGCGTATTACCGGGCGCTGTTTGCGCGCTGCAGCTTGGTAATGCAGGCCATTCAGGCGCTGCCGGTGCCGGTCATTGCGCGCGTGCATGGCGTGGCAACGGCGGCGGGTTGCCAGTTGGTCGGCAGTTGCGATCTGGCCATTGCCTCGGATGCGGCGCGGTTTGCGGTGTCGGGCATCAACGTCGGCCTGTTCTGCTCGACGCCGGCGGTGGCGTTATCGCGCAACGTGCTCGCCAAGCGCGCGTTCGACATGCTGGTGACTGGCCGCTTTATCGATGCGGCCACGGCGGCCGACTGGGGCCTGATCAACGAGGCTGTGCCGGCGGCGGACCTGGATGACGCGGTTGCCCGCAAGGTGGCGGACATCGTGTCGAAGAGCCCCACCGCCATCCGCTATGGCAAGGCGATGTTCTACCGGCAACGGCAGATGCCGCTTGGCGATGCCTATGCTTACGCAGGCGATGTCATGGCCCGCAACATGATGGATGAAGACGCCGGCGAGGGCATCGATGCCTTCCTGGAAAAACGCCCCGCCCGCTGGCGCTCGTAGGCGCTGTTGGGGCGGGGTCGGGCGGCCGTGCCCGGACTCGCGACTGAGCGTCGCCTGCGGTCGGGCGCCGGATACGCGGTTGGGTGGCAGCCAGCGAATGCGACGCCATCACGTTTGCACGAGAAACGTAGCGATGCGATCGGCAATCGCATCGGGTGCATCTTCCAGGCTGTAATGCCCAACGCCAGGCAACCGATGCACCGGTGCATCCGGAAACAGCTCGCTGAACAGCGGCAGGAAGTGTTCCGCATGCAACGTGCGATCGGCCATGCCCCAGATCGCCATGGCGGGTTTGGTGACAATGGCACGGCGCGCTGCAGCGTCCGGCAGTTCAAAACGATGCGCGCCGGTAGCAAAGCCTTTGGCCCAGCCGAGGGCACCCGCGCAGTCTGCCGGCGTCGCAAAGCGCGCGCCGTACGCCTGCAACCACGCATCGTTGATGAGCCGGTGGTCTTCAAAGCCATTGAGCTTCAAGGTGCTGAGGATATTGAAGCCGAGTTCACCCAGTACGGCTTCAAGACGCCCCTCGGATTCGGCCCGCACGATCCACTGAAACCACGGCGATACCGCCGCATTGGCGGCCAGACGTTCACCCAGCGTCGCCTGCCCGAACGGCGTCGGCCCATTGACGCTGACAATGCGCCGCATGCGGTCCGGATGCCGTGAGGCCAACCCCATCCCGACTGGTCCGCCAAAGTCGTGCATGACGAGCGTGATATCGCGCAGGTCCAGCGCGAGCACGAAGCGCTCAAGGTTGTCGATGTGGTCTTGCAGCCAGTAGCTGCGTGATGGCGGCGTTCGGCTCTTGCCGAAGCCCATATGGTCGGGCACCACCATGCGGTGGGTGTCGCGCAGCACCGCGATCAGGTGCCGGAAGAGGAAACCCCATGTGGGCTCGCCATGCAGGCACAGGACGACTTCGCCATCGGCGGGTCCCTCGTCCACGTAATGCATCGGAAAGCCCGGTGCATCGGTAAAGCGAGGTGCATAGGGGTACATCCCATCGAACGTATCAGTACGCATGCCGTGCCTCTCTTCATTCATGTGGTTGCAAAATGAAACCGTTGCGTTATAGCAGTCGAGGTTTTATATTGCAACCACATTCAATGTGAGGGCGCGCACGGTATGCGCGATGCAGATGGTCAAACGTACGAGCCACGCGGATTCTCTTTGCGGCGTCGCCAGGCCGCTGGACGCCATTGGCGACGGGTGGTCGCTGCTGATCGTTCGCGATGCGTTTGACGGCCTGCGCCGCTTTGGTGAGTTTCAGCGCAGTCTCGGACTGTCGAAGAACATCCTGGCGGTGCGCCTGCGCAACCTCATCGCGCACGACATTCTCGAGACGGTGCCGGCGTCCGACGGCAGCGCGTATCAGGACTACGTGCTGACCGAGAAAGGGCGCGCGCTGTTTCCGCTGCTGGTGGCGCTGCGGCAGTGGGGTGAAGCGTTCTGCTTTGCGCCGGATGAGGCGCACGTTGTACTCGTCGACAAGGCAACGGGTAAGCCGGTGCCTCGCCTTGAACTCCATGCGCAGGACGGGCGCGCGCTGGCACCGGAGGATACGGTGGTCGTCCACCCATCGGCCATCAGGCGGACGAAGCGCCAGCGGGCGAAGGCGGGCTGAGCGTTAGCGCTCAGGCGCGAGCCGCCGTTTCACTCGGCAAGACCCAGCCGTTCGAGCAGGCGCCGGGTATCGGAAGGCGCTTCGACCTTTTTATCGTTATCAGGGGATGCGATCGGCCCAGCGGTCGAGCGCGGCATCGGCATAGGCGCCGCTGTAGAGCGCATCGGCGCCATGCAGGCGGAGGTCGACGCGATGTCTTCTACCAGGCGCCGCGGCCATTCGATCAGGAATGCGGGTTGCCCTTTGCGCGCAGTGCGCGTCACCGATGCGGCGCGCTCACCTGCGCTTGCACGTGCATCAGGCCGGTTTGCGGCGCGTGCAGGCCCAGCGGCTCGTCGGTCAGATCGCGGGCAAGCGAATACGCAGTGATCACGGCCAGCGTGACGCCCACGATGGCCAGCATTTCCCGGGTGTCCATACGCATCTCCTCCTTGGCTCCTTAGGTTCCTTGTGTGCGTGGTTTGCGCCCTGTCTTGTCGGTGTCGGGCGGCGTTGCAGCACGGACGCAAAGTTCAGGCCTGAGGAAGCCAAATGGCGGAGTGACGCGGGTGTTTGCTGTCTTACCGTGCGCGCAACGAAGACGGCGGCACGCCCAGCAAGCGCTGAAAACTGCGGCGCATGCGCTCGGTATCGCCAAATCCGCACTCGGTGGCCACCCGTTGCATGGAGACGGCCCCGCTTTCCAACGCGGCGCGGGCCGCCTCAACGCGCAATTTTTCCACGGCCTTTGCAGGGGTGAGACCGGTTTCGACCTGGAATGCGCGGGCGAAATGGCGCGGGCTCATGCAGGCGTGCTCGGCCAGATCGCCCACGCGGTGCGGTGCGCCCAGGTTGCGCCGCACGTGGTCGAGCAGCGGCTTGAAGCGGCCGCGTGCCGAATCCATCTCATTCAGCGCGGAAAACTGCGACTGCCCGCCCGGCCGGCGGTAGTACACGACCAACTGCCGCGCCACCGCGCGTGCCAGGCGCTCGCCCAGGTCTTCGGCGATGAGCGCGAGCGCCAGGTCGATGCCGGCGCTGATGCCGGCGCTGGTCCAGATGGGGCCGTCGTTTACGTAGATGTGGTCCGGTTCGAGCTGCACCTGCGGGAACGCGCGCGCGAACTGCTCGCTGCGGCTCCAGTGGGTGGTGGCGCGCCGGCCGTTCAGCAAGCCCGTGGCGGCCAGCAGCAGGCTGCCCGAACACACGCTGGCGACGCGCGCCCCGCGGGCTGCGCAACGCTGCACGAAGCGGCGCGTGCGTGCATCGGCCATGGCCGCATCCACGCCGTCGCCGCCGGCAATGAGCAGCGTGTCGACCTGGCTGGCCGGGGGCAGGGCGTCGGCATCCCAGCGGGCCCCGGAAGAACTGCGTACAAGGCCGGCCTGCGCGGCAACCGTGCGCAGCGCGTAGTGGTCGTCCCGATACCGGCTGGCGACTTCAAACGCCGCCACCGGCCCCGCAGCGTCGAGCAGTTGGAAGTCCGGAAAAATGAGCACAGCGATGCGGTGGGCCATGGCAGAAAAAGTGGGAGACTGGTCATTGCTGCCAACACGATAGAGCGCGATCCTGTGAAGCGTCAACCCGCCATCACATCACTTTCAGGAGAGCCAAACCATGACGACTTCCCCGTTCATCGTTGTCTTTGCGGTGTACAACCGCGTCACCCAACTCGATTTCACGGGCCCGCACGAAGTGTTCTGGCGGCTGCCCGGCGCGCAATGCGTGGTGGCTTCCGCAGCCGGTGGTGAGATCCATGCCGATGGCGGTCTCACCATCTCGAACGTGCAGCGGTTGGCGGACATTCCGCATGCTGACCTGATTTGCGTGCCCGGCGGTTTCGGCGTGATCGAAGCCATGGAAGACGCAGAGTTCGTGCGCCAGGTGCGGCGCCTGGCCGACGGCGCACGCTATGTCACGTCCGTCTGCAGCGGCTCGCTCGTGCTGGGCGCGGCGGGGTTGCTGCAGGGCAAGCGCGCGGCCTGCCACTGGGCATGGCGCAACCTGCTGCCCGCGTTTGGCGCCACCGTGGACGAAGCCCGCGTGGTGCGTGACGGCAACCTCATCACGGGCGGCGGCGTGACAGCCGGCATCGACATGGCGCTGACGGTCATGGCCGACATTGCCGGCGCCGAACATGCGCAGGCCGTGCAGCTCGGTATCGAATATGCCCCCGCGCCGCCGTTCGATTGCGGCCGCCCCGAACGTGCGGCACCGGAGATTCTCGAAGCGGTGACGTCGCGGCTGGATCGTTTGCGTGCGGATCGCCATGACGCCGTGCAGCGGGCGGCGCAGCGCCTCTGAGCGCCGGCGCCGGCCGGAGCCGGATTGCGGCGACAATGGCGTCTTTCGACGTATCCACGCTCCAGACTGGCGCCGCATTCTGCATGAACACACCGTCTTCCCAACCCAACGCCCGTGGTCCGATCGGCATCGTTGCTGCCCTGCATGAAGAGATCAACGAACTGCTGACATGGCTGTCTGACGCGCAGTGCGTACACATCGGCAGCCGCGATTTCTGGACGGGCGAGTTGGACGGCCAAGCGGTCGTTGTGGTGCTGTCGCGTGTTGGCAAGGTGGCGGCGGCGTCCACCACCGCGGTGCTGATCACGCAGTTCAACGTACGCGCGGCCGTATTTGCCGGTGTGGCCGGCGCGCTGGCCCCGGGCGTGGCCGTGGGCGACGTGGTGGTGTCGGAAGAACTGCTGCAGCACGATGTCGACGCGTCGCCGCTATTCCCGCGCTGGGAGATTCCGCTGACCGGCATGGCGCGTTTTCCCGCCGACGCGGCACTGGCCAGCGGGCTGCTGGAAAGCGCCGGCGCCGTGTTGGCGGATCCGCATGCGCTGCTCGGTCCGGATGTCATGCGGGCGTTCGGGATTGCCGCGCCGCAGGCGCATCGTGGTCTGATCGTCAGCGGGGACCGCTTCGTCTGCACCTCGGCGGAAAGCGCGGTGCTGCGCACGGCATTGCCGGATGCCCTGGCCGTCGAGATGGAAGGCGCCGCGGTGGCGCAGGTGTGCCACGAGTGGGGCGTGCCGTTTGCCGCCATCCGCACGATTTCCGACCGCGCGGATGACGCGGCCAGCGTGGACTTCGCGCAGTTCATCACGCAGGTGGATTCACGCTACGCCGTGGCCATCCTGCGCAAATGGCTGTCGACGGCCGCTGGCGCCTGAACGGCTTAATGACCCTTCGCGGCCAGATACTTGTCGAGTGCGTTGGCGCGCTCGCTCAGGCGGAAGATTTCGTTCTCCAGGCGCTGCAGATCGTCGAGCTTGCCCTTGCCGTAGATGGCGGTCTCAAAGGCCGCTGTTCTGGTGTGGAAGTCCTGCCACGCCTGCTCTGAACTCACCAGTGCTTCGTTCGCCTTGCCGTTCAATGTGCCGAGCAGCGTCTTGTACGTACGGTCGAGGCGCTCATCCTGCGCGGCCTTTTCTGCAGACAGGCATGCGCCGATTGCGTCCGCGTTGTCCGGCGCCTTGTCGACGCACGCATACAGTTTGGTGGAAATGCCCTGCGGCGCACGGCGCTTGATGCCGTTGGCCAGGCTCTCGGCTGCAAATGTGCCGGCGCTGTGTGTCAGCAGCACAACGGCAACGGGAAGGGCGAGCGTCTTCAGTGTCGTCAGCGTGTTCAAGAAATGACTCCTGATCGCGTGTCTGCGATGCGTGAAGGGCCAACCAGTCTATCGGCCCGCTCGCGCCTCCGCGATCAGCCAGGCAGGTGAGGCCGCAGGTTCGCAGGGCGTTTTCCACATAGGCCTCTTTTTCGCCGACGGGCGCGACGTAGTGCAGCGCTTCAGCGGTGGCTTCAAGGCCCTCTGTGCGTGCAATGATCCACGCCGCCAGGTACGGCGAAGCAAAGCAGCCGCCGGCCGTCGCCACATTGCCGTTGGCGTAGAACGGCTGGTTCAGCACTTCCACGCCGGTTTCCTGCACCCAGGGTTTGGTGGTCAGGTCCGTACAGGCCGGCACGCTGCCGAGCAGCCCAAGCTTGGCCAATATCAACGTCCCGGCGCACTGTGCCCGACCAACTGGCGTGACGGATCGAGCGCCAGGCGCGCCATCAAAGCCGGATCAGACACCACATCGCGTGTGCGGATGCTGCTGCCGACAGCGTCGCCGTGGCGCTGCAGGAGGATGGCATCTCCGTGTCCAAGGCAGAGCCGTTTGCGACGTCGAAGCAGGTACCGCATGCGCTGCGGCTGGCGCTTGGCTCCGTTGCGCCCGACCGCCTCGACGCCGCATTGCAGACTGTCAGGCAGCGCGTGCAAGCGCAGGTGGATCGATAACGAAAACCGTGCCAAACCTCGTGCGCTTGCCTACACTCTCGTCGCAACGAAATGGCCCAATTTCCCGACAGGAGACCCTATGAAGAACTGGCTTGCGACGATCGCCGGATGGACGCTCTGCGCATGCGCAGCGTTCGGCAACGCCGCCCATGCGGCCGATGCGCCTGATGACGGTGCGACGCTGAGCGTCAACATCGGCACGGAGCACCGCACGCTGTCGCGCGATGCATTGCTGCACGATCCGCACCTGACCAGCGTGACCGTGGAAGACCAGAACCTGAAGCACCGCCTGACCTTCAAGGCGATCCCGGTGACGGCGCTGTTCCGCGGGCAGACTGTCAGCCCAGAGGCCAGCGCCACCACCGCCGCCAGCGACGGCTACGTATCGCACCTGCCGATGCGCTTGCTGCTGGGCGATCGCGCCGACGGGCCCCGCGCCTGGCTGGCCGTGGAAGACCCCGCCGCACCGTGGCCGACGCTCAAAGGCCAGGACATCGGCCCGTTCCGGCTGATCTGGACGGCGCCGCCGGCCAAGGCGTCGGTGGTGAACGAAAGCCTGTGGACTTACAGCATCGTGCGTATCGACATTGCCGCGCTGCCCGGCGAGCGCTTTGCGGCCATCCGCCCGGCTGCGGGGTTGCCTGCAGATGGCCCGGTCATGCGCGGTTTCGCCACGTTCCAGCGCGTCTGCTTCTCGTGCCACACGCTCAATCGCGCCGGCGATGCCAACCTGGGCCCCGATCTGAACGTGCCGTACAGCCCCGTGGAATATCTGGGCGACGAGAAACTGCGCCACCTGATCCGCGATCCGCAATCGCTGCGCTGGTGGCCCAACGCACGCATGTCGGCCATCGACGAGAAGACGCTGTCCGATGCGCAGCTCAACGACCTGCTGGCGTATTTTCACCACATGACCAAGCGCAAGTCGGCAGCGCAATGACGGGCGCTTAGCGCCGCTATTCGGTCGCCCAGTCGACCAGCGTGGCGATGGTGTTCATGTTGCGCGCCGTCCCCGTCTTGGCGGCGGGGATTTTCAATTTGGAATCGGCCATGCCGTCGCCGTAGTGCACGTAGATTTCGCGGGTGCCCAAGGCCATTTCTTCCGTCCGGCGGCCGGTGGCGGCAGCCAATGCATCGGCGGGTGGCGGCGTATCCAGGAAAATCGCGACCGTCCGGCTGGGCGCCGCTGTCTTGAACGGATTGCCTTCCAGTACCGCCGCCAGCTCGGCGCCCGTGCGCACGAGCACGCCCACGGGTTTGCCGGCGTAGTCCTCCAGGCAGCGTTCCAGCTTCGCCTTGACGGTCGTTTCTGCCAGCCGGCTTTGAAAAACCACGTTGCCGCTCGCAATGTAGGTGCGTACGCCGGTCAGCCCGATCGATTCACACATCGCGCGCAATTCGGCCATGGGCAGTTTTCCTGTGCCGCCAACGTTCACGGCGCGGAGGAAGGCGATGTAGCTGGGCATGGGTTCTCCTGTTCTGTCTGCCTGATCAACGGCTTACGGGCGTGCTCCGGTCCGCAACATTCTGTTACGAGATTGACGAATGTGTTTAACCCGCCCTGTTGTGCGACTTGTATTCTTCGCCCCGAATCATCGAGCCCGGATCGGTTCCCTCAGTGTTGATTGAGTGCCGCATCCTGCATTTGCGCAAAAGGAGAACACCATGTTGAAGAAAATTGCACCGGCCCTGATTGTGGCAACGCTCGCCGGCCTGACGGCTTTGCCCGCAGCGGCGGATGACCTGCGCAATGCCCTGGGCGGCGCGCTGGGTGGTGCTGGCGGGGCGGCCGTGGGCGGCGCGCTCGGCGGGCAGACCGGCTCCATCGTTGGTGGGGCGATCGGCGGCGGCGCGGGCGGCGCATTGACGGCCAACGGCCGCGAGCGCAAGGGCGCCATCGTGGGCGGCGCGCTGGGCGGCGGCGTGGGTGCGGCTGCAGGCAATGCCATGGGCGGCCACACGGGCGGCATCGTTGGCGCGGGCCTGGGTGGCGGCGCCGGTGCAGCTCTGGGCGGCAACGTCCAGCGCAATTCGTATGCCGACCGCGACGACCGGGGCTACCGTCGCCATGGCAAGCACCATCACCACCATTGATGTGATGCGCCGGTGCGCTCGCCATTGAGCGCACCGGCCGACTTCCTGCTTTCCTTCCGGCGAAGGCGCTGCCTGCGTATGTTGCCCGGCGCGTCTGCAACTCCTGTTGCCATGACTCGCCGTTGCCGCGTGCGCCGCCTACCATAGCGAGACGGCCGCGACTGGCCCGCACACGAAGGAGAGCGCCATGACGCAACGCTTCGACGCCATCATCATCGGCACCGGCCAGGCCGGCCCGCCGCTGGCTGCGCGCCTGTCCGGCGCCGGCATGAAGGTGGCCATCATCGAGCGCGGCCGCTTTGGCGGTACGTGCGTCAACACCGGCTGTATCCCCACGAAAGCGATGGTGGCCTGCGCCTATGCGGCGCGCATGGCGCAGCGTGCGGCCGAATACGGCGTGGTGATCGACGGCGGTGTCACCGTCGACATGCGGCGCGTAAAGGCCCGCAAGGACGATATTTCCGGCCGCTCCAGCCACGGCGTGGAGCAATGGGTGCGTGGCCTGGAGCACGGCACGGTCTTCCAAGGCCATGCCCGCTTCGAAAGCGCGCGCGCGGTGCGCGTTGGGGACGAACTGCTCGAAGCCGAGCGCATCTTCATCAACGTCGGCGGCCGGGCGTTGGTGCCCTCAATGCCGGGGCTCGATCAGGTGCCGTTTCTGACCAACTCCACCATGATGGATGTGGACTTCCTGCCCGAGCACCTCGTCGTGATTGGCGGGAGCTATGTCGGGCTGGAGTTCGGCCAGATGTTTCGCCGCTTCGGATCGCGCGTGACGATTGTCGAGAAAGGTCCGCGCCTGATCGCGCGCGAAGACGAAGACGTATCGCAGGCGGTGCGCGAGATTTTGGAAGCCGAGGGCATCGACGTACAGGTCAACGCCGACTGCCTGAGCGTGCGACGTGATGGCGCCAATGTCGTGGTCGGCCTGGAGTGCGGCAGCGGCGCGCGCGAGGTGTCAGGCTCGCATCTGCTGATGGCCGTCGGGCGCGTGCCCAATACCGATGATCTGGGCCTCGACAAGGCCGGCGTGGAAATCGACAAGCGCGGCAATATCCGCGTGGACGAGCAGTTGCGCACCAACGTCCCCGGCATCTGGGCCCTGGGCGATTGCAACGGCCGGGGCGCCTTCACGCACACGTCCTACAACGATTACGAGATCGTCGCGGCCAATCTGCTTGATGGCGATCCGCGCAAGGTGTCGGACCGCATCCAGGCGTACGCCATGTACATCGACCCGCCACTTGCACGCGTCGGCATGTCGCTCACGGAAGCGAAGCAATCGGGGCGCACGCTGCTGGTCGGCAACCGCCCGATGACGCGGGTCGGCCGCGCGGTAGAGAAGGGCGAGAGCCAGGGCTTCATGCGCGTGGTGGTCGACGCGCAGACGCACGAAATCCTGGGCGCGTCGATTCTCGGGGTGGGCGGCGACGAGGCGGTGCATTCGATTCTCGACGTGATGTATGCCAAGGCGCCGTACACCACTATCAGCCGCGCCATGCACATTCACCCCACGGTGTCGGAGCTGATTCCCACGTTGCTGCAAAGCATGGAGCCCGAGCAATAACGCAAGACGTGGCGCCTGAAAAAAAGAAGGGCGCCTTCCAGGCGCCCCACACATTGATCCGCTAGCGTGCGTGCCGCTCAGGGCACGATCGAGAGAAACAGGTACGCCGCGAAGATCGCCAGATGCACGACGCCATGCAGGATGGTCGTGCGACCCTTGCCCAGCGTGAGCGACGACACGATCAGCGTGAGGAACAGCAGGACCATTTCCTTCGGGCCCAGGCCCAGTTCGAGCGGACGGCCGATCCAGATGAACACGGCGGCCACCGTCGGGATAGTCAGTCCGATACTCGCCAGCGCCGAGCCCAGTGCGAGGTTCAGGCTCGTCTGGATGCGGTCTGCATTGGCGGCGCGCAGGGCGGCCAGGCATTCCGGCAACAACACCAGCGCGGCGATGACGATGCCGACGGTGGCGGGCGGTGCGCCGGCATTCAGGATGGCCGCTTCCACCGAAGGCGACAGCACCTTGGCCAGCCCAACAACTGCCACCAGCGACACCATCAACAACACCGCGCTGAGCGCCGCCACGCGTGCGGGCGGCGGCGGTGCGT
The DNA here is from genome assembly GCF_002256165.1 of Ralstonia sp. PBBBR1. Lineage (NCBI taxonomy): Bacteria > Pseudomonadati > Pseudomonadota > Betaproteobacteria > Burkholderiales > Burkholderiaceae > Ralstonia > Ralstonia sp. PBBBR1. The sequence goes on along the minus strand of NZ_NKIL01000005.1, from coordinate 512,574 downwards.
GCACGTCTTCGTTGGCACTGTCGACGAGGAAGTAATCGCGGTGGCGGATGGTCTGCACGATGACGAAGCAGCCGTACAGCACCAGCGACGTCACCCCGGCAAAGGCCAATTGCGACGAAGTCATGACCGGCCCCGGCGTGGAACTCGTGTAATTGGGCAGCACCATGGTCAGCGTGACCAGTGCAGCCAGCACGGCCAGCGCGGCGGTGGCGCCCGGCGCTTGAAAGGCTTGCTCGCGGTGACGCAGGCCGCCCACGAACAGGCACACGCCCACGATTCCGTTGCAGATGAGCATGACCGCGGCAAACACGGTGTCGCGCGCCAATCCCGCCTTCTCTGGCCCCGAAGAGAGCATCACCGATACGATCAGCGCGACTTCGATCACGGTCACGGCAATCGCCAGGACGAGCGTGCCGAAGGGCTCGCCCACCTTGTGCGCGACGACCTCGGCATGGTGGACGGCTGCAAAGACGGCACTCGCCAGTGCAAGCGCCATCAGTGCGATCAGCCAGCCGGGGGGCGTCATGAACGCGCCGCCGGCCAGCACCACCCACGCGAGCAGCGGGGCAGCGACTGTCCAGGGGGGCAGCTTGTTGGAAGAAAGGGCCACGGAGTTCTCCTTGTTGTTGCCTCAACGCCGGCATGCAGCGAAGGGATGGATGCGGTGTGGCCCGAATATAAAGCATGTGCGGAGCCTCAGCCCGCACAAGCGGCGTGCGTCACGCCCGCGCGGTTACGGGGCAACGGCCGTGGCGGACACCTCCTGGCTCCAGTAAGTCGGCAGCGCGCCATACGGGTTCGGCAACGTCTTGTTCGTGATGAACACGGCGGCAGCGCCCTTGCTGGATGCGTTGCGAACGAAGGTTTGCATCTGCGTGGCCGATGCCGCGTAGACGATGTGCGCAAAGCGTGCCGTCGGATAGTTGGCCTGCCACGCCAGTGGCGCATAGCTGGCGTAGTGCTTTGCGCTGTCTTCAAACACAACGAGCTGGTCCGCTACCGGCAGGCTTGCATAGATTTCCGGCACATTGGTGCCCGGGTTGCCCGTGACCGTGTAGTTGGGCGACAGCCCCTTGATGTAGTTGTAGACCGATTGGTAGAACTGGATGTGTGCCGTTGTGCTGTCGGCGGTCATCTCGTCGATGAAGAAGCCGTCGACCTGATACAACGCCTGGTAGGTGTTGATGTCCTGCACCACCGCCGACAACGACCGGTTTGCGTACGAGCTGGACACGTACCCGATCACCTTGCCGCCGGCGGCATGCACCTTGGCGACGGCGGCAACGTAGTTGGCGTCCTGCGTGGTGCCTGGGCCGCTGTTCGGGTTGAGGATGACTGTGGTCGGTACCGACGTCGCCGCTGTGGCCAGCGCACCCCATTGCGTGGCGCCGGTGCCCGACGGATAGATGTAGGACGGTACCAGCAGCGCTTCAGCACTGGCATGCGGGGCGCCCATCAGCGCGCCGGACACCAGAGCGAATGCAGCACATGCGGCGCGCGCAAACCTGCGCTTTGCGTTGCCCATTGGCGATGCCACGGCCAGCGTGGCGAATGCGGGCGAACGCCCCCCCGTTTGTATCGTTTTCATTGTGTGCCCCTGACCACGCAAATCGCTGCGTGCGTCCTCAGGCCCGCCCCCCCGCGGGTTGGCGGGCAACTGGCTGACTTCTTCTGGAGAAGTCCCTGTAGCTTTGCGTCGCCGGATCACTCCGGTTTTGCCCAGACCTCTGGGTGTGAACCCATTGGAGAAGGACTCTACCGGGGCGGCGCCAGCCCGGCAAACGGAGAATGCGCAAACGAGTCGGCTGTCGCATGAAGCGTTGTCGAGACCCCACGTTGCGCGTTGCCATGGCAATCAACCATCACGCCAATGAAGCAGTGACGGCCTTCCGCCATTCTTCCCATGCCGCGCTTCCCCTGACCTGCGCCAGAACCTCTGGTGCATTCCGCCGCCGCAGACCCCGCCCGTATCGTCAGTCCACGCAGCGCTGCCGGTTGCCGCTGTGTTTCTTGTCCACGTATCTGACTGAGGAGAAGCTGCAATGAACATCCGCTCGAATGTGCTTGTCATCCGTATCGTGCTGTTGACGGTGGTGTCCCTGATCGCCTCGCTGGCGGCCACGGCCGCGTTGGCTGCGCCGCCAGCGACCGTCGCATCCTGTGACGGCATCAAGGATGCGTACCCGATTCTCGGCACGCAGTGCGCCAACCACTACGCCAAGATCAACCACGCGCCCGCCACTGCGGCCGAACGGCGCGAGACGTATTCAGCGCGGATCGCGGTTTTGGACATCTTCCGCAAGGCGCTGCTGTGCAACGGCATGTACGGCGCATCGAAACCGGCGCAGCAGCGCTTTTCAAGCGGCGAGGCTGGCCACCTTCAGGCCCTGGCGAACCTGAACGCGGCAATGACGATTGCCGGCGACCCGAACGTGCCGGTGCTCTACACCGCCTCCGACTTGAGCGACGTGTCCATCAACAAGTCGCAGTGCAAGTAAGGGGGGTGGAAGGCAGCGGAGGCCGCGGCTGGTGTCCCTGGTCAAGTTCGGTGGGTACACCATCGTCGAGTTGTGCATTTCGAGCCGGGTGCCGCGTGAGATGTACCTGCGTGCCAAGACCTGGGTCGATCGCGTGGCGGCCGTGGCGATCGGCGGGCTCGGGCTGCATCGGATCTTCACCGCGCCGACGGTCGGGCTGTGACGGCTGCGGCGCGGTGCTTCAGACCGCGCCTGCAATCACATCACGCAACCACTGATGCCCGGGGTCTCGATGCACGCGCTCATGCCACAGCATCGACATCTCATAGCCTGGCACCTCCACCGGCGGTTCAACCGCCTGTAGCGCACTGGCCCCGCGCACCAGCCGCTCGGGCAGCATGGCGACCATGTCAGTGCTTGCCACCGCTGTCATCACAAAGAGGAAGTGCGGCACCGACAGCACTACGCGTCGCGTGGCACCGGCTGCCGCCAGGGCTTCGTCCGTCACGCCGAAGAAGCCACCGCCATCGGGCGACACGATCACGTGATCGAGCGTGCAAAACTGCGCCAGTGTCGGCCTGCGCTTCAGGCGCGGGTGCCCCGCGCGGCCGATCAACACATAGCGTTCAGTGAAGAGCGCACGGCGGCGCAGGCCGGGTGGCGCGCCGTCTGTGGTGTGGAACGCGAGGTCGATCTCCCCTTGCTCGGCTTGCTTTTCAATACGCGTGGGCACCAGTCCCAGCATGGCGAGCCGTGTGCCCGGTGCGCTTGTGCGCAGGGTGTTCAGCACCGGCAGCGCGATGGTCGATTCGCCGTAGTCCGTGGCGGCCACGCGCCAGGTGTTGGTGGCGTGCGCCGGGTCGAACGGGCTGGCGGGCGCGACGGCCTGCTCCAGCGCTTCCAGCGCCAGCCGCAGCGGTTCGCGCAAGCTTTCCGCGCGGGCGGTTGGGCGCATGCCGCGCGGGCCGGGCAGCAGTAGCGGGTCACCAAAAATGTCTCGCAACTTGGCCAGATGCACGCTCACGGAAGGCTGCGAGAAGTTCAGCCGCTCGGCCGCACGCGTGACGTTGTGCTCGGTCAGCAGCACATCGAGTGTCACCAGCAGGTTCAGGTCCAACCGCCTGAGATTATTCATGGCTATGCCTGGAATATTGACAATTCATTTCCAATATACCTGGGCGCCCCGCATTCTGGAGCCATTCCTTATTTGGAGTTGCCACCATGAATGTCCTGATCGTCTACGCCCATCCCGAACCCAAGTCGCTCAACGGCGCCCTCAAGGACCTTGCCGTCCAGCGCCTGGAAGCCGCCGGCCACACCGTGCAGGTATCGGACTTGTACGCCATGCAGTGGAAGGCCGCGCTCGATGCCAGCGACAGCTCCGTTGCGCCGGTCGGTCCGCATTTCCACCCGTCACTCGATTCCAAGTACGCGTTCGAGAACGGCTTACAAGCTGCAGACATTGCTGCCGAGCAGGCCAGGCTGCAATGGGCCGACGCCGTGATCCTGCAGTTTCCGCTGTGGTGGTTTTCGATGCCGGCCATCCTGAAAGGCTGGGTCGAGCGCGTCTATGCATACGGCTTTGCCTATGGCGTTGGCGAGCACTCCGACACCCACTGGGGCGACCGCTACGGCGAAGGCACGCTCGCCGGCAAACGTGCCATGCTGATCGTCACCACGGGTGGCTGGGAGTCGCACTACAGCCCGCGCGGCATCAACGGCCCGATCGATGACATCCTGTTCCCGATCCAGCACGGCATCCTGTACTACCCCGGCTTTGAGGTCGTGCCGCCGTTCGTGAGCTACCGCACCGGCCGCATGGACGACGCGCGCTTTGCGCAGACCACGCAGGCGCTGGGCCAGCGACTCGACACCTTGTTCACCACCGCGCCGATCCCGTTCCGCCCGCAGAATGCAGGTGAATACGAGATCCCGTCGCTCACGCTGCGTGCCGGAATCGCACCCGGAAAATCGGGCTTCGCTGCGCATCTCGCCTAGCCCTCGCCTGGGCGGCAAGCGCTACAATTTCGCATTCATCTCCGGCGGCGCGCTGTAGCGGATACAGCGCGCCGCCGCGTTTGTTTCTCCTCCCTCCCTTCTTGTCGGCATGACGTCTCACGCGGTTTTCACGGGCCTGATCAATTTGCTGCTCGGCATGGGTCTCGGCGTGGCGGGCGGTTTGCTCGGCATTGGAGGCGGGCTCATCGCCATTCCTCTGCTCGGCTATCTGTACGGAATGGACCAGCACTTGGCGCAGGGCACGGCGCTGGTGATGATTGCGCCCAATGTGCTGATCGGCTTCTGGCGGTATCACCAGCGGCATCCGGTGCATGTGCGTTCCGTCGCGCTGATCTGCGTGTTCTCGATGGGGGCGACCTACGTTGCCGCGCGCTTTGCGGCGGGGCTGGACGCCAACCTGCTGCATACGGCGTTTGCCGTATTCCTGATCGTGCTCGCCGTGTACTTTGCCTCGCAGCTCAAGGAGAAGCCGAATGCCGCTGGTGCTGCGCACGCTGTGCCGCACACCATGCCGGCCGCCGCGCTGCCGTTGATGGGCATCGCCAGCGGCGCGATGTCGGGCATCTTCACGGTGGGGGGCGGGCTGGTGGTGGTGCCGGCGCTGGTGACGTTCTTCGGCATGCCGCAGACGCGCGCGCAGGGCATGGCGCTCGCGCTGGTGGTGCCAGGCTCGCTCATTGCACTCGCCGCGTATGCGCATGCGGGCCACGTGGATTGGGGTACGGGCATTCCGCTGGCGGCCGGCGGTGTTGTCAGCGTGTCGTGGGGTGTGGCCCTGGCATATCGGTTTTCAGCGCGGCGTTTGCGGCTGGCGTTCTGCGCAGTGCTGCTTGGTACGGCGCTGATGATGTTGCTGGTCAAGCCAGCCTGATCGACCTGATTTTCAATGCGGAGGAGGGCATCGTGTCGGAACAAGACAAGCAGGCCGGGCGCGCACGCCGCGCGCAGGTAATGGGCGACGCATTCGTGGAGCGTGCGATGAGCGGGTTGGACGCTTTCTCGGCGCCGCTGCAGGATTGGCTCAACGAACACGCCTGGGGCAGCACGTGGCAGCGGGACGGCATCGACCTCAAGACGCGCAGTTTGTGCACCTGCGCGATGCTCGCCGCGCTGGGCCGCAGCACCGAGCTCAAGGGCCATGTGCGCGGCGCCATCAACAACGGCGCAACGGCGGTGGAGATCCGCGAAGTGCTGCTGCACAGCGCCATCTATGCCGGCGCGCCGGCTGCCATCGAGGCGTTTCGTTCGGCACGTGAGGTGCTCAATGAGCTGGGCATCCACATCGAAGAGCCGAGGTAGCCAGCGTCGGGTTTGCGGCTTGTGCTCACGGGCTTAACACAAGTTGCGTGGCTGGGGTCGCTTCCCTATTCTCGCAGGATCACGTTTCTGGTGGACGGCGACAAGCTGGCCTACCGCGATGCCGGACGCAAGCGCCTCACGCCACTTGGCTGGGTGCTCGTGGCCATCTTTGCGGCGCCAGCAGCGCTCTGTTACTGGTGGTTCAAGCAGCAGTTTGCGGCACTCGGCTATGCCGGCTGATACCTGATCGAGATGGACACCTTCGACGATGATCTGACGCGGTTTGCCGCCCACGGTGCAGAACCGCTGCCCCCCGCCGTTGAGCAAGGCCATGTCGAGCACGACGGCGCCCGCATCTGGTATGCGACCTTCGGTGCCGGCACACCTGTGATCTTGCTGCATGGCGGGCTCGGCCATGGCGGCAATTGGGGATATCAGGTTCCGGCACTCATGACTGCTGGCTACCGGCCTATCGTCATTGATAGCCGTGGGCACGGTCGCAGCACGCGCGATGCGCAGCCTTACGCCTACACGCGCATGGCTTCCGACGTGCGGGCCGTGATGGATGCGCTGCGCATCGACCGCGCCGCCTTCATCGGCTGGAGCGACGGTGCTTGCGTTGCGCTCACCCTCGCCATGCAGACACCGGAGCGCGCTATTGGCGTGTTCTTCTTCGGTTGCAACATGGATCCAAGCGGCGCCAAACCCTTCGCGCCGACGCCCGTCATCGACCGCTGCTTCGGTCGCCACCTAAAGGATTACACCGCGCTGTCATCCACACCGGACGACTTCGATGCCTTTGTCGAGGCCGTCACCGAAATGATGCAGACGCAGCCGAATGCAACAGCCGAGGAACTGGCGGCGACCCGTGTGCCGGTCACCATCGCGCAGAGCGAACACGACGAGTTCATCTGGCCCGAGCACGCGCACTATCTGGCACGGACCCTTCCTGAAGCACAGTTTGTGTTGCTGCCGGGCGTGAGCCATTTCGCGCCGTTGCAGCGACCGGCGTTGTTCAACGACGCCGTGCGCGCGTTCCTTCACGGAATTTGTCAGACGTAGGCCGCGTCGAGGCCGAACGGGTTTGCGCAACACTGGCGCCGCGTTATCCACAGAAACAGTGGGTAAGCCTGTGGATAACGATGCCCGACGGCGATACCACGCGGCCTGCAGTTCCTTGCTGACGGCGTAGGCAGGCAGCTCAACCGCCCGAAACCGGCGTGCTGTAGGTCGCCTTGATCGCCTTGTGGCGCGCTTCCATTTCCTGCCGCAGGGCGCGGCGCTGCTGCGCGGCTTCGAAGCGTTCCCTTTCTTCGGCGTTGGCGGGCACCAGCGGAGGCACGTCGGCCGGTTTGCCGTCGTCATCGACAGCCACCATCGTGAAGTAGCAGCTGTTGGTATGGCGCACGACCTGGTTGCGGATGTTTTCCGTCACGACCTTGATACCGATTTCCATCGACGTGCGACCGGTGTAGTTGACCGACGCGAGGAACGTCACCAGTTCACCTACGTGAATCGGCTGGCGAAACACCACCTGGTCCACCGACAGCGTCACGACATAGCGGCCGGCGTAGCGGCTCGCGCACGCATACGCGACCTGATCGAGCAGCTTGAGGATGTGGCCGCCGTGCACGTTACCGGAAAAATTGGCCATGTCGGGCGTCATCAGCACCGTCATGCTGAGCTGGTGGGATTGCGTATTCATGGAGGCGTTGAAGCTGGAATGATGGGGAAAGCAGGGCGCGCAGAAATGGGTACGCAGCAGGCCGACATTGTGCCGCGCTCAACTCATCTTGTGCTGCATGGCGTGAAATTTGATGGCATCGCGCTACACTACCGGTTTGCCCGGCAAACGATTTTCAGCCCCCTCCTGCTTTCCATGCACCGATTCCTGACCCGCCTCCTGCTCTGGCTGGTTGTCCTGGCACTCCCCCTGCAAGGGTTGGCCGCGACGACCATGATGGCGCGCGGCGGCGCTCTGGACGACACGACGGTTGCCGTGGCAATGCTGGATGGCGGCGCCGTCATGTCCGATGCCTGCCATGAGCATGAAGATGCCATGGCCACCGGCGCCGAGTCGAAAGCGCCGGCACAGTCGCACTGCAAGACCTGCCCGATCTGCGCGGCCTGTTCGCTCGGTTCGGTCGTTCCCCTGGCCGCCAGCCTTGGTGTGCCGCTGATCAAGCTGCCGGCCGCTGCGCCGCGCGGCCTTGCTGTTTCCTTCCGCAGCTTCATTCCCGAAGCGCTGCAACGTCCACCCTCGATTCGCGTTTGACGCCGCCAGTCCGTCCATAGAACGGGCTGGCCTCTGGTTTGACGGCTCCTTGCAAGACATGGGGCCGTACGTCATCACGCTCGATCGAGGTTTCTCATGCTTTTCACACGATGGTTCGTGGCTGCCGCGCTTCTGGCGCTGGCGCCGCCATGGGTGTTGGCGCAAGGTGCTGGGTCTGCGCCGGCAGCATCACCGCCTGACCCACTGAATGCGGACGCGGCCGTGCCCGCCGTGGCCGCGCCGCGCACATTCGACAGCTACCACGCGTATCGCGATACCGGTCCCGCGCCCTGGCGCGAGACCAACGCAGCCGTGAGCTCCAAGTCAGACGCTTCTGCGGATGGCGGCCACGCGGGGCACGTCATACCAGCGAGCGCACCAGCCGCCACCTCCAACAAGCCTGCCGGCGAGTCCATGCCCGGCATGCACCACCACTGAGGAGGCGCCGTGCTCAAACCATCCACACGCCGCCTCGCCCTGTGCGCGCTGGCCGGCACGCTGCTGCTGTTGGGAGGCTGCGCCACCATCACGCAAGACAGCGGCTTCAAGACCGTTGCCGACGTGGCGCGCGATCGGCTCGGCAAGGACGCCACGTGGCAGCGTTCACCAGAAGCCCGCGACAGCGCCGCGCAACGCACGCGCGAGCTGCTCGCCCAGCCGCTGACGATGGACAGCGCCGTGCAGATCGCGCTGCTGAACAACCGTGGCCTGCAGGCTTCGTATGCGGAGCTGGGGCTATCCGAAGCCGCGCTCGTGCAGGCCAGCCGTCTGCCGAATCCCGGCTTCAGTTTCAAACGCACGCGCAGCGGCGACGACCTGTCGATCGAGCGCACGTTTTCGCTATCTTTTCTGAACCTGCTGACGCTGCCGATGGCCACGCGCATCGAAGGCCGCTACTTCGAACAAACGAAGTTGCTGGTCGCCAACCAGATGCTGCAGGTGGCGACCGACACACGCCGCGCGTACATCAATGCCGTGGCGGCGGAGCAATCGGCGCGCTATGCCGAGCAGGTTCAGCAAGCCGCAGAAGCCGGTGCCGAGTTCGCCAAGCGTCTGGCTTCCGCAGGTAACTTCAGCAAGCTTGATCGTGCACGTGAACACGCCTTCTATGCGGAAGCCACTGCCACCCTGGCGCGCACGCGTCAGCAGGCGCAGGCCGAGCGCGAGGCGTTGATCCGCCTGCTTGGTGTGTGGGGCACGGATACCGGCTTCAAATTGCCCGAGCGGCTGCCTGACCTGCCGAAGGATCGCCCCGAGCTGCAGCAGATCGAGGGCTATGCGTTGCGCAACCGGCTCGATATCCAGGCGGGCAGGTTGCAGGTCGATGGCCTGGCATCGTCGCTGGGGCTCACGCAGGCCACGCGCTTCATCAACGTGCTCGACCTCGGCTACGTGCGCAATAGCAAATCCAACGAACCACGCGAAACGGGTTACGAGATCGGCATCGAGATCCCGCTGTTCGACTGGGGCGGCGCCCGCGTGGCACGTGCGCAGTCGATCTACATGCAGGCCGCCGATCAGCTTGCCGACACGGCCGTGCGTGCGCGTTCGGAAGTGCGCGAATCGTACGTGCGCTACCAGACCGCATATGACCTCACGCGCCACTACCGCGACGAGGTCGTGCCCGTGCGCAAGCGCATCTCCGACGAGATGCTGCTGCGCTACAACGGCATGCTCGTGAGCGTGTTCGAACTGCTGGCCGATGCGCGCGAGCAGGTGAATGCCGTGAACGGCTACATCGACGCGCTGCGCGGTTACTGGATTGCACAGACCGACTTGCAGATGGCGCTGGGCGGCAAGCTGCCGACGGCTGAAGCGAATGCGGCCACCACAGCGCCGAACCCTCCTCAAGGACACTGAACATGGTTTCCCGACGTCAATTTCTCGGCGGCACGGGCGCGGCCATGCTGGGCGCAGCGATGGTCTCGCGCGCCGGCGCGGCCTCGCTGCCCGAAGCACCGCTGCAAACGAAGCCCGCCACGCAGCCGCCGCTCGCGCCGCCCAACGGCCGGCCCTACAACCCCGTCGTCACGCTCAACGGCTGGACGCTGCCGTGGCGCATGCGCGGTGGCTGGAAGGAGTTCCACCTCGTGGCCGAACCGGTCGAGCGCGAATTCGCGCCCGGCATGACGGGCCACCTCTGGGGCTACAACGGCCAGAGCCCCGGCCCGACGATCGAATGCGTGGAAGGCGATCGCGTGCGCATCTTCGTCACCAACAAGCTGCCCGAGCACACCACGGTGCACTGGCACGGCATGATCCTGCCCGCCGGCATGGACGGTGTGGGTGGCTTGTCGCAGCCGCACATTCCGCCGGGCAAGACCTTCGTCTACGAGTTCGAGATGAAGAAGTCCGGCACCTTCATGTACCACCCGCATTCCGACGAGATGGTGCAGATGGCGATGGGCATGATGGGCTTGATCGTTGTGCATCCGAAAGACCCGGCGCAGCACCGCGCGGACCGCGACTTTGTCTTCCTGCTCGCCGCGTACGACATCGACCCCGGTTCCTACACGCCGCGCGTGGCCGAGATGACCAACTTCAACATGTGGACGTGGAACAGTCGCGTCTTCCCCGGCATTGACCCATTGCCCGTGCGTCTGGGCGATCGCGTGCGCATCCGCATGGGCAATCTCACGATGACGAACCACCCGATGCACCTGCATGGCCACACCTTCGAAGTGGCCGGCACCGACGGCGGCTGGGTCCAGCCCAGCGCGCGCTGGCCGGAGGTGACGACGGACATTGCCGTGGGCCAGATGCGCGCGATCGAGTTCATTGCAGACAACCCCGGCGACTGGGCCTTCCATTGCCACAAGTCGCATCACACGATGAACGCCATGGGGCACAACGTGCCGACCATGATCGGCGTACAGCAGAAAGATCTCGCCAAGAAGATGAATGCGCTGGTGCCCGACTACATGGGCATGGGCCAGGCTGGCATGGCCGACATGGGCGAGATGGAAATGCCGCTGCCCGACAACACGCTGCCGATGATGACGGGGCAGGGCCCGTTTGGCCCCATTGAAATGGGCGGCATGTTCACGGTGATGAAGGTGCGCCGGGATCTGCCGCGCAACAGCTATGCCGACCCCGGTTGGTACAAGCACCCCAAGGGCACCGTCGCCTACGAATACACCGGCACCAGCATCGACGACTGATCGATGCTGAATCCACATCCCATACGAAACCGAGACCGAACATGCAACGCAATCTGCTCCGTTCCACCTTCCTGGCCGCGCTGATGTCCATGGCCGCCATCGCCCACGCATCCGGCAATCACGCCGGCGGGCACGACCACGGCGATGCCGCCATCGGTGAACCCGGCGACGCCGCCCGCATCACGCGCATGGTGCACGTCGACATGACCGACACCATGCGCTTCACGCCCGCGCAGATCACCGTTCAGCGCGGCGAGACCATCCGCTTCGAAGTCGTCAACAGCGGCCAGGTGCGGCATGAGATGACGCTGGGCAGGCCGGCCGACCTCCTCGCCCACGCCGAGCAGATGCGCAGGCACCCCGAGATGGAGCACGCCGACGCCAACGCCGTCACCATTGACCCTGGCCAGCGCGGCGAGATCGTCTGGCACTTTACGCACGCCGGCTCGGTCGAGTTTGCCTGTCTGCAGCCCGGCCATTTCGAGGCCGGCATGCGCGGCGCCGTGCAGGTGCGCGGCAACAAGTCCTGATCCCCCCAACCACCTCTTTCGACAAGGAGCCCAACATGTTTCGTCATGCCCTGATGCTGACCGCGCTGCTGGTCGGCACACCGCTTGTTCACGCCGCCGAAGACACCGCCCCTGCGCCTGCGCCCGCGGCCACAACTCCCGCAGCCATGTCCGAAGGCGAGATCAGGAAGATCGACACGGTTGCCGGCAAGCTGACCATCAAGCACGGCCCGCTCGACAACCTTGGTATGGAGCCCATGACGATGGTGTTCCGCGTGAAGGATCCGGCCATGCTCACCAAAGTGCAGGTCGGCAGCAAAGTGCACTTCGTCGCCGAGAAGGTGAATGGCGTGCTGACCGTGACCGCGTTGGACGTGCAGTAGTAACGAGGCGGGCGGGGAGGTACCTACCCGCTCGCGCCTTCAGGGCCGTGGGTGAAGCCAACGTGAGGGGCCGGCCGCTGACGGGAGAACACTGTGACGCCATGACAACGGTCAGCCGGCCGGGAATAGATCCGGTGCGGGAGCGGGCGGCTTGCCACCCAGAAACGGAATGAGTCGCAAGATTCTTACGGTAAAGTGAGGTCCGCTGCCGATACGAGGCATAACCGGGGCCGACGCGCTGTCTGCAGGGGGAAGCGCGATCGGTGGTCCCGTACATCGGCACCAAGTAGAAAGTGGATCATGTGCCACTCATTTCTGCGGGTGGGGGCTACAGCTTTTCGCCCGAAAAGCGACACCCTGGGTTTAAATTTCCGCGGCATCTTTTGTTTCATGCGTCATCTCAAATACCGCTTGAGCAGAGTCTCTGCAAAAAAATTCTGGTATTACTTTTCGAATGCCTCTAACCATTTTCTCGCGCGTGCTACAAAAAATGGAAAAGCTGAGACGCTTCTGAAAAGAAAAAGTGGTCAGCGTCGTACGCAGGACGTCTTCGATCGATTGAGCTATTACAACTCAATTTCGGAGGCATTCGACACCAGTTGCAATGCCGTGGAATATTCAAATTTCTTGTTGAAATCCTCAACAAGCACCATCGTCGACAAGGATTGTGAAATAGGGAGTACCTATTTCTATGATCTGGTCGACCTGATGGATTATTTTGGTCCGGGCTACAGCTTTGACTACGACTGCGGGGATGTGACTGCCGAGCCGAACCACCCGGCGTTCGTAAAAAGCCGCCCGATCAAGAACAGCTCCCATAATGGCATTCTCTTGAAGCTCGACGCCATCCGGCATTTTTCGCTGGCATGCGACCCCATCGATTTCCAAGACAAGAAGCCCATGGCGGTCTTTCGGGGGCCGTGCCATCAGGAACACCGCAGGGCGTTTGTGGAGCGATGTCATGACCTGGCAAACGTTAACATCGGGGATACTCGAAAATCAGAACTTGGGAAAGCGACTTACAAATCGCCGATGACGATTGCGGAGCAATTGCAATACAAATTTATTGTGAGTGTCGAGGGAAACGACGTTGCAACGAATTTGAAATGGATCATGGCGTCCAATTCGCTGTGCTTCATGAGGCGGCCCCGGTATGAGACGTGGTTCATGGAAGGAAGGTTGATCCCGGACGTGCATTATGTCCTTCTGAAAGATGATTATTCCGACCTCCAGGAGAAAATTGAGCATTACCGGAAATACCCTGGCGATGCATTGGCGATCGTCCGCAACGCCAATCGGTGGGTGGCGCAATTCATGAACCGTGACCAGGAACGCCTGCTCGGTTTGATGGTGATCGCAAAGTATTTCCGGTTGTCGGGCCAACAGTCGTTTTGGTAAGGCTCGAACAGGACAGCACATCCCACGTTTGATCCTGCGCAGGCCCGTCGTGTGTCGGGTCTGCAACGCATACGGCGGCGCGTTACACTCGTTGTCTTTCGCCGTCTCCGTACGCATTTTTCCACCATGTCTGCGTCTGCCCCCACCGCCACCCACGCACATCCGCTTTCCGACGAGCAGCAAGCCTTCTTCAAGGAGCACGGCTACGTCGTGTTGCGCGGGTTTGCCAGCCAGCAGGTGAGCGCCGCGTTACTTGCCGCCGCACAGGACGGGCTGGCCAGCGCGGCGGCGCCGGTGGAGCTGGAAACCGACGTCGGCTATGCCGGAGCACCGACCTCGCGCGAAGCCGAAGGGGGCCAGACGGTGCGCCGCCTGCTCGACGCCGATTCACGCGGCACGCCTTATACGGAATGGGCGCGCGACCCGCGCGTGGCCGCCGCGATTGCACAACTGATTGGCGGCCCTGTGCATCTTTCGCTCGCGCACCACAACTGCGTGATGACCAAGCACCCCGCGTTTGGCACGGCCACCCATTGGCACCGCGACAGCCGTTACTGGTCGTTCGCACGGAACGAACTGGTGTCGTCGTGGCTGGCCCTGGTGGAAGAGACGGTCGACAACGGTTGTCTGTGGGTGATTCCGGGCAGCCACACGCTGGACCTGCCCGCTGACCGGTTCGACGCCAAGCTGTTCCTGCGCCAGGAGCAGCCAGAGAACCGCGCGCTGATCGACACCGCGCGCCCCGTGCCGCTGCTGCCCGGCGACGTGCTGCTCTTCCACTGCAACACCTTCCATGCGGCCCGTGCCAACCAGACGGCCGCCGTCAAGTTCTCGGCAGTGTTCACGTATTACGGTCCCGATAACTACCCGTTGCCGGGCACGCGCTCGTCGGCGCGGCCCGATCCCCTGGTCGGTTGAGGTGCGCCCTCCCCCATTTGTAGGTGAGCGGCGGACAGATTTGTGTCACGCGCCTTTGTTAACGTGGTCTTCCAACGATCAACAACGGGGAACCACAATGCCAATTCAGGAAGTGACACATGGCGCGCATGTCATCTTCGTTGATCCGCTGCAACGCGATGATCGTCGCTGGACGGCCCGTTTCCAGATCTGCCGCGCCGGCCACATCATCTGTGACTGGGAAAACGTTGAGATGCCCGAGGGCTTCATCTCCGCCCAGCTCGCCTTGAGTGCGAGTGTGCTGCTGGCCGACCACCGTTTGTCGAGCTTGCCGCATTAGCATCCACCTCCACAAAGCGCCCGCCGAGCCTGCGGGCGTTTTTGTCAGCACGTCTGGCGTGATTCCATCAAGCTGTTGTGATTCGCTCATCGCGCGCAAGCGACCGTTTGCGCCGCGGCATCCACACTTCGTCGCAAGACCGCTGACTGGCGCTCAGTGTCCGCCTACATTGCCTCCTGACCGCCGGCCTGCCAATGCATCGCCGGCCATTAGGAGACTTTCATGCGTGCCATGTTTGCTCTGCCGCGCGTTGCGCTGGCCCTGATGTTGGCGACGCTTGCCGCAAGTGTGTCCGCAGCCACGCTCACGGTGGTGGTGGAGGGCGCGCAAGGGCGCCAGGGCGCCGTGCGTGCCGCACTGTTCCGCGACGCCGCCGGCTGGCTCAAGCCCGATTCCGCCATCCGCGCCGACATTGCTGCGCTTGATAGCGTGTCGGGCGCGAGCGTTACCTTCGTCTATCCGGATCTGCCGGCGGGGCGCTATGCGTTGTCGGTCTTTCATGACACCAACAACGACGGCAAACTCGGCACCAACCCGGCCGGCATTCCCATCGAGCCCTACGGCTTCAGCCGCGATGCGCGCGGCCGCTTCGGTCCGCCCGCATTTGACGATGCCGCCATCGACGTGCAGGGCGACCAGCGCGTGACGATTCACTTGCATTGATCTTGAGCGAGGCCCCGTCATGCAACGCCGATCCTTCATTGCGGCCCTGGGCGCCGCACCGTTTGGCTTGACCCTGACCGATGTAATGGCCGCCACCCCGGACCCATGGGCTGCGGGGTTTGCAGCGGCGCGCGCGCAGTATCCGTGGCTGGCGGGCTACCAGGGCGTCAGCGCCGACATGCCGACTCGCGCGCTGAAGGTGGAAGGCAGGTTCCCGCCCGCGTTGCACGGCGCGTTCTACCGAAATGGCCCCGCGCGGCATGAGATCGGCGGCGTGCGTTATCACCATCTGTTTGATGGCGACGGCATGATCCAGCGGTACGACATCACCGAGCAGGGCGTGACGCATCGCGGCGTGTTTGTGCGCACCGACAAGTTTGTCGCCGACAGCACCGCCGGCCGGCCCTTGCGCGCAACGTTCGGTACGGCCAGCCCCGACATGGAGCCGGTCGCTTCGCCCGACAGCATCAATGTGGCCAACACCAGCCTGGTGATGCATGGCGAGGAGATGCTCGCGCTTTGGGAAGGTGGCTCGGCCACGCGTGTCGATCCGGATTCTCTGCGTACGCTGGGGGTGCAGACCTGGCGCGACGACTACAAGGGCATGCCGTTCTCCGCCCACCCCAAGGTCGAGCCCGACGGCACGCTGTGGAATTTTGGCGTGAGCAGCGCGGCGGGTCTGCTGACTGTCTACTGCGTGGGCGCGGACGCTGCGCTCAAGCGTGTGGAATCGGTCAACGTTCCGGACGTGGCGATGGTGCATGACTTTGCCGTGACGCAGCGCCACCTGGTGTTTCTGCTGCCTCCGTTCGTGTACGACGTTGAACGCTCGCACGCCGGCATGTCGTTTCTCGATTCCCATGTCTGGCGGCCGGAGCTGGGCATGCGCGTGCTGGTGCTGGATAAGGACGACATCACGCGCATGCGCTGGCTGAAGTTGCCGGAGGGCTTTGTGTTCCACCTGGGCAATGCTTGGTCGTCGCCGGATGGGCAGGAGATCCACCTCGATTACCTTCGCTCGGACGATGCCTCGGTCGTCACCACGTCGCTGCGTGAATTTATGCGTGGTCAGATTCGCCCGTCGCCGGGCGCGCGCCTCACGCAAGTGCAACTGAACCTGCGAACAGGTCGGGCTGAGCAGTTCAGCACCGCGCATGTGGCCGAATTCCCGAAGATCGACACGCGGCGCACCGCGCAGCGTCATCGTGCGCTGTTCATGGTGGCCCACACGGCGCCATTGTCGAATGGAAGCCCGCACGCGCTGCACGGCTTCGACACGGTCATGCGCGTCGATACGGATTCAGGGCAGGCCGAGCAATACCGCTTCGGGCACCGCACGCTGGTGGAAGAACACGTGTTCGTGCCGGCATCGGCCACCGCCCGTGAAGGCGAGGGCTGGTTGATCGGTACGGTGTTCGATGTGGATGCCGGCTGTACGAGGCTGACGGCGTTCGATGCACAGCATGTTGCCGCAGGGCCCATCGCCACGGCGAGCCTGAACGGCGTCGCGCCGCTCGGCCTGCATGGCTTGTTTCGTGCGGCTTAAAGGGGGTAAAGGGCTTAAGGGGGTTAAAGGGCTTAAAGCGCCCGCCTGTCAGAGCGGGTGCGTCAGCAGGCCGTAGAGCGTGCGCACGCCGCTCACGTAGTTGCCCATCCGCAGGTTCTCGTTCGCGGCATGCTGGTTGTTATCGGCATTGACCAGAGGAATGATCGCGAACGGCACCTGCAGCACACCAACGATTTCCGCCGTGGGCACCGTCCCGCCCATCATGCGGATGCGGACCGGCGCCGGGTTCGCACCAAAGGTGTCGGTCAGCGACCTGTAGGCCCATGTGCCCACAGCCGAGTCGATCGGTGAACCCGCGGCATCCGCGCCCTCGCTCTGATACGTGAACGTGGCGAGCTTGTCGTAGCGGCTGCGCTCTTCGTCGGTCGGGGCGTTCTTGACGAGGTGGTAGCCCTGGCGCTCGATGTGCCGCTCGATCAGCTTGCCGAGGTAGGCCGCGCTGGAGTCTGGCGTGGTTCGCAGGTCCAGTTCGGCGACGGCCTTGTCGGGCACGATGTTCGCCACCTTGTCGCCCACCGCTGCAGAGGCCATGCCGCGCACGTTCAATGACGGGTACTGCATCGCTTCCTGGTAGTTGGCCCCGACCTTGTCGGCATGCGCAATGCCCAGGCGCTTGTTGAGCGCTGCCTGGTCGTCGGGCACGGCAGCCATGATCTTGCGGTCGGCCTCGCTGATCTTCACGTGGTCGTAATAGCCTGGCACCGTCACGCGGCCCGCGTCGTTTTTCATCGATGCCAGCAGGTTGGCCAACTGCTGGGCCGGATTGCGGGCGTAGTTGCCGTAGTGCCCGCTGTGCAGCGGCACCTTGGCCCCGTAGACGGTGAGCCTCGCTTCGGCTGCACCGCGGTTACCAAAGACCAGCGTTGGCAGGTTGCTTGCATGCATGGGGCCGTCGTGGATGACGATGGCGTCGCAGCGCAGCAGCTCGCGGTTTGCCTGCATGACCTTGCTGATCGACGGCGAGCCTTTCTCCTCCTCGCTGTCGAGAATGATTTTGACGTTGACGGCCGGCTGGGCGCCGCTGGCCTTCAGTGCGTCGATGGCGGCCAGCATCATCATGATCGGGCCCTTGTCGTCGGCGGACGATCGGCCGAATACGCGCCATTCCGGATCCAGTGGGCCGCTGAAAAGCTGCGCCGCGTCGATCTCTTCCCAGTCGCCTTGTGCGGTCTTGTGCTTGAGCACGGGCGTCCACGGACTCTTCTGCGCCCACTGTGCGGGAATCACGGGCTGGCCGTCGAGGTGCATGTAGAACAGCACCGTCTTGCGCGCAGCATCCTCGTTCGGCAGCTCGGCGTAGAGCATCGGTTTGCCGTTGTTCGCCAACTGTTTTGTTGTGAAGCCGCGCTTGCGGAACGCCTGCTCCAGCCAATCGGCATTCTTGCGGACATCCTCCGGCACGATGGCGTCGTTGGGCACGGAGAGCAGCTCGAAGTATTCGCGGTAGGTTGCCTGCGCATGGCGTTCGGCGTCTGCCGAAGAGAGCTCGGCGGCGCCGGCCAGGCCAGCGGCACCGAGCATGAGGGCCGGCACCAGAGCCCGGAGGCGATGGGAAGCGCGGTGCGCGGTCGTTTGACGGGCTGCTTGCTGAAGGGGCATCAGGACACTCCGCTGATCGAACAGTTCCGGGTGAGTCTGCGCATACCACACCTTTTTGACCATTAGAATTTTCTTGGGATATCTTTGCGTTTTCTGCAAAGCAAAAAGGCCCCCTGCGCCTACGTCGCCTATGTCATCTCATCGCCTGCAGGAGACGTCCCTCCGCTATTTTCTAGAGGTCGTGCGCACGGGCTCGTTGACGGAGGCCGCCGCGCGCCTGCATGTCAGCGCCTCGGCCATCAGCCGGCAAGTGGCGATGCTGGAAGAGCTGTTGGGCGTGCCGCTGTTCGAGCGTCAACCGCGCGGTATGCGGCCCAGCGCAGCCGGCGAGCTGCTTGCCGCGCATGCCCTGCGCGAGGCGCTGGAGGCGGAGCGCGTGGTTTCGGATATTCAGCGCCTGCAAGGGCTGCAGCGCGGCCGTGTGCGCATTGCGTGCTCCGATGGTTTTGCGATCGAGTTTGTGCCGCGCGCCATCGTGGCGTTTCGCGAGCGGCATCCCGGCATTCAGTTCGACCTGCGCGCCGAAGAGCCCATGCGCGTGACCGAGGCCGTCTTGCGTGGCGACGTGGACATCGGCCTGACCTACAGCCGCGCCGCCGTGCACGGCATTCGCGTGGCGTATCAGCAGCGTGGCTCAGTGTTTGCCATCATGCGGCCCGACCACCCGCTGGCGAAGTTCAACAGCGTGACGCTGGCGCAGATGCACCCGTTTCCGATTGCGCTTTCGGGGCCGGACAACACGGTGCGCCAGCTGTTCGACATGGGCTGCAGTCAACGCGGGCTCGTGTTCGAGCCGGTGCTGGTCAGCAACCGCTTCGATGGGCTGTTGAGTTTCGTGCTGCAAGGCGGCGGCTTGGGCATCGCGGGGGAGATCACGGTGCGCGAGCGCGTGCAGCGCGGTGAGCTGCATGCCGCGGAGATCCGCGAGCGCGGCATGCGCGGGCGGACGGTAGAACTGCAGATCCTCGCGGGGCGCACCTTGCCCGAGGTGGTGCGGGTGTTTCTGGACTTCCTGCGCGAGGCGCTGCCGGAGCAGCCCCCGCGCTAACCGGTGCTCACCCGCGCTATCGGAACGCGGGTTCGTCAAAGCTGCGCAGCTTGCGCGAGTGCAGCGCTTCAACGCCGCTTTCGCGCAACAGGCGCACGGCCTCCATGCCGATGTCCAAGTGCTGGCTCACGCGCTGGCGGTAGAACAGGTTGGCCATGCCGCGCAGCTTCAGTTCGCCATGCAGCGGCTTGTCGGACACGCACAGCAGGGTGCCGTAGGGCACGCGCAGGCGGAAGCCGTTGGCGGCAATGGTCGCGCTTTCCATGTCGATGGCAATCGCGCGCGACTGGTTGAAGCGGCTGTACAGCGCCTGGTACTTCAGCTCCCAGTTGCGGTCGTCGGTGGAGACCACCGTGCCGGTGCGCATGCGTGACTTCATGTCGGCGCCGGACAGCCCCGTGATGCGCGCCACCGCTTCCTGCAGCGCCACCTGAATCTCGGCGATGGGCGGCACGGGCACCCATGGCGGCAGATCTTGGTCTAGCACGTGGTCGTCGCGCACATAGGCGTGGGCGAGCACGTAGTCGCCCAACTGCTGTGAACGCCGCAGGCCGCCGCAGTGGCCGATCATCATCCAGCAGTGCGGACGCAGCACGGCCAGATGATCGGTGATGGTCTTGGCATTGGACGGGCCCACACCGATGTTCACCAGCGTCACGCCCAGGCGGTCTTCGCGCACCAAATGGTAGGCGGGCATCTGCGGGAGACCCTTGATGCGGTGGGAGTCGTCAGGCGCCGGGGTGCCGAGTTCGTGTTCGGTGTCGCCGGGCTCGACAAAGCGGATGTAGCCCTCGTCGTTGCCGTCTTCCATCAGCTTGCGCCCGAGGGCGGCAAACTCATCGACGTAGCGTTGGTAGTTGGTGAACAGCACGAAGCGCTGGAAATGCTTCGGATGCGTGGCGGTGTAGTGGTACAGGCGCTGCAGGGCGAGGTCGACCCGCTCGGCGGTGAACATCGACAGCGGCTGCGGTTCGTCGCCAATCGGGCGGTACGTGCCGTTGGCAATGGAGTCGTCGATCTGCGCGAGGTCGGGCAGCGTAAACGCGCCGCCCAACGCGCGTGCTTGTTCGGGCGTGATGTCCACGGTGGACGCCTCCACCACGAACGGCAGCGGGATCGGCCGGTTGCTCACACCCACCACGACGGGGCTGTTGTGATAGTGCAGCAGCCGCTCGATCTGCACGCGGTAGTAGTCGCGGAAGAGGTCCGGCCGCGTGAGCGTCGTGCCGTACACGCCCGGATACGCCACTGTGCCCCATGCCGGCCGCGCGTCGCTCACCAGCGTTTTCGGGTCGACGGTGATGCCGAGGTAGGGGTAGCAGGCGGACAGGTCTTCGCTGCAATCCTCGCCACGCGCAAAGGCGTGGAAGCGATCGCGAACCGCCTGCGCAGAGCGCTCGTAGATGGCGGTGATGCGCTCGACGGCGGTATTGGCGTCGGTACAGATCGCCAGGTCGTGCGCAGGATAGAGATGGGCGGTGGCGCGGGTATCGGTCATGTTCTCGATGATACCGACGTTTTGTGAAGCCAAGATAGCGGTGTGGCTCAAGTCACGGCATCTGAAACAGGGCGTTCGCGCCAGCGCAAAAAGCGTTGCCAGGTCGACATGTGGTCCGGTTGCGCCGCAGGCGTGCGGGGGCCTGCGCGCAACCAATTGGGCAAGGCCTCGATGCCGGTGCACAGCAGGAAATACAGTACGGCCACCGCGCCGAACACCTCGGCCGGGTAGGCCACCGTGCGGCTGTTGACCTGGCTGGCGGCGGTGGACAGTTCCACCACGCCCACGATATACGCCAGCGATGTGTCCTTGACCGTCGATACCCATTGGTTGGCGAGTGACGGCAGCATGATGCGCCACGCCTGCGGCAGCACCACGGTCAGCAGCGCCTGTGGGGGCGACATGCCCAGCGCCAGTGCCGCATTGCGCTGCCCGGCACCGACGGCACGCAAGCCGGCTTCCATGCTTTGGGTGATGTAGGCCGCGCCCACGGCGGCAAGTGCAGCGACCACCGTGGCGGTTTCCGGCACCGACACGCCCAGGGCCATGGGGATCAGAAAGTACGCCCAGAACATCAGCATGAGTACCGGGATAGCCCGCAGCGTGGCCAGCAGCCCGCGCAGCAGGCGCGCCAGCCGGCGCAGTCCTGGCGTGGTGTCGAGCCTGTCGAGCAACAGCGCACCGCCGACACCCGCCGCGGTGGCGATCACACAGGCCCACAGCGCCATCCACAACGTGAGCGCCGCGCCGGCCAGCGGGCCGTTCGAATACGGGCCAACCAGCAGGTAGCGTAGGTGCAGGAGCACGGCTTCCATCGTCACGTGGGGCCTCCGGCTGGCAGCGTCGATGTGGGTGCCCAACCGAGCTGCCGCAGCACTACGGGCGCGGCCCATTGCAGCAACAGAATCCCCCCGGCATACAGCACGGTTGCCACGGCAAAGGCCTGGAAGGCGAGCAGCGTGTCGGTTTCCACCTGTCGCGCGCTATACGCAAGCTCAGCCAGCCCGATACCCATGGCCAGCGAGGTGTTCTTGATGGTGTTGGCGCATTGCCCCAGCAACGGCAGCGCCGACACGCGCAGTGCCTGCGGCAGCACCACATGCAGGAAGGCGGCACGCGGCGTGAAACCCAGCGATAGCGCGGCCTCCCGCTGCCCGCGCGGCACGGCCCGGATGCCTGCGCGCAGCTCTTCCGAGAAAAACGCACCGGCATACAACGCGATGCCGAACGCCGCCGCCAGAAATTCGAACGATGGCGCAGGCAACCGCCAGGCGCCCACGGCGATGCCGCTCCAGCCGGTGATGGCACCCACCACGTCTTCGCCGAGCAATTGCGCCGCGCCGAAATACCAGAAGAACAGTTGCACCAGCAACGGCGTCTTGCGAAGAAAAGCCACCAGCGCGCGTGCCGGCAACTGCAGCCACGCCAGTGAACTTGCGCGCAGCGCCGTGAGCAACAGGCCAACCGCCAGCCCGCCCGCGATGGCAGCCGCCGACACCAGCAGCGTCATCCCGAAGCCCTCCAGCATCCAGCCGAGATAACGCGGCGGCAGGGGCTGGAAGACGGCCGGCAGGCTCAAGCTCACTTGGTGCTGCCGATGATGAAGTCGCGCGGCAGCGGGGCGGCGCTCTTCGGGCCGAACCAGCGGTCATAGATGCGGCCGGCGGAGCCGTCCTTCTCAAGCCCTTGCAGGATCTGGTCGATGGTGGCCGTCAGCTTCGTTTCACCCTTCGGCACACCGATGCCCATGTACTCGCGCGTCAGCACGAAAGGCGAGATCTCCAGCTCACTGCGGTTGGGCAGCGTGGCAAGCAGCGCGCCGAGCTTGGCACCATCCTGTGCAAATGCCTGGATGGCACCGGTGCGCAGTGCGGTGAGCGCCAGCGGGGAATCGTCATAGGCGATCACGCGGGCGTTGGGATAGCCGTCGCGCAGCGTGGTTTCCTGCGTGGTGCCCTTGTCGACACCGAGGCGGATACCGTCCCTCTTCAAATCGTCCGGCTGCTTGAGCACCCCCTTCTTGGCGATGAACTGCAGGCCGCTGGCAAAGTACGGCGTGCTGAATTCAATCTGCTTCTTGCGCTCGTCGGTAATGGTGAAGTTGGCGGCCACGATATCGACCTTGCCCGAGGTGAGCAGCGGCACGCGGTTGGCCGGGTTTGTGGCGCGCAGTTCCAGCTTGACGCCCAGCTTGTTGGCGATCTCTTGCGCATAGTCCACGTCCAACCCAACGGGCTGACCGGTCTTGGCATCGGCGTAACCGAAGGGCGGATTGGCATCGAACACGCCCACCCGCAGCACACCCGCCTTCTTGATGTCGTCCAGCTTGTCGGCGTGGGCTTGCGGCGCGTGCAGCACCGCCACCGCGAGCGCCGCCCCGATGACCACCCCCACTGCCTGGCGCGACAATTTCGTCAGCGCTTGCGCCAGACCTTGCAACGAAAATGCGCCCGAAACGCGTGCCTGCATGACAACCCCCTGATGAATTTTTAGGGGCCAAGCGTAGGGCGGTTGTTGCGCCGCGCAAACGAATTCGTTGGCAGATCGATATGCGTCCGCCCGCGCGCACTGGTCCAGCCATGCGCCGCAAAGCCGCGCGGGCCTTCAGTTTTTACATTTCATGCCGATAGAAATGGCAGGTGATCGAAGGCGCACCACGCTGTCATTCACCCAACAACAGTGCGCGATACACTGCAAGAACAACGAACGAACGGGGAATACACGTGGAGCAATCGGCTGGCGTCGTCATTCGCCGGCATCGCCATGCGCGCTGGGCCTGCCGATCATGCTGATCGCTGCACTGGCTAGCGCTGCACTCGTTTCGATCGCGCTGATCGGTCTATCGTGGCCGCGCCGCGATGACGCGGAAGTCTCCGCCTTCATGCTGCTGGCGCTCGGCACCGCGCTGTGGAGCGGCGCGCGTCTTATGGAAGTCGTCACCTTCGACATGCCCGTGCGCGTGGGTTGGGCCAAGGTCGCCTATCTCGGAATCATGATGGTGCCCGCGGCATGGCTGCGCATGGTCGTTGGCCTCATACGGCCCGAATTCAACGCATTGCCGGTGGTGCGCGCAGGCTGGGTGCTGGCGCTGCTGGTGGCCGCCGGCTTCATCGGTCTGGTCGCCACCAATGAACTGCACCACCTGGTATGGCTCGATTGGCGCTTCGTCGTCATTGATGGGATAAAGCGCGCGGTGTTCGATCACGGGCGCATGTTCTGGGTGGGCACCGCCTACAACTACGTGCTGCTGGCCATCAGCCTTGTGTTGCTGGTGCTGCCCATCGACGAAGCCGCCTCCGGGCTCTACGTGTCGTCGCGCACGCAGGTGCGGCTGGTGCTCGTCATCGGGCAACTGCTGCCGCTGGTCGCGCATCTGGCATATCTGCAGCACTGGACGACGGCGCTGGGCGGCGATCTCACACCCGCCACGTTTGCCGTCAGCACCGCAATGCTCGGGTGGGTCGTGCTGCGGCCGCGCTTGCGCGACACCGCCGGCTATGCGCGAGGCAAGATCATCGAAGCCATGCGAGACGGCTGCATCGTGCTGGCCCGCGATGGCTCCATCGCCAGCATCAACGCCGCCGCGCGCCACCTGTTGCCGACTGCCCAGGTGCATGCCATGCCGCCCCCCGTGCTGAACGTGGCCGGCATCCTGCGCGAGTTCGAACGTACGCGCCTGCCCAACCGCCAGCAGGTCTGGCTGCCCGACACGGGCCGCACGCTGGAAGTCACGCTCGAAGGCTTGCGCGACGCGCGCGGACGCCACGCGGGTGTTTTCCTGCTGCTGCGCGACGTGACGGTCGAGCAGTTGCAGCGTGCCGGCATGGCCAGCGCCCAGGATGCACTGCGCGGCGAGTTGCAGCGCACGCGGGCCTTGCTCAGCGTGCTTGAGAACGACGTCAACCGCGATGCACTCACACAGCTGTTCAATCGCCGCTTTTTTGAGACGCAGGCCCCGCGATTGTTCGACCACGCCCGCCGCGACAATCGCCCAGTCACGCTGGCGCTGTTCGACATCGACTGCTTCAAGCAATACAACGACACCTACGGCCACCTTCGTGGCGACGATTGCCTGCGCATGGTGGCCGACACGCTGGGCATGGCGTGCCGGCACCCAGATGACTTCATCGCGCGTGTGGGCGGCGAAGAATTCGTCGCCATGCTGTTCGACCTGAACCGCGATGACGCCCGCCAGGTCGTGGCCCGCGCCGTGGCCATGGTGGCCGAACGGGCGGAACCGCACGCGGCGTCTGTCGTCGCGCCGTACGTCACGCTATCAGCCGGCGCCGTCACGCTCACGCCCGCCGACGAACACCTGGACGAGCTGTTCGAATGGGCCGATGCAGCGCTCTACGATGCCAAGCGCAGCGGGCGCAATACGTTCCGCTTTCACCAGAGTCCGCCAGGGCTGCGGAGTGTGGCGACCGCGGAGTAGGCCGCCCGTTCGTAGGGCTACGTCATTGGCCTGTTACGCAACGGCAAGTGCATCGGAAGAATGGACACATGCGCGGGACCACCGCACATGCGCGGCTGCCGCCAGCAGCCAAATCCATTCTTGGAGTATGCGATGCCGACAGGCCAATCCATTGCCACAGTCGTCGACCACTATCTGCGCAATGCCGAGCTGCCCGAAGCCATTTCCGCGCAGCAGACGTTTCAGCACGCCTTCGATGTCTATCTGAAGGATTCCAACGCCTACGCAAACACGTATTTCGCCCGGTATTTCGAGTGGCAGGGCGTGGTGCGCGAGCGCTGGTTCCACGAATGCATTGACGCAGATCTGCTCATGAGCGGACGCGTGATCTTCGTGACCAAGCTGGCGCATCAGGAATTCGTTGAAGAGACATTCCCGTTTCAGCGCGTGGAATGCCACCTGAACACCTTCCGGGTGCAGCCGTGCTCGTTCTATTTGGTGTTCCGCTTTGTTTCAGGCGGGCGGCTGGTGTCGCTGGGGTATCAGCAGGTGGTGTGCGCCAACGCCGAGCGCGTCATCCAGCGGTTGCCGGAGCACGTGCGCATGCGTGTGAAGGCGTACGAGCTGGACACGCTGTCGGAGCTGGCACACGCGTCCTGACGTTCTAAAGGTGTAAACGTCAGATAGCAGGCGGTTGGGGAAACCGCATGGAGAACAGCGTGTATTCCCCAACCACGGATTCACATTGGATGCGCCCCCCGAATGCCTGCATGACGCGGCGGCAGAATGTCAGCCCCACGCCCGAGCCCTTGCCGACATGCTTGGTGGAGAAAAACGGGTCAAAGATGCGACGTTGCACGCTGGGCGGAATGCCGGTGGCGCTGTCGCGCACCACGAGCACATAGCTGTCTCCATCCTGGCGGGCGGAGATTTCGATGTGCCCCTTGCGCGCGATCTGGATGGCGTGCAGCGCGTTCTTCAGCAGGTTGAACAACACATAGACCAGCAGCGTGTCGGAGCCCACGAAGCGCCAGTCGGCGTTGAATGCCTCCACGTGCACGCGTTCGCGCTCGCCGGCCTGAAACGGATACTGCGCCACGGCCGTCTCCACGCATTCGCGCAGCGAGTGGGCCGCAAAGGTGCGCCGGTCGAGGCGCTCCAGCGTGACGGACGCCAACGCCATTTCGATCACGCTGTGCGCGGATGCGACTTCCGACGTGATGGCGCCCGCCAGTTTGGACAGGCGATCCAGCATGGCCGGATGTTGCGGCGGTTGGCACAGGCCGTTGTCGATGGCGAGCTGATAGCCGCGGTAGACGTCGGGCCACGCGCGGGCGATTTCGGCGGCCTGCAGGCGGATGGTCGTCAGCGGCGTACGCACTTCATGGGCAACGGTGGCGGCCAGTGCATACGGGCGCATCAGGTCGAACTTGACCACGCCCACGGCGATGATGCCCAGCGCAATGGCGAGCGGCAGGACGCCCGGCGGGTAGAACGCAACGCCGTAGTTGACCGCGTAGTCGGCCGCGGCCAGCGAAATCAGCCCGACGCCGAACAGGCACGTCAGCAACCGTTTGCGCTTTTCGGCGGTGGCATGCCGCTGCTCGCGGTACAGCACCCACATGCCGCGCGTGACCAGCGCCACTGTCTGGGCGATATGCACGGCCTCCAGCACGCCCGCCTTCGGATAGAAACCGAAGTGGAACGCGTGCACGCCATCGATGACGAGGTTGGTGGTCAGCAGCAGCGCGATCAGGGCGGCGTCCAGCGCATAGGCGGCCAGGAGCCAGGGCCGCTCGCTCGGCGCCTCGGCCACCTCCACGGCAAAGTGATACAGCATGGTCGGCATGACGAGGATGGCAATCCAGCCGAGCTTGGCGAGCACTTGGGCGGTGCCAATGTCATGGGTCTGGAAGAGAAACGCCCAGATGCCTTGCCACAGGCACGTGAGTGTCGTCATGCCGAGAAACGCCAGGCTCGCTCGCGTACGGCCGCGCGTGGTCACGACGTAGACGCCGTAGAACAGGAAGAGCGACGAGACGAAGGCGGGGAACAGGGCGTACATGGAAATCGGAAGTCGGCGCGATGGCCGCGCGCCAATGGCGACCGGAGTCGACGGTAACCCGGAAGGCTACCGGCAACCCCGCGTTCGTACACGTGTTCCGATATCACATTTTTTTCATTCAGGATTAAGCGAAACCCTGAAAATGGCGCCGTATCAGGCCACCCCTCCAACGGGTGTGACAAAAAGGATGAGGGAGGATGAAGGCGCCCGGTCCGCTCAAACGATTCAGGTCGCCTCGATGAGCATCGCGTCGATCGCAAACGAATGGTCGGGCGCCACGGCAAAGTACGCACGCGCTTCGTCGGCGGCGCGGTCGAACAGGTCGCGGATGGCATCGGCCCGGACCTGCGGGGTGCGGATGCGGGCGATCCAGCTGTCGAAGGCCATCGTCAGCTTCCAGGTGCGTGGCGTGCCGGGTTGGAAACCGGCCTCGCCCAGCATGGCCTGCCATTCGGACACACGGTAGTCGCGTACGTGCGACGCATCGCGCAGCACCTCGGCGGTTTGCAGCAAAGTGTCCAGCAACGGGACTTCCGGCGCCACGATATCTACGACGACGAGCTTGCCGCCGGGTTTGAGCACGCGGCGCGCTTCGGCCAGACCTTTGCGCACGTCGTACCAGTGGTGAGCGGAAAAACGCGTGGCAACGATGTCGAACGCGGCATCGTCAAAGGGCAGGCGTTCGGCGCGGCCGGCCTGCGTGTGCAATTGCGCGAGGCCGCGGCGCGCGGCTTCGGCGGCCACCACGCCCAGCATGTCTTCCGACAGGTCGTACGCCACCATGGTGGCAACGTGCGGCGCCATGGCAAAGCTCACGTGCCCGCCGCCGCAGCCCAGATCGAGCACCTTGGCGTGCGGCACCGATTGCGCCAGCGCGGCCAGCGCGTCGAGATCGGCGCCCTGTGCGTGCACGGCACTGGTCAGGTAGGCCTGGGCGACTTGGCCGAATTGCGCGTCGACGAGTCGATGCTGCTGCATGGCTGCTCCTTACGGCTTGTGGGGATGAGGAGCGGCCAGTGTAGGAGCGCGGCCCGCGCGGCGAAATTCGTGATTCGCGAAACGGGGTATCGCGCGAGCGCTTCGGGGTATCGCGCGTTCAGCCGAAGCGGAACAATTGCGCGGGCGTGTCGACCAGCACCTGCTTGCGGTCCGCTGCGCTGGGCAGGAGCACGCCGGCGAAGGCCCACATCTTGTCGTAGTCGATCTGCGATTCGAACTGCGTGTGCGGCCAGTCGCTGCCCCATACCAGGCGGTCCAGGCCGAGCGCATCTTTCAGGCGCGGCATGGCGGCCTGCGCGATGGCTTCGCCGCGTCCGTTGGCGCCGTTACGGTAGGCACCGGAAATCTTCACCCACACGCGGCGCGAGCGGCCGGCGGCGAGCAATGCGGCAAAGCCGGGGTCGTCCACGCCGAGTGCCGGGTCGGGACGGCCGAAATGATCGACCACCACGTTCACCTGCGCTTCCTGCAGCGGCTGCAGCAGCGCGGGCAGGCGGCGTGCCTCGACGTGCAGTTCCACATGCCAGCCCAGCGCATGCAGGCGTGCCAGCGCGGCTTGCCACACGGGCGATTTCAATTGCGGGTCTGCCGCACCGATCAGGTTCAGGCGGATGCCGACGATGCCCTCGGCGTTCATCTGCGCGAGCAGGGTTTCGGGCGCGGCCGGGTCGATGACGGCCACGCCGCGCAAGCGCTGCGGCGCCTGTTTGAGCGCGGCCAGCAGGTAGCTGTTGTCGACGCCCAGGAAGCTCGGCTGGACCAGCACACCGTGCGACACGCCATGCGCGTCGAGCTGCGCCAGGTAGGCCGGCAGCGGCGCGTCATACGTGGGCGCATAGCGGCGCGCATCGGCCAGCGGCAAGCCGCGCTCGAATACATGCGCATGCGTATCGATGGCAGTGATGCCCGCGGAAGTGCCGCGCGTGGCGTCGCTGTTGCCGGTGGCGGCGCAGCCGGCAAGGGCGGTGGAACCTAGCATGGCAAGCAATCCGGTGTTGAAGGCGCGGCGGGTGGGCATGGGGTCTCCTGGCGGCGACGGATCGAGTGCGTCGTCATGATGTTGTGATGGGTGTTCAGACCGTAACGGCAGCGAGGTCGCGGCCCTTCGTTTCGGGCAGCATCAGCACGGCCACTGCGACGATCGAATACGCGATGGCCGCGTCGATGCCGATGGCCGTGCCCAGCGACATCGAGGCGCTCATCTTGCCCACCAGCACCGGGAACGCGGCAGACACCACGCGGCCGAAGTTGTAGCAAAAGCCCACGCCCGTGCCGCGCACGCCCTGCGGATACAGCTCGTTGAACAACGCGCCCATGCTGGCCGGAATGCCCGCCGCAAAGAAGCCCAGCGGAAAGCCCAGCACCAGCATCGCGCCATCCGACAGCGGTACGAGCAGATACACCAGCACCGTCACCACGCAGCAGCACGAGAACAGCAGGATGTTGCCGCGACGGCCGAGCACGTCCAGCAGCCATGCACTGGCCACGCAGCCGCACCAGAAGGCGAAGATGATCACCGCCAGGTAGCCGCCCGTGCCGAGCACCGACAAGTGCCGCTCTGTCTTCAGATACGTCGGCAGCCACGTCATCAGCGCGTAGTAGCCGCCATGCGCGCCCACGCCCAGCAGGCCGCCGATCAGCGTCATGCGCAGCACCTGCGGGCGGAAGATGTCGAGCAGCGGAAAGCGCGAGATCGGCATCGCGTTGGCGTTCGCATCCGGCTTGGCGGCCGGCACCGGTTCTTTCACGCCACGGCGGATGTAGATGATGAGCAGCGCCGGCAGCAACCCCGCAGCAAACATCACGCGCCAGGCGAGGTCGGGCTCGATGAAGGTATATGTGAGCGCATACAGCAGCACCGCGGCGCCCCAGCCCACGGCCCATGCGCTCTGCACGGTGCCCATGGCCTTGCCGCGGTGGCTGGCGCGAATGCTCTCGGCCATTAGCACGGCGCCCGCCGCCCATTCGCCGCCAAAGCCGAAACCCTGGATGGCCTTGAGCACCAGGAACTGCTCGAAATTCTGCGCGAAGGCCGAGGCGAATGTGGCCAGCGAGAACCACAGCACCGTGATCTGCAGCGTACGCACGCGGCCGAAGCGGTCGGTCAATGCGCCGGCAATCCAGCCGCCCAGGGCCGACGCCACCAGCGTGACGCCCGACACCAGCCCCGCCTCGGCCTTGCCGATGTGCCAGGCCGCGATGAT
This sequence comes from Ralstonia sp. PBBBR1, assembly GCF_002256165.1. NCBI lineage: Bacteria > Pseudomonadati > Pseudomonadota > Betaproteobacteria > Burkholderiales > Burkholderiaceae > Ralstonia > Ralstonia sp. PBBBR1. The sequence continues at coordinate 481,759 of NZ_NKIL01000005.1, read as the reverse complement.
GGTCGGGATGACGAGGCTGAACATCTGCACGTCCAGCGCGTCGAGCGCCCAGCCGCCAAAGCAGGCCCAGAACGTGCGCTTCTCCCCTTTCGAAATCTCTTTGAACCAGCCGAACATGCAGTCTCCTCCGGGTGACGTGAGCGATGCATGATTCACGCATTGCTCTAGTCATTTATATGAATAGAGGAATTCTAGAGTGAGCCAAGGGACGGTGCAGTCGGTGTTAACCCGTGCGGAGGGGTGCAGCAGCGATCAGGTATGCAGCAGGGCGACCGGCAAGTGCGCCAGCACCTGGCCCAACGCCAGGCGCGGGCTGTGCAGTGTCTGGCCGTCGAATGCGTTATGCAGGGGAAGATGCGAGAGCGTGGACGGCAAACAGACCGTGGTGTCCCGCCAAGCACCATCCGCGAACGTTGGTGCGGGGGCATGGCCCAGCAGTGCGGAGGCATGCAGCGGCACGATCACGATGATCGCGTTGGTGCCATGCACACGCGCAAACGCCAACACGTGCTGTGCGCCGCTGCCGGTCACGGCCAGCGGTTGGTAGTCGCCGGATTCGAACACGGCTGGCAGCGCGGCACGCAGGGCCAGTGCACGTGCCAGTACGGCTTGCTTGATGCGGCCGTCGGTCCAATGCGCGAGCAGTGACGCGAGGCCATGGCCCGCATGCAAGTGCAATGCCCGCAATGCGCGGTGCCGAGCGGCGTAGTCGACCGGCCGGCGATTGTCGGGATCAACGAGGCTGGTGTCCCAGAAATCGGCGCCCTGATAGAGGTCGGGCACGCCGGGCAGCGTGGTGCGCAGCAAGGTCTGCACGAGGCCGTTGATGGCCGCGGCGGGCGCCACGCTTTGCACGAAAGCGCAGAGCGAAGGCAGGAAGGTCGGGGCCGCTTCGCCTGTCAGCAGCGTGAAGACGAAATTGCGGCTGGCGGCTTCGTAGTCCGCATCGGGCGCGAACCAGTCAGTGCGCAGCTTGGCTTCGCGCTGCGCCTTTTCCTGCCACTGTGCGACGCGCTCGGCCAACTCGCGCACGGCATCGGCGTCATGCCAGTCGAGGTCCGCCGGCCAGATGCCCACAAGCGTTTGATACAGCATCCACTGCGCGGCGGGCGAGGGCGCGGGGCCGGCAGGCAGTTTTTGCACCCACGCAGCGTGTTCCGCACGCCATTGGTGTGCGGCGGCCAGCCACTGCGTCGGACGCTCAGACAGCACGGCCAATCGCGCGCGCACGTCTTCGCCGCGCTTGTGGTCGTGCGTGGCGGTGGTGAGCATCGCGTGAGGCCACGTGTGGGCGCGCGCTTGCATGGCGTGATGGAACGCGTTGGCGCTCATGGAAAACTCGCCCGGATTCGCGCCGACCTCGTTGCGCGACAGCAGCCGCCCGTATCGGTAGCACGCCGTGTCTTCCACCGCCTTGGCCGCCACCGGCGACGATAACTGCTGGCAGCGCCGCAAGGCCAGTTGGCGCAGTTTGTCCTGCCCGGCCGGTTGCCCGCCCAGCCAAGCATCGAGCCAGCCGAGCACAGGCTGATCGACGCACCGCAGGCAGGTCGCCGCCCGCGACATGGCGGTTTGCAGGATGGCCGAATCCTGTGCGTCGCGTTGTTGCGCATTCGCATAGGTGCGATACACCGGAAAGTGGACGATCACCTCGGCCAGTGCGCGGCGGATGGCGTGCCACGTCACGTCGTGGCTGCTGTGGTTCTGCTGCGCCACCGCGTGCAGCGCCGACGTGGCTGAATCGAGTTCCGCCGCAAAGTGCACATGCAGGATCTGGCGGCGTGCGGGCGCAGCCGTCGCGGAGAACGGCGCGTCAGCCACCGGTGCGCCGATCCACTCCAGCCAGCCCTGGGTGAGGGCGGTCTCGCCGTGCGCGTCGTGCAACAGTGCGCCCACCTGGTTCATGAAGTCGTAGCCGCTGGTGCCGTCGACGCCCCAGTCGGTGCGCATGGGTTCATCGCTGGCGAGGATCTTTTCGACGACGATCCACGGGTGGTTCGTGAGCCGGTCGGCGGGGCGTGCGGCATGCTCGTCTTGCAGACGGCGGCGTAGCTGTCGGCAGTAGGCGGCAGGATCGGCCAGGCCATCAACGTGGTCGATGCGCACGCCGTCAATCCAGCCCAGGCGATAGAGCCGGAACAGCAGCGCGTGCGTGGCTTCAAAGACTTCGGCGCGCTCCATGCGCAGGCCGGCCAGCGAGCCGATATCGAAGAAGCGGCGCCAGTTGATCTCATCATTGGCGGTGCACCAGTGGGCAAGGCGCCAGTGCTGGCGCGCCATCAGCGCATCGAGTTGATCGGGTTGCGCATTGAGCGTGCGCACGGCTTCTGCGATGTGTGCGGCGCCGGCTTCCGTGGTGGCGAGGTTGCGCAGCGCGTCGCGTGCTTCGTCGGCACGTTCGCGGCGCGTGCGCAGTGAGCGGATCGTGCCGAGCGCGGCAAAGCGGTCGGCCACCGCGTGGGTGGCGGTGTCAGCGTTGCCCGCGCGAAGCAACGCGGCATAGTCGGCCAGCGCAATCGGGAACCGGTGATCGTAGTACGCAATCGCCAGGCGCGCAGCCGTGTCGTCGTAGGTCAGCTGCAGTCGGCCGCCGGCCAGCGCGTCGGCGTAGTTTTCGCCAAGGAAGGGCGCGAGCACCTTGTTGCGCAGAGCCGGGTTGGGCGGTTGCCAGTCGATATCGAAGAAGTTGGCGTAGGTGCTCTCGGGGCCGGATTCGAGCACGTCCAACCACCACGTGTTGTGCGCGCCCCCCACGCCCATGTGGTTTGGCACGATATCGACGACGAGCCCCATGCCGCGCGCATGCAGCGCATCCACCAACTGTTCGAGCGCGCGTTCGCCGCCCAGCTCGGGGTTCACGTGTGTGGGGTCGACGACGTCATAGCCATGCGTGGAGCCCGGTTGCGCCGTGGTGATGGGCGACGTGTAGAGGTGCGAGATGCCGAGCGCGGCGAAGTCATCCAGCAACGCGCGCGCATGGTCGAACGTAAAGTCGCGGTGCAGTTGCAGCCGCACCGTGGCGCGCGGCACACGTTGGAGGGTGACGGGTGCGGGGGGTGTGGTCAGTTCGCTCATGACATGCTGTTGCGCGCGTTGGCCAGCGCTGACAGGCGCGCCAGCACCGTGGGTGCCTCGATCAGCGTGCCGGCCGGCCCTGGCAGACGACGTCGCCAGTTCGGGTGTGTGTCGATCGTGCTCGGCAGGTTGGGCTGCTCGACAAGGCCGAGCAAGTCCTCCAGCGGCACCAGCGCAAGCGGCGTATTGGCCGCGCCCGTAAACACGGTGGCTGCCGTGGCAAAGTCCTGCGCGCTGGCTTGCAAGATGACTTCAGCTTGCGCCGCGGTGGCCACGCGCGTCTGTTCCAGCGCCGCCTGCAGCGACGCCACGCCGATCATCGGCACGCCGCCATCGGCCAGCACCAGCCGGTTGTGCTCTGCAAAGGCGGCAACCAGTGCGGCGCGATCGTCCATGCGGCGCGCGTGCGCCTCGCTCTCGCTCATGCCGGCCGGCAGCAGGCCGAGCTGGGCTTGCCAGCGCAGATCGTTGCCGATCCACCAGCCGACGAGCGTGGGCAGGTCGTGCGTGCTGGTCATCGCGACGGAGGCTGGCGCCCACGTGCGCGGCGCCTTGAAGGGCGCATCGTCGCGCGTGTATTCGCGCTCGAACCAGAGGATGCGCATGCCGAGCAGGCCGTCGTCGGCGAGCTTGTCGCGCAGGCCAGCAGGCACGGTGCCCAGGTCTTCGCCAATGACGATGCATCGGTTGCGCCACGATTCCAGCGCCACCAGCCGCAGCAGATCCTGCATCGGGTAGCGCAGGTACACGCCGTCGAGCGGCCGCGCGCCATCGGGAATCACCCACAGCCGCATGAGCCCGAGCACGTGGTCGATGCGCACACCGCCGGGCACGGCCATCACCGCGCGCAGCATCTCGATAAAGGCCGAAAAGCCTTGCGTGCGCATGGCACGCGGGCTGAAGGTGGTCAGGCCCCAGCCCTGGCCCTGTGCGTTGAACACATCGGGCGGCGCTCCCACCGTCACGCCGATCAGCAAGTCGCGTTGCCGGGCCCACGCGTGGCTGCCTGCGCTGTCGGTGCCAACAGCCAGGTCGGCGACGAGGCCGATGGCCATGCCGGCGCCCTCCGCGGTGCGCTGCGCGATGGCCCACTGGCGTGCCGCCGCCCATTGCAGGAAGAGGTGGAAGTTCACCGCATCTTCATGCTCACGCGCGAAGGCCTGCACGCCCAGGTAGCTCGGATCTTGATACTGCGCGGGCCACTGCTTCCAATGCGCGGGCCCAAGGTGCGCATTCAGCGCTTCAAAGTGCGCATGGTCGCGCAGGCTGGCGCCGCCATTGATGCGGTACGCGCGAAAATCGTCCAGCAGCGTCTGGCCGATGGTGTCTCCGAGCGGTGCTTGCAGCAGGCGCCGATGCAGCGCGCGCAGCACCGTCATGCGGGCGTTGCCGCTGGCCGGCCAGTCGATGAGCGGTGCGGCTTCCAGCCGGGCATAGTCCGCGACGAGGTTGCAGTCGACCACGGCTTGCCGCACGGCTTCGTTCCCAAAGAGCGCGGCTGGGTCGATCATCCACGCGTTCAGGAACAGGCGGCTCGATGGCGAGTACGGCGAATACCGACGCGCGTCGGCCGTGAACATGGCGTGCACAGGGCTCAGTGCCAACGCATCCGCGCCGCGCTGCGCGAGGTGCCGCGCCAGCGTGCCCGCAGCGGTGTAGTCGCCCAGGCCTGCACTGCTGGCTGCGCGTTCGGCATCGCATCGCAAGCCATAGAGCTGTGCGGAGGCGCCCCACAGGCGTGTGTCGGTGGGGCGATCGTGCTGGCGTAGCGCATCGGCCACACCATAGCAACGTGCAGGAGCAATGGCGAGCGTGGCTTCGATCACGGTGCCCGGCCCCGCGTCGATGGTCAGGCGGTGGTAGCCAACGGCCTGTACCGCTGCCAGGCGCAGCGTTGCATGATGCTCGCTGACGCTGATCTTGCCCTCGGTGCTGCCGTCGGACTCGAAATCAACACGATAGAGTTGTCCGTCCAGCAACGCGGCTTGGGGCGCAGACGTCTGCAGCACGATCGGTTGCCCGACCACGCCGGTCACGAGCGGCGGTATGGCCACCGCTTCGGCTTCCGCGCGCAGGCGCACCTGGCTTTCCGACACCTGGGCCGGGGTGCCGGCCGGCAGGCCGAGCGTGAAGAGCACGGCGCGCAGCACCTCGTCGGCCACGCGCATGGGCCGGCTGGCAGCATCTTCCCAGTCGACCAGCAGCCCGGCATCGGTGGCCAGTTGCTGGAGCGGCGTGCGCGGCGTGCCGGATAGGTTGGTCGTGCGATCCATGGTGTGCGGGTGCGTTGGCGCATTGCGGTTGTCAGACGTCAGCCGGGTGATGGCGTGTGCAGCAATGCCACGCACGCGCGCTCCGGCAGGCGATGCGTGATGAGCGCGGCGGCGGCGCCCTCGCGCGATTCGTGCAGCAGATCGGCTGGGCTGCCCGCCAGCACCGTGGGCACCGCCACGGTCTGATCGGCCAGATTGAGCATCAGCGTGAGCACGCTGCCATCGCCCATGCGCCAGCGGGCAATGGCCCCGGCGTGGCCCAGCGCCACCGCATCGAGCGCGCGCGCATGGGGCAGGCGCGGGATGATCTCTGCGTGACGCAGTGCCAGCAGGCGGTGCATGCGGTTCAGTGTGTTGAGCTGTGCGGGTTCGGCCAGGTTCGCCTCGCCGGGGCAGGAGGCGAGGTAGGTCAGCTCGTCGTTGGGATCGGGAATGCGCTCGCGCTGGTGCGGATCGGCAAACGCCTCGAACTTGGCAAACTCCCTGCGGCGGCCCTCCCGCACGGCTTCGGCCAGCATGCCGTGGTGGCTGGTGAAGTATTGGAACGGGCATGTGCTGCCCCATTCCTCGCCCATGAACAGCATCGGAATCTGCGGGCTCAGCAGCAACAGCACCTGTGCGGCGTGCAACGCATCGGGGTGGGCGAGCTGCGTCAGGCGTTCACCAAAGGCGCGGTTACCGATCTGGTCGTGGTTCTGCAGGAACAGCACGAACGCGGTCGGCGGCAGGTGCGCGCTCGGTTCACCGCGCGGCGCGTTGTCATGGATGGGTGACGGCTCACCCTGGTAGCAGAAGCCGTCTTGCAGCACGCGCGCCAGGCGCTGCGCGGGCGCATCGGCATAGGCTGCGTAATAGGCTTCGCGCTCGCCGGTGAGAAGCACATGCAGCACGTTGTGGCCGTCGTCGTTCCACTGCGCATCGAAGTCGCCATGGGTGTTGCCATCGCGCAGCAGCGATGCGGCGTTGTGCTCGTTCTCCAGCACCAGATGCACATGCCGGCCAGGCTCGGCCGACAGTCGCACGCGGGCGGCGAGTTCGCCCAGCCAGTCGCGCTCGGTGATGGCGTGCACGGCGTCGAGCCGCAGGCCGTCAAAGCGATATTCCATTAGCCACATCAACGCGTTCTGGATGAAGAACTCGCGCACCTGCGGCTTGCGGAAATCGACGGCGGCGCCCCAGGGCGTATGCACATCGTCGCGGAAGAAGCTGCGCGCGTAGTGGTGCAGGTAGTTTCCATCCGGCCCGAAGTGGTTGTAGACCACATCGAGAAACACCATCATGCCGAGCCCGTGCGCGGTGTCGATCAATGCCTTGAGGTCGTCCGGCGTGCCGTAGCTGGCGTCGGGCGCAAAGGGCAGCACGCCGTCATAGCCCCAGTTGCGCGCGCCCGGAAATTCCGCCACCGGCATCAACTCGATGGCCGTGATGCCCAGCCGCGCCAGTTCCGGCAGCCGCCCCCGCACACCCTTGAAACCGCCCAGCGCGCCGACGTGCAGTTCGTACAGCACCGTCTCGTGCCAGGGCCGCCCTTGCCAGTCGGCGTGCTGCCAGCGGTAACGCTGCGGATCAACGACAAGGCTTGGGCCAGGTATGTCCTGCCACTGTGCGCGTGCGGCGGGGTCGGGCACTGACAGCGTCACGCCGTCTCGATTGGTGAGGCGGTACCGGTAGCATGTTCCGGCACCCACGGGTGCCACGGCTGCATACCAGCCGTCGGGTTCCGGGTCCATGCGGATGGCCTCGTCGCCGCGCACGTCGTCGAAGTCGATCCAGGCCGCGGTCGCGTCGGGCGCCCACAACCGGAAGCGGGTGTTGCCGTCAGCCAGGACGGTGGCGCCGAACGGCATGTCGTGCGCAAACCGGGGGGCGGGTGCGGTCATCGCGTGGCGTCTCCATTGGCATCGCTGGCTGCTTGGCCGGCGGTTGGGGCGGTGCGCTCGTCGTCAGACGCCGGTTGTTCTGGGGTGGCGTTCTGCAGTGCGTTCTGCGCTGCGTTGTGCGCGTCGGGAACGTGCCCGAGGGTTTCGCCGCTGGCGTCTGCATCGGGCTGCCCGGCAATCTGGGCGATCGTGGCCAGCTGCGTGGCGAGCAGCAGCACAACGCTGCGCCCTGCCACGTTGAGGGTACCGCCGCTGTGTGGTCGAGCGTCTTGCTCGGGCGCTGCGCTGTCGATGGCGAGTAGCCAGTCCATGGCCGGCTCGGGCAGCGTGAACGTCAGGTCTGTCGCCGCACCGTTGATGAGCAACAACGCCACGTGCGGGCGCGCCTCTGCGTCGATGGTCTCGACGCAGGCGCGGCGCAGCGCCAACGCCCGCGCCTCGCTGTCGTTCCACGCGTCGGGTGAGAGCGTCTGGCCGCGCTCGTCAAACCAGGCGATGTCCGGCACGCCCGGCAGGATCTCGGTATTGCCGTGCACGTAATGCGGCCAGCGCAGCGCCGGGCTTGCCTTGCGCAGCGCGATCAGCCGCGCCGTATAGCGGGCGAGCGCCTGCCCGGGGTCTTTCTGCAGCAGCGACCAATCGAGCCATGAAAGGGCGTTGTCCTGGCAATAGGCGTTGTTGTTGCCGTCTTGCGTGCGGCCGAATTCATCGCCTGCCAACAGCATCGGCGTGCCGTTGGAGAAGAACACCGTGGCCAGCAGTGCGCGCGTCACGCGTTCTCGCAGGGCTTGGATGGCAGGGTCCTGGGTGGGGCCTTCGGTGCCCCAGTTGGCGCTGCAGTTGTCATTGTGGCCGTCGCGGTTGTCTTCGCCATTGGCATCGTTGTGCTTGTCGGCGTAGCTCACGAGGTCGTGCAACGTGAAGCCGTCGTGCGAGGCCACGTAATTGATCGACGCCCACGGCCGGCGATGGCGGCAGTCGAACATGTCGCCACTGCCGGTCAGGCGCGCGGCGAGGTCCGGGCGCTGGCCCGAATCGCCACGCCAGAAGCGGCGGATGCCATCGCGAAAGCGGTCGTTCCACTCGGCAAAGCCAGGCGGGTGGTTGCCGACCTGGTAGCCGTCAGGGCCGACGTCCCAAGGTTCGGAGATCAGCTTGACGGTGGAGAGCACCGGGTCCTGGCGTATGGCATCGAAGAAGCCCGAGCCCGGATCGAAGCCGTTGCCCTCGCGCCCGAGCGTGACGCCCAGGTCAAAGCGGAAGCCATCCACATGGAATGCGTTGACCCAGTAGCGCAGCGAATCCATCACCATCTGCAGCACGCGCGGATGCGACAGGTTCAGCGTGTTACCGCAGCCCGTGTCGTTGATGTAGTAGCGTTCCTGGCCCGGCACGAGGCGGTAGTAGCTCGCGTTGTCCAGCCCCCGGAACGAAAGCGTCGGCCCCAACTCGCTGCCCTCGCACGTGTGGTTGTAGACGACGTCGAGCAACACCTCGATGCCGGCTGCATGCAGCCGCCGGATCGCCACCTTCAGCTCATGCAGCGAAGGCGCCGACAGGTACGACGGCTCTGGCGCAAAGAAGCACAGCGTGTTGTAGCCCCAGTAGTTGCGCAGGCCGCGCTCCACCAGAAACTGGTCCTGCAGGAAGGCGTGAATGGGCAACAGTTCGATGGCGGTGATGCCCAGCCGCTGCAGGCGCTCGATAAAGACGCTGTCGCCCAGCGCGCTGAAGGTGCCGCGCTCGGGCGGCAGCAGGTCTTCGCGCAGCATCGACATCCCGCGCACATGTCCTTCATAGATGACCGTGCGCGACCATGGTGTGTTCGGGCGGATATCGTTGCCCCAGTTGAACGACTCATCGGTGACCACGGCCTTGGGCATGGCCGGTGCACTGTCGCGCCGGTCGAATGAAAGGTCACCACGGTTGGAGTTCAGCCGATAGCCGAACAGCGCATCGGACCAGCGCAGCGCGCCTACCAGCCGGCGGGCGTAGGGGTCGAGCAGCAGCTTGTGGGGGTTGAAGCGATGGCCGTGCTGCGGCTCCCACGGGCCGTAGGCGCGGTAACCGTAGACGAGGCCGGCTTCCACCCCGGGCAGGTAGCCGTGCCAGACCTCATCGGTGCATTCGGGCAGGGCGAAGCGGGTCAGTTCCTTGCGGCCAGCGGGGTCGAAGATGCAGAGCTCGATCTTGCTGGCGTTGGCGGAGAAGACGGCGAAGTTGATGCCCAGGCCGTCCCATTGGGCGCCTAGGGGGAAGGGTTTGCCGGGGGAGAGGGTTTTGGGGAAGCGGAGCATTAGAGGTTGTTTCGTTGTGCGTCTTTTTGGCTTGGTGGTGCATCCCTGTTTCATCCCCTGCCGGGCCCGACTCACTTTTCTTTGTCTTGCCAAAGAAAAGTAAGCAAAAGAAAGGCGCGCCCGAGATGGCGACCCATCCCTTGAATTTTCGTAATCGGGCGGAGACGGGGAAAACTCGCTTCGCTCAGACAGTTCCCCGTCTTGTTTCCGCCCGCTTACAAAAATTCAAGGCGCCATCAAGGGCAGGAACGTCAACGGCCGAACCGTTGGTATGCGTGCCCGAGTGGCACTTGCTTGTTGCTGTGTTGCTCGCTTTGCTTCGCGTTGTGCTGCTGGTGCCTACTGCACTTGTGGTCGATGGTTTGGCCCTTGGAGCCCTAGATGGCGCCTGGAATTTCTGTTGCAGAGAGGAAAGAGGAAGGGAAACTGTCTGAGCGAAGCGAGTTTTTCCCTTCCCCTCTCCGCGACATAAGTTCAAGGAGTCTTTCGCCATCTCGGGCGCGCCTTTCTTTGCTTACTTTCTTTGGCAAGACAAAGAAAGTAAGTCAGCCCAGGCAGGGGATGAAAGGAAGGCAAGCCACCAACGCCAAAACAAAACTCAAACCTTCAAAACCACAACCCCCAACGGCGGCAGCCTTAACACCAACGACTGCCCCTGCCCATGCGCCGCCACGTGGTCCACATCCACCGCCCCACCGTTCCCGAAATCGCTGCCGCCATACACGGCAGCATCCGTGTTCAGCACCTCCCGCCACTGCGTGGCCCCGTCCGCCGGCGGCACGCCAATGCGATACCCCTCCCGCGGCACCGGCGTCATATTCGCCACCACGAGCATCGGCCGCCCTTCGCCGTCGAGCCGCAGGAACGCAAACACGCTGTTGGTGCGGTCATCGCCAATCACCCAGTTGAACCCTTCGGGCGCGGTGTCTCGCGCATGCAATGACGGTTCGTTCCGGTACAGCGCATTGAGGTCATGCACCAGCCGCTGCACGCCACGGTGCCGCGGGTCATCCAGCAGATGCCACTCGGGTGATGCGTCGTGATTCCATTCGCCCACTTGCCCAAACTCGCAGCCCATGAACAGCAGCTTCTTGCCCGGATGCGTCCACATGAACGCGAGGTAGGCACGCAGGTTCGCCAGCCGTTGCCACTCATCGCCGGGCATCTTGCCCAGCAGCGAGCCCTTGCCGTGAACCACCTCGTCGTGCGAGATCGGCAGGATGAAGTGTTCGGAGAACGCGTACACCAGCCCGAACGTCATGCCGTCGTGATGGTGCTGCCGGTACACGGGGTCGCGCTGCATGTAGTGCAGCGTGTCGTGCATCCAACCCATGTTCCACTTGTAGTCGAAGCCCAGGCCGTTGAATTCCACGGGCGCGGTCACACCCGGCCAGGCGGTCGACTCTTCGGCGATGGTGATGGCGCCGGGGCAGCGTTCGTGCACGACCGTGTTCATCTGCTGCAGGAACGCCATGGCCTCAAGGTTTTCGCGGCCGCCGTAGCGGTTGGGGACCCATTCGCCGGCGCGGCGTGAGTAGTCGCGATACAGCATCGACGCCACGGCATCCACGCGCAGGCCGTCAATGTGGAACCGCTCCAGCCATTCCAGCCCGCTCGCGATGAGGAATCCGCGCACTTCGTTGCGGCCGAAGTTGTAGATGAGCGTGTTCCAGTCCTGATGGAAGCCTTCGCGCGGGTCCTGGTGTTCATACAGCGCGGTGCCGTCAAACTGCGCCAGCCCGTGCGCGTCGGTCGGGAAGTGCGCGGGCACCCAGTCGACGATGACGCCCAGGCCTGCCTGATGACAGCGATCAACAAAGCGCGCAAACGCCTCGGGCGGGCCAAAGCGTGCGGACGGCGCGAACAGCCCGAGTGGTTGATATCCCCAACTGCCGCCGAACGGATGTTCTGCTACGGGTAGCAGTTCAATGTGCGTGAAGCCGAGCGCCGTGACGTAGGGAATCAGCCTGTCAGCCAGCTCATCCCATTGCAGGTTGCGGCAGCCGTCTTCCAGATCGCGCAGCCAGGAGCCGGCATGCACTTCATAGATGCTGATGGGCGCGTCGGGCTTCTGGCGTTCGGCGCGCGTTTGCATCCACGCGTCGTCGTTCCAGCGCAGCGGCGCCGGGTCGGCCACGACGGAGGCGGTGGCGGGCGGCGGTTCGGTCTGGCGGGCGGCGGGGTCGGCCTTGACCATCAGCCGGCCGTCGGCGCCGATCAGTTCGAACTTGTAGCGCGCGCCGGGGCCAACGCCCAAGCCGCTCGGCAAAAACAGTTCCCACACGCCGGCCTGATGGCGCAGGCGCATGGGGTGGCGACGGCCGTCCCACTGGTTGAACTCGCCCACCACCGACACGCGCTGCGCGTTCGGCGCCCACACCGCAAAGCGCACGCCGCTGATGCCGTCGATGCGCATCGCCTGCGCGCCCAGGCAGCTTGCCAGCGCCCAATGCGTGCCCTCGTTGAGCAGATGCATGTCGAGGTCACCCAGCAGCAGACCGAAGGCGTACGGGTCTTCGGTTTCCTGCACGGCTTCATGGCCGGTGCCCGCAGGCCAGATGACGCGCAGGCGATACAGCTCCGGGTGGCCATACACATCCTGTGCATCGGCGCGCAGGGGTCCGTGGAACAGTCCCGTCCGGCCCACCGGCGTCATCTCCGTGATGATCTGGCCGCGCGAGTCGATGGCCTGCACGCGGCGCGCGCCCGGGTAGAAAGCGCGCACGACCCAGCGCGGGCCGTCCTCGGTGTCCATGCGATGGGGCCCCAGCACGGCAAACGGATCGCCCAGGCGGCCATGCGTCAGCGCATCCACGCGCATCTGGTCGACGCCCGTCGGCAGCACGATCGGCGCCTCGGGTTCGGTGGCGGTTTTGGTTGGGGTGGCAAAGTCGAGCGCGGTCACGGTGGGCCTCCGGTCGAGTCTTCCGCTGCGGGTGGTGGTGGCTCTGCATGCAGCAGGCGGCGTGCCACGCGCGTGAAGCCTTCCAGCGGAATCGGCAGCCAGATCGGGCGGTTGGATGCTTCGTAGTTGACCTCGTACGCGGCCTTTTCCAGCAGGAAAAGATCAAGCAAGTGAAAGTCGACCACGGGCTGATCCAGCGCGTTCAGGTCTGGCCCGCGAATGGCGGCGGCATACGCCTCCAGGAACCGTTCGGTGGACGCAGCGCGGAACCGCTCCAGCAGGACGTTGCGGCGCTCCTGCGCGGGCCCGGCCACATGATCGGGGCCCTGACGCATGGCGCCCACCACGTAGTCGAGCGAGCGCATCAGCCCCGCCACGTCGCGCAGGGGGCTGGTCTTGCGCCGGCGTTCTTCCACAGGGCGCGAGGGCTCGCCTTCAAAGTCGATCAGGAAGGCATCGCCCTGCGCCACCAGCACCTGGCCGAGGTGAAAATCGCCATGGATGCGCGAGAGCGTTGCGCCCAGGCCGTCTTCGGCATGCGCGCGGGCGGCGTCGAGCAGCGCCTGGTGTTGCGACAGCAGCCATTGCACGTCGGGTTGCCGTGCGCTGTCGGGATTTTGCCGTTGCCATGCCGTCAGGTTGTCATGCGCGCGGGTCAGCTGCTCGCTCACGCGGGCGATCCAGTAGGCGGCATCGTCGGCATCTGCAATGCGCGCGCCGAAGTTCGGGTCTTCGGTGGGCGCCGCCAACGCCGCATGCAATTCGCCCAGCCGCGTGCCAATCACCCCGATGAAGTTGACGTAGCCAGCCAACGCCTCGTCGGTATCCACGCGCGCCTCCGACACGGCAACCGGAGACGACTCACCATCGCCGGAGGTCACGCCCTCCATCTGCACGGCCAGTTCGTCGATGGTGCGACGCAGATAGTCCAGCGCCCATGTCCACGCATCGCCCTGGTTGGGAACGAAGCTCTGCATGACGGCCAGCGTCGAGCGTTCGCCGTCGGCAGCGTGGTGAGAGACTTCGCCGATGAGCGCCGCCGTGTTGGCATAGCCCACGCGCGTGAGGTGTCGCGTCATCTCCACCTCGGGGTGGATGCCCGTTGCGATACGGCGGATGAGCTTGACGATAACGGACTCGCCAATCACCAGCGAGCTGTTCGATTGCTCGGCCGCCAGCCACTGGATGGGCGTGTCGGGTGCCAGCGGCAGCGGCGCAGGCCGTGTGCTGCCGGCTTCAGGCGCCCCGGCAGGTTCGGCCAGCTCTGCGATGTTCGGTTCAGGCTCGAAATGCACGGTGCCGTCATTGGCTTCCAGCGTGGTGCCGCGCACGAGGTTGGTGAGCAGTGCGCGGGCGAAGGTCTCGGTGGTGAAGGCGTCAGTCAGGTAGCCGACATGGCGGCCGCGCCGCACACGCGCCAGGGCAAGCTGAATCGGCAGGGCCGGCAGCGTGGATGATTCCCATGCGATGGAAAGCGGAAGCAGGTAGCGCTCGACGCGCTCGGTGCCGTCGGGGCTGCCCAGCGTGACGGCCACTTCGTTGAGGAACACCTCGGGCCGCGTCGCCCCGGCCAGCGGGCGGTTGGTGGATGCGGCATCCACCGGCACGGGGGCGCCCCAGGCAAACTTTGCGCTACGCAGCACACTGTCCTTGGCGGCAAACCAGCGGCGCTTGGGCAGATAGGTTGGCAGGATTTCGCGTTCGATCAGCTGGCGGTGTGCCTCGCGCTGTCGCGTATCGGCCAGGGCATCCAGCCCCGCGCGCAGCACCAGCGTCGTGAACTCGGGCAATTGCTCGGCAGCCGGTTGCGACCAGGTCGGGCCAGGCTCGTTCTCGCGCAGCTCCAGCCAATAGAAGGCGTAGGGCGGCAGCGTGAGCAGATACGACAACTGGCCGATGGGCGGAAACGCCGTCCCGCCAATCAGCTCCACCGGCACCCGCTGCGCAAAGGTGGACAAATCCAGCTCCACAGCCTGCGAGGCGCGGGAGAGGTTCGCCACGCACAGGATCGGCGCCTCGCCTTCCAGCGCACGGATATACGCCAGCACCTTGCGGTTGGACGGCTGCAGAAACTGGATGGAGCCCCGGCCGAACACGCGATGCCGCTTGCGCGTGGCCAGCAGCCGGCGCGTCCAGTTCAACAGCGAATGCGCGTCGCGGCTCTGCGCTTCCACGTTCACCGATTCATAGCCGTACAGCGAGCCCATGATGGCTGGCAGCACGAGCTGTTCGGGGTCGGCGCGCGAGAAGCCGCCGTTGCGGTCGGGTGACCATTGCATCGGCGTGCGCACGCCGTCGCGGTCGCCGAGGTGGATGTTGTCGCCCATGCCGATTTCGTCGCCGTAGTACATGACGGGCGTGCCGGGCATGGAGAACAGCAGGCTGTTCATCAGCTCGACGCGGCGGCGGTCGCGTTCCAGCAGCGGTGCCAGCCGGCGGCGGATGCCCAGGTTCAGGCGCGCGCGGCGGTCGCTTGCATAGACCTCCCAGAGGTAGTCGCGCTCGGCATCGGTCACCATTTCGAGCGTCAATTCGTCGTGATTGCGCAGGAAGATGGCCCATTGGCAGCCGGCGGGCACCTCCGGCGTCTGGCGCATGATGTCGGTGATCGGAAAACGGTCTTCACGCGCGATCGCCATGTACATCCGCGGCATCAGCGGAAAGTGGAACGCCATGTGGCATTCGTCGCCGGCGCCGAAGTATTCCTGCGTGTCTTCCGGCCACTGGTTGGCCTCGGCCAGCAGCAGGCGGTTCTTGAATTCCCCATCCATGGCCGCGCGAATCTTGCGCAGCACTTCGTGTGTCTCGGGCAGGTTCTCGTTCGACGTGCCTTCGCGTTCCACGAGATACGGCACGGCATCGAGCCGCAGACCATCCACGCCCAGATTGAGCCAGAACTTCATCACGCCGATCACTGCCTTGAGCACGCGCGGGTTGTCGAAGTTGAGATCGGGCTGGTGCGAGTAGAAACGGTGCCAGTAATAGGCGTTGGCCACCGGGTCCCACGTCCAGTTGGACGGCTCGGTATCGATGAAGATGATGCGCGTGCCGGCGTACTTCTTGTCGTTGTCGGACCACACGTAGAAGTCGCGCAGCGCAGAGCCCGGCTTGGCGCGCCGCGCACGCTGGAACCACGGGTGCTGATCGGACGTGTGGTTGATGACCAGTTCCGTGATTACGCGCAGGCCCCGCGCATGCGCTTCGGCAATGAAGCGGCGCACGTCGGCCATGTTGCCGTAATCAGGATGCACGCCGCGGTATTCAGCGATGTCGTAGCCGTCGTCGCGGCGCGGTGACGGATAGAACGGGAGCAGCCAGATGACGTCCACCCCCAGCTCGGCAATGTAGTCGAGCTTGGAGATCAACCCGGGGAAGTCCCCGACGCCGTCGTTGTCGGAATCGCAGAACGATTTGACATGCAGCTGATAGATGACGGCGTCCTTGTACCAGAGCGCGTCGTCCACCAGCAGCGCGGTCGGATTGCGCGTCATGACGGTTGTTCCTCCGATGGCAGGGCCGGGCGCACGCGCCAGATGGCAAACGGATGCTCGGGTTCAAGACGGATGTGCTGCCACTTGCCGCGCCACACGGTGCGCTGGCCGTTGACCAGGTTCTCGGCCATCAGCGCGCCGTGGTCGGGCAGGCCCCATTGCCACAGTGGCAGTTCGATATCGGATTCGTGCGCGTGGTGCGGGTCGAGGTTGATCGCCACGAACACCGTGTTGTCTCCAAAGCGATCCGGCGACAGGGCGTTGGCCGGTTCGGCCTGCGAGGTTTCCAGCTGCGCCGGCAGCACGGGCGGCGTCGATTTGCTGAAGAACAGGATCCGGTCGCCCGAGGCGGGCTGGAACGTCACGCCCAGGTGCGAGTGCAGCGCCGGATTGGCCCGGCGGATGCGGTTGAGCAGCGCAATCTCTTTGACGATGTTGCCGGGGCGGTTGTGGTCCCACGCGCGCAGTTGATACTTCTCGGAGTCGAGGTACTCCTCCTTGCCGGGCACCGCAGCGCCTTCGCACAGCTCGAAGCCGTTATAGACGCCCCACAGGCCGGACAGCGTGGCCGCCAGCGCTGCACGAATCAGGAAACCCGGCCGCCCCGACGTCTGCAGGAACACCGGATTGATATCCGGCGTGTTGACGAAGAAGTGCGGGCGGAAATACTCACGCACCGGCGTGCGCGTCAGTTCGGTCAGGTAATCGATGAATTCCTGCTTGGTATGCCGCCATGTGAAATACGTGTACGACTGCGAGAACCCGACCTTCGCCAGCCGATACATCACCTTGGGCCGCGTAAAGGCTTCCGACAGGAACACCGTATCCGGATAGCGCGCACGCACCTCGCCGATCATCCATTCCCAGAACGGCAGCGGTTTGGTGTGTGGATTGTCGACGCGGAACAGGCGCACGCCCTCGTCGGCCCAGAACATCACCACATCGCGCAGTGCGGTCCACAGGCCGGGCTTGGCGTCGTTGGCGTAGAAATCGACGTTGACGATGTCTTCGTATTTCTTGGGCGGGTTCTCGGCGTATTTGATGCTGCCGTCAGGGCGCCATGCAAACCAGCCGGGGTGCTCGCGCAGCCAAGGGTGATCGGGCGAGCATTGAATGGCAAAGTCCAGCGCCAGTTCCAGCCCCTTCTCGCGCGCGGCGCGCATCAGGCGGCGGAAGTCTTCCAGCGTGCCCAGCTGCGGGTGGATGGCGTCGTGTCCGCCTTCTGCCGCGCCGATCGCATACGGGCTGCCGGGGTCGTCGGGCTCCGCGCGCAGGCTGTTGTTGCGGCCCTTGCGGTTGGTGCGGCCGATGGGATGGATGGGCGGGAAGTACAGCACGTCGAAGCCCATGCCGCGAATGGCGCCCAGGCGGCGGATCACATCGTCGAACGTGCCATGCCGCTGTTCATCGTCCGATGCCGAGCGGGGGAACAGTTCGTACCAGCTGGCGAATGCCGCGCCAGCGCGTTCCACGTCGAGCGGGTACGCCACGCTTTCGACATAGAACGGCCGGTAGTGCGAGGCCTGCGCCATCACGTGCTCGGTCACCGGGTCGAGCAATAGCTTGAGCCGGTGCGCCTGGTCTGCCTCCGCCAACAGGCGGGCCAGCTTGTGCAGCGCGTCGACCGGTGCGTCGTTGGGCGCATGCTCGGCCGCCAGTGCGACGAGCCGCGCGCCTTCTTCCAGCTCCAGCGTCACCTCCACGCCGGCGGTGTGCTTCTTCTCCAGTTCGGACCGGTAGGTGCCGAACGCGTCGCGCCAAGCGGCCACGGCGTACACGTGCCGCCCCAGCCGCTCGGGCCGGAACGCGCCACGCCAGCGGTCGTTGCCCAGCGGCATCATCGGTACGTGCTGCCACGTGTCTTCATCTTGCGCGCGCCACAGCAGGTGCACGGCCAACTTGTCGTGCCCGTCCATCAGCACATCGGCCTCGACGATGATGTCATCGCCCACCAGGCGCTTCACGGCAAAGCGTCCGTCTTCAACGGAGGGCTGCACCTGTTCGATGCCGATGCGCGGCGAGGCAATGGCAGCGTTGACAGGTTCCTTCGCTTCGCCGGCCTTGGTGCGCAGGCTCTTGGCCGGTTTGACCGCTGCGGGAGTGCGCACCGGAGCATTGCGGAACACGCGCCAGACCTGCACGTCGCCGGGCAGCAAATCGATCTCGGCCAAGGGCCGTGCCCGGGCGCGCAGCGTGTCGTCGCAACTGCCGACGGGCTCCGTCAACAGATCGAGCGCTACGCCGCGCGTAAAGCCGCCGGCCACGCCGGGCAGAAAGTGGTCGGCATGCACCGACACACCCATGTACAGGTCGGGGTTGATGACCGTCAGCGTGGCGGCATCGCCTGCGCGCAGGTCCGGGCCATCGGCGCGCAAGAGGGCGGTGGCGGGTGCGTCTGGGCCGGTCAGCATGCGCAGTTCGGCATGTGGTGCGACGGTGTTCGTCTCGCGTGCGGCGCGGATGGTCGCATTCACATCGCGCACCGCGTCGCTCAGGTCAAACGCGGCGTGCGCGTCAATCCATTGCTGGTCGGATGGGTCACCGCGCTCGGCCAGCATCGGCAGCAGTGCGCCGCGTTCGAAGCCCAGCGGCATCAGCCAGCCGGCATCGAGCGTGTCGGCCACGTGCAGGAGACGGCGGTAGGCGCGTTCGCGGATCATCGCGTCGCCAAATGCCTGGCCGTAGCGCGTGCCGAACGGTGCTTCCACTGCGGCGATGGGCGGGGCCACGGCAGCCAGGCGGGCGTGCTCTTCCACCATCCAACCGGCGCGGAAATCCCACCAGCGCAGCGACGAGAACGTTGCGTCAAAGCCGGCACCTGCCAGCGCATCGACCGCTGCGCCATCCATGCCGGGCGTCCACGCCAGGAAGCGTATGACGCCAACGTCTTTGCGCACGTCGGCAATCAATGTGCGCCAGCGTGCCGCTGGCAGGCGTGCAGGCGCTTCGCAGCGGAACCCGCCGATGCCCAATGCGGCCCACGCACGCAACTGCTGCGTCCACCACATCAGGATGGCGTCGGCGCTGCGCGGGTCGTCGTGTCGGAAGCAGGCGACCTCGAGGTGCGACGGCGGCAGGCGTGGGTCGAGCGCGTCGCCGTCTTCGGCCTGGCTGGCGAACCAGTCGGGGTGGTCGGCACGCAGGGGCGCGTCAATGGCCACGCGGTCGATCACCAGATCGAGCTGCAACGTAAGCCCGCGCGCGCGGCAGCCTTCGGCCAGGGTGGCGAGGGCGGCGTCGGCCGGCCCACCGCCCAATGCGGCATGCAGTTGCGCATGGTCTCGCGTGACGAAGACGTTGCCGGCCGCACCCACCGCAAACGGCGGGGCCATCAACACATGATCAAAGCCCAATGAAGCAATGCGATCGAGCTCGCCGTCCCAGCGGTCGAGCCTGCCGAGTTGCAGCGGATGCACGTAGCAGATGGCCGGGGCATACGGGGGCTGCGTCGCAGCTGGCGGGCGTTCGCTCGGCATCGCTGTCGGTTTGGTTGCCGATTTGGCTTTGCTGCCGGGTGGCTTGGCCGCCTTCAATGCGGCCGTGGTTTTCCGTGAAGTGGCGGGTTTGGGCGACTTGGTCTCGGGCATGCGTGAAAGCGGGGCAGGGCGTCAGGCGCGGTCAGGCACGGATCTTTTCGGCACTGGCGGCGCGCGCCACCGCGTGCGCTCGGATCTCGTCGGACAGCGCCGTCGAGCGTCGCCGCGCCGGCGTACGCACAGGTTGTTCGGGGCGGGGCGTGTGCACAGCGTCCGGTGCGACGGGCGCTTGCACCAGCGCCACAGCGGGCATGGGCGTAGCGGCCGGCACCAGGGTGCGATACAGCGCGATGTATTCGCGGGCAGGCTGCGACCAGCCGAAGTCGGTCGTCATGCCGTTGTATTGCAGGATGCGCCACGCCTGCGGCTGGGCAAAGACGTGCAACGCACGCTCCACTGCGGCGACCATGGCGTCGGCGGTGTCGCCGTCGAACAGGAAACCCGTGGCGCCGTGCACTGCTGCTTCGGGCGAGCCGTGGTCGGTGATGGTGTCCATCAGGCCGCCCACGCGTGAGGCGATCGGCACAGTGCCGTAGCGCATCGAGTAGAGCGGCGTCAGGCCGCACGGCTCGAAGCGGCTGCCGTGCAGGAGGATGTCGGCGCCGGCGTGCAGCAGGTGGGCAAAAGCCTCGGTGTAGCCGATTTTTGCGGCCACCTGGCGCGGATAGCGCGCCGCCAGGTCCGCCATGCCGGTCTCGTAGGCGTGCTCTCCGCAGCCGAGCACCGCCACCTGCAATTGCGGGTTGGATTCCAGTAATTGCGGCAGCGCCTGCAACGTCACGTCGGCCATCTTCTGATGCGTCAGGCGGCTGCCGACGGCCAGCAGCGGCGCTTTGGCGTCTTCCGGCAGGCCAAAGCGCTGCTGCAGCACGCGCTTGGCGGTGTGCTTGCCGCTCAGGTTGGAAGCAACAAACGGCTGCGGCAGCAGCGGGTCTTTCGACGGGTTCCACACATCGTTGTCGATGCCGTTGAGGATGGCGATGAGGTCTCGCTGGCGCGCGCGCAGGAGGTCCTGCATGCCGCAACCCGCCGTGTCGGTCAGGATTTCGCGCGCATACGCGTGGCTCACGGTGGTGATGCGATCGGCCCAAAGCAGGCCGGCCTTCAGGAAGCTGAACTGGCCCCAGAACTCGGCTTCATGCGCGGCATCGGGCGGCACGCCAATGTCCGGCACCACGTGCATCGGGAAATTGCCCTGGAACGCGAGGTTATGGATCGTGAAGACGGTCTTCACCGGCGCCTGCGCGCGCTTGACGAACAGCGGCACCAGCCCCGCGTGCCAGTCATGCGCCTGCACGATGTCAGAGCGATGCACCCCGGCTACGCCGCCGGCAACGCGCGCAGCGGCCTGGCTGAACGACGCAAAGCGCAGCGCATTGTCTTCATAGGGCTCGCCATGTGCATCCAGATATGGGTTGCCCGGCCGCGCGAACAGTGCCGGCGCGTCGAACAGCAGTACCGGGATGCCTTGCGCGCCCATGTGCCCGCTCAACAGGCGTGCGGGGCCACCGGGCAGGTCGGTCCACTCGCACACCGTGCGGGTGTGCTGCAACTGCGTGATGGCGTCGGGATAGCCCGGCAGCATCACCGTCACTTTCATGCCGGCGCGGCGCAGTGCGTTCGCGCAGGCCCCGACCATATCTCCAAGCCCGCCGGTCTTGGCCAGCGGCACAGCTTCAGAAGCGACGAAGAGAACGTTCAGCGACAAGGTCATGCTCCCGAGGGAATTCGCCTGCCGGGCCGTCTGCCAACTGCAGGGACAGTGGAGGGCGCCGATGCGCGGCGGAGGTTTGCGATCGACCTCATCGCGCAAGACCTATGCCAGTCAGACAGACGCTGACAAGGCTGTAGTCTTAGCCCGCGCCGCCTTGGCTTTACGTGATATGCGCGCCGCGAGAGCACGTGCGGGGTGTGCAACCTGCGGGTGCGCTATGTAATTTCGTCTATGCGCGCAGGCGCACCTTTGGGATATACGGCGCTTCGAGCGGTGGGCGCTCGGTTGCCTCTTCAATAGAAAAAAACAATCGATAAAATCATATCAATCAACTTGTGCAATGCATCGATCGACGATACGATCCACTCCGTTGTCAACCAAGCAACCCAACCGAAAACCACTATGTCGCTGATCAATACTCAAGTCCAACCGTTCAAGGCCCAAGCGTTCCACAACGGCAAGTTCATCGAAGTCACGGATGAGTCGCTCAAGGGCAAGTGGTCCGTGCTGATCTTCATGCCGGCCGCATTCACCTTCAACTGCCCGACCGAAGTGGAAGACGCAGCGGACAACTACGCTGAATTCCAGAAGGCTGGCGCCGAGGTCTACATCGTCACGACCGACACGCACTTCTCGCACAAGGTGTGGCACGAAACGTCGCCGGCCGTGGGCAAGGCACAGTTCCCGCTGGTGGGTGACCCGACCCACGCGCTGACCAACGCATTCGGCGTGCACATTCCGGAAGAAGGCCTGGCACTGCGTGGCACGTTCGTGATCGACCCGCAAGGCGTGATCAAGACGATGGAAGTGCACGACAACGCCATCGCCCGTGATGTGAAGGAAACCCTGCGCAAGCTCAAGGCTGCCCAGTTCGTCGCCAACAACCCGGGCAACGTGTGCCCGGCCAAGTGGAACGAAGGCGCCAAGACGATCAAGCCGTCGCTGGACCTGGTCGGCAAGATCTAAGTTGTAAGGCTGTTTGCTGCAGAAATGCAGCGAGAAAAAACGGCCGGCTCTGCCGGCCGTTTGCTTAGGGGCGCAGGCATGTGCCGCGCCCTGTGACTGAATCAAAACGAATAAAGGAAGTCGTCATGCTGGATGCTGATGTCAAGGCCCAACTGAAGGCCTACCTCGAACGCCTCGTGCAGCCCATTGAGCTGGTCGCCAACGTCGATGACAGCGAGGGCTCCCGCGACATGATGGACCTGCTGCGCGACGTGGCCGAGCAGTCCAGCATGATCGTGCTGACCGAACAACGCGACGCCGCCGAGCGTGCGCCGTCGTTCCTGATCCGCCGCACCGGCGCCGATGTGAGCGTGCGTTTTGCCGCCATCCCGACGGGCCACGAGTTCACCTCGCTCGTGCTGGCGCTGCTGCAAGTGGGCGGCTATGCGCCCAAGCTGGAAGCCGACGTCATCGAACAGATTCGTAATATCGAAGGGGATTTCCGCTTCGAGACCTACATGTCGCTCACGTGCCAGAACTGCCCGGACGTGGTCCAGGCGCTGAACGTGATGTCCGTGATCAACCCGCGCATCCAGCACGTCGCCGTTGACGGCGCGCTGTATCAGGGCGAAATCGAAGCACGCCAGATCATGGCCGTGCCGACCGTGTTCCTGAACGGCGAGACGTTCGGCACGGGCCGCATGGGCGTGGAAGAGATCCTCGCCAAGATCGACACCGGCGCTGCCGCGCGTGACGCTGAAAAGCTCGCCGCCAAGGAAGCGTTTGATGTGCTGATCGTCGGTGGTGGCCCGGCGGGGGCTGCGGCTGCCGTGTACGCGGCACGCAAGGGTGTGCGCACCGGCGTGGTGGCCGAGCGTTTTGGCGGCCAGGTGCTCGACACGCTGGGCATCGAGAACTTCATCTCCGTGCAGGAGACCGAAGGGCCGAAGTTTGCCGCCGCGCTGGAGCAGCACGTGCGCCAGTACGACGTCGACATCATGAACACGCAGCGCGCAGTCAAGCTCACGCCGGCAGACAAGCCGGGCGGCTTTGCCGAGGTGACGCTGGCCAACGGCGCGGTGCTCAAGGGCCGCTCGGTCATCCTGTCGACCGGCGCGCGCTGGCGCAACGTCAACGTGCCGGGCGAGCAGGAATACAAGAACAAGGGCGTGGCCTATTGCCCGCACTGCGACGGCCCGCTGTTCAAGGGCAAGCGCGTGGCCGTCATCGGCGGCGGCAACTCGGGCGTGGAAGCCGCCATCGACCTGGCCGGCCTGGTGAGCCACGTCACGCTGCTGGAATTCGCCAGCGAGCTGAAGGCCGATGCCGTGCTGGTGCGCAAGCTGCAAAGCCTGCCGAACGCGACCATCGTCACCAACGCGCAGACCACCGAGATCACCGGTGACGGCCAGAAGGTCAATGGCCTGCGCTACAAGAGCCGCGTGGATGGCGTCGAGCACACGGTCGCGCTGGAAGGCGTGTTCGTGCAGATCGGCCTGGTGCCCAACACCGAATGGCTGGACGGCGCGCTTGAGCGCAATCGCTTTGGCGAGATCGTCGTCGACGCACGTGGCCAGACCAGCGCGGAAGGTGTGTTCGCTGCAGGCGATGCGACCACGACGCCGTACAAGCAGATCATCATCGCCACCGGCGATGGCGCGAAGGCCGCATTGTCGGCGTTCGATCATCTGATCCGCGTGCCGCTGGCCGAAGCGGCCTGAAGCTGAACTCAGCCGTACCTGTACGAAGCCGGACTTCGCGATCAGCGAGTCCGGCTTTTTCTTTGGCGCCTCGGCGTTCAGCCGGCGGCAGATTGCAGCGCCTGCGCACGCGCGGCGCACATCTCGACCAGGCGATCGCGCAGCGCACGCCCCGCGCTGTCGAGGTCGGGCCGCGCAAACAGCGCCAGCTCCAGCCCGCCGATCTCCGGAAAACCATCCGCAGCCCCGAGCACGCGATGCCCGGCCTGCACGGTGCTCGCCGGCAGCAGGCTCACGCCCAACCCCGCGCTGACGGCAGCACACAGGCTCGCCAGGCTCGGGCTTGAATATGTGATGCGCCACGGCTGGCCGATCGATTCCAGCGCATGCAGCATCTCCTGCCGATACAGGGCGCCCACCGGAAACACCACCAGCGGCAATGAAGGTTGCGATGGCCCAAGCGGCAGCGTGTGCGGCCGCTCGGTGCTGTCGATCCAGCAAACCGGCTCAGCCCAGCGCGCATGGCAATCGCTATCGGTGCCCCATTGCTTGACGAGCAGCATGTCGAGATCGCCGTTGCGGTAAAGGCGCAGCAGGTGGTGGGAGAGGCCGCTTTCCACCTCCAGACGTAGCCGCGGGCGCTCGCGCGCGAAGCTGGCGATGAGCGGCATCAGCGCGCCGCTGCCAAGGTCTTCCGGCACGCCCAGGCGCAGCACGCCGCCGGTGTGTTCGGGGCTGAGCGCCTCGCTGGCTTCGTTGGCCAGGCGCAGCAGGCGGCGTGCGTAGCCGAGCAGGCGGTCGCCTTCTTCCGTCGGCAGCACCTGGCGCTGGCTGCGGTCGAGCAGGCGGCAGTCCAGTTGCTGCTCAAGCCGCAGGATCTGCTGGCTGACGGTCGATTGCGTCAGGTGCAAATGCTCGGCCGCGCGCGTGAAGTTGCCCGTATCGACCACCGTGACAAAGCTGCGCAGCAAGACAAGATCGATCATTTAGAAACCCACTGAACATCAGTCCACTATCTAATTTGAACATGTTTAGGGGCGCAACCATCATCGCCCCGCAATTTCGTCAGCGGTGCACTCGATGGCCTATGAACGGCACGTGCGTAAGGCGGGGCGCTTGCGCGCCATCAGGTCAATGCCGGCGGGTTGCTGCTCGAGCCCGGCTAACGTTTCCCCCGATCCAACCACGCTTGGAGTGAGGCCTTCCTCCGTTCGCAAAGAAAATACTTGCAATGCGAATGATTCGCATTTATAGTGTGTCCATCGACAGCGCTGCAGCACATGGACTCACCCCCAGGGCACGTCTTCCAAGCACACCGCGTCGAACCGAATTTCGCTGCGTGCGCTCGCTGCTCTTTGCGAGCGAGCGCCCGGCAACCGATCTTTTGTGGGGACCGCTCTGATACACAGAGCGTTTGGCAGTAGCAAGCCGCCCGACAGTCGGGAAAGCACTCAGACCCCGCTTTCCCGACTGCGACTTTTCCGGGCCGCCAGCCAGGCCGTTTTTTTTTCAAGAACTCAGCGGCCCGGCATGCATGCATGCGTGCAACGTCGCCGTTTCGGGTTCTCGCCCGCTGTCGTGCCCCGCCTGCTGTACCCAAATCTCGCCCCAACGAACGCCATGCCAAACTCGACCGACCTGCGCCGGGCGGGGCTCAAAGCCACGTCGCCGCGCGTCAAGATTCTGGAAATCCTTACCGCCGGTACGGAGCACGGCCGCCACCTGAGCGCCGAAGATGTGTACCGCCAGTTGCTCACATCGGAAATCGACGTTGGCATCTCAACGGTCTATCGCGTGCTCAATCAGCTGGTGGACGCCGGCGTGCTGCTGCGCCATGCGTTCGAGGCTGGCCATGCCGTGTATGAACTGAACGAGGGGGCACACCACGATCACCTGATCTGCGTGTCGTGCGGCCGCGTGGAAGAGTTTCACGACGACGCCATCGAGTCGCGGCAGGAACGTGTGGCCAATGAGCGCGGCTTTGTGCTGCGCGATCACGCGCTGGCGCTCTACGGCGTGTGCCCCGCGTGTCAGGCCGGTGCGGGCGTGTCCGGCATGGTCGGGTTGAACGCGTGATGTGATCCGGTAACTTGCTGAAACAGTATCAGCGCATTCATGGCGAAACTCAGTGCGCGCTCGGGGTTCCAACTCTCTGTTAATCAGGAGATGCCGATGCAACGCCGTCTGAAGTCCGAAGATGAACTCAAGACCTTGCTGGCCCGCTGCGTCCAGCAACACCCGGAATGCGCACAGTGCGAATTGCGCGCGATGTGCATTCACCGCCCCGATCACACCGGCTGCAATTGGAGCGCCGAGTTTGATTTCCCCGTGGACGACGATGCCGCCGCCATTCGCGGCCTCTCCGTCGCCAAGCGGCTGCTGACGCGGGCCCGCACGCAGTACAACGTGGTGCCCGCGCAGTAACCGCGCCGCTTATCCCTTCGCCTGACGAGAGATCCGCTCCAGCAGCGCGCGTGCGCTTTCGCCGTGCCCCTGCTGTGCCAGCAGGCGCGCATTCAGCACCAGATTTTCGAGGACCAGCTTGGCGATGCTTGCCGTGAGCGAGACGATCACCTCGTCCTGGCTGAAGTGGGCATTTTCCATCTGCGTCAGCTGGCGTGACACCAGCTTGCAGACCAGGTCGCGCAACATCTGCTCGTCAAAGGGCAGGTTGGCGAAATCCACCGGGTCTTCCTTCTCGACTTCCGCAATCAACTGGACCAGCAACTCTTCGGTCATGACGCGTCCCCCGTTCAGGTTTGGACCAGTCTACGCCTGCGTTGCGCGAAAACAAAACGGGCCCGCGCGATGCGAGCCCGTGAGTGTTGTGGCGTTGCGTCGGCTGTTATTTGCGCCGTACGAAGTGGATCGGCTGTACAACCGGCGCGGCGGATACCGAGTCGCCCGAAGCGCAGCCGCTGCAACCGGTGCCGCATGCGCTACCCGAAAGGGGATCGGAGTGACACGAGGGCGACTCGCCCGGCGTGAGCAAGCGCTGCCCGAAGGCGCGCATCCAACCCGGCCGTGACGGCCGATTACACCAGCCTGCCACGCGCGCCGCCGTGCGGGCGCGCATCGCCGGCGCATAGCGGCCCGTCAGCGACAAGGCGCTCAGGGCCACGACCGTGGCGACAACGCCGGTTTCGACAACGTGGTACACGCTCATGTCAGCACCCGTGCGATCTGGTAGGTGGCGAAAGCCGCCAGGTAGGCCAGCGCGAAAAGGTAGCCGGCGGTGCCCGCCATGACCTTCCACGAATTGGTCTCGCGGCGGATGGTGGCCAGCGTCGAGATGCATTGCGGCGCGTAGACGTACCACGCCAGGAAGGCCAATGCCGTGGCCAGAGACCATTGCTGCGAGATGATCGGCGCCAGCTGCGCAGCCGCATCTTCATGCGTGGCCGACAGCGAGTACACCGTCGCCAGCGCGCCCACGGCCACTTCACGCGCAGCCATGCCGGGAATCAGCGCAATGCACATCTGCCATGTGAAGCCGATCGGCGCGAACACGACTTCAAGCGCGCGGCCGATCATCCCGGCAAAGCTGTAATCGATGGCCGGCAGCGTGGCGTTGGCCGGCGGCGCCGGGAACGTCGAGAGGAACCACAGCAGCACCATCATCTTGAGGATGACCGTGCCGATGCGGCGCAGGAAAATGCGTGCACGCTCGACGAGGCCGACGATCAGGTTGCGCACGCTGGGCAGGCGGTACGACGGCAGTTCGAGAATGAGCGGGTGCTCGTTGCGATCGCGCTTCAGGTACTTGAGCGCGTAGGCCACGACCAGCGCCGATACGATGCCCGCCATGTACAGCCCGAACAGCACCAGCCCCTGCAGATTGAACAGGCCCCACACCTTCCGCACCGGGATGAACGCCCCGATCAGCAGCGCATACACGGGCAGCCGCGCCGAGCACGTCATCAGCGGTGCCACGAGAATCGTCACCAGCCGGTCGCGCGGGTCCTGAATCGTGCGCGTGGCCATCACGCCGGGGATCGCGCACGCAAAACTCGACAGCAGCGGAATGAACGAGCGCCCCGACAACCCCGCGCCCGCCATCAACCGGTCGAGCAGGAAGGCCGCGCGCGGCAGATAGCCCGATTCTTCCAGCGACAGGATGAAGAGGAACAGGATCAGGATCTGCGGCAGGAACACCAGCACGCTGCCCGTGCCCGCGATGATGCCGTTCACCAGCAGGCTTTTGAGCATGCCGTCGGGCATGACATTGCCGACCCACACGCCCACGGCTTCCACGGCACCCTGAATGCCGTCCATGAGCGGCTGCGCCCACGAGAACACCGCCTGGAACATGAAGAACATCAGCACGGCCAGCAGCATCAGGCCCAGCACCGGATGCAGGACGATACGGTCGAGCCGGTCGTCCAGCTCAGCCGTGCTGCGCGGCATGGTCACGGCGGTATCGAGCAGCCGCTTCACTTCGACGTGCGGATCGGCGTCGGCCGGCAGCCCAACCGGTACGGCTGGCAGTTGTTCGTGATCGATATGCGCGACAAGGTCAGCCGCGCCATTGCGTTTGATGGCCACTGTCTGCACCACCGGCACGCCCAAGGCGGTTTCCAGTTTGGCGCGGTCGATGCGGATGCCGCGCCGCTCGGCCGCATCCACCATGTTCAGCGCCAGCACCATCGGCAAGCCCAGGCGTTGCAGCTCCAGAACGAAGCGCAGGTGCAGGCGCAGGTTGGTGGCGTCGACCACGCAGATCAGCATGTCCGGGCGCGACTCGCCACGGAACGTGCCAAGGCAGATATCGCGTGTGATGGCTTCGTCGGGGCTGGTGGCGATCAGGCTGTAGGCGCCGGGCAGATCAAGGATCTGCACATGCCGGCCCGACGGCGCAGTAAAGCGCCCTTCCTTGCGCTCGACCGTCACCCCCGCATAGTTGGCGACCTTCTGGCGGCTGCCCGTCAGCAGGTTGAACAGCGCGGTCTTGCCGCAGTTGGGGTTGCCGACCAGGGCAACGCGCAATGCGGGTGTGGAAGCGGAGGAGGAAGAAGCGTGCATCTGCATGAAGCCGGGTAAGCGGAGCCGGAAAGCGGCGGCAATAGAAGGCGGCCTATGCCGCCTCGCGCACCTTGACGGGCGGGGCCGTTTCGGGCGAAGCGATGGCGGCGGCGGGTTGCGTGGCCGATTCGGCGCGCACGCACACGCGGGCAGCCTCCTGGCGCCGCAGTGCAAAGCGGGTAAAGCCCACTTGCACGACCAGCGGATCACCGCCGAACGGGCCGACGGCTACCACGCGCACCTCTTCGCCCGTCACGAACCCGAGTTCGCGCAGGCGTTGGCTGATGGGATCGGCGGGTTCACGGTCTTCAACGTGATCCACCACCGCCGTCGCCCGGCGGGAAAGCTCGGAAAGCCGCATCGTGTGTGGTCGTTTACTTAACGTGGTAAAGCAAGGTGGCTAAATGCGAATCGTTTTCATTATAACGCAACATCCCGTGAGACGGGCTGCGGCACCCGGTCGCCAGGATGGATATTTCGGAGGACGGGTTGTTACGGAGCCCGGCGTTGTGCAGAAAGCACACGCGAAAGGCGCGGAGGCCAAAAAGCCGCTGCCCGTGCAGGGTTTTTCCTAAATTACCCTATCCTGGGTATTGGCCTGAATGGGGACCATTGCCTATGCTTCAACTGCGCTGAACTTCCCCGTTCAAAGCGTATTCTTGAGGCCACCGGGTACCGCTACCCGGTGGCTTTTTCTATGGGCGCCTGCCGCGTCAAGGCGACTTTCGCCGAACGGTGTCAACGCGGTGAGCAGGGCTTGCATCGCCGTCGATCAGGGCATTGGCAGTGGTGGTTCGGACACCCCATCGCCCACATTGCTACCACCCCTCGTGCCGCCTGCCGCGCCGATTTGCGGCCGGGTCGGCTACAGGCTATCCACAAGTTGCGTGCGATAGGAATTGCAAGCAAAATGCTTGCGCACTGCGTCAGCCGTCATCCGGCACGATGCCGCAACTGCATCGTGCGTCGAGGGGATGGTCCTTGAGCCGCGCATCGTGCAACCGCAGAGTGCATCCGCTCTCCACATAAGGCTCTACCGGTCATTCAAGTGCCGAAGCACGCTTTCTTTCCCACCACGCTGCGCGGCCGCTTGCTTGCCCTGGCCGCGGTGGCCGCCTTGCCGGCCATTGTTGTCGCGATTGCTGGTGTGGCGCTTTATCGTGACCGGCTCAATGATCACCTTGCCCAGCACCTGACCCACGAAACCGAGACTGCCGCTGCGCGCGTCGGCATGGTGCTGTCCAACGCCAATACGCTGCTCTCGGTGCTCATCGCGGACGATTCGGCGCTGCGCATGGAGCGGCAAGAGTGCAGCAGTTTCGTCAACCGCGTCTTTCATAACCAGAGCGAACTCGCGAACCTCGGCATCATCGACGCGCATCGCAAGCTGGTATGTACGCCCGATACGGCGAAGCTTGCCATCGATCTGTCGGACCGACCGTACATCAACGAGATCATGGCGACGGGCCGACCGTCCCTGTCGACATTTGTGATCGGACGCGCCTCCGGCCAGGCAGTGTTGATTTCGGCGCGGCCGATGGCAGGCAACGACGGCACCATCCGGGGCGTGGCGTACGCGGCCGTGCGGCAGAGCGCGTTGATTGCGGCGGCCGTCGACGGCATGTCGGAGGCGCCGGTCTACCTCGTGGATGCGGCGGGCAACGTGTTGTCGACCCACGGTGCTCTGGAGGCCGCCCAGGTGCCGGCCATTGTGCGCGGGCCGCTGGTGGCCGCTGCGGCCCAGCAGCCAGGCGAACCGGTGTTCGTGGACGACACCGACGGCGTTCGCCGCGCCTACGCCGCCATGGTGGTGCCGCACGCGGCCGGCGGGCATTTGCGCATCGTGCGCGGCGTGGACGCTACCGACATCGTTCGCCAGCAGCGCAACGTGACGCTGGCCGGCGGCGGCGCCATCCTGCTGATGGTGGTGATGCTGCTGGCGCTCATACAGATGGCGCTGCGGCGGATGGTCATGCCGCGCATTGATGCGCTGGTGGATGCGGCCCGCCACTACGCAACGGGCGATTTTTCCGCCCGCGTGCCCGAGCACGGCTCCTCGCGCGATGAACTCTCGCTGCTTGAGCGCACCTTCAACGAAATGCGTGCCGCCATCCAGCGCCACGACGCCACCGTCCACCGCCTGACCGAACGCTTCCAGCGCGTGGCGCGCGCCACCAACGACTGGATCTTCGATTGGGATATCGCCACCGGCGAGTCCTGGGCCAACGCCAGCCTGCATCGGCTGCTTGGCAGCGACGCGTTGCTGGGCCAGGGCGACGACGACGGTGTGTCGCGCACGCTGACATTCCAACAGTTCGTGCACCCGGACGACGTGGACGCCTTCGCCCACGAGCTGCGCGCCGTACTGAATTCCGACCGCGACAGCTGGCAGCACGTCTGCCGGGTGATCGATGCCAACCGTGCCACGCGCACGGTGGAAATTCGCGCCAGCCTTTACCGTGATCAGGACGGCCGCGCTGTGCGCATGGTCGGCGGGGTGACCGACATTTCGCAGCGCTCGGCGATTGAGCAGGAGCTGCGCAGCAGCGAAGCGAACCTGCGCGTGGCCGAACAGATTGCGCTTCTGGGCAGTTGGCGCTGGGATGTGCTGCGCGACTCCACCACGTGGTCGTCGGGCATGTATGTGTTGACGGGCGTGCCGCCGGGCGCGCCGCCGGCCTTCGCCCAGCAGGCGCAGTTCTTTACCGCTGACAGTTATAACCGTCTGCGCGAAGCCGCCAGCCGTGCCGTGACCGAAGGTGAGGCGTACTCGCTGGAGCTGGAGATGATCCGCCGCGACGGCGAGCACCGCTGGGTGCTTTCGCGCGGCAACATCGAGCGCAACGATCGCGATGAGGTCGTCGCCTTGTTCGGCACCATGCAGGACATCACAGATCGGCGCGAATCGGACGAGCAACTGCGGTTGCTGCGCCGCGTGGTCGAATCGGTGCCGTCCGGCATTACTGTGGCCGACGCGCAGCAGCCCGACTTTCCGATCGTGTACGTGAACCCCGGCTTCGAGCGCATGACGGGCTATCGCGCAGAGGAAATTCTGGGCCGCAACGCGCGCTTCCTGCATTCGTCCGAGCCTGGGCAGCCGGCGCTGAACGAAGTGCGAACCGCGCTGCGCGACGAGAGTGAGATCCGCGTGCTGCTGCGCAATTTCCGCAAGGACGGCCACGCCTTCCTGAATAACTTCCTGCTCTCGCCCGTGCGCGATGCCAAGGGTGCGGTCACGCATTACGTCGGCATTCAGGACGACGTGACCGAGCAGGAGATGACGCGCACGCGCCTGGCCCAGCACGCCACCATCGACTCGCTCACGGGCCTGCCCAACCGTACGCTGCTGGCCGACCGCGTGCAGCAGTCAGTGGAGATGGCCGCACGCCAGCGTAGCCGCTTCTATGTGGCGCTCGTCAACATTGACCGCTTCAAGGTCGTCAACGACAGCCTTGGCCACCTGCTGGGCGACGAGGTGCTGCGCCGTGTGGCCGAGCGCCTGCGCGATGCCGCCGATACGGTGGACACCGTGGCGCGGTTTGGCGGCGACGTGTTTGCACTGGTGATCTCGCACGCGGGTTCGCGCGGTGTCGATTTCGGCTTCGACCTGTTTGCCGAGCCGGTGCGTGTGGAAGGGCACGAGGTGTTCGTGACCGCAAGCATTGGCGTGGCCGAATACCCGGCGCACGGCGCAGACGCAGATAGCCTCATCCGCCATGCCGAAATGGCGATGTACTACGCCAAGCAGAACGGCCGTAACCGCCTGGAATTCTTCGCGCCCGAAATGGACATCGGCGTGTCGTACCGGCTGAACCTGGAGCACCAGATCCGGGCGGCGCTGGAGCAGGGCCAGTTCCGCTTGCTGTACCAGCCGCAGATCGACACCAAGACGGGCCGCGTGTGCGGGCTGGAAGCGCTGATCCGCTGGATTCATCCGACGCGCGGGTTGCTGCCGCCGGCCGCGTTCATTCCGGTGGCCGAAGAGAGCGGGCTGATTGTCGAGATTGGCAACTGGGTCTTGACCGAGGCTGCGCGGCAGCGCGCCGAGTGGCACAAACGCGGCCTGGCCGATGACCTGACACTGGCTGTGAACGTGTCGCCGCTGCAGTTCAAGCGTGGCACCGTGCTGCCAACGCTGCTCAAGCTGCAGCGCCAATACGGCCTCGGGTCGGGCTTCCTTGAACTGGAAGTGACCGAGTCGATGCTGATGGAGGGCACCGAGCGCACCATCGAAGACCTCACAGCCATTCGCCAGCTGGGCGTGCGCATTGCCATCGACGACTTCGGCACGGGGTATTCGAGCCTGGCGTATCTGAAGCGCTTGCCGATCGACCTCATCAAGATCGACCGCGCGTTCGTCAAGGACATCGACCGCGATTCCAACGATGCCGCCATCTGCACGACGGTCGTGGTGCTGGCCCACAACCTTGGCGTGAAGGTGTGTGCCGAAGGTGTGGAAGACGCTGCGCAGTCGGCCTTCCTGGCCTCCCACCAATGCGATGTGCTGCAGGGCTATTACTTCAGCGAGCCGCTGTTGCCTGAGGCCGTGACGGCATTGCTTGAACGCGACACGCACTTCACCGTGTAATGTGTTGCTGTCGCTGCGGCGCTACGCGCGGAACACCGCGACGGCGTGCTTCAGATCTTCCGATTGGCGGGCCAACACCGAGGTGGCCGCCGCCGCTTCTTCCACCAGCGTGGCGTTCTGCTGCGTGACCCCATCGAGCTGCGAAACCGACGCGTTGATCTGCGCGATGCCGCTGCTCTGCTCGCGCGAGCTGGCGGAGATTTCCGACATGAGCTGCGTGACGGTCTGCACCGATTGCACGATCTGCGTCATGGTGGCGCCCGCCTTGTGGACGAGATCCACGCCGTCGCGCACGGATTGATCGGATGCGCGGATGATCTCCTTGCTCTGCGCTGCGGCCTGCGCGCTGCGCTGCGCGAGGCTGCGCACCTCGCCGGCGACGACCGCAAAGCCACGGCCTTCTTCGCCCGCGCGTGCGGCTTCAACTGCGGCGTTGAGCGCAAGGATGTTGGTCTGGAACGCGATGCTCTCGATGGTGGCGATGATCTCGGTCACGCGCTGGCTGTCGGCGCGGATGGCGTCCATCGTTTGCACGACGCGCTGCACGACCTGGCCGCCGTCGGCCGCAATGGTGGAGGCCTGCTCGGCCAGGGCGCTGGCTGCGCGGGCGTGGTCGGCATTCTGCGCAACCATCGATGTCAGCTCCTCCATGCTGGATGCGGTTTCTTCCAGCGCGGCGGCTTGCTGCTCAGTGCGGGCGGAGAGGTCATGGTTGCCGGCGGAAATCTGCAACGTGCTGTGCGCGACGCTGGCGGCGCCGTCCTGGATGTCGCGCACGATGGACGACAGGCTCGCGCGCATGGTGCCCATGGCGCGCATGACTTCGCCCAACTCGTCGCTGGAGCGGGCTTCGACCACGGTGGTCAGATCGCCGGCAGCCAGGCGTGTGGCCAGCGTCGCGGCTTCTTCCAATGGTCGGATCAGCGTGCGTGCGAGCAGCACGCCTGACATCGTTGCCAGCCCGGCGCAACCCACGCCGGTGAGCCACAGCCAATCGCGGCTGAACACGAGCCACGCTGCGCCATGCAGATCGGCGGCTTCCAGCGCGATGTGCGCCCACACCGTGCCGATCAGGATGGCCGATGCAATCAGCGTTTGCAGGCCGATCACCTTGAAGCGCAGGCTGTCGATCTGGAACAGATTGACGACGCGCCGCCATCCCGTGCGCAGAATGCGGCCCGCACGCACGGTGTACGACGTGTCGCCTTCATTGATGGCGGTATAGGCGCGTTGCGCGCGCGCGATCTGTGCGGGCGTGGCCATCGAACGCACCGACGTATAGCCGACCACCGCGTTGTTCTGAAACACCGGCGTCACGTTAGCCAGCACCCAGTAGAAGCCGCCGTCCTTGCGACGGTTCTTGACGAAGCCGCGCCACGGCTTGCCGGCCTGCAGCGTGGCCCACAAGTCGGCAAAGGCGGCTTCGGGCATGTCCGGGTGGCGCACGAGGTTGTGCGGCGCGCCCATCAGTTCTTCGTGTGTATAGCCGCTGATGCGCACGAACGCCGGGTTGGCGAAGACGATGCGGCCTTTGAGATCGGTGCGGGAGATGAGGTAGTCCGTCGGGCTGAGGGCGGTTTCGGCTTGGGTGACCGGCAGATTCTTGCGCATGGTGGTGCCGCGCTTCGTGGGCGCGGATGGTCGTAAGGAGGCGTGAGCGTGAAAGGCACACTGTCCTTCTTTGCATCGGCATGCTGCGGGCGGCCTAAAGATCATGTCTGCGCCGCAAGTTGATCTGGATCAAATCCCAAGAGCGGCGCAGGTTGGCATGCCCGTTGCTAGATTGCGGGCAATGCGCTGTTCAGGCGCTGCAGACGGAGGAACGAGGTGCACAAGATCTGTGGAGACGTTGAGATCGTCCCGCGTGTGGTTCCCGCTGGCGGGCGAGGCTGGGAGGCGCGTGTCGAGGTGGTCTTCCGCGGTGCGGAAGGGCAATCGTTGTCGGGCTCGCAGCCGGTGCGGCCCGGATGCACGTTCGGCTCGCCGCGCGAAGCGATGGACGCGGCGCTGCTGCACGGGCAGCGCCTGCTGCGCGAGTGGGTGAAGGGCGCCACACCCCAGACAGAAGTCGCGACCTGACGCGACGCGAAGATCAGCGCGCCTCGCTCGCCTTGCGTTCTTCACGCGAGAGGCCGGCTGTCCAGTAGCCCTTGGCGTCGATGGCGTCCTGCGGCACGGCCCAGGCGCCTTCGAGCAGCGTGCGGACTTGCTTGAGCAAGGAGGCCTCGCCAGCGAGGAACACCTGGGGCGTGCCGGCCGGCATGGATTGGGCGCTGAGTGCGCCGACCATCATGGCGCCGGCGTGCGCGGTATCGCTCTCCACCCAGTGGATGCCGCGACTGCGCGGGTGCTCGGCCAGGGCGCCCTCCAGCGGGAGTCGGGCGCGGGCGTCGCCAATGGCGATATAGGTCAGCACCTGCGCGTGCTCGGGCAACGCCTCCAAAATCGCGAAGATGGCGGGCAACGCGGTTTCATCGCCGATCAGCAGCGTCCACGGCGCCGCTGGGTCGGCACGGAATCCGCGCTTGGGGCCGGCGAATTCCACTTCATCGCCAGGGGCGGCGTGTTCGAGCCAGCGTGCAGCGGGGCCATGCTGCGCGGCCGGTGTTTCGTCGTGCACCACAAAATCGATTTCCAGTTCATCGCGCGCCGCGTGGTAGCGGCGGATGGTGTAAGCACGCCCCAGCGTGCGGCCGGGGCCCGCGGCATCGTGCGGAAACATCAGCTTGATGGCCGCGCCGGGCGCCGCGCCAGCCAGATCAGCGAGATCCGTAGCCGCCACGCCGGTAAAGACCACGCGGCGCATGCGCGGCGACAGTGTATGGATTGCGCGCACGCGCATGCGGCGTGTGGCGGGTTTGACAGAACTGATCAGCTGCGACATGAGACCTTGTGTGCGATTGAAGGCAAACATAGATGGCTGCGGAATGGACCGACTGGACCGACGCGGTAGCCCGGGCGACCAAACATCGCCCGGGGCGGCTGAACAGATGCTGCTGCTTGCCGCTTACCGCTCGCCGGTGATTTCCTTGAGGGCACGTAGCAGGATGTCTGCCACGCGTTGCTGTTCTTCGCGCGAAGCGAAGCGTTTTTCCATGAGGGCAAACTTCAGGCGCCAGCGCGCGGTGCGCAGCGGGTCGTGGCCCGTGTCCGTCCATTCGGCGGCGTTGTCGGTTTCGCGGTCGAAGGCCATGGCTTCGTTCATGCGCTTGACGCGCTCGCCCATGGCACGCAGTTGGGCGAGGATGGCATCGGCACTGTGCTGGCGCTCGGCCAGCCATGTTTCGCCTTCGGGGGTGATGCCGTAGCGCTTCTTGTTGCCCTCGGCAGTGACGGAAGCGAAACCGTGGTCTTCCAGATACGACAGCGCTGGGTACACCATGCCCGGGCTCGGTGTGTAGAAGCCGAGCGAATGCTCTTCCACCGCCTTGATCAACTCATAGCCGTGGCGGGGTGTGCCCTTGAGCAGCGCCAGCAGCACCAGTTGCAGGTCGGCTGAACTGAGCCGGCGGCCGCGCCAGGGGCTGCCGCCTTCGTCGTCACCTTCGCCATAGCCGCCGGGGCCGCCCATGCCACGCCCGAACCCGTGTCCGCCATGACCGTGGCGACCCATCATGAAATGCTTTCCAATCCACATTTTGTGGTGATGTCCGAACCAACCGCGCATTGCATTCTCCTGAAGAGCATCATCAGATATATCGTAAGATACATCGAATGATAGTGGCGGCCGTCCAGAAGTCAAGGCATCAATCGCGAAAGCGGAAGAACGGATCGACCAATCAGGGTGCAGGTTTGTCGCTAGCGAGCTTGGCGACGTGTACGAGCCAGCGCCGCACGACCTCTTCCTCTTCGGGCGTGAACCCCTCGAGCAGATCCTGCTCGATGCCGCCCGAGCGTTTTCGGCACGCGGCGAGCAGGGCGGACCCTTCCGGGGTGACGTCGATGTGCTGGATGCGGCCGTGCACCGCGTGGGGTCGGCGCGTAATGGCGCCGCTGCGCTCCAGGTTGGTGACGATGACGCTTACCGTCTGGGGCGTCAGCATGGTCAGCCGGGCGAGGTCGGCATTCGAGATACCCGGGTAGGCACGGAGCATCGTGAGCACCAGGAATTGCGGCAGCGTGACGCCCACGTCGGCCATGGCGCGCTCCATGCGCAGCCGCTGAGCGGCGCTGGCCTGGCGCAGCAGGTAGCCGAGATAGCCTTCTTCACCGCGTTTGCCCTGCCCGGGCTCGGGGACGGAGGGCGCGTTGCGGGAGGTGTCGTTGTCCTTGCCGGCGGTAGCACGCTTGCTCATGATGTAAGAGTTCGAATATTATGTTCGAGCACTGATATTACCACTCCTCCTTACACGGACCCTCAACAGGAGCCAGACATGGAAGATCTTTCCCCTCGCATGGATTACTCGGAATTTGTCGATACTGCCGTCGGCGTGGCGCCGGCGTTGCAGGCGCTCGGTAAGGCGGTGGACGCCTCGGGGCTGGAAAAGCCGCTGACCGAACTCATCAAGCTGCGCGCCTCGCAAATCAACGGCTGCGCGTTCTGCGTGCAATTCCACCTGAACCTGGCGCGCAAGCTGCGCGTGGCGCCGGCCAAGCTCGATCTGGTGGCGGTCTGGCGCGACACGCCGGCGGTCTTCACGCCGCGCGAGCGCGCCGCGCTGGCCTGGACGGAAGCGCTGACCACCCTGGCCCGCGCGGCCGACCACGGGGTGGATGATCACGAATACGACGCCGTGCTCGAGCATTTCTCCAGGACGGAAGTCGCCTTCCTCACAGCCGCCGTCGCCAACATCCAGGCGTGGAACCGTATTGCCGTCGCAATGCGCTTTGTGCCGCAGGTGCCGGCTGCCGTGACCGCGGAGCAAGCATGACCATGGACGCCGTCCGCCCCATCGAAGATGAAGCTGCCTTGCGTGCGTGCTTTCCCGTCATGCACCAACTGCGGCCGCATCTTGCCGACGCCGACGAGCTGGTCGCGCGCTGGCGCCGGCAGGTGCAAGACGGCTACCGCCTCATCGCCGTCTGGCGTGACGGGGTGCCGGTAGCGCTGGCGGGTTATCGGCAGCAGGAGAACCTCGTCTACGGGCCGTTCCTGTATGTCGACGATCTGGTGACCGATGCCAACCTGCGCAGCAGCGGCCTCGGCAACGTATTGATGAGCCACCTCAAGGCCGAAGCCGAGCGCCTGGGCTGTGCGCGGCTCGTGCTCGATACGCCGCTGTCCAACGTGCTTGGCCATCGCTTCTACTATCGCAACGGGCTGCTTGCAGGCGCTTTGCGCTTTGGCATGAACACGAAAACGGGGGCTGCGCGATGACAACACTGCTGCACGTGACCGTGAGCCCGCGCGACGATCGCTCGCACAGCCGGCGTGGCGCAAAGTGGGTGATCGCACAATTGGCAGAGGCCGTTGGTGGCCTGCGCGTCATCGAGCGCGATCTGGCGGCCACGCCGTTGCCGCATCCCGATGCCGGTTTTGTCGAGGCCAGCCTCACGCCCGATGCCGACCGCACCGCAACGCACCGTGCAGCGCTTGCGCTGTCGGAAACGCTGATCGGCGAACTGGAAGCAGCGGATGCCGTGCTGATTTCCACGCCGGTGCACAACTACACGGTGCCTTCGGCGTTGAAGGCGTGGATCGATCTGGTGGTGCGGCCCGAACGCACGTTCCGCCGCACGCCCACGGGCAAGGTGGGCATGCTGACCGATCGCTCGGTGCTGGTGGTATCCGCTTCAGGCGGCCACTTTGACGGCGCCCACGCGCAGACCGATTTCCTGATGCCATATCTGCGTTATGTGTTTGCCACGGTGGGCATCCATCAGGTGGAAGGCATCCGCTTGCAGAACACTGCGCGCGGTGCTGATTCCGCCATGCAGGCCTTCGAAAGTTTCCGGCAGGAACTGGCTGCGCGGATGTTGCTCATGCCGCTGGTGGCCTGAGGACTGTCACGCGAAGAGCCAGCGTGCCAGGTCCGCGGCGCCGGCCAGCCATTCGCGTGCGCGTGTCAATGCACTGCACCTGCGCTCATCTTCAGATCTGACTGCGTGGCCAGCGTCGTACGCACCGCCAGACGTATTCCTTTGATCTGCGTATCGATCGACAGGCTCGGCCGGCCCGCATGCCGCGCTGCCAGTTCGGGCGTGGTCGGCACGTGGATGAAGCCGCCGCGCACCTGCGGCGCGCGCATGGCAATGTGGTGCATCAAACCGTAGAACAGGTGGTTGCAGTTGTAGGTGCCTGCACTCTGCGACACGCCCGCGGGCACGCCGGCCTCGCGCAGCGCATGCACGATGGCTTTGATCGGCAGGGTGGAGAAGTACGCCGTTGGCCCATCGGCCACCACAGGCGTATCAACCGGCTGGTTGCCCGCGTTGTCGGGAATGCGTGCGTCGATCACGTTGATGGCTACGCGCTCCACCGAAATCTCCGTCCGGCCCGTGGCCAGCCCCAGCGCGAACACCAGGGCGGGTGATGTGGCCTCGATGGCGTCCACCAATATTTCGTTGGCGAGACCAAACACGCACGGCAACTGCCGCGCCACGATGACCGCGCCGTCCACCTGCGTGCTGTCGAGTGCCTGCGCGATGTCCCACGAAGGGTTGGTGGGGTCGGATTCAAACGGCTCGATGCCGGTGACAAGAACGGTAGTCATGCAGGCGCTCCTTGGTAATATCCGTAGTGATGCAACTATTTGCCGATCAAAAAGGCGGCAATGGCCGCCCCGTTTGTCTTACGTGTTCAGCGTACTCCGAACGTTACGGATGGCCTGCACCGTATCGTCGAACGCGCTTGCGCCGACATGCTCGCGCAAGCGCCGCGCCACCTTGGCGCTGGCGGCCTGCAACGCGGTTTCCAGTTCACGGGCGGCTTCCGTGGGGAAGAGGTTCCACTCTCGGCCGTCCTCTGCAGAAGGTTGGCGTTCCACCAGGCCCTTGGCGATCAAGCCGTCCACAAGACGCGTGGCAGTGGGCCGCGCAATGCCCAGCACCTCGGCCAGTTCGCGGTTGAGCACACCGGGTCGTTTGAGCACCACGCGCAGCACGAACCCTTGCGGCGGCGTCAGGCTGAACGGCGCATACGCGACCGTCCATTCGCGCTCGACCGAGCGCGCCAGAGCGGTGGTGTTGAAGTACAGGCAGTGATCAAACATGTACCGTAGTCTAGCGACGGATCATTAGGGATACAACGAATTTATTCATCCATCGATCTGCTGGGGGGGGCGGCTCAGCGTGCAGCTCAGGGCGGCGCATCCGCCATCTGTGTCAGCTGCTTCAGTGCCTGGACGAAGTACGCGCGATCGTGCGGTGCCAAGTCTTGCGTGGCTTGCGCGAGGCGGTTCATCGCCGTGCGAGCAGTAACGTGATCGCCGTCTGCGTTAGCAAACCACGCCAGCTCCAGCAGCAACCCGCTCACCTGCACGTGGCCGTAGCGATGGCGGCCGCTGTCGTGTTCGCGCAGACGCAGTGCGGCAACGTCGGACCAGCGCTGCGGCCAGTAGCGCGCGTCAAAGGCCTCGGCAAACGGGCCCGCTTGCGTACGGAGGTCGTTCAACGTGAGCGCTGCGCGGCTTGTGTCGGCGCGTGCTATGCGCATCAGCGCGATGGCGTTCCACGCCGATTGCTGCGGCCCGCCGTTGCGCAGCGCCTGCTATGCGCATCAGCGCGATGGCGTTCCACGCCGATTGCTGCGGCCCGCCGTTGCGCAGCGCCTGCTATGCGCATCAGCGCGATGGCGTTCCACGCCGATTGCAGCGGCCCGCCGTTGCGCAGCGCCTGCCATTCGCTCATGGCCAGCCAGCGGACGGCATCGACCGTGCCGTCGGCATGCACCGCGTTGCCAAGCACGTCGCGCAGCAGCCAGCGCGTCATGCCGAGGTTGGCGGCAACCTGCTGCACGGCGTCGGAGGCCTGGCTTTCCAGCGCGGCAGCCAGCGCGGTTTCGAACTGCGCGACGATGCGCTGTGCGGCGTGTGCGCGTGCCTCCAATGCAATGCCGTCGGCATCCGCGTAGAGCAGGCGGGCGCGCTCGATGAGGGCGCTCAAGTTGTTCCACTCAAAACGGATCTGCGGGTGATAGCGCAGCAGGCTGCGACCGGGCTCGGCATCGGCGAGGCGGGCGAGCAGGCCGGCGGCAAGGTCGAGGTCGCGTCGGTCATACGCACACCATGCGGTGACGATGCGCTCCATGGCGGCGAGGTAGTCGTTGCCCAGCACATGGCGCTGCCGGCGGTGCGCGCGCAACTGCGAGAGCAGGGCGCTGGCGCGTGTCGAGTCGCCCAGCCGGCGCGCGGCCATTGCCTCGCCCAGGGTGACGAGGGCGCGCTGGAAGTCGTTGTCGGCGGCGTCGCCAGCGTGGCGCAAGGCGAGCAGGGCGCCGCCGCGCTCGGTGTCGGAGGCAATTGTGCCGGTGCTTAGCGCATGCAGCAGTCGGCCTTCGCGCATGGCGTGACGCGCGGTCAGAAAGGCGTGCCAGAACGCGGGGTTGGGCGTGCCAGGCGCAGGGCCGGAGAGCGCGCTGGCGTTGGCTTCGGCGCTGTTGTCCGTGCTGCTTTCCGGCGCGGCGATACCGAGAAAGGCGCGCACATCTGTGTCATCGGCAATCCGCCCTTCCACCAGGCAGACCACGCGCGCCGCGTCTTCAGGCGTAAGCCAGAACGGGCCCTGGCTGCGCTTGTCTGCGTTGAGGAAGCGGGGCTCGCGGTCGCGCTGTTCGCCCCAGCCTGCCTGCACGCCCCAGTTCTGCCAGTCGCGAAAGGCGCGGCTGATCATCATGCGTTGCGTGCTGGCGTCCGACACAGCGCCGCGCAGGTCGGCCAGGCGCACCAGCGGTTGCTCCGGCGACAGACGATGCGCGTAGGCCAGGCGCACGAGCAGCCACAGGCTCTGGAACGGGGCGCGTCGTCCATCCACAGTTTGCGGTGTGGTCAGCTCGACATGGAGGGCGGGCAGGGTGGGCGGCGTCATGCAAACAATCAGGCGAAGCGAAACGTGGCGCCATTGTGCGCCACACCCATTGTTACAGGCGTTACGCGCGTGACGTGCAGCTTGTTGTGCACGCTGGCGGCAGCACGGAGCGCTCCCTACGATGCGCAGCGCCGGCTCCTGTGCGCATCGCCGGTTGCCGGTAGCCATCCACTCATTTCAAGGAGCCTTTCATGTTCTCTCGCTGGTCGAAGACTTTCGCGTTCGCCCTCACGGCCTGCGCCGTTGCGATGAGCACCACCACCGCCCACGCCGAGCTGGTCGTGCGTAATGACCTCAAGCGCGTGTTCGACGACGCGGGTGTCTCGGGCACCTTTGTACTGATGGACATCGGCGCCGACCGCACCTATGTCGTCGATCCGGCGCGCGCCGCGCGGCGCATCCATCCGGCATCGACGTTCAAGATTCCGAACAGCCTGATCGCCTTCGACACCGGGGCCGTGCGCGACGATCAGGAAGTGCTGCCTTACGGCGGCAAGCCGCAGCCTTACCAGCAGTGGGAGCACGACATGGCGTTGCCCGAGGCGATCCGCCTGTCGGCCGTGCCGATATACCAGGAGGTGGCACGGCGTGTCGGCCTTGAACGCATGCAGGCTTATGTGGACGCTTTTGAGTACGGCAATCGCCAGCTCGGCAGCGTGATCGATCAATTCTGGCTGCGTGGCCCGCTGGAGATTTCCGCATTCGAAGAAGCGC
Organism: Ralstonia sp. PBBBR1; assembly: GCF_002256165.1. Taxonomy (NCBI): domain Bacteria; kingdom Pseudomonadati; phylum Pseudomonadota; class Betaproteobacteria; order Burkholderiales; family Burkholderiaceae; genus Ralstonia; species Ralstonia sp. PBBBR1. The sequence continues at coordinate 438,655 of NZ_NKIL01000005.1, read as the reverse complement.
GCTTCACCAGCCGCATGGCGCTCAAGCAGTTGCCGGTGAAGCCGCGCACGTGGGACATGGTCCAGCGCATGCTGTTGATCGAGCGGCAGGGCGATGCCGCGCTGTATGCCAAGACCGGCGTCGCCACCGAATACCAGCCGGAGATCGGTTGGTGGGTCGGCTGGGTGGAGCGTGCCGGCCACGTGTATGCCTTTGCTCTGAACATCGACATGCCGCGCGAGGGCGATATGGCCAAGCGAGTCCCGCTGGGCAAGCAGTTGATGCAGGCGCTGGCGGTGTGGCCGGCACCGTGAGAGGTGGATTTGCGAGGAACCCTGTCTGACTCGCAATCAGGGATGTTCGGAATCCCCAATCAGATCGATCCAGAGGACGATGAAAATCGTAAAAAACTGTTGCGTCAGACCGGCTGAAGACGGGCGGATGTGACACATCGCCCAAGGGTCGGGCATCGGGGTTCTCATGTTCAAGGTCTACAAGGCAACGGTCGTCGCCATGGCGGTGGCCATCGGAGCGAGCAGCGCGCTGGCGGCCGGCAGCCATGGCGGCGTGATTTACTTCACGGGCGCCATCGTGGAGGCCGGGTTCCGCGTGCAGGCCACGCCCCAGGTATCCGCTGCGGGCGAGGGGTTGCAGGCGCGAGCATCCGCGTCCGGTCACCAGGTGGTGTTGAGCTTTCGCTCGGCTGCAGTGCGGGTGGTGCCGGTCGATGTGTCAGTGGAGGCTCGCGCGGCATCGTCGCTCAACCCCCTGCGGGTGGGCGATGCACGCAGCAAGGCGGACGTCCTGGCCAAATACGGCGGTTTCAAGGCCAGCCTGCTGACGGCAAACAACGGCACGCTGACCTTGTCGCGCGCGCCGGGGGTGGAACCAGCGCTCGCGGTGGTGACGCTGTCCTACCAGTAATGAAAAAGGCGGGGGAATCCCCGCCTTGTTTGTGGACCGCTGCGACGGCGTTTAGGACGCCACTGGCCCCACCGGCGATTGGAACGGGTGATATTGATACAGCCACGTCTCGGACAGCGGCTTGCCATCCACACGCAAAAACAGCCGCATGTCGACCGGTTCCTTCCCGTCGACCGTCAGGTCGAACTGGGCGCGCCAGTGGCCCGGCACGCCGTTCGGCACGGCTTCGGTAAACACATACGAGAACGTGCCGCGCGAGGTGCTCAGCACGGCCTCCGGCTTGGTGCCGAAAGGCAGTTTCTCCAGCGGACCGCCCTTGAACTCGACCATGAATTTGCGCACGCCGCGCGGCCGCGGCTGGCCCGGCTGCCCGCCGTTGCCCATGCGCGTGGCCACGCAGCGCGCCAGTTGTGTCGGATACGGTTCATCGGCCAGCCAGTGCAGGCGATAGCGTAGACGGTACTGGCTGCCCGCACGCGCCGGTGCCTTCGGCACCCAAATGGCGACGATGTTGTCGTGGATCTCGTCGTCGGTCGGGATTTCGATGAGCTGCACGGCGCCCTCGCCCCAGCCTTCCAGCGGCTCGACCCACAGGCTCGGGCGGCGCTCGTAATGGACGCCGTCCTGGTAGTTGTTGAAATCGCGATCGCGCTGCAGCAGGCCGAAGCCGCGCGGGTTGTTGTCGCCAAAGGCAGACGCCATCGTGCGCGGCGGATCATTCAGCGGGCGCCAGATGCGCTCGCCATTGCCGGTCCAGAGGGCGAGGCCGTCGGAGTCGTGCACCTCGGGGCGCCAGTCAGTGGCGGTGCCCTTGGCGGTTTCCGAAAACCAGTACATCGACGTGGCGGGCGCGATGCCGAAACGGTCGACGTCCTTGCGCAGGAAGATGGCCGTGTCGATGTCCATCACCACGCCCTTCGTGCGGTGCATGACAAAGCGATATGCACCCGTGATGCTCGGGCCGTCGAGCAGCGTGTAGATCGTCACGGAATCGGCGCGGTTGTCTGCCGGCGTGTCGAACCACACGTGCGTGAAATTGGGAAACTCTTCCGGCTTGCCGGCCTGCGCCACGTCCAGCGCAATGCCCCGTGCGGAAAGCCCGTACTGATACAGCTCGCCGATGGCGCGGAAGTACGACGCGCCCAGGAAGGCGACCCAATCGTTCTTCTTCCAGTCGAGTTTCTTCTGGTCACCCAGGCGGCTTTCCTGGAAGCGGAAACCGGCAAAGCCGCTGCCGCGCGGCAGTTTGCGCGCCGGGCTGTCGGCGGGCATGTCGAAGTACGATTCGTCGTAAACGATTTCGCGGGCGGCGCCTTTTTCCACCACGTGCATGCGCACCGGGGCGCGGAAGAACGTGCCGAGGTGGAAGAACGTCACCGGAAACTGGCCGGGGCCGTCCGCAAAGAGTGCGTGGGCGGTGTCGAATTTGATCTTGCCGTGTGCCTCGTAGTCGATCTTGGACAGGATGTCGGCCGGCGCCGTTGCAGGGGGCGTGTACGGCTTGCCGGCCATCGTGCGGGCGCGCTCGATCAGCGCATCGAAAGAAAACGGCGCGGCATCGCCCAGCTTGACGCGATCGGCGGCCAGTGCTTCGGGCGTGATGCCGAGCGCCGCCAGCGTGGCGGTAACCGAGGCGGAGGCAAGAAGGGTTCGACGTGTGACCATAGGTGCCTGTGATGTGAGTGATGAATAAGAAGGGTCCGACATGGTAACGCGGGCCCGGGTTCCGACGTGGGTGGAGGGTCCACCGGATGGCCGATCCATTGCCGTTCAGACGCGCAGAACGACCATTCATCGCAGCGGGTTTGCACCTTCAAGTGCCGGCTACGATACTTGGCGGTACATCGACCTGGGGGGCTGGGATGGCGCGACGACTTCGCAGCATCGGCATCGCTTTGGCATGGGTCTGCACGGTATGCGGCGCCCAGGCGGCACCTTGCGATGCGCCCGCCCTGTTGAACGACGGCTGGCAGGCCGAGGCGGACCCTGCCGCAGCCGGTTTCGATGCCGGCCATCTCTGCGCTGTCCTGCGCAAATTCGCCGATTCCGATGCCAACTTCCACAGCCTGCTCGTGGTGCGCCACGGCCGTCTGGTCGCGGAGGTCTATCGCGCCGGCAAGGACGAGCGGGTGAAGGATCTGTTCCGCACCACGCGCACGTTCGACGCCAGCACGCTTCACGACATCCGCTCGATCAGCAAATCGGTGACGAGCCTGCTGTGGGGCATTGCGCAAGGGCAAGGCAAGACGCCGCCGCTCGACACGCCGGTGCTGTCGCTGTTTCCGGGGCTGGCGGATCTGAATCGCGACGGTCGTGAGGCGATCACGCTCTCGCAGATGCTGTCGATGTCGAGCGGCCTGGCCTGGAACGAATGGCGTGCGACGAGCCTGTTCAACAACGACGAGTTCGGGCTGTTCTGGCACACGTCTCAGGCGCACTACGTGTTTGACCGGCCGATGGCGGCTGCGGCTGGCACGCAGTTCAATTACAACGGGGGCAACACGGCAGTGCTTGCGCAACTGCTGGCGGAGCGCGTGGGTATGCCTGTGCCAGATTACGCGCGCAAGCAACTGTTCGAACCGCTGGGTATCACCGACTGGGAATGGGTGGACGACTACCGTGGCCGCCCGCTGGCGTTTGCCGGGGTGCGCCTGCGCCCCCGAGACCTGGCGCGCATCGGCCAGCTTGTGTTGCAGCATGGCCAATGGAACGGGCGGCAACTCGTGCCCGCCGAGTGGATTGCCGAATCAACGCGCCCGCACATCGACACCGGCATGGGCTTGCAGTACGGCTATCAGTGGTGGCTCGGCAAGGTGGCGGCTGGCAGCGCGGAATACGCGTGGATCGGCGGCATCGGCAACGGTGGCCAGCGCCTGTGGATCGTGCCCGGGCTAGACATGGTGGTCGTCACCACGGCGGGCGACTACAACCACCGCGCCAGCTGGAAGCAGGCCGAAAGCCTGCTCGACCAAGTGATGACGACCGTGCAGCCGTCGCGCCGGTAACGTCTGCGCGGCTGAACGGGCTTACAGGAACCGGTCGAGGATCTTGCGGCTGTGCTTGTCCAGCGCGAGCAGATCGCGGATCAGGTAGTGGATACCGTGGCTGTCGGAAATGAGCAGCGTGGTGCCGGCCAGGCGGCGGATATCTTCTTCGCCGCGCAGCACGAGGTCGGTCTGGCCGCGGTCGGTCTGCACCGTCCACGTGCTGGGCGTGGCGTAGGTCGACACGCCGACGATCGTGCGGATCTCGGGCATGAATTCCCGCGCGCCGAGTTCGGCTTCGATCAGCGCGCGCATGGGCGTGGGCAGCGCGTCGGGTTGCGTGATCCATGCCAGCTCGCGGCCGTCCGTGCTCATCAGGCTCAAGCCCTCGCCCGCGGCGGAGATCGGGAACGCGCGCACGGGCACCACGCCTTCATGCACGGTGCCGTCGGCCAGGGTCATCACAAGTTTGCCGAAGCCGTTGCGGCTCAGGGCGAAATCGGGCGTTTGCATCGCAGTCATTTCAGAGTGGGGATCACTGCGCGTAAGCCGGCGCCGCGGCGTCCACGCGCTCGCCGTCGCTAGTCAGATCGGTCTCGGCATCGACATTGCGGGCCTGCGCCTGATAAAGCTTGTAATACGCGCCTTCGCGCGCGAGCAGCTCGTCGTGGTTGCCCACTTCGACGATCTGGCCGCGATCCATGACGACCAGGCGATCCGCCTTGCGCAGCGTCGACAAACGGTGCGCGATGGCGATGGTGGTGCGGCCCTGCACGAGGTTGTCGAGCGCCTTCTGGATTTCCTTTTCGGTGGTCGTGTCCACGGAAGACGTGGCCTCGTCCATGATCAGGATGCGCGGGTTGATGAGCAGCGCGCGCGCAATCGAAATGCGCTGCCGCTCGCCGCCCGACAGCGCCTGGCCGCGTTCGCCCACCAGCGAGTCATAGCCGTGCGGCAGGCGCAGGATGAACTCGTGCGCATGGGCGGCACGTGCGGCGGCGATGATCTCTTCGCGCGTGGCGTCGGGCTTGCCGTAGGCAATGTTGTCGGCGATCGTGCCGAAGAACAGGAACGGCTCCTGCAGCACCAGGCCGATGTTGCGTCGGAATTCCGACACGGGCAGCGAGCGGATATCGGTGCCATCCAGGCGGATCGCGCCTTCGGACACATCGTAGAAACGGCAGATCAGGTTCACGAGCGTGCTCTTGCCCGAGCCGCTGTGCCCCACCAGCCCGATCATCTCGCCCGGCTGGATCGACAGGTTCAGGCCGCGGATCACCGCGCGGTTGCCATAACGGAAGCCCAGGTCGCGCAGTTCGATCGCGCCCTTCACCTTCTCGAGATGCACGGGCCTGGCCGGCTCGGGCACGCTCGACACGTGGTCGAGAATATCGAAGATCCGCTTGGCGCCGGCCGCCGCCTTCTGCGTGACGGACACGATGCGGCTCATGGAATCCAGGCGCGTGTAGAAGCGGCTGATATAGGTCAGGAACGCCACCAGCACACCGACGGTAATGGCGTCGTGGCTCACCCGCCAGATGCCGAAGATCCACACCACCAGCAGCCCGACTTCGGTCAGCAGCGTGACGGTCGGGGTAAACAGCGACCACACCGCATTGACGCGATCGTTGATCGCCAGGTTGTGCTTGTTGGCCTCGGCAAAGCGCGTCACCTCGCGCTTTTCCTGGGCAAAGGCCTTGACCACGCGGATGCCCGGGATCGTATCGGCCAGCACGTTGGTGATTTCCGACCAGATCCGGTCGATCTTCTCGAAGCCGTGGCGCAGGCGGTCGCGCACCAAGTGGATCATCCACGCGATAAAGGGCAGCGGCACGAGGGTCACCAGCGCCAGCCATGGGTCGATCGAGACCAGGATGACGGCCGTCATCGCGATCATCAGCACGTCGGTGGCGAAATCGAGCAGGTGCAACGACAGGAACACGCTGATGCGGTCGCTTTCCGAGCCGATGCGCGCCATCAAGTCGCCCGTGCGCTTGCCGCCGAAGTACTCGAGCGACAGCTTGAGCAGGTGCTCGTAGGTGGTCGTGCGCAGGTCGGCGCTGATGCGCTCGGACACGCGCGCCAGCAGATACGTGCGCGCCCAGCCCAGCACCCAGGCCACCAGCGCAGCGCCAAACAGGCCGGACAGATAGAGCGTCACCAGGCGGTAATCGACCGGCTGCCCGTTCTGGTAGGGGATCAGCACCTTGTCCATCAAGGGCATCGTCAGGTACGGCGGCACCAGGGTGGCGGCCGTGCCGATCAGCAGCAGGGCGAAACCGGCCAGCAATTCCCACCGATACGGCTGGGCGAAGCGCCACAGGCGCAGCAGCGCCCAGGTCGAGGGCGGCTGCTCCAGTTCACGGCTGCATTGCGGGCAGATGTCTTCACCGGCCGGGAGGGGCGCCTTGCAGGTCGGGCAGATGTCCGCGTCGGGCTGCGCGGCCTTGGCGCCGGTGGTCAGGGCGTTGCGCTGGGCGTCGAAAGCATCGGCCAGCCGCAGCGCGTCGGTATTGTGGCCCAGCGTGTAGCGCCAGCTTGCCAGCCGGCGCTGGCCGTCGGACAACTCCAGCGTGCCGACGCCGGCGTGGTCGCTGTGGGCCAGCGTCATGCCGGGGGCGATGTCCCAGCTTTGCAAATCCTTTTCACCCGCGGCTTGGCCGATCAGGCGACGGTTCGTAACAACCAGCCACCCTTGGGTAAAATGCAATCTTGCGTCCAAATCCAGCTGCAGCCCGGCCAGGACGGTTTCTTCTGGAGCAAGGCTTGAGCCGAGCACGACACGCCAGGGTTCCTGAGCGCGGACGACGGTGGGGGCGGACGATGGGGAGGACTGGGTCATCAGTGGCGCAAAGAATTCAAAAAGCGCGTCCAAATGGCCAAAAAACAGCCCAAAATGGGAAAAGGACGAACATAAATCGAGGCAAGAGTGCGGCGTCGCAATTGTTGCGGCCTGCAAAATTTGCTCGCAAGTATACATAGCCACGCCAGCACGGCATTTGGTGCGCTGCACAACGCACTCCGGGCTCAAGACGTCAACGCCGACGCCGTTGTAACGTTATTGAAAGGTAACGGTTCGGTTTCGCGGACCAATTCACGGGTACATCGCCCCCTGCTTCCAAGCAAATTCAATGAAGAAGAAGGACATTGAGATTCTCGATGTCATGTCGCTGCGCGGCCCGAATATGTGGACATATCGGCCAGTGCTGGAGGCATGGGTCGATATTGGTGAACTGGAGGACTCTCCCTCCAACACGATTCCGGGGTTCTACGAGCGTCTGTCGACATGGCTGCCCACGCTGATCGAGCACCGCTGCAGCCCCGGCGTGCGCGGCGGTTTCCTGATGCGCTTGAAGGAAGGCACCTGGCCCGGGCACATCCTGGAACACGTCACCCTCGAGTTGCAGAACCTGGCCGGCATGCCCGGCGGTTTCGGCAAGGCGCGCGAGACACCCGTGCGCGGCGTCTATAAGGTGATCGTCCGCGCCTGGCACGAAGACGTGACCCGTGCTGCCCTGTTCGCCGCCCGTGATCTGGTCATGGCGGCCATCGAAGACCGCCCGTACGACGTGGACGCCGCCGTCGAAACGCTGCGCGACATGGTGGACGAACAGTGCCTGGGCCCCAGCACCGCCTGCATCGTCGAAGCCGCCGATGACCGCAATATCCCGTCCATCCGGCTGTCGGACGGCAATCTCGTGCAACTCGGCTACGGCGCTCGCCAGCGCCGCATCTGGACGGCCGAAACCGACCGCACCAGCGCTATCGCCGAATCCATCTCGCGCGACAAGGACCTGACCAAGAGCCTGCTGCAGTCGTGCGGCGTGCCGGTGCCGGAAGGGCGCATGGTCGACAGCGCCGAAGATGCCTGGGAGGCCGCCGAAGACATCGGCGTGCCGGTGGTAGTCAAGCCGTACGACGGCAACCACGGCCGCGGCGTGTTCACGAACCTGATGACGCGCGAAGAGGTGGAAACCGCTTACGCCGTGGCCATCGAGGAAGGCAACGGCGTGATCGTCGAGCGCTTCGTCTCCGGTAACGAACACCGCCTGCTGGTCGTGGGCGGCCGTCTGGCGGCGGCGGCGATGGGCGAAACCGCGTCGGTGGTCGGCGATGGCACCTCGACCATCGAAGAACTGATCGAATCGCAGATCAACTCCGACCCGCGCCGCGGCAACACCGAAGAACACCCGCTGAACTGCGTGCGCCTGGATTCCGCCGCGCGCCTCGAACTCAAGCGCCAGGGCTATGCCGACGGCAGCGCCGTGCCGCCCGCGGGCCGCAGCGTGCTGATCCAGCGCAACGGCAACGTTGCCTTTGACGTGACCGACCGCGTGCACCCGAGCGTGGCCGCGCACGCATCGCTGGCCGCGCGGGTGGTCGGACTCGACATTGCCGGTGTAGACCTGGTGGCCGAAGACATCTCGCGGCCGCTGGACGAGCAGCGCGGCGCGATTGTGGAAGTCAACGCCGGGCCCGGTCTGCTGATGCATATTCGGCCGGCCCAGGGCGAACCACGCCCCGTGGGCCGCGCGATTGTCGACCACCTGTTTTCCGACAAGGATGGCACGCAGGACGATGGCCGCATTCCTATCGTCGGCATCACGGGCACCAACGGCAAGACCGTCGTGGCCAAGTTGGTGGCGCAGATGCTGCAACTGTCGGGCAAGCACACGGGGTTGGGCTGCAGCGATGGCCTGTACCTCGATCGCCGTCAAGTGGAATCCGGCGCGCGTACCGACCGCGCCGCGTGGGACGCCTGCCATCGCATCCTGATGAACCGCGCGGTGGAAGCCGCCGTGTTCGAGAGCGACAGCGGCATGATCCTCTCGCAGGGGCTGCCGTATGACCGCTGCCAGGTGGGCGTCGTCACCAACTTCGGCAAGCCCGATCACCTGGGCGATTTCTACGTCGAAGACGAAGACCGCATGGTCAGCGTCCTGCGCACGCAGATCGACGTTGTGCTGAAGACCGGCGTCGGCGTGCTCAATGCCGCCGATGCGCGCCTCGTTGAAATGGCAGAGCTGTGCGATGGCGAAGTGATCTTCTTCGCCTTGTCGGGCGATCTGGAGGCCATCGCCGCGCATCGCGCTGCTGGCAAACGAGCCGTGTTCGTGCGCGACGGCAAGGTCGTGCTCGCTACTGGCCCGACCGAACTGGCGCTGGCCGACGTGTCGGCCATTCCCCTGACCTACGACGGCCGCGTGCCGTTCCAGCTTGAAAACGTGCTGGCGGCTGTGGCCACCGGCTGGGCTCTGGGCATTTCGAACGATCTGATGCGCGCCGGCATCATGACCTTCGATGTGGGGCAGGTGGATGTGCCGGGCCGCTTCACGCTGTTCCAGCACCATGGCGCCACGATCGTGGTGGATGACGCGCACAACGCGTCTGCACTGGAAGCCCTGGCCGCTGCGCTGGACAACTTCCCGGCGCAACGCCGCACGCTGGTGTTCGGCGCCGGCCTGCAACGCCGTGATGAAGACCTGGTGGCGCAAGGCACGGTTATCGGACAGACATTCGACCGCGTGCTGCTGTGCGAAGACGCCAGCGTCAAGCGCACCGATGCCGAGTTCGATCGCCAAGCACGCGCGCTGCTCAAGCAAGGGTTGCAGGCAGGCGGTCGCGTGGCTGAAGTCGTCGTCGAAGGGGCCAAGCGCCGGGATGTCGTGGACGCGGCGCTCTCGCAGGTCACAGCAGGCGACCTGCTGGTTTTGCAATGCGATGAGTGCGCCATCGAGGGCACCGTCCAGCAGGTCCACCAGTGGATGGGCCGCGCCGAATCCCAGAACTGACGATCGGGCCTGAGTCAGAAAGAACGCCCAAAGCACAACGGAAAGCTGATTGCATGGAAGTCTCTCGTATCCGGGCCTTGCGCGGCCCAAATCTCTGGTGCCGCCATACGGCCATCGAGGCCATCGTGGCCTGCTCGGATCAATCCCAATTGCTGGCCGAACTGCCGGGCTTTGAAGACCGCCTGCGCGCGCGCTTTCCGGCGATTGGCCCGATGCGCCCCGATGACGAAGCCGATGCGCCATCGATTGCGCACGCGCTGGAAGCCGCCGCGCTGGGCCTGCAAGCTGCCGCCGGTTGCCCGGTGACGTTCAGCCACACCGAGCCCACGCTCGAACCGGGCACGTATCAGGTCGTCGTCGAATACACCGAAGAAGAAGTGGGCCGACTGGCATTCGAGCTGGCTGGCCAACTTTGCCTGGCCGCCCGCGACGACCAGCCGTTCGATCTGGACGATGCACTGCACCGCCTGCGCGAGCTGGACGAAGACGTACGCCTGGGGCCGAGCACCGGCTCCATCGTCGACGCCGCCGTGGTGCGCGGCATTCCGTATCGCCGCCTCACGCAGGGCTCGATGGTGCAGTTTGGCTGGGGCAGCAAACAGCGCCGCATTCAGGCCGCCGAAACCGACATGACCAGCGCCGTGGCCGAATCGATCGCGCAGGACAAGGACCTCACGAAGGCCCTGCTGCATGCGGCCGGTGTGCCAGTGCCGCTGGGCCGTTCGGTGCGCAGCGCCGAGGAAGCCTGGGAAGCCGCGCAGGAAATCCACGGCCCGGTCGTGGTCAAGCCCCGCGACGGCAACCAGGGCAAGGGCGTGGCCGTACGCATCCGAACGCGCGAAGAAGTGATGACGGCGTACGAAGCGGCCGCCGTCATTTCTTCGGACGTGATCGTCGAGCGCTACATCCCCGGCCATGACTTCCGTCTGCTCGTGGTGGGCAAGCACCTGGTGGCAGCTGCGCGCCGCGACCCGCCGCAAGTCATCGGTGACGGCAAGCACACCGTGCGCGAGCTGGTCGACGAAGTGAACCGCGACCCGCGCCGCGGCGAAGGACATGCCACGTCGCTCACGAAAATCCGCTTCGACGACATTGCACTGGCCACGCTCGCCAAGCAGGGCCTGAGCGCCGACGCCGTGCCGCCCAAGGGCACGCGCGTGGTGTTGCGCAATAACGCGAACCTTTCCACGGGCGGCACCGCCACCGACGTGACCGACGACGTGCACCCCGCCATCGCCGCGCGCGCCGTGGCGGCAGCGCAGATGGTCGGCCTCGACATCTGCGGGGTAGACGCCGTGTGCGAAACCATGCTCAAGCCGTTCGAGGACCAGGCCGGCGGCATCGTGGAAGTTAACGCCGCACCGGGTTTGCGCATGCACCTGCAGCCGTCGTACGGCAAGGGCCGTGCCGTGGGCGAGGCGATTGTCTCGACGATGTTTGCGGATGGCGACGACGGCCGCATCCCCGTGGTGGCGGTGTCCGGCACCAACGGCAAGACGACGACCGTGCGCCTGATTACCCATCTGCTGGCGTCCAGCGGTCTGCGCATGGGCATGACCGGCACCGATGGCGTGTACATCCAGGGCCAGCGCATCGACACCGGCGACTGCAGCGGCCCGCGCAGCGCGCGCAACGTGCTGCTGCATCCAGATGTCGATGCCGCCGTCTTCGAAACCGCGCGCGGCGGCCTGCTGCGCGAAGGTCTTGCGTTCGACCGCTGCGATGTGGCCGTGGTGACGAACGTGGGCGAAGGCGACCACCTGGGCCTGAACTACATCAGCACGGTGGAAGACCTGGCCGTGCTCAAGAGCGTGATCGTGCAGAACGTGGCGCCGCGCGGCATGGCGGTGCTCAACGCCGCCGACCCGATGGTCGCGCGCATGGCCGACGGCTGCCCCGGCTCGGTAACCTTCTTCGCGCACGATCCGAGCTTGCCGACCATGGCGCGGCACCGTGCGCAGGGCAAGCGCGTGGTGTTTGTCGATGGCCCCGAGATCGTAGCCGCCGAAGGTGCCAACGAAACGCGTATCGCACTGGCCGACATTCCGCTCACGCGCAACGGCACGATCGGATTCCAGGTGGAAAACGCGATGTCGTCGATTGCGGCGGCATGGGCGCTTGGCATCGACTGGACGGTGATCCGCCGCGGGCTGGCGACGTTTGTGAACGACGCCGCAACCGCGCCGGGGCGCTTCAACCTGTTCGACTACAAGGGCGCCACGCTCATCGCCGACTACGGCCATAACCCGGATGCCATCCAGGCACTGTGTAACGCGGTAGCCACCATGCCGGCGCAGCGTCGCATGGTGGTGATCAGCGGGGCCGGCGACCGCCGCGACGAAGATATCCGCAAGCAGACGCAGATTCTTGGCGGCGTGTTTGACGATGTCGTGCTGTATGAAGACCAATGCCAGCGCGGGCGCGCCGATGGTGAAGTGCTTGCGCTGCTGCGTGAAGGGTTGCAGGGTGCGTCACGCACGAGCCGTGTTGATGAAATCCGTGGTGAATTTCTGGCTATCGACACCGCGCTGGGGCGGTTGCAGCCGGGGGACCTCTGCCTGATTTTGATTGATCAGGTGGAGGAGGCATTGGAGCATATTGCTCGGCGGGTTGCTGAGTAGATTAGAACCCCGGTGAACTTCGCTGGGGTTTTGGTTTTGTTTTTGTGGTGCATCCCTTGTTTCATCCCCTGCCGGGGCTGACTCACTTTCTTTGGTCTTGCCCAAAGAAAGTAAGCAAAGAAATGCGCGCCCGAGATGGCGACCCCCTCCTTGAATTTCTGTCGCAGGGAGGGGAAGGGAAAAACTCGCTGCGCTCAGACAGTTTCCCTTCCTTTTTCCTCCCTGCAACAGAAATTCAAGGCGCCATCTAGGGCAGGAAAGTCAAAAGACAAAAGCCACACCCTCTGGGCGCCAGCCCAAACGACAAGGCCAACCGCGCGACGGGTTGGCCTTTCTCTTTTGACGTTGAGCCCTTGATGGCGCCTTGAATTTTTGTGAGCGGGCGGATCAAGGAAGGAGGCTGTCTGAGCGCAGCGAGTTTGCCTCCTTCCCCGCACGGTCACACAAATTCAAGGGGGTGTCGCCATCTCGGGCGCGCCTTTCTTTTGCTTACTTTTCTTTGGCAAGACAAAGAAAAGTGAGTCGGTCCCGGCAGGGAACGAAAGGGGGATGGACCAACAACAAAAGAACAAGGCACAAACCACGCCCCAGCCCCTCCAACACCATTACCCTATGATGACGCCTCCCCCTAGTCCCCTCGCCATCATGCCCAATCCCATCACGCCAGCCCCGGTAGAACTGGCGAAGTGCTACCGCCTCCTGAACCACGGCCCGACCACGCTGGTCACCTCCGCCCACAACGGCGTGCGCAACGTCATGGCTGCCGCCTGGGCGATGCCGCTCGACTTTGACCCACCCAAGGTGCTGGTCGTCGTCGACAGCCGCACACTCACACGTGAGTTGATCGAAGGCTCGGGCGTGTTTGCACTCAACATTCCTACCCGCGCGATTGCCGAGACCACGCTGACGGTCGGCACGCTCTCGGGCCGCGATGTCGACAAGTTCGATGCCCTGGGCCTCGTCACCATGCCCGCCCGTACGATCGACGTGCCGCTGGTGGCAGGTTGTGCAGGGTGGCTCGAATGCCGCGTCATTCCGGAGCCGCACAACGAGAAGCGCTACGACCTCTTCATCGCAGAAGTGACCGCCGCCTGGGCCGATCCTGCGCTGTTCAGCAACGGTCGCTGGCACTTTACGGATGCTGGCAGCAAGACCCTGCACTACCTCGCGGGCGGTGCATTCTTTGAGACCGGCGAAGCGTTCACCGTCGAGGTGAAACAGCTATGAGCGTTATCGCCATCCGCCCGTTGATCGATGAGGATGTTGCAGCGTTCAAGGCGCTGCGCCTGAGGGCCATTCAAGACGCGCCCACCGCCATCTGGCCGACGCACGATGAAGAGGCTGCGCGCACGCTTGATGAAACGCGCAACCGCATCCGCACAACCGATCATCAGATCGTGTTGGGTGCTTTTGCCGGGCCTGAGCTGGTCGGTATTGCCGGCTTGCGGCGTGAAGCGCTTGCGCAAGTCGCGCACAAGGCCGTGCTGTGGGGCGTGTTTGTTGACCCTGCACATCGGCGCGGCGGCATTGCCGGCCGCCTGCTGCACGCCGCCATTACGCACGCGCGTGCTGCACGCGTATTGCAGATTCATCTTTGCGTGAACGCCGAAAACCCGCGTGCGCAAGCGCTGTATCGCAACGCGGGTTTCGAAACCTTCGGCATTGAGCGCCGCGCCATGCGTGTCGGTGATCGCTTCTACGACGAAGAACACATGGCGCTTCGGCTGGACGCCTAGCGCTCCGTCCGATAGTCCGTTGGCCGCATGCCTGTCCATTTGCGGAAGGCGCGGTGAAAGGCGCTCGGTTCCGCAAAGCCGACCGCGACGGCAATGTCGGCGATGGTGCGGCGCGTGTCCTGCAACTGGCCGATGGCAATGTCGCGCCGCAGGTCGTCCTTGATCGACTGATACGTGTGGCCTTCCAGCTTCAGGCGCCGCCGCATGGTGGCCTCGGCCACGTTCAGTTTGAGCGCCATTGCGTCCGACGCGGGCCAACTGGCCACGGGCAGATTGCGCAGCGTCTTGCGCACGCGCGCGGCGAAGGAATCCGGGTTGCGGTACTTGACGATGAAGCTGCCCGGCGCATCGCGCAGGAACGTCTTGATGGACGCGGCCGTCTGAATGACCGGCAGGTCGAGAAAGGTGGGCGATAGGTCGACGTACGACGCATCGTGCTTGAACGCCATGTCGTCGCAAAACATCAGACGATATTCCTGCGCATCCTGCGGCGCGGCGCACCGGAAGCGCGCGGCAATGAATGGAATGCGCCGCCCCACGAGCCAGCACACCAGCCCATAGACCATGATGAGCCACGTGGCGTAGGTGAACATGGGCGGCACACGCGTGCCCTTGCGGTGCACGAACACGAGACGCACACGCTGATCGTCTTCTTCAACGCGTACATGCAGGTCATCCAGAACCAGCCGCAAAAAACCCGTGGCCCGTGCAAGCGCCTGCCGGCCGGTGCGCGCCGTGAGCGCCGCCTGCGTCATCGTCACGAAGCTGCCCCAGCGCATGGGGTGCGCATCCTGTCCGAAGAACTCATCGTCCATGGCCTGCGCAATACCGGCCCACAGCGCACCGTACTGTGCGGACGACACGCGGCTGCGCGGCTGCGCCAGCATCTGCGGCGTGATGCCCGCAGCGGCCATGATGGGCTGCATGTCCACGCCATGCGCGCGCGCACGCGTCACGGCCTCGTTGACGAGGCTGACCGAGACGGTTCCTTTTTCGTTGTTTTTCATCGGTATGGCAAATCCGCTCACGCAAGTTGATCGTGACGGGCATCGAAGCCGCCCGGCCGCGTGCCTACACTTTTTCCCGATCGAACCCGAGCGCCGCAGGCTGCACAGTGTAAGGCGCCTGCACAGGCAGCGTCACGCGGCACCGGTCAGCAAACAAGCGAGAGCCAAGCGATGGACGACTTCTATACCGAAGAGCAGCGGATGATCCACGACGCTGCGCGCGCCTTTGCCAACGAGCGCCTGGCGCCCAACGCCGCGCAGTGGGACCGTGACGGCGCCCTGCCCGATGAGGTGGTGCGCGAGATGGGCGAGCTGGGCCTGCTGGGCATGATCGTGCCGGCGGAGTGGGGCGGTTCGTACACCGACTACGTGGCCTATGCGCTTGCGCTGGAAGAGGTGGCCGCCGGTTGCGCTGCCAGCGCGACGATGATGAGCGTGCACAATTCGGTCGGCTGCGGCCCCATCCTCAAGTTCGGCACCGAGGCGCAGAAGGCGCGTTACCTGCCGGATCTGGCCACTGGCCGCGCGATCGGCGCGTTCTGCCTGACCGAGCCGCACGCCGGCTCCGAAGCCAACAACCTGCGCACCCGCGCCGTGCTGCGCGACGGGCAGTGGGTGCTCAACGGCAGCAAGCAGTTCGTCACCAACGGCGCGCGGGCGGACGTTGCCATCGTGTTTGCCGTGACCGACCCCGAGGCCGGCAAGCGCGGCATTTCCGCCTTTATCGTGCCGACGGACACGCCGGGCTTTCACGTCGGCCGGCCCGAACACAAGCTTGGCATTCGCGCGTCGGACACCTGCCCGATCACGCTGGAGGACTGCGCCGTGCCCGAAGAGAACCTACTGGGCGAGCGTGGCGAGGGCCTGAAGATCGCATTGTCGAACCTGGAAGGCGGACGCATCGGCATTGCCGCACAGGCCGTGGGCATTGCGCGCGCCGCGTTCGATGCGGCACGCAACTACGCGAATGAGCGCATCCAGTTCGGCAAGGCGCTGCGCGAGCACCAGACCATCGCCAACATGCTGGCCGACATGGCCACGCGCCTGAATGCGGCGCGCTTGCTCGTTCACCATGCGGCGCGCCTGCGCAGCGCAGACAAACCATGCCTGTCGGAGGCCTCGCAGGCCAAGCTCTACGCATCGGAACTGGCGGAAGAGATCTGCTCCAACGCCATCCAGATCCACGGCGGCTACGGCTACCTGGCCGACTACGCCGTCGAGCGCCACTACCGCGATGCACGCATCACCCAGATCTACGAAGGCACCAGCGAAGTTCAGCGGATGGTGATCGCGCGGCACGTGTAGCACGCACCGCGCACATCGACCGAATACGAAAGAGCGCAAACGCGCCGACCAGGAGACGACGATGAACGAAGCGGTATCTGCAGCACAGGGTTTTGTGGAAGCGCGCGATTTTCTGCTGCGCCATCGCACCGACTACGACCGGGCGTATCGCGAGTTTGCGTGGCCGAAGCTGGACACGTTCAATTGGGCGCTCGACTACTTCGATGTGATGGCGCGCGGCAACGACAACCCGGCGCTGTGGATCGTGGATGACGCGCGGGGCGAAGGGTTGAAGCTGTCGTTTGCGCAGATGTCGGAGCGCTCATCGCGCATGGCGAACTTCCTGCGTGAGCTTGGCATCGTGCGTGGTGACCGTCTGCTGCTGATGCTGCCCAACCGCGTCGAACTGTGGGACGTGATGCTCGCGGCGATGAAGCTGGGCGCGGTGGTGCTGCCGGCCACGACGCAGCTTTCGCCGGATGACGTGCGCGACCGCGTTGAGTTGGGCGGTGCGAACTGCGTGGTCGTCGATGCGGCGGAGCTGAACAAGTTCGACGGGGTCGATGCGAGCATCAAGCGCATCGCCGTGGGTGCGCAGCGCGATGGCTGGGTCGACCTGGCCGCTGCTTACGACGCGGCGGCGCAGTTCGCGCCCGACGGGCCGACCAAGGCAACCGACCCGTTGCTGCTGTACTTCACCTCGGGCACCACGTCCAAGCCGAAACTGGTGGAACACACACACCAGAGCTACCCCGTCGGCCACCTGTCGACCATGTACTGGATCGGCCTGCAGCCCGGCGACATCCACTGGAACATCAGCTCGCCCGGCTGGGCGAAACACGCGTGGAGCTGCTTCTTCGCCCCGTGGAATGCGCAGGCCTGCGTGTTCGTCTACAACTACGCGCGCTTCGTGCCGAAGGACACGCTGGGTGTGCTGGTGCGCTTCAACGTGACCACGCTGTGCGCGCCGCCCACCGTGTGGCGCATGCTGGTGCAGGAGCCGCTGGCCTCGTACGCCGTCAAGCTGCGCGAGATCGTCGGTGCGGGCGAGCCGCTGAACCCCGAGATCATCGAGCGCGTGCGCAGCGCCTGGGGCGTGACCATCCGCGACGGCTTCGGCCAGACCGAGACCACCTGCCAGATCGGCAACACGCCGGGCCAGCCGGTCGTGCCGGGCTCGGTCGGGCGCCCGCTGCCCGGCTACCGCGTGGAGCTGGTCGACCACGACGATCAGCCAGCCAGCGAAGGCGAAATCGTACTGCCCCTCTCGCACCGCCCGCTCGGCCTGATGCAGGGCTACGCCAACAACGCCAAGGCCACGGGCGAGGCCATGCGCAACGGCTATTACCACACGTCCGACGTGGCGATGCGCCGCGACGACGGTTACTTCGTCTACGTGGGCCGCACCGACGACGTGTTCAAGTCGTCCGACTACCGCCTGAGCCCGTTCGAGCTGGAAAGCGTGCTGATTGAGCACGAGGCCATTGCCGAGGCCGCCGTGGTGCCGAGTTCCGATCCGCTGCGCCTCTCCGTGCCCAAAGCATTCGTGACGGTGCGCCAAGGCTACGAGGCCGGCCCTGAACTGGCGCGCGCCGTGTTCCTCTTCTCGCGCGAAAAGCTCGCGCCCTACAAGCGCATCCGCCGCCTGCAGTTCAGCGAGCTGCCCAAGACCATCTCGGGAAAGATTCGCCGCGTCGAACTGCGTCGGCTGGAGCTTGAACGCACGCCTCAACCGGCTCGCCTGCCCGGCGAGTACTGGGAAGAAGACTTCGCCTGATTTGCCCATCCCGCATTGAACCCGTTACCGCTACCGCAACCGATACCGATTCGCCAGGAGACTTCCATGAGCGCCATTGCTTCCCTCGCTTCCGCCAAACCTGCCGCACAGCAGGACACCCCGCCCACCGTCAAGCTGCTGATCGGCGGCGAGTTTGTCGAATCGCAGTCGAAGGAATGGCGCGACATCGTGAACCCCGCCACGCAGGAAGTGCTGGCGCGCGTGCCGTTTGCCACGGCCGGCGAAGTGGACGCGGCCGTCCGCTCCGCACACGCAGCGTTTGCCACGTGGAAGAACACGCCGGTCGGCGCCCGCATGCGCATCATGCTGAAGTTCCAGGCGCTGATTCGCGAACACTCGCCGCGCATCGCGCGCACGCTGACGGCCGAGCAGGGCAAGACGCTGCCCGATGCCGAAGGCGATATCTTCCGCGGGCTGGAAGTGGTGGAGCATGCGTGCTCGGTGGGCTCGCTGCAGCAGGGCGAATTCCTGGAGAACGTGGCGGGCGCGGTCGACACCTACACGCTGCGCCAGCCGATTGGCGTGTGCGCGGGCATCACGCCGTTCAACTTCCCGGCCATGATTCCGCTGTGGATGTTTCCGATGGCGATCGTGTGCGGCAACACGTTCGTGCTCAAGCCTTCGGAGCAGGATCCGCTGTCGACCATGCAACTGGTGGAACTGGCCCTTGAAGCAGGTGTGCCGCCCGGCGTATTGAACGTCGTGCATGGCGGCAAGGACGTGGTCGATGCACTGTGCACGCACGAACACGTGAAGGCGATTTCGTTTGTGGGCTCGACCGCAGTGGGCACGCATGTTTACCGCCTGGGCAGCGAGCACGGCAAGCGCGTGCAATCGATGATGGGCGCCAAGAACCACGCCGTGGTGTTGCCGGACGCGAACCGCGAGCAGGCCATCAATGCGCTGGTGGGTGCGGGCTTCGGCGCAGCAGGGCAGCGGTGCATGGCAACCTCCGTGGTCGTGCTGGTTGGCGCGGCACAGCAGTGGCTGCCGGACCTCGTGCAGAAAGCCAAGGCGCTGAAGGTGAACGCCGGGGTGGAGCCGGGCACCGATGTCGGCCCGGTCGTGTCACGTGCCGCCAAACAACGCATTCTCGGCCTGATCGAGTCGGGCGTGCAGCAGGGCGCCACGCTGGCGCTCGATGGCCGCAATGTGCGCGTGGCCGGTTACGAAGACGGCAACTTCATCGGCCCGACGATCTTCACCGACGTGAAGACCGACATGGACATCTACACCAACGAAATCTTCGGCCCCGTGCTGCTGGTGCTGACTGTGCCTACGCTGGACGACGCCATTGCGCTGGTCAACGCCAACCCGTTCGGCAACGGTGTGGGCCTGTTCACGCAGAGCGGCGCATCAGCACGCAAGTTCCAGAGCGAGATCGACGTCGGGCAGGTCGGTATCAACATTCCCATTCCGGTGCCCGTGCCGTACTTCAGCTTTACTGGCTCGCGCGGCTCCAAGCTGGGCGACCTGGGCCCGTACGGCAAACAGGTCGTGCAGTTCTATACGCAAACGAAAACGGTAACGGCGCGCTGGTTTGACGACGCGGTCGATGCCGGCGGCGTGAATACCACCATCAGCCTGCGCTAATCGCTCCCGGAGTGTTGTCATGAAAATCGCATTCATCGGTTTGGGAAACATGGGCGCCCCCATGGCGCGCAATCTGCTCAAGGCAGGCCATGTGCTCAGCGTGTTCGACCTGAATACGCAGGCAGTGGGCGCGCTGGTGGAAGCCGGTGCCGTGGCCGCTGTGTCCCCCCAGGACGCCGTGACGGGCGCGGAGACCGTGATCACCATGTTGCCTGCTGCGGCTCATGTGCGCCATGTGCTGACGGCAGAAGACGGCGTGCTGGCGGGCATCGCCAAGGGCGTGCCCATCATCGATTCGAGCACCATCGACCCGGCCAGCGTGAAGGCGTTTGCCGCGCTGGCGGCCGAGCACGGCAACACCTTTGTCGATGCACCGGTCTCGGGCGGCACGGGCGGCGCGGCAGCCGGCACGTTGACGTTCATGGTGGGCGGCACTGCACAGGCGTTCGAGCAGGTGCGTCCTGTGCTTTCCGCCATGGGCAAGAACCTCGTGCATTGCGGCGACACCGGCGCGGGGCAAGGCGCGAAGATCTGCAACAACCTCGTGCTCGGCATCACGATGGCTGGCGTGGCCGAGGCCATGTCGCTGGGCGAGGCGCTGGGCATCGACCCGAAGGTGCTGGGCGGCATCATCAACACGTCGACGGGTCGGTGCTGGAGTTCGGACACCTACAACCCGTTCCCCGGCGTGATCGACACCGCGCCATCTTCGCGCGGCTACACGGGCGGCTTTGGTACCGACCTGATGCTCAAGGATCTGGGACTGGCCGGTGACGCAGCAAAGTCCGTCCGACAGCCGGTCTACCTTGGCGCGTTGGCACAGCAGCTGTATCAAACCGTGAGCAGCAAGGGCGATGGCAAGCTGGATTTCTCCGCCGTCATCAAGCTGTATCGGAAAGACGGAGCGGCGTGATGATCGAACTGGAAACGCTGCATGAGGGCACCGTCGCGGTGCTGACGCTCAAGCGTCCGCCAGCCAACGCGTTCACGCCGGAAGGTCTGCTGCAACTGCAAGGCACCGTCGAACGATTGAACGCCGATGCACGCGTGCGCGCCCTCGTCGTCACCGGCGATGGTCCGAAGTTCTTCAGCGCAGGCGCAGACCTCAACACCTTTGCCGATGGCGACCGCGATGTGGCGCGCGAGGCCGCTGCACGTTTCGGTGCCGCGTTCGAGGCGCTGCAGAATGCGCGCCCGGTGGTGATCGCCGCCATCAACGGTTTTGCGATGGGCGGCGGCCTGGAGTGCGCGCTCGCATGCGACATCCGCATCGCCGAGGCACACGCCAAGCTGGCCGTGCCAGAAACGGCCGTCGGCCTGCTGTGCTGCGGTTGCGGCACGCAGACGCTGCCCTGGCTGGTGGGCGAGGGCTGGGCCAAGCGCATGATCCTGACCGGCGAGCGCGTCGACGCGCAGACGGCCTTGCGTATCGGACTGGTGGAAGAGGTCGTGGAAACGGGGGCCGCGCGCGAAGCCGCCATCGCCATGGCGCTGCGTGTGACAACGTTGAGCCCGCAAGCCGTCACCTTCAGCAAGCAACTCATCCATCAGGCGCGCAACGGCGTGCCGCGCGGCGCGGCGCTGGCCGTCGAGCGTGAGCGCTTTGTCGATCTGTTTGACCACCCGGACCAGCGCGAAGGCGTGAACGCCTTTCTGGAGAAGCGTGCGCCGCGCTGGCATTCCACGCACGAATCGGAGACGCGGCAATGAGCGCCGTCCAATTGGAGACGGCGCCGCCCCAGGCCGCCGCTGCCGAGCCCGAGGTGTTGATGCGTGTGGTGAACCGCGTGGCCGTCATCACCCTGAACCGGCCGTCTGCGCTGAACGCGCTGTCGCACGGCATGGTGCGCCAGTTGGCCACGCTGCTGGAGCAATGCCGCCATGACGACGGCATTGCCGCGCTGGTGCTGCGCGGCGCGGGCCAGAAAGGCTTCTGCGCCGGCGGCGATGTGCGCGCGCTCTATCAGCTTGCGCAACAGGGCCGCATGGACGGCGACGACGGCTGGCTGCAATTCTTCGTCGACGAATACCGGCTCGACTACGCGCTGCACCAGTTTCCGAAGCCCATCGTTGCGCTGATGGACGGCGTCACCATGGGCGGCGGCATGGGCCTTGGGCAGGCCGCAAGGCTGCGCGTCGTGACCGAGCGCACGAAGATGGCGATGCCGGAAACGCGCATCGGCTTTCTGCCCGACGTGGGTGCTACGCGCTTTTTGAGCGTGATGTCGCCGGAGCTTGAGTTGTATGTCGGCCTCACGGGCGTAACGCTGACCGGCGCCGACGCGCTGCATTGCCACCTGGCCGATGTGTGCGTGCCTGCCGAATGGCTTGCCTCATTCGAAGACCGCCTGCAGCGCATGCCGCACGATGGCGATCTCATGCAGGCCTTGCGCCGCGTGTTCGAGCCGCCGTGCAACATTGTTCCGCACGCGCCGCTGGCACAGGCGACGCCGTGGGTGCAGCGCTATTTCGACCGCCGTTCGTCGGTCGATCGCATTGTCGCCACGCTGCGCGAGAGCCTGGAGCGCGAACAGGCACGGGAGCCGCGCCAATGGCTTCAGGCGACGCTTGAAGCCATGACCACACATTCGCCGACGATGCTGCATGTCACGCGCGAAGCGTTGCTGCGTGGCCGGCAGTTGTCGCTGGCGGAGTGCTTTCAGATGGAATTGGGCATCGTTGCGCGCGGAATCCAGGAAGGCGATTTCTGCGAAGGCGTGCGCGCGCATCTGGTGGACAAGGATCACCGCCCTGGCTGGGCGCCCGCCACGCTCCCGCAGGTGCGGCCTGAGCGGGTACGGCATTTTCTGACGTCGCCCTGGCGGGCGGAGCGGCATCCGTTGGCGTGGCTTTGCTGAATCGTCATGTGACTGGAATGCCCCAAAAGCAACGGATGCGCCATTTGATGCCGTCCGCCGGGGGCAGTAAGTCCGTTTCGTGACAAATTTCTGTCATAACTTACGTGTAACTTACACGGGCGAGGAGAGGTCACCCCTCACGTTCTCATCGTACGCAGCGGCTTCCGCTGCGTTTTTTTTTGCTTTATGGGGCACATGCGTGTTGGCCGATCTGCAGATCGGATTGAAACCGCTTTGAAGTCGCCGCTTGCCAACCCGCATGGCAGCTAGGTTTTGGTACCCTCCGTCAGACTGTTGTCACAATCGCGGTGCTAACTGGCCGGATGCATTGCCACCCCAAGGAGGCTCCTCCCATGGCGACATCCGTCGATTCATTCCAGGTGAAGGTGTATCAGGGCGACAGTGCGGTGCTGTTCGCCTTTGATGTGGCCGATGCCGATCGCGCCGATCTGGCCGGTTTTGCCATTCAATGCACGCCGCAGGGCGGGGCGCCATATTGGGTGCCCAACCGGCTGACTTTCGACACGCCCATCCATGCAGACGCGCCGCTGAAGGCCGGCAAGTACGCCGATTCCATCGACGCGCCGTTCCAGTCGTTTCACTGGGTCCACTTTCCGCCGCATGCTGCCGCGCAACTGGCTTACACCGTGCACGCGCGCTACTTCGTGTCGACGAATCCCGTGCAACTGGAGACGCGCGCCACGCGCATCGTCACCGTCACGCTGCAGCAACCGATGAGCGACTGGGCCACCGTGGGCATGGTGCGCGGGTATGTGTCGTCGCAGGCGTTCATCGATCATTACGGCGGCAACACGGCATTGGCGCCGGACAAGCGCGCGCAGACAAAGTCGCCGCTGCTGTACGACACGCAGCCGTATCAGGACAAGTACGCCTATCTGGGCGCCACCGGCCGCCGCCTCATCATCGATCTGTTGAACCAGTGCCACGCGTCCGACGGCTACGGTATCGACGTGCTCGCCTATGACTTGGACGAGCCTGACATCATTCGTGCGATTGCGTGGCTTGCGCAGAACGGTCGCAAGGTCCGCGTGATTCAGGACAACTCCGTCGGCACCGGCGCCAACGCCACTGGCCATGGCACCGACGACGCATTTGAGACGCAGGCCGCTGAATACTTCAAGCAGGCCGGTGCCGACGTCCGCCGCACACACCTGGCACGCTTCCAGCACCACAAGGCGATCCTGCTGCGTGATGCTGCCGGCAAGCCGGTTCGTGTGCTCGCTGGCTCGGCCAACTTCTCGCTGCGCGGCCTGTACGTGCAGGCCAACAGCGTGCTGGTGTTCGAGCAAGACGCTGCGCAGCTCTACGCGCAGGTGTTCGAGCGTCTGTGGGGATGGATCGACCAGTACGGTGAGGACGCTGCCGGCAGCCGCAAGGTGGCGACTGCCTTCCGCGCCGATGCGCTGGCCGCCGACTGGCAGGCAGTGCCGCAAGGCAGCACGCCGCGTGCGCGCTTCGGCTTTTCACCGCATCAGACCGATGCGTTGCTAACGGAGGCGGCCGACCGAGTGAAGGGCGCGCTTTCGTCCGTGCTGTTTGCGGTGATGGCCACCGATGGCGGCGGCAAGATGCTGACCACGCTCGAACAGGTGGTGCCGCATATGGCCGGGCTGCTCTCGCTGGGCGTGATCGACAAGCAGGGCGGTGTGGATGCCTTTGCGCCCGGTCGCGATGTGCCTTCGCAAACCGTGTCGTTTGCGTATTTGAAGGACGAAGCGCCTGCGCCGTTCAAGCAGGAAGTGGATGCCGGCACCGGCCAGCACATCCACCACAAGTTTGTCGTATGCGATTTCAATGGTGACGAGCCTGTCGTGTTCTGCGGCTCGTCCAACCTGTCGAAGGGCGGCGAGGAGCAGAACGGCGACAGCCTGATCGCCATCTACGACCCGGCCATCGTCACGGCCTACGCGATCGAAGCCATCCGCCTGTTCGACCACTACCGCTTCCGCGCAAGCGAATCCAAGGCGACGGCCGACAAGCCGCTGGTGCTGAAGACGACCAGCGCATGGGCCGACCCGTACTACGATCCGCAGAACATAAAGTTCACGGAGCGCACGCTGTTCGCCAAGTCCGGCACAGCGCTGGAGGCTGTTGTCGCGTGATCGGTGCCGGCTGCGGTTCGTGCGCCTTTATACGCGCCGCTGCCGGTCGCTCCACCATGCATCGCGCAGCCGGCGCTTGGCGATCTTGCCGTTGTCGTCGCGCGGCAGCGCTGTGGTGAACTCGATCTGGCGCGGGATCTTGAAGCCGGCAATCTGACCGCGCAGCCATTCGATCACGGGCTCGGCTTGCAGGTCTTCGCGTTCGGTCTGCACCACCGCGACAAGGCGTTCGCCGTATTCATCGCATGGCACGCCGAAGACGGCGCAGTCGACCACATCGGGGTGGCGCAGCAGCGCATGTTCGATCTCGGCCGGGTAGATGTTGACGCCGCCCGAGATGACCATGTCCGACGCGCGGTCGCACACATACAGATAGCCGTCCGCGTCGAGGTAGCCCATGTCGCCGAGCGTGACCAGGCCGTCGCGCTCGATCTTGCTGCGTGCTTCGTCGTTGCCGCGGTAGGTGAAATCGGGATAGGCGGGTTGGTGGCTGTAGATCAGGCCGATCTCTCCGGTGGGGCAGGGCGTGCCGTCTTCACGCAGGATGCGCACGCGTGCGTCGCACACGGGGCGGCCGGCGCTGCCGGGGCGGGCGGCTGCGTCGCGCGGGTCCATCACCGTGATCATGCCGGTCTCGCTCGACGCATACGTTTCGTAGATGACGGGGCCGAGCCAGTCGATCATGCGGCGCTTGATCTCCGGCGCGCAGGGTGCGCCCGTGGACGCCACGAAGCGCAGCGAAGACAGATCGTAGCGGCTGCGTTCTTCGTCGGTCAGCTTGAGCAGGCGTACATACATGATCGGCACTAAGTAGACCGTGTCGATGCGGTAGCGCTCGATCTGCTCCAGCACGCGCAGGGCATCAAAGCGCGCGTTCACCACCAGCACCTCCGCCATCTGGGCGGCTTGCTGGGCAAAGAGGCTCGGCGCGCTGTGATAGAGCGGGGCGGGCACCAGCGCACGGCAGCCCGGCACGATGCCGAACGTTGCAGCCACCACGGCGCGTGCCTTCTGCAGATGCGCCTCGAGCTGATCGAGCGGAACGGCCTGGCGTACCACGCCCTTGGGCCGCCCCGTGGTGCCCGAGGTATAGGCCATGTGCCCGCGCGGAGAAACGATCGGCCCGTCGTACGGCGTCTGCAGCGCAAGCCAGTTGGCATAGCCGTCGGCGCGGTCGGTGCCTTCTGCATCCACGCGCAGCAGCTGCACTTGGGCCGGTAGCAGCGGTTCTGCCGCATCGACGAGGTCGCGATGGCCGATCAATACCTTGGCGCCCGAATCGCGCACGAGAAACTCCACCTCGGCCGGCGTGAAGTGCCAGTTGATCGGGCAGAAGTAGCACCCTGCGATGCGGCAGGCGTGCATCACGTCGATGTAGGCAGGTGCATTGCGCAGCAGCACGCCGATCACGTCGCCCTCCTGCACGCCCATGCGGCGCAAACCGCCGGCAAGGGCGGCACCGCGCGCGAGCAGCGTTTCGGCATCGGTCGGGCGATCGTCGAAGATCAGGTGGGCGGTCATGTGTGTCTCCTGCGCGAGGTCTCTTGGGGACGGTTGCTTAATCCATGCAGCATGCCGGATCGAACAGTATTGAACAATCCACGGCGAATTTCGCACACTGGTGAATGCGATTGGACAACGCTCTCCTTGGCCGCGTGAGCCGTGACACCGGAATTCGGTTTGAGGGGCAACCCGCCGATATCACCGCAGACCGCGTGAAAGGTCTGCGGCAGTAAGATGCATGCCTGAAGCCAAAAAGCCCGCCCGGTGTGATGCGAGGCGGGCCTTTTTCTCGGGCGCGCGCGATTGTGCCCGGTTGTGACCGCGGCCGCCTTCAGGCACAATGCGCCCCGTTGTGGAGATGGCATGCCTCCCTTAACCGCCGGTCTGCGGATCACGCAACCGGCTGATGATGCCTACAAGTTCCTGGTCGAAGGAAGTTGTAGGCACGCGCCCAAACGACGTTCTGTCGCTCAGGTTTGAGTTCTTCGAATCTGGTCATCATGAAGAAAATGGCTACACGCTCCGAGCCGCTGCTCATGTTCGGGTATCTGCTGCGCTGGCTCTCGCTCGGTTCGCTCGTCGGCATGCTCGCCGGGCTTGGCTCTGCGGTGTTGCTGATGGCGCTCGATTGGGCAACCAACACGCGCACCGCACACCCTTGGCTGCTGTGGTTCCTGCCCGTGGCGGGGCTGGCCGTGGGCTTGCTCTACCACTACACGGGGCGCTCGGTGGAAGGCGGCAACAATCTGCTCATCGACGAGATCCACGACCCCAAGCGTGTCGTCCCCAAGCGCATGGCGCCGCTCATCCTGCTGGGCACCGTTGTCACCCACATCTTTGGCGGGTCAGCCGGGCGTGAAGGCACGGCCGTGCAGATGGGCGGCAGCTTTGCTGATTACCTGACGCGGCTGTTCTCATTGGCCCCGGCGGACCGGCGCATCTTGCTGATGGCGGGCATCAGCGCCGGTTTCGCGTCGGTGTTCGGCACGCCGCTGGCCGGTGCCGTATTTGGACTGGAAGTGCTTGCGATCGGCCGTTTGCGCTATGACGCGATCCTGCCGTGCTTCATCGCGGCCATCGTGGGCGACCTGGTGCCACCGCTGCTGGGCGTGCACCACACGCCGTATGCGATTCCGTTTGTGCCGCATCTCACGCCCGTCGCGATCGGCCTGGTCGTGGTGGCCGGCATCGTCTTCGGTCTGGCAGGCATGACGTTCGCGGCGCTCACGCACCGGCTCAGCCGCCTGTTGAAGCGTCACATCGCCTTTGGGCCGCTCCGCCCCGTGCTGGGCGGCAGCGTGGTCGTGGCGGCGGCCTTGGCGCTGGGGACGGACAAATATCTCGGCCTCGGCATTCCGGTCATCGTGGATGCGTTCCACAATCCGCTGCCCGCCTACGACTTTGCCGGCAAGGCGGCCTTCACCATCGTGACGCTGGCGTCCGGTTTCAAGGGCGGTGAGGTCACGCCGCTGTTCTACATCGGCGCCACGCTGGGCAATGCGTTGGGTTACGTGCTGCCGTTGCCCTTCCCGCTGCTGGCGGGCCTTGGGTTCGTTGCCGTGTTTGCGGGTGCCGCCAATACGCCCATCGCGTCGACCTTGATGGCGATGGAACTCTTCGGCCCCGAAGTCGGCACATTTGCTGGCATTGCCTGCGTGGTGAGCTATCTCTTCTCAGGCCACACCGGCATCTATCATGCGCAGCGCATCGGCCATGCGAAGCGCCCTACCGAAGCAGCGCCGGCAGGGCAGGTTCCGGCCGAGTCAGCCGAGCGCCCTTAGCACTGCGATGCGCGCTCGGATTCAAGCAGCGTCCTCACTCAAACACCGTAGAAGCGTTCGCACAACGCCGCACTTGCGCCGAGTTTGCGCGACAGGTCGGACGCCGCCTGCAACTGCTTCGCGACGACATCCCCAGAGGTGCGTGCCGCTTCCAGCCGGGAGGCTGCGCCCGACAGCGTCAGCGCAGCCATGAACTTGTCGCCGGAACCGAAGATGGGCGTGGCAAACGCCGCCGTGTGCTGGTCCCGCGCGCCCGAGGTGAACAGCGGCAGCTTGGGTGTTTCGTCATACAGCGCTTCACCCAGCCCCCAGTAACGCAGCACGTGGCTGATGGCCGTGTCGTCCAGCGGCAGCGACGTGCCGGGCAGCCGCGTCTCACGCAGGCCTTCCGAGGGCTCGGCGCGGAACAGGCACAGCCGCCGGCCGTGATCGACGACGTAGTACGATGCGCTCTCTCGGGTGGCGGCCGCCAGCGCGTGCAGCACCGGTTCCACCACGGAAGACAAGTGGAACGACTGCTCGTAGAGCTTGCCGAGATACAGCAGGCGTGGCCCGAGCGAGTACGCGCCGGACTCGGAGCGGATGACATAGCTCATGCGCTCCAGCGAGTTCATCAGCCGATACACCGTGGTCTTGTGCATGCCCGAGGCTTGCGCCAAGGCTGCGAGCGACAAGGCTTCCGCCCCCGGCTTGAAGCAATCCAGCAAGGCCAGCGCCTTTTCTACTGCGGCAACGCCGTCATTCCCCATTTCCGAATCCCCGAACTCCGAACGGCACAATTGTACTATGTACAACGCTGTTGTATCTGGCGGAAGGGTAAACGCTAGTGGATCGACCCGCTTGCCGTGGCTATAGTGATTTCACTTAGTACACCGCAGTTTTACACAGTAAAACATCACAGTCTGAGGCAGGTTTTTCATGAGTACCCCTTCGCACAACACTTCCGCCATCGTTCGCGATATCGAACGCGTTTCCCCCGCGCTGGTCGAGGCGGCTGCCCGCTTTCAGGCGGCCATCCTGGCCGACGTTGCCGGCCGCCGCGGCACCTTGAACTGTCGCGTCAAACCGCTCGCGCCGACCATGAAAGTGGCCGGGCCGGCTGTAACGGTCGAAGTTCGCCCGGGCGACAACCTCGCCATCCATGCCGCCCTGGCAGTCGCCAAGCCCGGCGATGTGATTGTGGTGGACGGCAAGGGTGACCAGAGTTGCGCGCTGATCGGCGAAATCATGGCCACGCAGGCGCACGCCACCGGCATCGCCGGTTTTGTGATCGACGGCGCGGTGCGCGATTCGCACGAGTTGGCGAATGGCACGTTCCCGATTTTCTCTGCCGGCTTGAACCCGTGCGGGCCGACCAAGAGCGTTGCTGGCCGCGTGAACCTGCCCGTGTCCGCCGCCGGCGCGACGGTGCACCCCGGGGACCTGGTGGTGGGCGATGCAGATGGCGTGGTCGTGATCCCGCGTGCCGACGTTGAGCGCATTCTCGTGCTCGCACAAAAAAAGGTGGACGCCGAAGCGGCCCGCATTGCGGCGATCCGCAAGGGCGATACGCGCCCCGGCTGGCTCGAGAAGGAACTGCGCGCCGCAGGCATGCTGGCCGAAGGCGAGGCACTGTAATGAGCACGACTGCAACCAAGCCTGTCCTGCTCGTCACGGCGGCTGACCTGGCACCGCAAGCATTGGAGATGCTGGG
Source organism: Ralstonia sp. PBBBR1 (assembly GCF_002256165.1). NCBI lineage: Bacteria > Pseudomonadati > Pseudomonadota > Betaproteobacteria > Burkholderiales > Burkholderiaceae > Ralstonia > Ralstonia sp. PBBBR1. Next base: position 408,979 of record NZ_NKIL01000005.1, on the reverse strand, counting down.
CGATTTTGAAGTCGTGTTTGCCGGCAAGCAGCCCACCGAAGACGACATCGTCGCGCTCTGCGCACGGCACAAGCCGGTGGCGATCATCGTGCGCTACGGCAAGATCAACGCCCGCATCATGGATGCAGCCGCCGGCAACCTGCAGGTGATCTCCAAGCACGGCAGCGGTATCGACGTCATCGATCAGGATGCTGCCGCGGCGCGTGGCATTGCGGTGCGTGCCGCGGTGGGGGCCAACGCGGCTGCTGTGGCCGAGCATGCGTGGGCGCTGATCCTCGCATGCGCAAAGTCCGTCCCGCAGCTCGACGCGCGCATGCGTGCCGGGCATTGGGACAAGGCGACGCACAAGTCGGTCGAACTGGATGGCCGCACGCTTGGCCTGGTCGGTCTGGGTGCGATCGGGCGCCGGGCTGCCGTGATCGGGCTGGCGTTCGGTATGCACGTTATCGCATTCGACCCGTACGCAAAGGAAGCGCCCGCAGGCGTCAAGCTGGTGAGCCTTGGCGAGTTGTACGCACAGTCCGATGTGGTGTCGCTGCACTGCCCGTTGACCGCCGAGAACCGCAAGATGCTGAACCGCGACGCGTTCAGCTGCTTCAAGCCCGGCGCGATTCTGGTCAACACGGCGCGCGGCGGCCTCATTGACGAAGCCGCGCTGGTGGAAGCGCTGGCCAACGGCCGACTCCGTGCAGCGGGGCTCGACAGCTTCGACGTGGAACCGATGACCGCACCGCACCCGTTCCAGGGCGTTGCGAACATCATCCTGTCGCCGCACATCGGCGGCGTGAGCGACGCGGCCTACGTGAACATGGGTAAGGGCGCCGCGGCCAATGTGCTCGCAGTGATCGAGGAACGTGCCAGCACGGCGGCGTGATGTCCATGTTCCTGCTCTCGCCACCGGCGATGCGTGAAGCCGAAGTCTTCACGCGCATGCCGGCCCAGTTTCGCAAGCCCGATGTCCAGACGGAATGGGCACGCGCCAATCGCGGGGGGCAAGCCACCGACTCGTTTCTCGAAGGACCGGTGTGGTGTCCGGATGGCCGCGGCTACGGCCATCTGTACGTGACGGATATCCCGCACGGCCGCGTCTTCCGCATCTCGCCGGCGGGCGATTGGGAACTGGTGACCGAATACGACGGCGAGCCCAACGGCATGAAGTTCGTCGACGATGCACACCTGCTCATCACCGACTACCGCAACGGGCTGATGCTGCTCGACATCAAGCGCGGCGAAGTCACGCCGTATCTTGAGCGCCGCAACTCTGAGCGCTTCAAGGGCGTGAACGACCTGACGTTCGATTCGCACGGCAACCTGTACTTCACCGACCAGGGCCAGACCGGCCTGCAAGACCCGACGGGGCGCGTCTATCGCCTCTCGCCGGAAGGCAGGCTCGACATGCTGCTCGGCAATTGCCCCAGCCCCAACGGGCTTGTCCTGTCGCCCGACGAGAAGGTGCTCTACGTCGCCATGACGCGCGGCAACTGCGTGTGGCGTGTGCCGCTGCAGGCCGATGGCTCCGTCAGCAAGGTCGGACAGTTCTTCACGTCGTACGGCCCGAGCGGCCCGGATGGTTTGACGATCGACACGGCGGGGCGGCTGTTCGTGGCCAACCCCGGACTCGGCCGCGCATGGGTGCTGAACCACCGTGCGGAGCCGGACATGGTCTTGACCAGCCCCGAAGGTGCATCGCTCACGAACCTGTGCTTCGGTGGCCCCGAAATGAAGACGCTTTTCATGACCGAATCGGTGTCCGGCACGGTGCTCAAGTCCGAGATGGACATCGCCGGCCCGCTGCCGCATCGGACAAAGCAGACAAAAGTCACGCCCTAGCCCCAGCTCATCGATACCCGACCCTGAGTGCTCATAGAAGCGCGACGGAGGAGACCATGCAAATGTCCCAGACTTTGAGTGCCACCACGCCAGCGCATGGCGCGGATGTGCGCTCCGCCGCTACGCTGCCCGATGCGGACTACCAGGCGAGCGAACGCACGCTGGCCAAGGCGTTCCGCCGCATCCTGCCGTTCATCTTCGCCTGCTATGTGATCAGCTATCTCGATCGCACCAACGTGGGGTTTGCCGCGCTCACCATGAACAAGGACATTGGCCTGACCGCCGAGCAGTTCGGGTTCGGCGCGGGGCTGTTCTTCATCGGCTATTTCCTGTTCGAGATCCCGAGCAACCTCATCATGCAGAAGGTGGGGGCGCGCATCTGGATCGCGCGGATCATGATCACGTGGGGCATCTTCTCGATGGCCACGGCGTTTGTGGTCGGGCCCAAGAGTTTTGCGGCGGCGCGCTTTCTGCTGGGCCTTGCCGAAGCAGGCTTCACGCCGGGCATCTACCTGTACTTCACGCACTGGTTTCCGGGCAAGTGGCGCGCAAAGGTGACGGCGGCCTTCCTGGTGGGCATTCCGGTGGCGAACATGGTCGGCTCACCCATTTCCGGCGCGTTGCTCGAACTCGGCGGTCTGCATGGGCTGCGCAGCTGGCAATGGCTGTTGCTGATCGAAGGGCTGCCGGCGGTGCTGCTCGGTATTGCGTGCCTGTTTGTGCTGGCGGATCGGCCTGAAAAGGCCAAATGGCTCACCGACGATGAGAAGGCCGTGCTCGCGCGCCGCCTCGCCATGGAGCAGCGCGCCATCGCCAGCAAGCACGGCACGACCCTGCGCGATGCGATGACCAACTGGCGCGTCTTCGTGCTGGCGTTTATCAACTTCTGCGGCATCGTGGGCTCCATCGGCGTGGGCCTCTGGATGCCGCAGATCATCAAGCAGTTTGGCGTCGAGCACACCGTGGTCGGCTGGCTGACGGCCATCCCATATGCCCTGGGTGCGGTGGTCATGTTGTGGTGGGCCCGCATGGCGAACCGCGCGCAGAACCGCGTCCCGTATGTGGCTGCCGCGCTGGTGGTTGCAGCAGTGGCGCTGGCAGCCAGCACGGCCCTGGATGCGCCGGCGCTCAAGCTCGCCGCGCTGTGCGTGACGGTGAGCGGCATCCTGGCGTTCCAGGCCACGTTCTGGGCGATTCCGTCCACCTTCCTTACGGGCCGCGCGGCTGCGGGCGGGCTGGCGCTGATCGTTTCCGTCGGCAACCTCGGCGGCTTTGTCGGCCCGTCGATGATCGGTGCCATCAAGCAGTACTCGCAGGGCTTTACCGCGCCGCTGCTGGCGGTGTCGGCGGTGCTGCTCATCGGTGCGCTGTCCATCGCCTGGCTGGGCGACCCGGGCGCCGATGCCGGTGAAGCCGCAACACGCTGATCGCGCAATCGCAGTACCTTTCTTACTAGACATTCAAACAGCGCCGCGCAGCAGACGTCGGCACCAGGAGACACACATGCAAGTGACGGGCAGTACCGGTGTGACGGAAATCGAGCAGCGGACCCTGCGCAAGGTGGTCTGGCGGCTCGTGCCGTTTCTCATGCTCTGCTACCTGCTGGCCTTCATCGACCGCGGCAACGTGGGCATGGCCTCGCTGCAGATGAACCATGACCTTGGGCTGACAGCACGCGTATTCGGGTTCGGCAGCAGCCTCTTCTTCGTGTCGTATTTCTTCTTCGAGGTGCCGAGCAACCTGGCGCTGCAGCGCTACGGCGCGCGTATCTGGATCGCGCGGATCATGATCACCTGGGGCCTGATCTCGGCCGCGACGGCGCTGGTGAGCGGCCCGGCATCGTTCTATGCGCTGCGCTTCCTGCTGGGCGCGGCGGAGGCAGGGTTCTTTCCCGGCGTGCTGCTGTACCTCTCGTACTGGATTCCGGCAACGCATCGCGCGCGTATTGTGGCGACGTTCATGGTCGCGATTCCGGCGGCGAGCTTCATCGGCTCGCCCATCTCCGCCGTGCTGCTGCAGATGGACGGGTTTGCCGGCCTGCGCGGCTGGCATTGGCTGTTCATCCTCGAAGGCATTCCCACGGTGCTGCTGGGCATCGCCTGCTTGCGGGTGCTGACCAATCGGCCGGAGGAAGCCAAGTGGCTGTCGAACGAAGAGCGCCAGTGGCTCACAAATACGTTGGCCGGTGAAGCGCGCGGGCCGAAGAAAGTCGCGCAGATGCCGCTGCTTAAGCTGTTCTGCAATCGCTACGTGCTGTGCCTCGCGCTGGTGGACGTGTGCGCATCGGCCGCCGGCAGCACGCTGTCGGTGTGGCAGCCGCAGCTGCTGAAATCGTTCGGGTTGACCGTCATGCAGACGGGGCTGCTCAACTCGGTGCCGTATGCGGTGGCATCGGTGCTGATGGTAGTTTGGGGCCGCCGCTCGGACCGCCTCAAGGAGCGCCGCTGGCATACCGCCATTCCCATGCTGCTGATCGGCCTGGGCCTGTTTGGCACGTCGCTCAGCGGCTCTCTCGTGCCGACCATGGTGATGCTGTGCGCGGTGCTGGTCGGGGCCTATTCGTTCAAGGGGCCGTTCTGGGCGCTGGCCTCCGGCATGCTCTCGAACAGTGCAGCCGCTGCGGGGCTGGCCACTATCAACGCGATTGCCAATCTCATCGGCGGCGGCCTGATGGTGAACGTGTACGGCTGGGTCAAGCAGGCCACCGGCAGCTATGCGCTGGCGTTGATGCCGCTGGCGCTTCTGACGCTGGTGAGCGTGACGACGTTGCTGCTGCTTAGTCGCGCGAAGCCGGAAGCGCAGGTGCTGAACAAGACGGAGACGGCCTGATCATGCGCGCATTCAGCAGAAGGCGGTTCCTGCAGATGGCGGGTGCCAGTGCCGTGGCGGCCGCTGTTCCGGGGCTTACCGAAGCGGAAGAGCTGTGGTCCAGCGGTAGCGCCACGCCGACATTCAAGCTGCCGGCCGGCGCAGTGGATTGCCACATGCACATCTACGATGACCGATTCCCCAGCGCCCCAGGCACCACGCTGCGCCCGCCCAACGCGAGCATCGAGCAGTACCGCAAGGTGCAGGCCCGTTTGGGCATGCACCGCAACGTGGTGGTCACGCCGTCGACGTACGGAACGGACAACCGTTGCACGCTGGATGCGCTCAAGCGTCTCGGGCCGAGTGCGCGCGGTGTTGCGGTGGTCGATACGTCCGTGACGCAGGCACAGCTTGCCGAAATGCACGCGGCCGGTGTGCGAGCCATCCGCTTCAATCTGAGCTATCCGGGCGCTACCACCGTCGACATGCTCGCGCCGCTGGCGTCCCGCATCGGCGCGCTTGGGTGGCACATCGAACTGGTTGTGCAAGGCGCCAAGCTGCCCGCACTGGAGTCGCATCTGCTTGCGCTGCCATGTCCGCTCGTCATCGACCACATCGCACATGTTCCGCAGCCCGGTGGCATGCAGTCCGACGCTATGCGTACCGCGCAGCGCCTGGTCGACAAGGGGAACACGTGGATCACGCTGTCCGGTCCATATGTCGATTCCAAGGCGGGCGCGCCTGGCTATGCAGACGTAGAGCCAGTGGCGAAGGCATTCATCGACATGGCGCCCGAGCGGATGCTGTGGGGCACCGACTGGCCGCATCCGACCGAGAAGGCGCACAAGCCGGACGATGCCACGCTGGTAGATACGTTTGCCACGTGGATCGACCGTGCGGATTGGCAGCAGATGATCTTTGTGTCGAATCCGGTGAAGCTCTACGGCTTCGGTTGACCAACCCCGTTTCGGTTCTGCGGCCTCCGTCCAATCACGTGGCCCGGGCCGCTGCCGCCGCACGCGGCTGGGCCAGCATGGCGGGTTGCAGAATGTCATCCAGCACGAACTGATACACGCCTGATCAGCTACGTTTCGCGCATAAGCAAACGCAAAAACGATCGTTCCCCCATCGAAGGGCTGCCCATATGCTCGCCGGATCAACCTTCCGGAGACGCACCATGACGCAGTCGTCCTTGAGCACTGCCCCTGCCTGGAAACTCGACACCGTGGCCGTCCACGGCGGCTACAGCGCGGACCCGACGACCCGCGCGGTGGCCGTGCCGATCTACCAGACTGTTGCGTTTGCGTTTGACGACACGCAGCACGGCGCCGATCTGTTCGACCTGAAGGTGCCGGGCAACATCTACTCGCGCATCATGAACCCGACCAACGATGTGCTGGAGAAGCGCATCGCTGCGCTCGAAGGCGGCATCGGCGCGCTGGCGCTGGCGTCGGGCCAGGCGGCCGTCACATATGCGATCCAGACGATTGCGGAAGCGGGCGACAACATCGTCTCGGCCAGCACGCTGTACGGCGGCACCTACAACCTGTTCGCGCACACGCTGCCGCTGTCGGGCATCACCACGCGCTTTGCCGACCCGCGCGACCCGGCATCGTTCGAGGCGCTGATCGACGACCGTACCAAGGCCATCTTTGCCGAGACCGTCGGCAACCCGCTGGGCAACATCACCGACATCGCCGCGCTGGCCGAGATTGCGCACCGCCATGGCGTGCCGCTCATCGTCGACAACACGGTGCCGACGCCGTACCTGGCGCGGCCCTTTGAGCACGGCGCCGACATCGTCGTGCATTCGCTGACGAAGTACCTGGGCGGCCACGGCACGAGCCTGGGCGGCGCGATCGTCGATTCGGGCAAGTTTCCGTGGGCCAAGCACAAGGCACGCTTCAAGCGTTTGAACGAACCGGACGTGAGCTACCACGGTGTCGTCTATACGGAAGCGCTGGGCGACGCGGCGTATATCGGCCGCGCCCGCGTGGTGCCGCTGCGCAATACCGGGGCGGCGCTGTCGCCATTCAACGCGTTCCTGATCCTGCAGGGCATCGAAACGCTGGGCCTGCGCATCGACCGCATCACGCAGAACGCCGCGCAGATCGCCCGGCATCTGCGGGGCCACGCCAAGGTGGAGTGGGTCAACCATGCCAGCCTGGACGATCACCCCGATCACGCGCTCGTGCGCAAGTACCTCTCGGGCAAGGCGCCAGGGTTGCTCACGTTTGGGGTGAAGGGCGGCTTTGCCGCCGGGGCGCGCTTTCAGGACGCGTTGCAGTTGTTCACGCGGCTGGTGAACATTGGCGACGCCAAGTCGCTCGCAACCCATCCGGCATCGACCACGCATCGGCAGCTTTCGGAAGCCGAGCTTGCCACGGCGGGTGTGCGGCAGGAGACGATCCGGCTGTCGATCGGCATCGAGCATATCGATGATCTGCTGGCCGATCTGGATCAGGCGCTGGCGCGCACCTGACCCTGGAGCGTCGTCTGGCGGTCACTGCCGGCCGTGCACCCACCGGAACACCGCCGCCAGCACGAGCAGAAACGGCACACCCACCATCAGCGTCATCCGGAAATCGGGCATCCACGCCGTGCTGACGATGATGACCGCCATGGCCATTGCGCCAAGCGTGGTCAGCGCAGGAAAGCCCCACATGCGAAAGCGCAGTGCGCGGCCTTCGCGCTGCGCCGTGCGCCGGAAGCGCGCGTGCGTGACAAAGATGACGAGCCACGTAAACAGCGCACCGAACATCGCTAGCGACATCATCAACAGGAACGATTGCCCTGGCAGCACAACGCTCAGCACGGCCGCCAATGCCGCACCGGAACTGGACACCGCCAGCGCGCGCAGCGGCACGCCGCGTTGGCTCACCGCGCCCAGCGCCTGAGGCGCCTGCCCGCCGCGCGCGAGGCTGAACAGCATGCGCGTCGATACATACAACTGCGCGTTCATCGACGACAGCGCCGCCGTGAGCACGACGAAGTTCATCACGCCCGCGCCACCGGCGATACCGAGGATTTCCATCACCCGCACGAAGGGGCTCTTGCCCGTGCCGGCCTGCTGCCAAGGCACGACGGCGAGCATCAGTGCCAACGTGCAGAGGTAGAAGAACACCAGCCGGAACAGCGTTGAACGGAATGCGCTGGCGGCGGCAGCTTCCGGCTCGCGCGCCTCGCCGGCGGCCACGGCAATCAGCTCGATGCCGAAGAAGCTGAAGATGCTGACCACCGCGCCGAACCACACGCCATTCCATCCGTGCGGCAGAAAGCCGCCCGCGCTCACGTAGTTGTGAAAGCCGATCGGGCCGTCATCGGGTGCGCGATGGATGGCGTAGCTCGCCACCGCCAGGAACGCGACGATGGCCACCACCTTGATCATCGAGCACCAATATTCGGCCACCCCAAACACCTCGACGCTGCTTGCATTGACCCACACCAGCACGGCCGAAAACCCGACGATCCACACCCACGCTGGCACACCCGGAAACCAGTACGCCATGTACACCGCCACCGCGGTCACTTCGGCGCCGATCACGAAGACGACTGCCGCCCAGTACGCATAGCGCACGAGGAAACCGGCAAGCGGGCTCACGTAGTGCTCGGCATACGCGCCGAACGAACCGGTAGTGGGATGGGCGACAACCATCTCGGCCAGGCACCCCATGAGCAGCAGGGCGATGAACGCCCCGATGGCGTAGCTGGCGATCACGCCCGGGCCGGCCAACTGAATGGCCGCCCCGCTGCCCAGGAACAGGCCGGTGCCGATCGCACTGCCGATGGCGATCATGGTGAGTTGCGCAGAAGAGAGGCGGTGCTGCAGGCCGCCTTCGCGTGCGGCCAGCGCTTCGAAGCTGCCGGTGGCCTTGGTCATGGTGTTGTCCTGGCTTGGGAAAAGGCCGGGATGATACGCCTTCCATGCAAGACGCCCCGCGCGGAGGCGGGGGCGTCTTGTGCAACCGCGCGGTACCGATCAGCGCGCCACGGGCTTGGCGTACTGGATCGGAACGTCCACCCGCGCCTGCGGCAGCGTCTTCTTGAGTTGCGCACGCGCGTTCACGGCATCCTGGAACGAAGCAAAGCGCAGCGTGCTGATGTTCAGGTGCCCGTAATACTCCGCCGACACGGGCGTTGCAGGCAGGCTGCTCACTGCCTGGCGCACGCTGTCGACCGACACCTGCGAGACGACCACCTCGTTGCGGCTCTCCCCCACCACGCCGCGTTCATTGACGACCTGCGTGACGGCTGAGGATGCCGCACCCGCTGCCTTGGTGCGCGTGCCGCTGGAGAGCACCTTGAACGACTGCGATTCGATCTGCACTGTCGGTGTGCTCGCGTACTGGGCTAGCTCCTGCGTGCTCAGGCGCTTGCCCACCGTCAGGTCGGCCGCTTGGCACGCCGAAGCCATCGAGAGAAGCGCCGCCAGCGCCACAGTCTTCATAAGAGTTGCATTGATCATGTTGATTGGTCTCCGAACGGGCTCACTTGGCAGCAATCACGCGGTATTCCACTGCCAGCGGCGTGGTGAGGGTCACGGTGTGGGTGCCACCCTGGGGCTGGTACTTCGCGCAGGCATTGGTCGGCACACCGCTTACGGCGTAGACCTCCCACGTGCCGGCTGCGTTCTCGCCGTAGAAGGCGTAGCTGCCAAGGCCGTACTTGTTCACGGTATCGACGCCGTTGTTGTAATAGCCGTTGTACGGCAGGGACAACGCCGACACCGTGCCCGACGGCGACTTCACGAAGAAGCCGACGCTGCCCACGCACACCGAGCCCGATACGCGCAGCTGCAGGGCGTCGACCTTGTCCGTGCCCGACACGTTGAACTGGCCGAGCTTCTGCACCGCGCCGTAGTTCAGCTGGTTGACGTTGGCAAAGGCGGCCGCGAAGTCAGGCACCGACAGTGCTGCCGGCTTGTAGGCGACGGTCGCCTTGGCCATCTTTACGGCCGCCGAAGCGTCGACCAGCCCGAAGCCGTACCACGTCGAATACGCATAGCCGGCGGCGTTGGTCTGCCAACCGTAGTCCAGGCGTGCGGTGGTCGCGCCGTCGGTGAGCGCGGCGCTGGTGTCGCCGGTGGCGGCGCCGGTGAGCAAGTCGATCCGCGCGTTGCGGCCGTCACGGCTGCCGTAGTCGGCGTCGATTTTGCGGGCCGTCGCACGCAGAATCTCGCGCACATCGCGCCACGTCAGGTTCGGATTAGCCGCCAGCATCAGCGCGACCACGCCCGAGAGCGTCGGTGTGGCCGCCGACGTGCCGTTCATGCTCGAGTAGTCGCACTTCGCGTTGTCTTTCAGGTTGGTGGCGGTGCCTGCAATTGCAAAGTCATAGGTGTCGTCCGGATTGGCCCGGCTGTAGCCGCGTGCGCAGCCGCTGAGGTCGGTGGAGAAAATCTTCGGGCCGCTGCCGGTTTCACCATATTTTCCGCCGTTGCCGTATTCGCCGCCCAAGCCTGTGATCCAGTTGACCGATCCGGCGTTGGAGTAGCTCGACTTGATGCCCTGCGCGTTTGCTGCGCCAACCACGATCACGCCGGGCTCCAGCGCTTCCGGGTCATTGGCCGGGGTCTCGCAGCCGATCATGCCGGCGGTAGCGCCCACGGTCGGGCACGTGCGCGGCGGAACATTGATGCCGTCGTTGATGGACTCATATTCGTTGCCCGACGCCTTGAGCATGACGAGCCCGCGGCCCCCACGCAGGTTCGGGAAGGCGCGCACCGCTGCCTGTGTCGAGGTGGACGTGTCGTACTCCAGCGGCGCCTGCGGGTTTGCACCGTACGACGCGTTGATGATGTGGCCGTTCTTCGACCAATTTGCGCCGCCGTAGGCTGCGGTGGTGTCCGGGTTCGCCGCGCCGATAAAGCGCGCCCCGCCCAGTGTCGCCCGCGGCGCGATCCCCATCACGCCCTTGCCGTTCTGCGCCGCCGCGATGATGCCGGCGACATTGGTGCCATGCGCGTCGTTGATGTTGGCGGGATTGTCTGCCGGTGTCGGATCGTTCAAACCATCGTCGAAGTTGTGCGTCATGTCCGAGTTGGCATTGGCGAACAGGTCTTCGTTGTGCACGTCGATGCCGTCATCGAGCACGAGCACGTTCACGCCCTGGCCTTTGATGCCGGCTTTGTGCGCGTCTTCAACGTTGATATCGGTCGTGCCGTTGGCCACCAGGCCGAACGCCGCGAAGAAGCTCGTTGCCTGCTTGAGCGCCCATTGGTAGGTGTACAGCGGCTCCGTGCTGCCGGTCTGGCAGGCGTACTTGGCATCGACGCCGGTTTCTGCGCACGTGGATGCGGGCGGCGTGTTGCCGCTGGTGTTGCCGCCATTGCTGGCGGTGTTGCTTCCCGAGTCTCCACCGCCGCACGCGGCCAGCGCCACGGTGGCGAAGAGCGTCAAGGCAAGCGATTTTCCCGTTATGTCTTTCACAAGACCCCCGTTTTTGTCGTTGTGTGTTGTGCGAGGCGCGGAATGTCCGCACCGCTCCGACCTGTTCGACGAAGAGAGGGCACGTCGCGCGTGCCCGCCGCGAGCACATGGGCACTCGTCAGGTCGGGCCGGATGCTCGCACGCACGCCAGCCGGGATTCAACGGAGAAAGCGGCTGCGGCCGCGAACCGGTCCGGCCGTCGCGCGAACCTGTCAGCGCGTCTCAGCCTGGGGGCGGCAAGCGCGGGAGGTAGGAGGAAAAAACGGGGTGCGGGAGGGGCCGCCGCGCGCATCAGCGCATCTGCATGACCCAGGTGCGCCAGTCCTTGTGCTGCACGAACGGCATGGCTGCGGCGCGCCCTTCGACGGCCAGCATGCGCGTCTCGCGGGGCGACATGCCCGTCGCGCGCCGGTACGCACGCGCAAAGTTCGAGGCGTCGGAAAAGCCGTAGGTCTGCGCGATTTCGGCTACCGAACGGTGCGTCTGCGATCGGTCGGCCAGGATCGCGTGGCACTGCCGCAGGCGCTGCATGCGCAGGTAGTTGAAGAAGCCGCCTTCGCGCTCGAACAGCCGGTACAGCGTGGCACGCGAGATGCCGAACTGCACCGACACGCCTTCGGGCGAAAGCGCCAGGTCGGACAGATTGTGCTGCACATGCCGGCAGACCGAGGCAAACAGGCTTTCCCTCACGGCCGGCGCATTGGCTTCGGTCACCTGGCAGTTGATGGCGGCCGCAGCCAGTTGCAGGGTGCCCGGGATGACGGCCTGTGCTTCGGCATCGCTCAATTTCCCGACCGAGTGATAGAGCGAACACAGGTGATCGCGCAGCAGCCCGACCATCGGAGCACCGCCGCGCAGCACGCGCATGCTCAGTTCGTCGGGTGCGCGCAGCAGCGGTGCCAGCAGGCGCCGTGGCACGGCCAGGCTCAGGAAGCGGCTGTCGGTCGTGCTTGTGGCGAGCGGCTGGGCTGCGTCGACGATGAACAGATCGCCGGGGCGCGTGGCGCTGTCGCTTGCGCCGTCGCGCTGTCCGCAACTGCCTTCCAGGTAGTACTGGAGCACGTAGACGTCCATGCCGTCGCGCCCCAGCTTGGAGCGGGACCGGTCATAGTGCTGTGCCTGGGCGCTGAGCATGCCCACACCCGTCTCGCCGCACAGATAGGCGTCGACGCTGGCCTGAAAGCCATGCGACTGCGGCGCGGCGGAGCGCGAATCGAACAGCACGTTGATGGCATCCCGCCACGCCGCAAATTGATGCTCGCGCGGCAGCGCAGACGTATCGAAGTGGGAATGCGGAGGTTTGCTCACGGCGGTTTCCTGAAAGCCCCGCGCATTGTGCAGAAGCGGTGGCCGATGATGGCATGCCCCCAAAGTGGGGTGCCCGACGGGTGTTGGCTAGACGACAGGCAGCTTGGGCCGCTCGTGTCGCGGCATGACCACGTTGCGGCCGGCGGCCTTGGCTTCATACAGCCGCCCGTCCGCCAGTCGAACGAGGTCTTCCAGCGTGTCGTCCTCGGCGGCAATGCCCGAATGCACCGCCACGCCGATGCTCACGGTCAGCTTGCCGTACGCGCTGCCAGCATTGCGCTCGTTGGCGGCCAGAACGGCAGCGCGGATGCTCTCGGCAACGCGCGCGGCGCCGCCCAGGTCGGTGTTCGGCAACACGGCGCAGAACTCCTCGCCGCCATAGCGGCCGGCAAAGTCGCCGGGGCGCTTGATGCTGTCGTTGATGCAGCGTGCCACCGTGCGCAGGGCGGTGTCGCCGGCGGCGTGGCCGTACCTGTCGTTGTAGGGTTTGAAGTCGTCCACGTCGATCATCAGCACCGCCATCGGGGTGTGATGCCGATTGGCGCGGCGCCACTCCACGTCGAGGGCGGAATCCAAGGCGCGGCGCGTGCCAAGTCCGGTCAGGCTGTCGGTATTGGCCAGCAGATGCAATTGCTGCTCCATCTCGAGCCGCTTGCGCAGCTGCTGCGCAAAGAGGAATGACAGCACGATGAACACCGCGTCAAGCATCAGCACGATGCCGCTGATCACCCATGCGCGCCGCCACCATTCAGCGTAGATGTCTTCGGTGGCAAGGCCAACGGTGACGATCAGCGGGTGGTCGCCGATATGGCGGAAGCTGAACAGCCTCTCGATACCGTCAATGCCCGCGATGTCCACATACGAGCCTTCTGGTGCGAGCAGCCGCTTCTGGAACGCGGTGGCATCGGCCAGGTTGCGGCCGATGAGCTTTTCGTTGTACGGGCGCCGCATGAGCAGCGTGCCGTCGGTGCGGATCAGCGTGACGGTGGCGTGGGGCCCCAGGTTGATGCCGTCGAACAGCCGCCTGAAGTAGTTCAGCCGCAGCGTGCCGACCACGATGCCGTTGAATTCGCCGTGCGGGCCGTTCAGGCGCCGGCTGAGTCCCAGCGATCGCTCGAGGCCAGTCGCGCGCGGCATGAACGGCTCGCTGATATACAGCCCGACGTCGTCGGAGGCTTGATGTACTTGGAAATAATCGCGGTCACCGAGGTAAATGTGCCGCGGCGGCACCGAGTGCGAATCGATGACCACGTCGCCGGCCTTGTCGGTCACCAGCAGCGAGCCCAGGTCCTGCGCGTTGGTCGACCGGTCGAACAGCACGAGCTGGCGTACGGCGGGCGGCAGCGCCAGCATGGCGGGGTCGCGTACGCCGTCGATCACGGCCTGCAGCGACAGGTCGTACACCTCGATGTTGCGGGCAATGTCGCGCTGCAGGATCAGCGCGAGGTTGTCGGCGGCATCGCGCGCGCGGGCCAGTGCGTCCGAGCGCATTTCCCAGAGCGAGAGCGCGGTCAGCGCGGCCAGCACCAGCGACAGCGCCGACGCGCCGATGATCAGCAGAGAAGGCCGCCGCAGGAGTGCACCAGTGGCGCGCTGTAAAGGCATGCGCAGAATTGTGAAAATATTGAAAACGATCGCTTCAATGGTGTACCGGACTCCTCCTTCCTACGCAATACTGTCTAAGACTTCTTCAGCATAGAAAACGTTTGCGGTTATCCATTCGATCCCGTTTGTGCAACGCTTTCTGGGGCGGCTGGCGCACGGTTTGCTGAGCATCGGCTGAGTGCCGCACCCGTGGCGCCGAGCCCGCCGCCGGCCCGACATATGCCCATGCCGTCCTCCATGTCATCCTGTTAAGCCGGCTTTGCCTATTCTGGGTAAGCATCCTTGGAGAACGCCATGCCAGAGCCAGACGATCGCGCCTCACCCACCCCGGCGCCCGCCAACCCGCATCCGCCCGTGGCCGATACGCATGAGGAAGCCCTGCTCGACGAGGGCCTTGAGGAAACCTTTCCTGCGAGCGACCCGGTTTCCGTCGACGCCGGCAAGCCCAATGTGCCGCCCAAGCCGCCGGAGAGCGCGCCCAAACCGTAAAATGCGGACTGCGTGTCAACGAATCGGCTGCTTCAGCCGTATTACGTAGGCCGCAAACAACGTGCGAATCCAGCACACGGGCCGTCTGAAGCGCGGGTCGAGAGAAAACCGGCGCGCGCGACAAGCCCGTGCCGGTAGGCCAGGCTCCAATCAAGACGTCGATACCGTGCGGAGCGTGGTCTTCGGCGGTTTGTCTTGCCGCGCTCTCCCACTTCTGCGGGTCCGGATTCGCATATCGCTTCGACCCGGCACTCCGCCAAGCCAGCAGGATTTCGTTTTTCACCATGCCTGACGCCGCGTCCAACGACGCCAGTCCAACATCGCGCCGATCTTCGGCCCGCACCCCGCCTGCCGCGCCCGCCACGCCCGTGCGATCCGAATCGGGCCTAGGCCTGGCCGGCTGGATCGTGGTCGGCATGGTGCTCGTGCTTGGCGCACTCGTGTTCGACAGCCTGTATGCGCTGCTGGACCACGTGCACTACGCCGATATGGTCGCCGCGCTGCAGGCTACGCCGCGCTCGCACCTGCTGCTGGCCGTGCTGGCCACGGCGCTGAGCTACGTCGCCCTGACCGGCTACGACGCGTCCGGCCTGCGCTATGCCGGCGCGCACGTCGCCCCAGGCACGGTGGCCACCACCTCGTTCATTGCTTATGCGCTGGGCAACACCGTCGGTCTCGGTTCGCTGACGGCCGGGGCGGTGCGCACGCGCTTGTACACGGCGGCCGGGCTCGATCCTGCCCGTGTGACAGAAGCGGTCGCCTTCGATGCGGGCGCGCTTGGCGTGTCCACCACGGCCTTTGGCGCGGTCGGGCTGCTGTGGGGCGCGCCGCACATCGCTACCATTACGCATTTGCCGGCGCCGTTGCTCGAAGTCGTGGCCCTGCTGGTGCTGGCCGGCGTCGTGGCGTTGCTCGTGCTGTGCATGCGGCAGCGCCATGTGACGCTGTTCGGCCGGTGGGAGGTCCGCCTGCCGCCGCCGGGCTTGGCCGCGCGTCAGTTTGCGATTTCAGCGGCCGACATGATTGCCGCGGCGGCGGCGCTGTGGGTGCTGATGCCGGCAGGCGCGGTCGACCTACCGACGTTTGTGGCGTTCTATGCGCTGGCGGTCACGCTGGGCGTCCTGAGCCAGAGCCCGGGCGGCCTGGGTGTGTTCGAGGCCGTCATCCTTCTGGGCTGCAGCGGCCAGGCGCCGCCGGCCGAGGTGCTGGCCGCGCTGCTGTTCTACCGCGCCATCTATTTCCTGCTGCCACTGGTCGTGGCCGCTGCCATGCTTGGCGCCTTCGAGTTGCGCTCCGGCGCCGGGGCACCGTTCGGCCGCGCTGCGGTCAAGTTGTCGCCGGGGCTGTTGGCCGCGCTGACGATGGTGGCCGGCGTGATGCTGCTGGTCTCGGGCGTCACCCCTGCCAGCGACGAAGCGGAAGACCTCCTGCGCATGCATGTGCCGCTGTTCGTGGTGGAAGCCTCGCACATGATCGGTAGCGTGGCGGGGCTCATCATGCTGTTTGTCGCACGCGGGCTGCTGCACCGGCTGGATGCCGCGTGGTGGGCGGCGCTGGTGCTGTCGCTGCTGACCGGCGTGCTGGCGCTGCCCAAGGGCATTGCCGTGTCGGAGATGGCGGTGCTGGTGACGCTGGCGGTGCTGCTCGTCATCTCGCGCCGGCAGTTCGATCGGCCGTCGTCGCTGTTCTCGCAGCGGCTGGAGGCGGGGTGGCTGCTTGCCATGGTGTGCGTGTTTGCGGCGTGCGTGTGGATTCTCTTCTTCGCCTACCGCGAGGTGGCCTACGCCAACCAGCTCTGGTGGCAATTCACATTTGACGGCGATGCGCCACGTTCCATCCGCGCGCTGATGGCCGTGGCCGTCACCGGGCTCGGCTTCGGCATGTGGCAGCTCTTTCGCAAGGAGCCAGGCGTTACGACCTTCCCGAGCGACGAAGAACTCGCCCGCGCGGCCGAGATCGTCCGCAAGCAGCCTGCCGCCGATGCCACGCTCGCGCTGATGGGCGACAAGAGCCTGCTGTTCTCGCCGTCGGGCAACGCGTTCATCATGTACGCCAAGCAGGGGCGCTCGTGGGTGGCGCTGTCCGACCCCGTGGGCGCGCAGCAGGAGTGGCCCGAGCTGATCTGGCGCTTTATCGAAATGGCCGACGCACATGGCGGGCGCGCCGCGTTCTACAAGACGCGGCCGCAGACGCTGCCGCTGTATCTCGATGCCGGCCTGCGTGCCTACAAGCTGGGCGAAGAGGCGTATGTGTCGCTGCCCGACTTCAGCCTCAAGGGCTCGCGCCGCGCCAATCTGCGCCATGGCGTGACGCGCGGCGAGCGCGAAGGGCTGTCGTTCGAGATCATCCCGACGGCAGACGTGCCGACCGTCCTGGACGAATTGCGGGCCATTTCCGATGAATGGCTGCGCAATCAGAACGCGCGCGAGAAAGGCTTCTCGCTCGGCGCATTTGACGACCGCTACATCCGCAGCCAGCCCGTGGCCGTGGTGCGCCGCGAGGGCGTCATCGTGGCGTTTGCCACGCTGATGTGCCCCGATGTGCTGCGCATCGAGGCGAGCGTGGACCTGATGCGCTATCGCAGCGACGTGCCGCCCGGCACGATGGATTTCCTGTTTGGCAAGGTCATCCTCCACTTCCAGGCGCAGGGGTATCAGCGTTTCGGGCTGGGCATGGCGCCGATGTCGGGCATGGTTGAGCATCAGCTTGCGCCGCGCTGGCACCGCTTCGGACGGATGATGTTCCGGCACGGTGCGCGCTTCTACAATTTCAGAGGGCTGCGCAATTTCAAGGACAAATTCGAGCCGGTGTGGGAAGCCCGCTACCTGCTCGCACGTGGCGGTATCGCGCCGCTGTTCACATTGACGGACGTCGCTGCGCTGATCGGCGGCGGCTTGAAGGGAGTGATCTCCAAATGAGTTGGCAAGCACCGCGCACGCAAGAGGCGCGGCATCGGGGAGTGCTACGCAAAGGCTTGCGTTTGGCCGGGCATGTGGGTGCGGTCGGCATGGTGCTGGCAGCGTCCTGGGCCATCGCCGCCGACGCTCCTGCGCCTACATCCAAACCGACGCCCGTGCAGGGCGCGGTGCTGGTTCCTCCCGTGGGCATGACGGGCGCCAGTGGTGTCGTGGCAGTGCCGCCGCGCGGTGACATGCCGCCTCGGCTGCAAATGAGCGGGCCGGCCGTGACGGCCAACAAGGCTGCCAACGGCGGCGTGTTGTCGCTGCCGGTGGTGGCGCCCGCTACGCCCGCCGCCGCACCGGGCGCGGTCGAGTTCGTCACGCACGGGCGTTTTCGCGATGTGCCGGTCTATAAGCCGAAGGGCGAAATCCGCTCCGTCGTGCTGATGCTGTCGGGCGACCTGGGCTGGACGCCCGCCGCATCGCGCATGGCAGAGAGCCTCGCGCAGCAGGGCGCATTGGTGGCAGGCCTGTCGACGCCTGCGCTGTTCGCCAGCCTGGAGGCAGATCCGGGCGATTGCGCTTTCCCCGATGGCGATCTCGAAAACTTCAGCCGCTTCCTGCAGGCCTACGAAAAGGTGCCCGGCTACTACCCGCCCATCCTCGTTGGCGACAACGAAGGCGGTGCGCTGGCCTACGCCATGATTGCCCAGGCGCGCCCGAACATCTTTGCCGGGGCCATGTCGATGGAGTTCTGTCCGGTGCTGGAGCTGCGCAAGCCGTTGTGCAAGGGCGAGGGCGTGCACTTCAGCCGCCGCATGAGCGAGAGCCGCACCACGGCCAAACGCGTCAAGCCGCCCGAGAACGCCGGGGTGGTGCTCCTGCCGGCCACGAAGTTGTCTGCGCCTTGGGTGGCGCTGCAATCCGCCACGCCGACGTCGTTTGCGCGCCGCTCCGGTCCGCTGTGCGACGCGCGTGCCACGCAAGCCTTCATCGATACGATTTCCGGGGCGCAATCGGTGGCGTTGCCGGCCATGGCAACGGGCGCCAATGCGCCGCCTGTGACAGCCAGCGAACCGTTCAAGACCGCCTTCGCCAAGCTTGTCGCCCAGCGCAAGCCGCCGCCCCCGCCGCCGCCCGCGGCGGTGTCTGACCTGCCGATCATCGAAGTGCCCGCGCAGCCCGGGTCATCGTCCGAGTTGTTTGCGGTGCTGCTCTCGGGA
This sequence comes from Ralstonia sp. PBBBR1, assembly GCF_002256165.1. Lineage (NCBI taxonomy): Bacteria > Pseudomonadati > Pseudomonadota > Betaproteobacteria > Burkholderiales > Burkholderiaceae > Ralstonia > Ralstonia sp. PBBBR1. The sequence continues at coordinate 390,388 of NZ_NKIL01000005.1, read as the reverse complement.
GACGGCGGTTGGGCGGGGCTGGACAAGGAGGTCGCGGCCGCGCTGTCCAAGTCGGGCGTGCCCGTGGTGGGCATCGATTCGCTGCGCTACTTCTGGACGCCCCGCACGCCGGCCTCTGCCGCCGCCGACATGGACCGCCTCGTGCGTTTCTATGCGTCGCGCTGGAAGAAGCAGAAGGCCCTGTTGATCGGCTATTCGCAGGGCGCAGACGTGCTGCCCTTCATCGTCAACCGGTTGCCAGCGGCGTCGCGCGAGCATGTCGCGCTGGCGGTCATGATGGGCCTGGGCAAGCGTGCCGATTTTGAGTTCCACATGACCAACTGGGTGTCGAGCAGCGCCTCTGGCTTGCTGATCCTGCCCGAGGTGCAGAAGCTGCCGGCGGGGCTGGGCATGTGCATCTACGGCAAGGAAGAGAAGGACACCAATTGCCCGGGCCTGGATCCGAAGCAGGTGCAGCTCGTGAAGCTGCCTGGCGGCCATCACTTTGATGGCGATTACGCCAAGCTCGCGCGCATCATTCTCGAAGGCGCGCGTGCACCGGGCAACGCCTCGCGCTGATACGCCGGTCCCGGGGCTGACGCGCTTCGCGCACCGTGTTGTGCCCTGGCGTTGTCGCGCTAGGCGCCGGCCGGTGTGCTGGGCGTTGCGGCCAGCGACTGCACGCATTCATCCACGCTCAACTCGTGCAGCATCTCGGCACGCAGTGTGCTGTCGGTAGCGCGCTGCAAGACTGTCAGCGCGCGCGGCTTGAGGCGCACGAGCATCAGTTGCAGGCCGCGCGCCGCACATTCGGCGGCAAAGACGCGCAGCGCTTCGATGGCCGAGCCGTCCACGTCCGGCGTTTCTTCCAGGCTCAGCATGATGGCGCGCAGCGCGGGCTCGTGCGGTTGTTGAAGCATCGCACGAACCTTGCCGAGTACGCGCTCAGTGTTGGCGAAGAACAGGGGCACTTCGGGCCGGACGATCAGCACCCCGGGCACGGGCTTGGCCTCAGGGTGCAGAGACACGTCGACGAAATCATGGCTCCCGCGCAGGCGGCCGAGCACGCTCACGTTGGGCTCGGAGAGCTTGCGCAGGGTGAGCAGCAGGCTCACGCCAATTGCGGCGAGCAACCCGTGCAGCACGCCCAGCACCAGCACGGCGAGCAACGCGGCAATCACCACCAGCCGATCGCGGTGCCAGGCCCAGTACGGTTTGAAGACGGCCGGATGCAGCGAATGGCTGACCGCAAAGATCACGATGGCCGCCAGCACCGGCTCGGGAATGCGCGCAAGCTCCGGCAGGAACAGCCACACGATCAGCGCCACCACGACCGCCGCGCACAGCCCGGCCAGACGTGATTGCGCGCCCGCGGCTTCGTTGGCAGAAGTGGCTGAATACCCGGCGCCGACGGGCATGCCGTGCAGCAGGCCCGAGAGCAGATTCGCACAGCCCAGTGCGACGAGGTCGCGGTTGGCGGAGATGCCATCGCCGTGCTTGAGCGCGAAGTTGCGGATGGAGCCGTAGGATTCGGCGTAGAGGATCAGCATGAGCGCAAAGCCGAGTTCGGCGCTTTGCATCCATTGCACCCGGTTCAGCGCCGGCACGCCGAAGCTGATGTTCTGCAAGTCGATATGGCCGACCACGGCAATGCCATAGCTGTGCCAGTTGATCCAGTAGCCGGCCGCGATGGCGAGCACGATGACGACCAGCGTGGCCGGAATGCGCCCCCAGCGGCCCAGGCCGAAGAGCAGGGCGAGTGCGATGGCACCCAATGCGGTGCTGTACGGGTTGGCACTGGCCGCGCTGCTGATCAGGTCCAGCGCAACGCGTGGCGTGTCGCTGTGGTGAACCGTTACGTCGAGGATCTTGGGCAATTGCTTGACGGCAATCGTCAGCGCCAGCCCGAACGTGAAACCGCGCAGCACCGGCCGCGCGATGAAATCCGACATGCCGCCCAGCCGCGCCGCACCGGCCAGGATAAACAGCACACCCGTTGCGATGATGAGCGCCGCCGCCATCGTGAGCGCCGTCGCACTGCTGGCGCCGGGCTCCGAGAGCACCGTCGCAAACAGCACGGCGGCCGACGATGACGTGGCCGAGACAATCGCAAAGCGGCTCGAGCCGAGCAACGAGTAGACCACCAGACCGCACAGCAATGCGATCAGCCCGGCCTGCGGCGGCAGGCTGGCGATGCCCGCGTAGGCAACGGCTTCGGGCAGCAACAGGCCCGCAATCGAGAACCCGGCGATGACGTCGCGCACCGCGCGCTGCTGTGGCGGCTGGGGCGGCGCATCCAGCGGGGCGAAGCTCTCTGGGTGTTGCAGGGCGGCGGCGGGATGTTCGTTGCTCGGGGGCATGCGACGCGGTGATCCGGCTGAAATGGACGACGCCGCGACCCGGGCGGGCCGCGGCGTACGGGTTGGCTGCAGGCGTGTCTTACTTGGTACAGGCCTTGTTGCGGCTTGGGCGCATGCCGGCGGCCTTGGCGTCGGCTTCGGTCATGTATTCGCCTTGCTTGGTCTTGCCGTAGTAGCGATCGCCCGGGCAGTGGTAGACCTTGGTGCTGGCATTGGCCCATACCTTGTCGGGGCCGCCGCCAGGGGCAACGGTGGCCGCTGCGGCCGCGGCCGGTTTGGCAGGCGCTGCTGCTGCGGGTTTGGCTGCTGGCGCCGGAGCCGGTGCTGCGGCAGGCGCCGCAGGAGCCGCGGCCGCAGGTTTGGCCGGAGCCGATGCGGCAGGCGCCGCTGCGGGCGCGGCAGCCGGAGCACCGCCTGCGCTGGCTTTCTTGTCGACACCACCGTGGCCGCGGCAGGCGCCCTTGAGCGTCGCGCCGCTATAGGGCGTGCCGTCCTTGCAGACCGCGTGGACGGCCGCCGGGGCCGCTGCCGGTGCGGTGGCGGGTGCGGCGGTGCCTTGCGCAAACGCTGAACCCATCACCAGCGCACCGATTGAAAACATCAACGCAGACAGTTTCATAACGAGACCCCCAACGAGGCACGGAAATACGTGCGTGACCGATTAACGCTGGCCGACAGCGCGCGTTGACCAACCCGAGGGTTTGTCAGAAGACAAACGCTGCAACGTTGATCATTCCGCAACAGTCGGCGTCGCTTGTGTTGCGCCGACGGGCGATGCGAAGTCGGCGCCATCCCAGCATAGGCAAGATCACACGGCGCGGCGAAGTTTCAGGCGAATGTGTCGATGCCCTGCACCAGCCGCCTGGCCAAGCGGGGCTGCCGTAGCTGCTCAAGCCACCATTGGAGTGCGCGGCCCTCGCCGTCGACATCGCCGCTGCGCCAGCCGACGTAGAGCAGGTTCGGCTCGCGCGGATCGGTGGTACGTTTTTCCACCAGCTCGCCGCGCGCCAGCAGCGACGCCACGCGGTGCCTCGGCAGCCAGCCGACGCCCAGGCCGTCGCGCTGGGCAAGCGTCTTGGCACGCATGCTGGGCACGGCCAGCGTAGGCTGCCCGCTCAGCATCCCATAGGCGCGGCCGGCGGTGGTGCGCGCCGAATCGGCCACCACCACGGCGCGATGCCGGGCGATTTCCTCGCGCGTGAGCGGCGCGTCGACGGCTGCAAGCGGGTGTCGTGGCGACACGGCAAATACCCATTCCACCACCCCCAGCTCGAACCACCCAAGGTTCGGGATGGAAGGCGGCTCGTTGGTCGCCCCGATCACGAGATCGGCGCGGCCGTCGCGCAGGGCCTCCCAGGTGCCGGCCAGCACTTCGTGCGTCACGCGCAGCGCCACGCCCGATTGCAGCGCATCGAACGCGTGCATCACTGGCATGAGCGATTCGAACTCCAGCAGCTCGTCCGTCACGATCCACAAGCGGTCTTCCCAGCCGTTGGCCACCTGCCGCACGCGCTGCGTAACACGCGACACATCCTGCGCCAGCCGCGCGGCTTCTTCCGTCAGCAACTGCCCGGCGCGCGTGAGCTGCAGCCGGTAGCGACGGCGATCAAACAGCAGGGCGTCGAAGCGCTGCTCCAGTTGGCGTGCGGCATATGACACGGTCGACGGCGCCTTGCCCAGTTGCGCCGCCGCGCGCGACAGGCTGCCCGTCTGGCGGATGGCCTCCAGGAGTGCCAATTCTTCGTCCGTCAACATGTGCAATTCCTTCGAACGTGTTCATCGTCCGGATCGTATGGCAAACCGCTTGCCCGCGTCCACACTGCAGTCACGCGATTGTTCAAGTTCAACTTTCCTACTGGAGGACATCATGAATCGCTTCGAAGGCAAGACCGTTCTGGTCACTGGCGGCAACAGCGGTATTGGCCTGGCAGCCGCCCAGGCATTTGCGCGGGAAGGCGCCCGCGTGGTCATCACCGGCCGCGATGCGGCAGCGCTGGAAACGGCGCGCGCCACGCTGGGCACGGCCGGCGGCAATGCGGCCCTCGCCATCCGTAACGAAACCGGCACCGTGGCAGCCGCGCGCGAGCTGACCCGCCAGCTGCAGGAGGCCGGCGTGCGTCTGGACGCTGTGTTCATTAACGCCGGCATGGCCAAGTTTGCCGCCGTCCCGGACGTGGAAGAAGCCCTGTGGGATGCGACCTTCAACGCCAACGTGAAGGGCGCGTTCTTCCAGATGCAGGCGCTGCTGCCCATCCTCAACAAGGGCACGTCGATCGTGCTGAACGGCTCCATCAACGCGCACATCGGCATGCCGAATTCGTCGGTCTATGCGGCAAGCAAGGCTGCGCTGATCTCGCTGGCGAAGACGCTGTCGGGTGAGCTGATTGGCTCGGGAATCCGCGTGAATGTGGTCAGCCCAGGCCCGGTGACGACGCCGCTGTACGGCAAGCTCGGGCTGGATGCCGACACGCTGGCCGCCACCGCCGCACAGATCCAGGGCCAGGTGCCGCTGGGCCGCTTTGGTCAGCCGGAAGAGATTGCGTCGACGGTGTTGCATCTGTCGGCGCCCGAATCGGCCTTCATTGTCGGCACGGAAATCATTGCCGATGGCGGCATGAGCCAGCTTTAACCCAACTCTTGTTACGGCGTGCCGCACACCGCGTGCGGCACGGCTGGAGATCATCATGAAGATTCTTCCCAACCTGGTAAGCCACCTGGGCGCTGCCCTCATCGGCCTGGCTGCGCTGCACGCGCATGCCGCACCCGCCGTGCATGACCGCATGGTCGAGGCTGCGGGCTTGCTGATTCACACGCTGCAGGCCGGCAACGGCCCCGAAACGCCCGTCGTGCTGCTGCATGGCTATTCCGAGACCAGTCACATGTGGCTGCCGCTGATTCCGCGTCTGGCCGACCGCCGCGTGGTGTTGGCGCCAGACCTGCCGGGAGCGGGCACCTCGTCGATTCCCGCGTCGGGCTTCGATAAGACGACGCTTGCGCAGGATATCCACGCCATGGTGCAGGCCATGGGCTATCGCAAGGTCAAGCTGGTCGGCCATGACATCGGTCTGATGGTGGCGTACGCCTATGCCGCGCAATACCCCGACGAAGTGGAAAGCATCACGCTCATGGACGCCTTCCTGCCCGGCGTGGGTGACTGGCAGAAGGTCTGGCTGCTGCGCGACCTGTGGCACTTCCATTTCTATGGCGACACTCCGCTCAAGCTGGTGCAGGGCCGCGAGCGCATCTACTTCGAGCACTTCTGGAACGACTTTGCGGCCGATCCCAAGCACTCGGTGCCCGAAGCCGACCGCCAGTTCTACGCGCGCACCTACGGCCAACCCGGGCGCATGGCGGCAGGGTTCGAATATCTCCACGCCTTCCCGCAGGATGCGGTGGACTTTGCGGGCTTTGCGAAGACGCCGCTCAAGATGCCGATGCTTGTACTGGCGGGCGAAAAGGCTTCCGGCGCCTTCCTGATCGAACAGGCAAGGATGGTGGCGACCAACGTGAACGGCGTCACCATCAAGGGCTCCGGCCACTGGCTGATGGAAGAAGCGCCCGAGGCCAGCATGACCGAACTGGTGCGTTTCATCAACGCCCCGCAAGCCGAGACCAGCATGCGTTCGCGCGCGGCCGACTGAGTGGTGTGGGGGTGGATTGGGTCACGGAATTCACCCCACGCTTTGCCACGTGCTCTACGAATTGCGCGGGTTTCGCCGGCAGACGGGCGGGCGGATTACCTGGACTGAGCAATAGCCCGGGGCAGCGTGTTGACGGGCAGGCACAGGACTGCGGTCAGCAGTGCCAGGCTCATATGGCAGAGGTAGAGCGCATTGAAGTCGGCGCGCTGCAGACCGGCGCTGCCGAGCAGCAGCACCGTCAGGGCGACGCCCATGACGGAACCGATTTGCCGTATCGCCTGATTGATTGCGCCGCCGACCGCGTAGTGCTCTGCAGGCAAATGACTGACGGCGGCCCCTGACAGCGACGGCAGCACCATGCCAACGCCCACGCCGCTGAGCAGCATGCCGGGCAGCCAGTGGGTCAGGTAAGCGGGAGTCAGGCCGGGCACCAGCAAAAACCAGACGGCACTGCTCGCATAGAGCACGCTGCCCGCGACCAACAGTGGGCGATGGCCATGGCGGCTCGCGATCCGGCCTGAGAGCATGGCCACCGGAATCACCAGCAGCGGCCCGGGCGTGATGGCCAGCCCGGCCACCGGCAGCGAGTAATGCCAGATCGACTTCATGTAGAAAAAGAAGCCGAAGAACATCATCGAGAATGCCGTGCCGAAGCTCAACGTGGCGAGATTGACGTATCGGTAAGTCGGGTTGCGAAACAGCCTCAAATCGACGAGCGGCGCCCTTGCAACGCGAGCCCACGCGACAAATCCGACGATGCTCACGAGCCCGATGGCGGCAATCCCGAGGAGTTCATCGCGCGACCATCCAGGCGACTCCGATTGCACGATGGACAGCGCCAAAGCCGCCGTGCCGATCATCAGCATGCCCATCCCGAACAGATCCAGCGGGCGTCTGGTGCCGTGCTGTCTTGTCTCGACGAGAAGGGTGGCGCCACGCCACATCGCCGTCAGCCCCAGAGGCACGTTCAGATAGAACGCCCACTGCCAGCCGATCGATGCGATCACGAACGCCCCGAGGCTTGGGCCCACCGCGGCAGCCAGCGCACCCACCGCTCCCCATAGACTGATCGCCACCGCGCGCTTGCTGACCGGAAACGCCGCCAGCACGAGCGAGAGCGACGCGGGCGTCAGCAGCGCAGCGCCAACGGCTTGCAGCACGCGGGCTGCAACGAGCCACCCGACGCTCGGCGACAGGCCACACGCAACGGACGCCGCAAGGAACAAGGCGACACCGATCAGAAACACCTTCTTGCGCCCATGCTTGTCCGCCAATCCGCCCGATGGAATGAGCGTTGCCGCGTACGCCACGGTGTAGGCATTCAGCACCCAGGAAAGGTCCGCCGCAGTGGCGTGAGGAAAGCCTGCGCGTAAGGCGCTGAAGGCGGCGAACAGCATCGTGCCATCCATCGAGACCAGGAACACCGCCACGCTGGCGATCCAGAACACCGGCCAAGGCGATGCGGTGTTGGTGTGTGCGGCGGGCAACGCCACGGGAATCGTGGCAGTTGCTCCAGTTGTTCCGCTTGTTCCAGTGGCTGCGCTGTCGGGAGGCGTCATGGGATTCTTCCGATTTCGACGATGGGTCGCCGGGTCTGTTTCAGGTAACACGCGTCAGCTTCGGCTTCAGGACAGGCCAAACGTCTTCCTCAAGCCCGAGTCGACCGGGCCAGACGGCATGAAGCGGCGCAGCCTGCTCAGCAGTGTCGCCTCGCCCTTGGGCGTGCGGCGCATCTTCCATGCACCGAACGCGGCATCGACGACCGTGCTCGCGACGCTGTCGGCGTCCGGGGCTTTTTGAACACTCTTCCGAATCGTCTGCGAAACGGCGCCGCGCTCGGCGTCGTAGGCCGAGACCTTGGACGCCACATCAGGCGCGTTGGCATCCAGGCTCGTCTTGGTGAACGACGGCTCCACCAGCGCGACACGAATGCCGAACTTGCGCACTTCGTGATCCAGCGTCTCCGACAGGCCTTCCACTGCGTGCTTGGACGCCGAATACAGGCTCATGTAAGGCGCAGGCAGAAAGCCGAGCACCGAGCTGATGTTGACGATGCGGCCTGAGCGCTGCGTGCGCATGTGCGGCAATACCGCGCGCGTGGTCCGCAGGATGCCGAACACGTTGGTGTCGAACAGCGCCTGCGCTTCGGCGATCGACGTCTCTTCGGTCGCACCCAGCAGCGTCACGCCGGCACTGTTGACCAGCACATCGATGCGCTTGGCCAGCTCGATGATGGTCTGGACGGCGCGCTGAACCGATGCTTCATCGCGGACGTCCATCTCGACCAGCTCAACGCCCGGGAGCGGCTGCGCTTTGGCGAGGTTGCGCACGGTGCCGAAGACCCGGCAGCCCCGCAGGGCGAACTTTGCGGCGGTGGCACGACCAATGCCCGAGGACACGCCGGTGATGACGACAACGTTGGAATTCGACATGGCAATTTCTTTCTCGGTGAGTGAAAACGTGCTGCGTTAGGCGGTTGTTGTGAGGTTGTGCGGCTATTTGCTGGCAACGGCGGTCGATGCGTTCGGATTCCAGCCGCCACCCAGCGCCTTGAATGCCGCGACTGCAGCGCGTGCCGATTCCGTTTGCGCCTGGGCGCGCGCATCGGATGCACGCAACAGGCTTTCGTCGGCCTGCAGGACTTCGATGAGGCTGACGACGCCTTTCTGGTACGCAGCGAACGAGGCGTTTCGCGCGCGGCCAAGCGAATCCACGCCTTGGGTGAGCACGGCCGCCTGCTCTTCACACTTGACCAGGGCGGAAAAGGCGTCTTCCACGTCTTCCGTGGCGCGCAGCGCGGCGAGCCGGTATGCGGCCAGCATCTCTGCCTCTTGCCCCTTGGCCTGCTCGATCTGCGCGTTGATGCGCCCGAAGTCGAACAGGCGCCAGCGCAAGCCCAGCACGCCGGCAAACTGACTGGCACCGCTGCCAAACAGGCTGCCGGCGCCCACCGATGTGGCGCTGCCCAGCAGCCCGCCAAGCGAGAACTTCGGGTAGTACTCCGCAATGGCGACGCCGATGCGTGCGTTGGAAGCCGCGAGCCGGCGCTCGGCGACGATGAGGTCGGGGCGCCGCCGCAACAGTTCGCCCGGTGATCCGCTGATCGAAATCCGTGGCGCAGCAGGGATGTCGCCGTCTTGCGCAAGCTCGGCCCTGTGCGTGCCCGGCAGTGAGCCCAGCATGACGTCGAGCGCGTTCATCGCCGCGTCGAGGCGGGTCTCAAGCTGCGGAATGGAAGCCCGCACCTGGGCCAGCGCGCCCTCCGCCTGTCTGACCTGAAGTTCTGCCGCCAGCCCCTTGCCGTACAGCAGGTTGACCGTGGAGAGCAGTTCCTCTTGCGTCTTTACCTGCTGACGTGCCACGCGCAGGCGTGTCTGCAAGCCGCGGACCGTGATGTAGATGTCGGCCGTCTGTGCGGCCACGGCCAACCGCGTGGCAACCGCGCCCGCCTGGGAGGCTTCGTAATCCGCCAGCGCGGCTTCCCGGCCACGGCGCAGGCCGCCGAACACATCCAGCTCCCAGCTTGCATTGGCGTCCGCTTCAAGCGCATTGCCATAGCGGTCGAAGCCGGGTCGGGAATTCAAGACGCGGCCCAACGGGGTCTCGACGGACTGATAGGCGCGCCCCGCCTGGCCTGTGACGTTGCCCGAAGGCAGTAACGCGGCGTTGGCGGCGCCAAGGCCTGCACGCGCTTGCGTGACGCGGGCGAAGGCCTGGGCAAGGCCCAGGTTCTGTTCCAGCGCCAGCTGCACGAAGCGCGTCAGTTGCGGATCGCCAAAACCTGCCCACCACGCCGACAGATCGGCTGCGGTGGTGGCGCTGCGCTGTTCCACGGCCGTCTGGCCAAGGAATTTGGCTGGAGCCGGCATATCGGGCTTCACATAGTCCGGGCCGACGGCGCAGCCTGCTGCCAGGGCGGCAACGATGAGTGCGGTAAGGGAGTGTTTTGGCAACATGGGCGACTTCCATCGAAACTTTTAGTGACTATAGTACAAATTGGTCACAAGTTGTTCAATGATTGCGACTCGCGTAAGCTGACGCCATGAAGACCACTCCTTACCCCGTTTCCGCCCGCGGTCCGGCGGATCACGACGTGCGGGACCAGATCGTCGCCGCCGCCACCGAGCATTTCAGCCGCTATGGCTATGAGAAGACCGCCGTGTCCGATCTGGCCAAGGCCATCGGCTTTTCCAAGGCCTATATCTACAAGTTCTTTGAATCCAAGCAGGCCATTGGCGAGATGATTTGCGCCAACTGCCTGCGCGAGATCGAGACCGACGTCAACGCGGCACTGGCCGAGGCCGGCTCGCCGCCCGAGAAGCTGCGGCGGATGTTCAAAGCCTTGACGGAGGCCAGCCTCCGGCTGTTTTCCCATGACCGCAAGTTGTATGAAATTGCCGCCTCGGCAGCGACTGAGCGCTGGCAGTCTGTGATCGCCTATGAAGGCCGTATCCAGACGTTGTTGCGCGATGTGCTGCAGGAGGGCCGCGAGACCGGAGACTTCGAGCGCAAGACGCCATTGGACGAAACCACGGCAGCCATTTACCTGGTCATGCGTCCGTACATGAATCCGCTGCTGTTGCAGTACAGCTTTGACTACACAGAGACGGCGCCCGGGCTGCTCTCCAGTCTGGTGCTGCGGAGTCTTTCCCCCTGATGCGCAGATTTTTTCTTTGTGACCATTGACTATTTTGGTCACTAGAACCAGAATGAAAGCCCAGATCATCTCGTCGATGGGGCTTTCATGTTTTCGCGTCGCTTTGTTATCTCTACCGTTGCTTTTGCGTTGCCCCTCGCGCTGAGTGCGTGCGGCGAAAAAGCCCCCGTCGACCCGCGCACCGAGGCGCCCTTGGTGCGTGTGGTGGTCGTTCAACCGGCGGTTTCCGCATCCCGTTCATTCACGGGCGTCGTGGCTGCCAAGGTGCAGAGCGACCTCGGCTTTCGGGTGCCCGGAAAAGTGTTGGAGCGGCTGGTTGACGCGGGGCAGACCGTCAAGCGCGGGCAGCCGCTGATGCGCATCGACCCGGTTGATCTGAAGCTCGCCGCGCATGCGCAGCAGGAAACCGTGGCGGCCGCACGGGCACGCGCGCAACAGACGGCCGAAGACGAGGCGCGCTACCGCGATCTGCGTGGAACCGGGGCGATTTCTGCCTCGGCCTATGACCAGGCCAAGGCTGCTGCGGACGCGGCCAAAGCGCAACTCAGCGCCGCGCAAGCGCAGGCCGATGTGGCGCGCAACGCGAGCCGTTACGCCGAGCTGGTTGCAGACGGCGACGGCGTGGTCATGGAAACGCTGGCGGAGCCCGGCCAGGTCGTCAACGCAGCGCAGGCTGTGGTGCGCCTCGCGCACGCGGGCCGACGCGAAGCGGTGGTCCAGCTGCCGGAAACCTTGCGGCCGGCGATTGGCTCGGTTGCACAGGCAACGCTTTTTGGCGCGGAAACTGCCGGCGTGCCGGCCAAGCTGCGGCAACTTTCGGACGCGGCCGATCGGCTGACCCGCACCTTCGAAGCGCGTTACGTGCTGGACGGGGATCTGGCGAATGCGCCGCTGGGCTCCACCGTAACGATCCAGATTGCCGATCGGCCTGCCACTGCGCAAGGCGACGTGCAGGTGCCACTCGGCGCAGTGTTCGATGCTGGCAAGGGCCCGGGCGTATGGCTCATCCAGGGTGAGCCTGCCAAGGTGTCGTGGCGGTCCGTCACCATCGCGCGGGTGGGGGATGAAGGCGCGCACGTCGGTGGGCAGGTCAAGCCGGGCGACCGCATCGTCGCGCTCGGCGCGCAACTGCTGCGTGAAGGGCAGCAGGTGCGCGTAGCGGGCCAGGATGCCGGCACTGCCATCGCGGGGGTGCGACTGTGAGCCAAGGCCGCTTCAACCTGTCGGCGCTCGCCGTGCGCGAGCGTGCCGTCACGCTGTTCCTCATCTGCCTGATCTCGGTGGCAGGTCTCATTGCCTTCTTCAAGCTGGGCCGTGCGGAAGACCCCGCTTTTACGGTCAAGGTGATGAACATCGTCACCGTGTGGCCGGGTGCCTCCGCGCAGGAAATGCAGGATCAGGTGGCCGAGAAAATTGAAAAGCGCATGCAGGAGTTGCGCTGGTATGACCGCACGGAAACATACACGCGGCCGGGGCTGGCGTTCACCACGTTGACGTTGCTCGACAGCACGCCGCCGTCCGAAGTGCAGGAGGAGTTCTACCAGGCGCGCAAGAAAGTCGGCGACGAGGTGGCCAACCTGCCGTCGGGCGTGATCGGGCCGATCGTCAATGACGAATATTCGGACGTGACGTTTGCGCTGTTCGCGCTCAAGGCACAGGGCGAGCCGCAACGTGCTCTGGTGCGCGATGCGGAGACGCAGCGCCAGCGTCTGCTGCACGTGCCCGGCGTGAAGAAGGTCAACATCATCGGCGAACAGGCGGAACGCATCTACGTCGAGTTCTCTCATGACCGGCTGGCGACCCTTGGGGTGAATCCACAAGACGTTTTTGCCGCGCTCAACACCCAGAATGCGCTAGCCGCTGCGGGCTCGGTGGAAACGAAGGGGCCGCAGGTGTTCATCCGCCTGGATGGCGCGTTCGACGAGCTGCAGAAGATTCGCGATACGCCGGTGGTCTCGCAGGGCCGTACGCTGAAGCTGTCCGACATTGCCACCGTCAAGCGTGGTTATGAGGATCCGGCCACGTTCATGGTGCGCAATGGCGGGCAGCCAGCCTTGCTGCTGGGCATCGTCATGCGCGAAGGCTGGAACGGCCTGGACCTGGGCAAGGCGCTCGACAAGGAAGTCGGCGCCATCAATGCGAACATGCCGCTCGGCATGAGCCTGACCAAGGTGACGGACCAGGCGGTCAACATCGCCGCCTCTGTCGACGAGTTCATGCTGAAGTTCTTTGCGGCGCTGCTCGTGGTCATGCTGGTGAGTTTCGTCAGCATGGGGTGGCGCGCCGGCCTGGTGGTGGCTGCGGCCGTGCCGCTGACGCTCGCCGTGGTGTTTGTTGTAATGGCCGCGACAGGCAAGAACTTCGACCGTATCACGCTGGGCTCGTTGATCCTCGCGCTGGGCCTGCTTGTGGACGACGCGATCATTGCCATCGAAATGATGGTGGTGAAGATGGAAGAGGGCTACAGCCGTGTGGCCGCATCAGCCTACGCGTGGAGCCACACTGCGGCACCCATGTTGTCGGGCACGCTGGTGACGGCGGTCGGCTTCATGCCCAACGGTTTCGCGCGATCGACGGCCGGGGAATACACCAGCAACATGTTCTGGATTGTCGGTATCGCGCTGATTGCGTCGTGGGTGGTGGCGGTGGTGTTCACGCCTTACCTGGGCGTGAAGATGCTGCCCAACTTCAAGAAGGTCGAAGGCGGACACGATGCGATTTACGACACGCCGCGCTATAACCGTTTCCGCCAATTGCTCGGGCGCGTGATTGCGCGCAAATGGTTGGTCGCGGGTGCCGTGGTGGGCCTTTTCGCGCTAGCCATTGGGGGCATGGCGATCGTCAAGAAGCAGTTCTTCCCGATTTCGGATCGCCCGGAAGTGCTTGTCGAGGTGCAGATGCCTTATGGCACGTCGATCAACCAGACCGACGCGGCCACCGCCAAGCTGGAAGCGTGGCTGGCTAAGCAGAAGGAAGCCAAGATCGTGACGGCCTACATTGGCCAGGGTGCACCGCGCTTCTATCTGGCGATGGGGCCGGAGTTGCCGGACCCATCGTTCGCCAAGATCGTGATCCGCACCGATAGTCAGGAAGAGCGCGACGCGTTGAAGCAGCGGCTGCGTCAGGCCGTTGCAGACGGCCTTGCCCCAGGGGCGCGTGTGCGTGTCACGCAGCTCGTGTTCGGTCCGTATTCGCCGTTCCCCGTGGCCTATCGCGTGACCGGCCCGAACGCGGAAACGTTGCGCCGCATCGCGGCCGATGTCCAGCATGTCATGGACGCCAGCCCGATGATGCGCACAGTCAATACCGATTGGGGAATGCGCGTGCCCACGCTGCACTTCACGTTGCAGCAGGATCGCTTGCAGGTCGTTGGGCTGACCTCCAGTGCCGTCGCACAGCAACTGCAGTTCCTGCTCAACGGCATTCCGGTGACGGCGGTGCGCGAGGACATTCGCACTGTGCAGGTCACTGCGCGCTCCGCCGGCAATGTTCGACTGGACCCGGCCCGGATCGGCGACTTCACACTGGCTGGCGCCAACGGGCAACGCATTCCGCTCTCGCAAGTCGGCAAGATCGATGTGCGCATGGAAGAGCCGATCATCCGCCGACGCGATCGCATGCCCACCATCACGGTGCGCGGCGATATCGCTGAAGGCCTGCAACCGCCCGACGTGTCGACGGCCATTAGCAAGCAGCTTGCTCCGATCATCGAGAAACTGCCGAGCGGGTACCGCATTGAACAAGCCGGTTCCATCGAGGAGTCGGGTAAGGCGACGAAGGCCATGTTGCCGCTGTTCCCGATCATGCTGGCGGTTACGCTGCTGATCCTCATCTTCCAGGTGCGGTCCATCCCCGCCATGGTCATGGTGTTCCTGACCAGCCCCTTGGGCCTCATTGGCGTGGTGCCCACCCTGATCCTGTTCGGGCAGCCGTTTGGTATCAACGCGCTGGTGGGCCTGATTGCGTTGTCGGGCATCCTGATGCGCAACACGCTCATCCTCATCGGGCAGATTCAGCACAACAAGGACGAAGGGCTCGATCCGTTCCGGGCTGTGGTGGAGGCCACCGTGCAGCGCGCGCGGCCGGTGATTCTGACGGCGCTGGCAGCCATCCTGGCCTTCATTCCGTTGACGCATTCGGTGTTCTGGGGCGCGCTCGCCTACACGCTGATCGGCGGGACGTTTGCCGGAACGATCCTGACCCTGGTGTTTCTGCCGGCGATGTACTCCATCTGGTTCAAGATCCGGCCCGGCCGCGCCACCCATGTGCAGCCCGCGCAGCATGAGACCGCGCCAGGCTCAGCACAGCTGCTCCCCGAATAACGTTTTAGCCGCCTGCCCGCGTTACCTCCGTTCTCTCTCGACCTTCGGGCAGGCGTTTTTTTTCTCGGCCGGGAGGGGCGCCGCGCACGGCAGCCAACATGGCATTGACGAAATGTCAGTAACTGACGTATCGTCAGTGCTATGAAGCCCACTGAAGAAAACCGCCTTCTGCTGCGCGAAGGCCGAAAGATCGTCGAGGCGCTGGGCAAGACGCTGGCGCCGCTGGTGGAAGTCGTCCTGCACGACCTGACCGATCCCGATCATGCCGTCGTCGCCATCGCCAACAACCTGTCCGGCCGCCAGGTGGGCGACGCCGTGACGGAACTGGGACTCGCGCGCCTGGCCGACCCCGACTTCCCGGAAGTCATCGAGAACTACGCCAACCGGTTTCCCGACGGGCGCCCGGCCAAGAGCACATCGATCGGGCTGAAGAACAGCCGCGGCGATTACGTGGCGGCCATCTGCCTGAACATGGATGTCTCCATGCTGCATGCCGTGACCACCGGCCTCACGCAACTGATGCGCGTTGATGCGGCTGCGCCGCCAGTGCCCGAGTCGCTTGGCTCCCGTCGCGTGGAAGACGTGCGCATCGCGCTCGAACAGTTTGCTGCCGCCCGCAACACCACACCCATGGCCATGACCCTCGACCAGCGCCGCGAGGCTATGCGCGAACTGGCCGTCAGTGGCCTGCTGAACTTGCGCCGCGCGCTGACCGAAGTCGCCCAGACACTCGGCGTGGCGCGCTCCACCGTCTACACCTATCTTCCCGAGGATCTCGCATGAGCCTGCCCATTTCCTACGACGACGTCGTTGCCGCCCACGCCCGCCTGCAGGGTGTCGCCCACAAGACGCCGGTGCTGACCTCTGCCACCGCCAACGCCATGACCGGCGCCGAACTGTTCTTCAAGGCCGAGAGCTTTCAGCGCATGGGCGCGTTCAAGTTTCGTGGGGCGTACAACGCGCTGTCGCAATTCACGCCGGAGCAGCGCAAGGCGGGCGTGATCACGTTTTCGTCGGGCAACCACGCGCAGGCGATTGCGTTGTCGGCCCGGCTGCTCGGCATGCGCGCCGTCATCGTCATGCCGAAGGACGCGCCTGTCGTGAAGGTGGAGGCCACGCGTGGCTACGGCGGCGAGGTGGTGTTCTTCGACCGCTACACCGAAGACCGCGAAGCCATCGGCCGCCAACTGGCCGAAGAACACGGCCTTACGCTGATCCCGCCGTACGACCATCCGCACGTGATGGCCGGGCAGGGCACGGCTGCCAAGGAACTGATCGAAGAGGTCGGCCCACTGGATGTGCTGCTGGCCCCGCTGGGCGGTGGCGGTCTGCTCTCCGGCTGCGCCACGGCGGCGCGCGCGCTGAACCCGGCGTGCAAGATCTTCGGCGTGGAGCCCGAGGCAGGCAACGACGGCCAGCAGAGCTTGCGCAAGGGCGAGATCGTCCACATCGATACACCCAAGACGCTGGCCGACGGCGCGCAGACGCAGCACCTGGGCAACTACACGTTTGCCGTGATTCGCGAGCTGGTCGACGACATCGTGACCGTGAGCGATGCAGAACTCGTCAGCGCCATGCAGTTCTTCGCCTCGCGCATGAAGGCCGTGGTCGAGCCCACCGGCTGCCTGGCTGCAGCTGCGGTGCTGAACGGCAAGGTCGATGTGCGAGGCAAGCGCGTTGGCGTGATCCTGTCGGGCGGCAATGTGGATCTGCAACTCTTCGCCAAGCTTGTGCTGGGCGCGGAGGCAGCGAAATGAGCGATGCACGCTACCTGAACGCGCCGCAACTGCGCCCGCCTGCGGGGCATTACTCGCACGCGGTCTGCGCCAATGGCTTCGTGTTCGTCGCCGGACAGATTCCCGTGACGCCCACCGGCGAAAAGCTCGTTGACGCGCCGTTCGAGACGCAGGTGCGGCAGGTGCTGTCGAACCTCGACGCTGTGCTTGCCGCTGCCGGCACAGACCGCTCGCGTCTGGTGCAGGTGCGCGTGTACGTGACTGACATGGAATCGCACTGGCCCGCGTTCGATGCGCTCTATAGCGCGTGGATCGGCGAGTTGCGTCCGGCGCGCGCCGTCGTGCCGGTACCGACGCTGCACTACGGGCTGGCTGTCGAGATTGAGGCCACTGCAGTTGCTGGGTGACGAAAACGCTTGCCGTTGATGCAGGTCAGGCGGGGAGGGTTGATGCGAGTTGCTCTCAGACGATTTGCCGGCCATTGTTACAAAATGGCGGGCGTACCTGCCAAGGCATTTGCCTTGGCCCGCCCATGACAGACGCGATCCTTTGCCACCCATGATCCTTCAGAAAACGCGGCAACTCACGCAGGAAGACGTTCCGGTCGGTCAACCGCTGCCGTTTCCCCTGGCTGACAGTGTGGGCCGGCTTTTGCTGCCCGCCGGTGCTGTCGTGCCGGATGCCGAAGACGTTCGCCTTCTGTTCCATCACGGCCCGGTGCTGGCACTGGCAGAAGGTGATGACATTGCCGCCGTGCCTGCTACCGCGCCCGCAGAAGCTCCGCCCCGCATTGGGTCGGCTGGCCTGAGTGTCGGCACGGTCTTGCAGGTGCAGGAGAAGTCCGCACCGCTACGTGGCCTGCTCCCGTGCCGCCTGATCGGTTATATCGAAGGCGAAGCGCTGTTTGTCACGCAGCCAGCCGACGCCAAGCGCACGCTGCGGCCCGAGCCGCGAGACGTGCTGATACTGCGCGGTTTTTCCGGCCGCTCGGTATTCACCATGATGTGCAGCGTGGTGTCGGTGGGACAGTTTCCCTCGCCGTATCTGGTCTTGTCGGCGCCCATCAAGATGCAGAAGATGCCGCTGCGCCGTGCCAAGCGCGTGCAGGTCCGGATCGGGGCGCGCGTGCGTGCGCAGGGGCAGGCCGCGTCGGCTGCGGATCGCGTGGCGGTGATCCGCGACATCTGCCTGAACGGTGCGCTGGTGCAGAGCGCCAACCCTGCGTTCCAGCCCGGCGACAGACTCGCCCTGGATTTCAATGCCTACGTGGACGGCCAGTTGGAGACGTTTTCCCTGACCGGCCGGGTGGCAAGCGGGTCGCCTGCGCTGGGCACAACCGCATCTGCGTTTCCTTCGTTTGGCGTGGAATTCACGCTGTCGAAAGAGCAGACAGCCCAACTCTCGCATCTGATCATCGAACGGCTGGACGAAAACGCGTGAGTGCCTAGCCCGCCAGCATCGTTTCAAGGAGCCAGGCGCCGGCCTGCCCAAGTGTGCGATTGCGTGACCATACGGCGTCCACCGGCACGAGGCGGGGCCAGCCCCGTGCACGCACCTCATGCAACCGGTCTGCCGCGAAGTGATCCACCAGCCAGCGCGGCAGCTCCGTCCACCCGAAGCCCAGCACGGCCATTTCCAGAAGCATTAGGTAGCTCGGTGCAGACCAGCGGCGCAGGCTGCGCACGGGCACCGCGTCGGTGCGTGGCCCCGTCGGGTCGACGAAGGTGTTCAGCCGTAGCTCTCGCGCCTCGCGCAGGATGGCGTGCGGCACTTCCTCGTCGCCGTATCGGGCGAGTGGGTGCTGCAGCCCCACGAACAGCCCGATCTCCGATTGCTCTGCAATGGTCGCCCAGCCGATATCGGCCGGATATGCCGCCTGCGCGGCCACCAAACCGATCTGGGCACGGCCCAACTGGATGATGTCGACCACGTCTTCGTGTTCGGCGATCAGGCATTCGAGTTCAAGATCGGGGTAGCGCTGCTCGAGTGTGGCCAGCGTTTGCTCGTAGCGATCGGATTGGTAGGTGTCAGACATGACGAGCGTCAGACGCGCCTCCAGACCGCCGGCCATCTGGGCGGCCATGCGGTCCATCTGCGCGCTGGCGTCGAGCACGCGGCGCACCTGAGTGAGCATCGCGTGGCCCGCTTCGGTCAAGGTGGGCTGGCGCGTGCTGCGGTCGAACAGTGTCAGACCGAGGTCGATTTCAAGATTGGCGATCGCCTCGCTGATCGTGGATTGCCGCTTGCCCAATTTTCGGGCCGCGGCGGAAAAGGAACCCAGCGTAGCGGCTTCGGCAAACGCCAGTAAGGCTTCGGGTGAATGGCGCATTGGGCACTCCGGACGGCGATGTATCGCCCAATATATCGGAAAAACCGATATTAATGAACTGGATCATACCGTTCATACCGATGAAAATGCACCTCGTTCTTTGGAGGTAATTGCAATGCAAGTCATACAGAAAACGCCAGCTGAGCGCCTTGTGCATGCGCTGACGTTCGAGTTGGTTGCCATGCTGATTTGTGCGCCGTTGTTCAGCTGGCTGATGGAACTGCCGTTGGCTGAGATGGGTGTGATGACGCTCATGTTTGCTGCGGTGGCGATGGTGTGGAACATGGTGTTCAACGCCATCTTCGAGCGCGTGGAGCGTCGCTACAGGCTCTCGCGTACCGTGGTCCTGCGGGTGGTCCACGCCTGTCTGTTCGAGGGTGGGCTGGTCTTGATGCTGGTGCCACTGGCCGCCTGGTGGCTCGACGTGGGTCTGTGGGAAGCGTTCGTGCTCGACATCGGCATCATGCTGCTGTTCCTGCCGTACACCTTCTTCTTCAACCTCGCATACGACCATCTGCGCGCACGTTGGATGTCGCGCCGCGCGCTGGCCTGATCCACGCGATGGGCTTAGGGCAAAAGGAGCAGTGCGGGAGGTGACGCGCTTCCTATAATGAAGTCCCTTTCGAAACGGGCGCAGCGGTCGCAAGCCGCTGCGCCCGTATTGCCTTCATGCCGCGTCTTTCTGTCACGTCACCTCATGCCTCGGCAACCGTGCTGCGCCAATGCTACGTAGCGGCGTGCGCGGGCGATGCCGTGGGCGTGATGAACGTGCTGCGCGATGCGTGCGGCGCGGACCATGCAGCGGCCATGATCCGGTGGCGCGTCGATGGGAGGTGGCACTGGGCGGCATCGCGCGGCGCACGCTCGGCCGACGTGCTGCTGCATGCGGTACGCGGTGACGGCGTCGAAGCGTGGCCGATGGCCGATGCGGAAGTGCGCGGGGCGGTGTGGCTCGATTACCGCAAGGCGGGCGTGCCGCAATCCATGCAGCATGGTGCGGCGCCGCAAGCGTTGCTGCCGCACTTTGCGCAGGCACTGCCGTTGTGCTGGCAACGCGTTGCGGCGCGCGCGGGCATTTCGCCTGCGCAGCCGGCCAGCCTCTGGCTGACCGACGCATTCCACCTGACGCGCCGCGAAGCCGATGTTGCCGATCTGCTCGCAAGCGGCTCCGACCCAGCCTGCATTGCCCGCACGCTGGGCATTTCACTCGACACGGTGCGCACGCACCTCAAACACGTCTACCGCAAGACCAACACGCACAGCCAGTGCGACGTGGTGCGGCTGATGCTGGCGCTGTCTGCGCGCCGGTAGGCGGTGTTGCATCTGGATCAGACCGTGGCCATCTTTGGTGGCGCCACGGCGGGGGTGCCGTCCTGGAAAAGCGTTTGCAGTTGCGCCCGCAACTCGGGCGAATCGGTGTGCTTGTGCACGGAAACGGCATGCTGCACAGCCGCCTCCAGCAGTTCGGCATCGCTGTCGGCGCTGATGGCGACCGAGCAGTTGGTCTCGCTGGGGAAGGCGCGGCAATCGATGTAGCGGCGGCCCATGGCAGTGCTCCTGGAATGACGAATGACGACGGCGCGACGCGGTGAACAACCGGTCGCGTGTGTCTTCGTTATAGGGGTGCCAGGGGAGAGCGGCGTCCCCTGTATGGGGTATGGCGCTGTATGTGCGACGCTGCGTCAGTCGAGGAAAACGTACTGTGCCAGGTACGGGCTGCGGCCTTCCTGGCCTTCTTCCGTGCAGGGCTGTGCCGGTGCGATGCCGCCATGGGTCTGCAGCCGTTGCACGTATCGCACACTGCTCAACAGCCCCGCGCCGCCAGCATTGGTGGCATGCAGCAACAGTAGCGGAATGGCGCCGGCTTCCGCGGTGTTGGGTGCCTGCTGCAAGACTTTCCCTGTGATCTTGCTGCCGTCGGAGGCTTCCCAGCTTGGGCCCGCACCGTGTTTGACGATGAGCTTGCCGCTCCCATCGTAAAGATCAGCCAGCGGAGCTTTGAAGGCCCACGCCAGGGGCTTGTCGCCGTCGCGCTTGCAAACGTAGATCTGCACCCCCGTAGCGGATAGCGTGGCGACGGTGTGGTGAGACTCGGACGGTTGCAGTGCGGCGGGGGCTGTTTGCGCCGTCACCGTCTGCGCGACCGTCATGGCCAGCGCGAGCAAGAGGGCAGATGAGACTGCGCAGCGCGACGTGCGGGTCAGGTTCGGCATGGTTTTCCTTGTGCAGGTGGAAAGAGCGTTCATGGAGCCAGCTTCGCCCCACGCTCCTCCAACAACGCGCGCAGCACTGACCGATGACAATGCGCTTCATCCTCGCAATAGCAGCCGACCGACAGGTGGGTCTGGTGCGATAGCGCGGCCAGCATGTCGAGCAGGCGCGCGGCATCGCCGTCGCGCATTTCGGTGCGGAAGTGGCGCACGAAGGTTTGCCAGGCTTTTTCGTCGTGCTGGGATTGCGCGGCCTGCGCTTGCTTGACAAGCTCGGGCGTTGGCGAAAGCAGCGGCATCCAGACGTCGTAGAAATCGCGGCTGGCGAATTCTTCCTTGGGCACGCCGCGCGGTGGGCGCCGCACGGTGCCGATGCGCAAGCCTTCATCGGGGTGACGCGGCTCACCGAGCCGGACGATGCGTAGTGCCATGGAATGTCTCCGTGTGGATGCTGCGCGCTGCCTGCTTACGAACCCTGTCTGCTCTGCACCGTCGGAAAGAACAGATCCTTCCACGACGCCGGCTTGTTCTTGAGCGTGCCCACGCGCTGCATGAATTCAGCATAGTGTGCGACGCCCACCGGCGTGGTTGTGAAGCGCGAGTCCGGATCGTCCAGGATCTTCTTCACCTCTTCCGGCGAACTCTTCACCTTCGATTGAGTGATGTAGATCTGCGCAGCCTTCGACTTGTCCTTGGCGATGAGCGCGTTCGCCTCATCCAGCGCCGCCACGAACGCCGCCGACAGCTTCGGGTTGGCCTCGTAGAACTTCTTGCTGGTGTAGGTCATGTCCAGCGTGATGTTGCCGAGCACGTCGACCGTGTTGAACACGCGGTGCAGGCCGGGTGCAGCAGCCTCGGTGTACGAGAACGGTGGCGAGGCCATGTGGCTGTTGATCTGGCTGCCGCCGGCCAGCATGACGGCGGTGGCGTCAGGGTGTGGCAGCGGCACCGTGATCGGGTCGAGCTTGTTGAACTGCTTGTCGCCGAAGGTCTTGGCGGCGGCCATTTGCAGCACCACCGCTGGCAGCGAAGTCTTGATGCCCGGCACGGCGATGCGGTCCTTGTCGGAGAAATCCGCCAGCGTTTTCACGTTCGGGTTGCGCGTCATCAGGTACATCGACGAGGAGCTGAGCGACGAGAGCCCGCGCACTTCCATCGCGCTGCCGCGCGTCTTGTCCCACAGCGTGAGGAAGCCCGGCACGCCCAGCGAGGCGATGTCCAGCGCGCCCGAGAGCATGGCGTCGTTGATGACGTTGCCGCCGTCCAGGATGCGGTAGCTGACCTTCACCTCGCCCAGGCCGGCAGCCTTGGCTTGCTTCTCCAGCAGGTGCTTGCTGGCCATCACCATGATGGGCAGGTAGAGGATGCCGTAGCCGTGGGAGATGCGGACTTCGTTGGCTTCTGCGTGGGCGGTGGTGATGGCGCCGGCCAGGAGCGATGTGGCCAGCGTGGCGGCGATTGTCAGGCGGAGGATGGTGCGGCGGGGGTGCTGCATGTGTTGTCTCCTTGTTGTTGTCGATATGGTTGTTTGTTGGTGGTGCATCCCTTGTTTCATCCCCTGCCGGGGCTGACTCACTTTCTTTGGTCTTGCCCAAAGAAAGTAAGCAAAGAAATGCGCGCCCGAGATGGCGACTTCCCCTTGAATTTATGTCGCAGGGAGGGAGGAGAGGCAAACTCGCTGCGCTCAAACAGGCCTCCCCTCTCTTTCCTCCCTGCAACAGAAATTCAAGGCGCCATCTAGGGCAGGGTACGGCCACACCGTCTGGGCGCTGGCGTTGTGCCCATGTTCAGTTTTGCATGCCCCAGCGTTTGACGGTGCGGGCTTCCAGCGTGCGGAATACTAGGTTCTCTACCAGCAGGCCGATGATGATCACCGTCAGCAGGCCGGCGAACACTTCGGGAATTTGCAGTTGGTTCTTGTTCTCGTAGATGTACCAGCCGAGGCCGCCCTGGCCGGAGCTGACGCCAAACACCAGTTCCGAGGCGATCAACGTGCGCCATGCGAAGGCCCAGCCGATCTTCAGGCCAGTGAGGATGGACGGGAATGCGGCGGGGATCAGGATCTTCGTCAGGTATCCCATGCCGGATAGCCCGTAGTTGCGGCCCACCATGCGCAGCGTGTTCGATACCGACAGGAAACCGGCATGCGTGTTGAGTGACACCGCCCACACCACCGAATGCACGATCACGAAGATCAGGCTGCCGTTGCCCAGGCCGAACCACACGAGGGCGATTGGCAGCAGCGCAATGGCCGGCAGCGGGTTGAACATGGCGGTGAGCGTTTCCAGGAAGTCCTGCCCGAGCCGGTTGCTGATGCCGAGCACGACCAGCGCGCAGGACAACGCCAAGCCGAGCGCGTAGCCTGCCAGCAGCGTTTGCATCGACGTGCCGATGCGAGCAAACAGCGTGCCGCTCGCCAACCCTGCCCACAGCGCCTGCACGGTGTCGGAAAAAGTCGGAAGCAACAGCGGGTTGTCGAGCCAGCGCGCCCCGCCTTCCCACACCAGTGCGAGCACGACGAGGATGACGAGCTTGCGCAGCCATGCCTGTTCGTACAAACGCTCCGCAACGGAGAGGGGTTTTTCCACCACGCCGATGCGCTCGAACGCCACGGGCGTGCTGTAGACGGGCGCGCGGTTGCTGATGTCGGTGGTGGCCGGCATGGAAAGGGTTTCAGTCTGCATGGGTTTCCTCCACCGCGCGGGCGAACAGCATGTCGTGGATCTCGGCTTCGAGGGCTTTGAAGCGCTCCGGGTCATCATCGCCGCGCGCAAGGCTCGGCAGTTCGGCGCGTACCTGGCCGGGATGCGGCGACAGGATCAGGATGCGGCTGCCGCAGCGGATCGCCTCCGGAATCGAGTGCGTGACGAACAGCACGGTGAAGCGCGTTTCGTCCCACAGCCGCAGCAACTCGTCCTGCATCTTGCGGCGCGTGAGCGCATCGAGCGCGGCGAAGGGCTCGTCCATCAGCAGCACGTCGGGCTCCATGGCCATGCCGCGCGCAATCGCCACACGCTGCTTCATCCCCCCAGACAGCATGTGCGGGTGGTGGTCGGCAAACTTCGTGAGGTTGACCTTGTTGATGTAGTGCAGCGCGCGCTCTTCGGCTTCACGCGCGCCCAGCTTGCCCGTAGAGAGCAGCGGGAACAGCACGTTTTCCTTCACGGTCTTCCACGGCAGGAGCTGGTCGAACTCCTGGAACACCATCATGCGATCCGGCCCGGGCTTGCTCACGGGCTGGCCCTTGAGACGGATCTCGCCTTCGGTGGGCGTGAGGTAGCCGCCGATGGCCTTGAGCAATGTCGATTTACCGCAGCCCGAGGGGCCAAGCAGGATGTAGCGCTCGCCGGGGTAGACCTGGAAGTCGACGCGGTAGGTGGCCGTCACCAGATGCTGGCGTGTCTTGTACTGCAGCGTGACGCCGCGCACGTCCAGCAGCGGTGGGGCCGTCGATGCGTTGGCCTGCATGATGTTGTCTCCTGTGTGTGTTTTTGTCGGATTGGGTTGCAGCGTAGGCGGCGCTACCGGATATCCACGTGGTACCGGAAGTGCGCCGCCGCGCCGCGCGAACGCCGCCATTCGAGCGGCACCCGGTCGTAGCCGCGCGCAACGCGTTCGATGACCATCACCGGATCGCCGGGCTGGATGCGCAACAGGCGCGCATACGTTGCGTTGACGGCTTCGGCGGTGAGCGTTTCTTCGGCGCTCGCAATGATCTGGCCGCAGTGCGATTCGTACAGCGGATACAGCAGGTCGCCAAACGCGTTGAGTTCCAGCGTGGCGAGCGACGCAAAGCGGTCATATGGCAACCAGATTTCTTCGGCCAGCATTGGCGCGCCATCCAGCAGCCGCAGCCGGGTCAGGCGAATGACTGGCGAGCCCGTTTCGATCTGCAACCCTGCAGCCGGTGCAGACGGCGCATCGAGCACGTCGCGTTTGAGGATCCGGCTCTCTGGAATGCGTCGCTCGCCGCTCTCACTCTGGAAGCGGAAGAACCGGAACAGTGAACTGGCAAAGCTGGCACGCCGCACAAAGGTGCCACGGCCCTGGAAGCGTTCGAGCAGCCCTTCGGCCACCAGTACGTCTACGGCTTTGCGGACGGTGCCGACCGCCACGTTGTACGTCTTGGCCAGCTCGGCTTCGGTCGGGATGGCGTCGCCCGGGCGCCAGTGCTGTTGGGCGATCTGCGCGGCCAGATCGTCGCGCAATTGCTGGTAGCGGGGCAGGCGGAGATCGGCGGGCATGGGATATCGAAAGTAGTTAACTATTCATCTATATGACTTGACATTGTAGGGAGCTGGGGGGCGGAGGGCATTACAGGAAAACCCGCAGGGCCCGGTCAGATCGACACGGGCCCTGCGGGTTTTTGGGAGGACTGCTGGATGAGGAATTAACGCGTCGCGCGAGCCGAAGCCGGCAATGGCTCCATCTGTTGGGCCTTCGGACGGCGCAGCAGCCGCAGCGCATACCAGGCCAGCACAAGCGCACCGATGGCGAACACGATGTCACCCGGCACACGCAGCCAGACCAGCGTTTCCATCACTTTCGAGTGCACCACTTCCGGCGAGCGGGCGTACCACATGCCCTTGGTGACACTCGCCCAGGCCTGATAGATGCCGGCCGGCAGCAGCGACATGAATACCATCATCGCCAAGCCGATGTTCAGGCCCCAGAACGCGGGCTTGAGCAGGCGATCGGCATGCAGGCTGCGCGCATACAGGCCGCGCAGGCAGAACAGCATCAGGCCGATACCGAGCATGCCGTACACCCCGAACAGTGCAGCGTGCCCGTGGGCGGCCGTCATGTTCAGACCTTGCACGTAGTACAGCGAAGCGGGCGGGTTGATGGCAAAGCCGAGCAGGCCGGCGCCGACGGTGTTCCAGAAGCCCACGGCCACGAAGCACAGCACGGGCCACTTGTAAGCGTTGAGCCATGGCGTGCCTTGCGTGCGCCGATAGTTCTGCAGCGCTTCGAGCCCGATCAGCGAAAGCGGCACCACTTCCAGCGCAGAGAACACTGCACCCACCGAGATGATCGAGGTCGGTGTCCCTGTGAAGTACAGGTGATGCAGCGTGCCCAGAATGCCGCCGAACAGGAACACGATCGTCTCGGCCACGATGGCGCGGTTGGCGCTGCTGGCGCGAATCAGGCCCAGGCGCGTGAAGATGAGCGCGATGACGGCGGTGGCGAACACTTCAAAGAAGCCCTCGACCCACAGGTGGACGAGCCACCAGCGCCAGTACTCGATCATCGAATAGTGCGTGTGTTGGCCCCACACCAGCGAAGTCGAATAGAACCCGCCGATGCAGGTGGCCGACAGGAACACCATGGCGATCAGACCGCGCGATTCCGACGGCGTCTTCAGTGCCGGCCACAGGGCACGGCCCAGCAGCACGACCCAGAACAGCAGGCCGACAAACAGCAAGATTTGCCACACGCGGCCCATGCTGGTGTATTCCAGCCCCTGGTTACCGACCCAGAAGCCGAAGTCTGCACCGCGATGTTGCAGCGTGCCGAGCCAGCCGGTGGCGATGGACCCCACCACGATAAAGATCAGCGCCCAGAACAGCAGGTCAACGCCCAGCTTCTGGAACTTCGGTTCACGCCCCGACAGCAGCGGCGCAATGTACAGGCCCGTGGCCAGCCATGCCGTGGCAATCCACAGCACGCCAAGCTGCGTGTGCACGGTGCGGCTGATCACGTACGGCAGCACCTGCGCCAGCGGAATCCCGAAGAACGATTCCCCTTCCACCGCATAGTGCGCGGTGATGGCGCCCATGCCGATCTGCACCAGCATCAGGCCGATCACGGCAAAGAAGTACTTGCGCGTGGCCTTCATCGACGGCGTGGCCACCACGTTGAGGAACGGATCGGCCGGCAGCGGCGCAGCCTCCTCTTCGTGCTTGCTGCTGCCGTGCAGCCACAGCATGGCGGCAATACCGCCCAGCAGCAGCACGATGCTGACCATCGACCACACTGCCGCACCGCCGGTCATTGTGTTGCCTACCAGCGGTTCATGCGGCCAGTTGCTCGTATACGAGATGTCGGTCTCGCCTGGGCGGTCGGCGGCCGCGGCCCACGACGTCCAGAAGAAGAACGCCGCCAGGGCTTCACGATCGGCCGCCTCCGGCAGCACGCCGGTGGCCATGGCGTATTGATCGCGCAGCGTTGCCAGCGACGGATCGGTGCCGAACAGGGCCTCGAAGTGCTGGGCCACACCGTGGATGGCCTCTGCGCGCTCACGCGACACGGTCAGGATGTCGTGATTTGCGTCGTACGTATTGCGGCGCATTTCCTCCTTCACGCTGGCGTCGACGGCGGCTTGCTGCACGGTCGTCAACGGCGCATCGGTATCGAACTGCTGATGCGCGCGGATGGCTTGCAGCGCTGTGGCTTCACGGTGCAGCCAATCGGCAGACCAGTCAGGTGCAACGTAGCTGCCGTGGCCCCAGACGGTGCCAAGCTGCTGGCCGCCGGCTGCCAGCCAGGCTTCCTGGCCGCGCTGGATCTGCTCACCGGTAAAGAGCACCTCGCCCACAGAGGTGACGACGGCATGCGGAATCGGCGGCGCTGCCAGATAGATCTGCCGGCCCAGATAGCCCAATGCCCCGAACGACAGGATGAAGATCAGGCCGAGCCACCGCCACAGCCTTTGATTGGTTTTCATGACAAGGTTCCTTGCAGGATGCAATCGGAAATTCAGGCGCCACCACCGCAACCACCGCAGCAGTGGCCGGCACTGGCGGCAGACGCCACCTTGGTGATGGCAACGCGCCATGTGCCGGGGCCGCGCTCAAGGTAGTCCCAGGAAAACTGCCCCGGGCGCTCGACTTGAAACTGCGACTGCAGGGGGCGCGGATCGTGATCGTTGATCAGCTCCAGGCTCTGCCCGATGCCGAGCTCCCCAAAGGCGGAGAAGATCAGCGGATGGCGCTCGCGCGGCGCCAGCACGCGGAGGTCGAGCTGGATGGTGGAGGCGGACTGTGTCATGGGGATTCCCTCTGTGGGTGTCGCATCAAAAAGATGCATTAAGGATGCAACTATATTAGTGAGTGAAATCCCCGGTGTTATTGATGTATATCAGATGCTTGTTTTATGGGTGCCTTGATGTCGCAAATCAGGCCACGGCTGGGCTTGCGTGCCACGCGGTGGGGGTGGATGGGCCGGTCGGGGCGGGTTTTCGTTTGCGCTGTATCAAAGCCCTAATGGCCGCCGGGGCCTAACGTGGAGCGGACGACACCAGACCGATACATGGGGGAAAAAATGAGCCGTCTTCACACCGTCCGCAGCCTGATGCGCGCGGGCTTGATTTCTGTGGTGCTGGGCGCACTGCTTGCGGGCACTGCGGCCCGCGCCGCCAGCGCCAAGTTGCCGGGTGACTTCGGGCCGCCACGCGGCGAGCCGATCCACGCCGTCCTGACGAGTCCACCGCTTGTGCCGCCGCCGGTGCACCGGAACTATCCAGCCAAGGTCATCGTGGAGCTGGAAGTGGTCGAGAAGGAAATGCAGATCTCCGAAGGGGTCAGCTACACCTTCTGGACGTTCGGCGGCACCGTTCCTGGCAGTTTCATCCGCGTGCGGCAGGGCGACACGGTGGAGTTTCACCTCAAGAACCACCCGAGCAGCAAGATGCCGCACAACATCGACCTGCACGGCGTGACCGGGCCGGGCGGCGGCGCAGCATCGAGCTTTACCGCCCCGGGCCATGAATCGCAGTTCACCTTCAAGGCGCTGAACGAGGGCATTTACGTTTACCACTGCGCTACCGCACCCGTGGGCATGCATATCGCCAACGGCATGTACGGCCTGATCCTGGTCGAACCGCCCGAAGGCCTGCCCAAGGTTGATCACGAGTACTACGTCATGCAGGGCGATTTCTACACCGCCGGCAAGTACCGCGAGAAGGGCCTGCAGCCGTTCGACATGGAAAAGGCCATCGACGAACGCCCGAGCTACGTGCTGTTCAACGGTGCGGAAGGCGCGCTCACCGGTGACAAGGCGCTGCACGCCAAGGTGGGCGAAACGGTGCGCATCTTCGTGGGCAACGGCGGGCCCAATCTGGTCTCCAGCTTCCACGTGATCGGCGCCATCTTCGATCAGGTGCGCTACGAGGGCGGCACCAACGTGCAGAAGAACGTGCAGACCACGTTGATCCCGGCGGGTGGCGCGGCGGTTGTGAAGTTCACCGCGCGCGTGCCTGGCAGCTATGTGCTGGTCGACCACTCGATCTTCCGTGCCTTCAACAAGGGTGCGCTGGCCATCCTCAAGATCGACGGGCCGGAGAGCAAGCTGGTCTATTCCGGCAAGGAACTGGATTCGGTGTACCTGGGCGATCGTGCCGCGCCCAACATGAGCGCCGTCACCAAGGCGACCCAGGCATCGGTAAGCGGCACGCTGACGGTGCAGGATCAGGTGCAGGCCGGCCGCGCGCTGTTTGCGGGCACGTGCTCGGTGTGCCATCAGGGCAATGGCGCCGGGCTGCCGGGCGTGTTTCCGCCGCTTGCCAAGTCGGATTTCCTGGCAACTGACCCCAAGCGTGCGATGAACATCGTGCTGCATGGCCTGAACGGCAAGATCAAGGTCAATGGCCAGGAATACGACTCCGTCATGCCGCCGATGACACAACTCAATGACGACGAGGTCGCCAACATCCTGACCTACGTGCTCAACAGCTGGGACAACCCCGGCGGCCGCGTGAGCGCAGAAGACGTCAAGAAGGTGCGTGCCCAGCCGGCGCCCGCCAAGGCCGTGGCCGAACATTGAGCGGATCTGCACGACCATGTCCCGCCTGACCTCGCACATTGCTGCCATGTTGATGGCGCTGGCCAGTGCAACCGCACACGGGGCCACCTATGTGCGGTTGCCCGGCGGCGACTTCGACAGCGTGCTGCCTCAGAACGCGCCGGGGCAGCCGCAGCGGGTGCGCATCGAGCCGTTTGAGCTGCGCTCCACGCCCGTCACCATCGGCGAGTTCCAGGCCTTCGTGCAACGCCACGAGGCCTGGCAGCGTGGCCGTGTGCCGCAAGTCTTTGCCGGTAAGGCCTACCTTGCCGACTGGGCCGATGCGACGCACGCCGATGCGCAGGCGTCGCTGCAAGCGCCGGTGACCGGCGTGAGCTGGTTTGCCGCCCGTGCCTATTGCGAAAACGAAGGCGCTCGGCTGCCGACATGGCTGGAATGGGAATCCGCCGCCGCGGCCGACGCCACACGCACAGACGCCCGCGACGACCCGCAATGGGCACAACGCATTCTCGGCTGGTACGAGCGGCCCGCCACGCGTGTGTTGCCACCAGTGGGCGGCCCAGCGGATGTCCATGGCGTGCGCGATATGCACGGTCTGATCTGGGAATGGGTCGACGATTTCAACGCACTGTTCATTGCCGGAGACAGCCGCACCCAGGGCGACCCCGACAAGCAGAAATTCTGCGGCGCCGGTGCCATCAGCATCGTCCGCCGCGACAGCTATGCCGTGCTGATGCGCGTGGCGTTGCTGTCTTCCCTTGAAGGCGCAGACGCCACAGGCAGCCTCGGCTTTCGCTGCGCCCGATCCCTCAATGGAGATCATCCATG
Organism: Ralstonia sp. PBBBR1; assembly: GCF_002256165.1. Taxonomy (NCBI): domain Bacteria; kingdom Pseudomonadati; phylum Pseudomonadota; class Betaproteobacteria; order Burkholderiales; family Burkholderiaceae; genus Ralstonia; species Ralstonia sp. PBBBR1. The sequence goes on along the minus strand of NZ_NKIL01000005.1, from coordinate 359,584 downwards.
ATGTTCACGACTTTTATCCGACGCGCCTTTGTGGTGCTCCTGCTGGCCGGCGCAACAGCCGGTGCCCATGCTGCGGGGCCAGCGCCCTCGGCCTCGCTGTATCAATCCGATGTGGCGCTGACCGACCAGAACGGCCGCGTCTTTCACCTGGCGGATCTGCGCGGCGAGCCGGTGCTGGTGAGCATGTTCTATGCGTCGTGCCAGATGGTCTGCCCGATGATCTTCGAGACCATTCGCGCGACCCTAGCCAAGGGCGGCAAGCCCGCACACGACGGCGTGCGGGTGCTGATGGTGACGGTCGACCCCGAACGTGATTCCGTTGCAGCGCTCAAGAAGACGGCCAGCGCGCATGGCGCCGACGACCGCTGGCAAGTCGCCCGCGCAAACGCCAGCGGCACGCGCGAGGTGGCGGCGCTGCTGGGCGTGCAGTACCGACGCTTGGCAGATGGCGATTTCAACCATTCGAGCACGATCCTGCTGCTGGACGCAGAAGGGCGCATCAACGCGCGCACCAATACGCTGGGCGCGGTCGATCCGAAGCTGGTGGATGCGATGCGCAAGCTGGTGGCGGCGCAGCGCTAAGCGCGCCGCGCCGCATGCTTAGGCTTTGGTGTAGGCGACGACCGTCTGCATCTGCTCGCCAAGGCCGTCGATGCCCAGGCGCATGGTATCGCCGGCCTTGAGATAGCGCGGGGGCTTGGCTCCCATGCCGACACCGGGCGGCGTGCCGGTGCAAATGAGGTCGCCCGGGTGCAGCGTCATGAAACGGCTGACGTAGCTCACCAGATGCGCCACGCCAAACACCATGGTGGCTGTGTTGCCCCGCTGCGCACGCTCATCATTGACGTCGAGCCACAGGCCAAGCGCTTGCGGGTCGGGCACTTCGTCACGCGTGACCAGCCACGGGCCGACGGGGCAGAAGGTGTCGCAGCCCTTGCCCTTGTCCCACGTGCCGCCGCGCTCAAGCTGAAACTCGCGCTCGGATACATCGTTCACCACGCAGTAGCCGGCCACATGTGAGAGCGCTGCTTCGCGGGAAACATCGCTCGCCGTCTTGCCGATCACCACACCGAGTTCAACCTCCCAGTCGGTCTTTTCCGAGCCGCGCGGCAGCATGACGGCATCGTTGGGGCCGTTCAGTGCGCTGTTGGCCTTGAGAAAGATGATGGGTTCTGCGGGTGGCGGCAAGCCGGCTTCTGCTGCGTGGTCGGCATAGTTCAGGCCGATCGCGATGATTTTGCCGATGCCCGTCCATGGCACACCAAAACGGGCATCCGGCAGCACCGGTAAGCTCGCCATGTCGACGCCTGCGAGTCGCGCGAGGGCGGCATCAGACAACTGCTGCGGCCCCAGCTCGCTGACCACGCCTGACAGGTCGCGCACGCGGCCTTGCGTATCGATCAGGCCCGGACGTTCTGCGCCGGGTGCACCTACGCGTACGAGTTTCATTGCGCTCCTTTCTTGGGGGATTCCTTGGTTGATCGGGTTGGGCGGCTGGCCTCGGCGAGGCTGTTTGCCACGACGCTCAGCACTTCCTTGGCGGTGTTCTCGGAGTGGTGCCGCAGCACTTGTGCAAGGCGCGGGCGCCCTGGCTCGCGAAGGGCGGCCATGATGGCTTCGTGTTCTTCGTGCGATTCCTGCCAGCGCAGCATGTCCGCGTTGGCTGCGCCGCGCGCGCGGTGCACCCTGCTCATCAACGCCGCATAAATGCTGGCCAGTACGGGGTTGGCCGTGCCGTCGATGATGAGTTGGTGAATTTCCTGGTTGATGCGGAAGTACTCGGTGCGACGGCCTGCCGCGTGCGCGTCGAGCATCGCCTGGTGCCTGCGTTCCAGGCGCGCAAGAGCCACCTCGGACAGACGGGCCGCCGCCAGTTCTCCTGCCGTGAATTCCAGCCCATGCAGCGTTTCGAAGGTCGCGCGCAGTTCATCGAGATCGAGCGGCGCAACGCGGTAGCCGATGTACTGACGATGCAGCACCAGACCCTCGGCCACCAACACCTTGAGCGCCTCGCGCAGCGGCGTCTTGGAGACATCGAACATTTCACAGAACGCACGCTCGTCGATACGGGCGCCGGGCGGCAATTCGCCTTCTTCGATGAGGGTGCGCAGACGCGAGGCGATTTCGGCCGACATGCCGAGCGTGCGCAGGCGAGGGGATTGGAGCAGCGGTTGGGTCACAGACGTCACCAGAATGGGGAAGATGCACCACAAAAGGCTATCACACACCGATATTGTGCTTTTTGTATTCAATAAAATCAATAACTTACAGATGTTGTAATTACAGATTACGTATCCTATACTCAGCCACGTTGCGCAACACAAACCAATCAAATCGACTCAGGAGGTCGTTTCGGTGGGCGAAGGCGGGAGGATCGGCGTCAAGACCGGCCTCCCAGCCCGCTTCTCGAAAGGGCTTTCCGAGCTACCAGGAGACACGCGTAATGGAAACCGCAAGCCAGGCCCCGGCCATGGCGCTAACGGAGACGAAGAGCTCTGTGCGCTGGAAGATTTTCTTGATGATGTTGATGCTGATTTCCATCAACTACGTCGACCGCGCATCGTTGTCAGTCGCGATGCCGCTGATCGCGAAGGAATTCAACATCGGCCCCGCGGTGCAAGGCTTACTGCTGAGTTCGTTCTTTCTGACGTACGCGCTCATGCAGATCCCAGGCGGCATGCTGGCCGACCGGTTCGGCCCGCGTGTGGTGATTGCCGGTGCCACGCTGGGCTGGGGCTTCTTCCAATCCATCGCGGCCCTGTGTACCGGTTGGGTGCCGCTGCTGGTCACGCGTCTTGGCCTGGGTGCGGCTGAGGCACCCATCTACCCCGCCGGGGGCAAGCTCAACGCCATCTGGATGACACAGAACGAACGCGGCCGCGGTGCCACGCTGCTCGACGGCGGTGCGCCGCTGGGTGCGGCACTGGGCGCGCTCATCATCGCCGGGCTGATCGCCGAGTTCAATTCGTGGCGCACGTCGTTCGTGGTGGCTGGTATCGGCACGATGGTGGCAGGCCTCTTCGCGTGGTGGTACATCCGCAACCACCCGCGCGAGCATCCGTCCGTCAATGATGCTGAAGCTGCCTACATTGAAGAGGCACACGCAGCCGACCAGGCTGCCGAGCCCGCCGCCTTGAGCGGCAACGTGCTGGACTTCTTCAAGTACCGCTCGGTGTGGGGCATGTTCTTCGGCTGGATGTGCTTCAACGCACTGTTCTACGGGTTGTTGACGTGGATGCCGACCTATCTGTCGAAGGTGCACGGGCTCGACATCAAGGAGATGGGCGGTGCCGTCTTCACGATGTTCTTCTCCGGCTTTGTGGGCGAGATGGTCGGTGGATGGATTGCCGACAAGTGGATGGCCACCGGGGCATCGCGCGCCCGCGTGCTGCGCACCCTGTTCGGCATCGCTTCTGTATTGGCCACGATCGCCATCTACACGGTGGCGCGCTTCAAGGATCCGGTTGTGGTGGTGGCACTGTTGTCGACCACGCTGTTCTTCCTGCGCTGGTGCGGTCTGTTCTGGTGCATTCCGTCGATCCTGGGTACGCGCAAGCGTGTCGGTTTCCTGGGCGGCACGATGAACCTGGGCGGCAACTTCGCAGGGGTCGGCATGCCGATCATCGTCGGCCTGATCGTGCAGGCGACCGGTTCGTACGACATGGCGCTGATGCTGTTTGCAGCCGCCGGTGCGGGTCTGTTCATCTGTTCGACGCTGCTGATCGACTACAGCAAGAAGCTGCCGGTCTAAGGTGCGATGCACTCACGTAGGCCGATGCCATCTACGCCTGCGGCGCGGCGTTTGCTTCTGACTTCCGGCGACAAGCTGAGACCCGACACATCAACATAACAAGCAAGCCCCGATGCCCGCTGCTGCGCGCGCCGGGGCCTACAAACCACGAAGAAGACCTCCATGAAAAAACGCATCAAGCTCGGCATGCTCACGCCATCATCCAACACGGCGCTGGAACCCATTACCAGCGCCATGGTGAGCGGCCTGCCCAACGTCAGCGCGCATTTCTCGCGCTTTACCGTGACGGAAATCTCGCTGCGCGACCAGGCGCTGGGGCAGTTCGACCTGGAAAATATCCTGAACGCCGCCAAGCTGCTGGCCGATGCGCACGTCGACGTGATCGCCTGGAACGGCACGTCGTCCGGCTGGCTCGGCTTTGAGAAGGACGAGGCGCTGTGCCGCCAGATCACGGAAGCCACCGGCATTCCGGCCACCACCTCGGTGCTGGCGCTCAACGAGATTCTGGCCAAGACCGGCGCACGCGATTTCGCCCTCGTGACGCCGTACCTGGATGACGTGCAGCAGCGCATCGTGCAGAACTACGCGCGCCACGGTTTCAAGTGCGTGGCCGAGCGTCATCTGGACTTGCACGTCAACCACAGCTTTGCCGACGTGGAAGAAGACACGATCCGTACCCTGGTGCGCGAAGTGGCCCAGCAAAAGCCGGCTGCCATCACCACGTTCTGCACGAACCTGCGAGCCGCGCATCTGGTGGAAGCACTGGAAGCGGAAACGGGCATCCCGGTGTACGACACCATCTCGACCGTCGTGTGGAAATCGCTGCGGCTGGCGGGTGTCGACACGCGCGAGCTGCACGGCTGGGGCCGCCTGTTCGCGGACGTTGCTTAACGGAATGAGGGAGCGCCAAGCATGTCCACGGAACTCGACCTGGTGATTCGCAACGCGGATGTGGTCACCGCATCCGACCGCTTTACCTGCGACATCGGGGTGCGCGATGGCCGCATCGCCGTGCTCGGCAACGGCTTGCCGCGCGGCGTGCGGGAGCTGGATGCAAGCGGCCTGCTGGCGCTGCCCGGCGGCGTCGATGGTCATTGCCACCTCGATCAGCCCATGCCCGATGGCATGCGCATGGCCGACGACTTCTTCACCGGCACGCGCGCGGCCATCTGCGGCGGCACGACAACGGTGATCCCGTTTGCGGCGCAGGAGAAGGGCGGCTCGCTGAAAGCGGCGGTGGCCGACTACCACCGCCGTGCCGAGGGCCGGGCGGTGGCCGACTATGGCTTCCATCTGATCGTGGCCGACCCCACGCCCGAGGTGCTCAAGCACGAACTGCCGGAGCTGATCCACCAGGGCTACACCTCGTTCAAGGTCTACATGACGTATGACGACCTGAAGCTGTCCGACCGCGAAATGCTGGACGTGCTTGACGTGGCCAAGCAAAACAACGCGCTGGTGATGGTGCATGCAGAAAACGCCGACTGCATTTCGTGGCTGACCGAGAAGCTGGTGGGCGAAGGCCGCATCTCGCCGCGCTTCCACGGCCTCTCGCGCCCGGCTGCCGTCGAGCGTGAAGCCACGCACCGCGCCATCACCTTTGCCGAGCTGGTGGACGTGCCGATCCTGATCGTGCATGTCTCCGGCAAGGAAGCCATCGAGCAGATTCGCTGGGCGCAAAGCCGCGGCCTGCAGATTTTGGCCGAGACGTGCCCGCAGTACCTCTACCTGACCGCTGAAGACATGGGCCTGCACGGTGACGATGGCTACGAAGGTGCCAAGTGCGTCTGCAGCCCCCCACCGCGCGATCCGGAGAACCAGGCGGCTGTATGGCGCGCGCTGGCAGGGGGCGTATTCAGCGTGTTTTCTTCAGACCATGCACCGTTCAACTATGACGATGCGCAGGGCAAGAAGCTCGGCGGTCTAGCGCAACCGTTCGACCATATTCCGAACGGCGTGCCGGGCATCGAGACGCGGTTGCCGTTGCTGTTTGATGGCATCGCGCGCGGCAAGCTTTCGCTGCATCAGTTTGTGGAACTGACGTCGTATCGCCCGGCACGGCTGTACGGTCTGTACCCGCGCAAGGGCACGATTGCCGTGGGTGCCGATGCCGACATCACGCTGTGGGATCCGGAGCGCCACGTGCGCATCACCAACGATGCGTTGCATCACGCGGTCGACTACACGCCCTATGAAGGCATTGAAGTGACGGGCTGGCCAGTGCATTGCTTCTCGCGCGGCGAGCTGCTGGTCGAAAACGGCAAGTACCTCGAACCGGCACCCGGGCGGGGGCAGTTCCTGCCGGCGGGCGCGCCGTCGCTGGTCTGACGTTTCTGGTTTGATTCTCAGGGTTTCATCATGCGTATTCTGGTCGTCAATCCCAACATCTCCGAGAGCGTGACGGAGTTGATCCATGCGGAGGCGCGTCGCTCCGTTTCACCCGGCACCACGCTCACGATGGCGACAGCGCCATTTGGCGTGGCCTATATCGAAACGCGCTTCGAAGCACTGGTGGGCGGCTATGCCACCGCGTGCGTCGTTGCTGAGCACGCCGGCCAATTCGATGGCGTGGTGGTGGCGGCGTTTGGGGACCCCGGCCTGGCCGGCATCAAGGAGCTCTGCAATGTGCCGGTGGTGGGCATGACCGAGGCGGCACTGGCCAGCGCCTGCCTGCTGGGTCAGCGCTTTTCCATCATCGCCATTTCGAACCGCATCCAGGCGTGGTACCGCGAGTGCGTGGCCGCCAATGGGCTGTCGTCGCGGCTGGCGAGTGTGCGCTCCTTGCAGCAGCCGCTACGCGACATCGGCAGCGTGCAGGAAGACCACGCGGCACGTCTTGAGGAACTCAGCCTGCAAGCGGTGCGTGAAGATGGCGCGGACGTGATCATCGTGGCCGGCGCGCCGCTCGCCGGTCTGGCCCGTACACTCAAGGACCGCATTCCGGTGCCGGTCGTGGACGGCGTCTCCAGCGCCATCCGCCACTGCGAGGGCCTGATTGCGCTTGCGCCAAACGGTGCAGCGGAAGGCAGCTTTACGCGTCCGCCGCACAAGCCAAACCGCGGGTTGCCTCCTGCGCTCGCTGCCATGCTGGCGTAGGCGGCGTGTCTGGCCGGTGCGAAGGGCGGGCGCTGTAACTGAGGCGCTCCGGGCTGTGGTGAGGGGTACGCCCCGCTCATGGCCGGCATTACCGCAGCGGCCATGCCGGCCGTGGTGACGCTGCTGGCCCTGACGCGCGGATGACTGCAAGGGTTGCTTCGGCGCTGTAATCCAGAAGCGTCGTGGGCTCGATGGCTCAGAGGCGCACCACATCCAGCATCGCCTGCACAAACGCCTTCGGTGCCCAGCCGGATCTGGAGCGCCATGGCCAGGAAGATTAGCGCCAAGGTGACGACGCTGCCGACAAGCCATGTGCCGTAGCAGTCGCGGCCGCGGGGTCTAGCGAAGGTGATCCTCGATGCAGTGCACGCGGTCGAGGCGTGCAACCGAGACGGTGCGTGTGGCTTGCGCGTCAGTTCGGTCGTTGACCCATGGCGCGCGGGAAGGTCTGCTGCGCAGTCAGCAGCTCCCGGTAGGTGAGCGCGCGGTAGTCGAGCGCATGGGCACGCGCCACCTCCGCCACACGCGCTGCCAGCGCTGGATAGTGCCAATGGCTATACGTCGGGAAGAGGTGATGCATGCCGCAGCGTAATGATCCTGTCTTGTTGTGCCGCGATTCCAGCGGGTGTGGTCTGCTCCGCCGGATGAAGATTCGTTAATAAAGGTGGCGTCTTCAGGCGCCGTAGCTGCGCAGCCGATCGAGGTCCACGACCGTCACGCCGCCGTATTCCAGCCGCACCACGCCGTCCTTCTCCAGGGTCTTGAGCGACTGGTTGGCAACTTGGCGCGTCATGCCGGAAAGCAGGCCAAGTTCTTCCTGCGTGATCTCCAGGTGGTCGCCCGCGCCGGGGTAGAGAACCGGGTTGAACAGCGACGCAATGCAACGCGCCAGGCGCGGCGTGACATCAAGCAGCCGGTCGTATTCCAGCAGCGCCATGAAATGCCCGAGCCGCTCGTTGAGCTGCTTGACCAGGAAGCGGTTGAACGCCACGCTGTTTTCCACCAGCCACATGAAGGTGGCGCGCTCCATGAAGGCCATGCGCGTGTCGCGCAGCGCAACTATGTCGTAGCGGCGCGGCTCGTTCTTGAGCACCGTACCTTCGCCAAACCAGCCGCCGGCAGGCGCGCCCGTAAACGTGACGCTGCGCCCCTCGGGCGATACCGTGCCGATTTTGATGAGGCCCGTGACCACGCCCGTCCAGCTCTCCAGCAACGTGTTTTTCGGACAGATGCAGGCGCCGCGCGCGTAGGTTTTTTCAACGATGCCGGCACAGGCGCGGTCGGCTTCTTCCGCGGGTAGATCGATGGACCACGCCGCGATATGCGCCAGCCGCGCGCGGCTGATGCCGGGGCGCGAGCTGGGGTCGTGCTCAGCCACGTTGAATGCCCACCGGCAACGTGCTCACGCGCTGCGCTTCGGGCGTGGAGAGCCAGCCGGCGCGCAGGCTCTGCAGGAACATGGCGGTCGCATCTTCACCCCAGAACAGCTCGCCTTCGTGCACGAGGGTGGGCACCCCGAACACGCCGAGCGCGATAGCTGCATCGGTGTGCGCACGCAGGGCATCTTTCACGGCGGGTTGTTCGACAGCAGTTGCGCTTTCTGCAAAGCCGACCGCCTCGCACAGCGCGGCAAAGCCCTCGGGCGACGCCACATCGTTGCCGTCGCGCCAGATATGCCGGAACACCGCTCGCACGACATCGAGCGAGCCGCCCATCGCAATCGTCAGCCGCAATACCTTGATCGGGTTGAACGGATGCGCGGGCGGCATGCGAAAGGGAATGCCGAGCTGCTGCGCGCGAAACAGCGCATGCCGGTATGTGAACACGCGCTTGGTGCTGATCTCGGCCGGCCCTTTCTGCCCCCAGTGATGCAGGATCGCGCCCAGCACGAGCGGACGCGGGCGGATGACGATGTCGTTCGCCTTCTGCAGTGCATCGAACTGCTCCAGTTGCAGGTAGGCAAACGGCGAGATGACATCGAAGAACCAATCGACAGCGGTGGGCATGAACGTTCCTGAGGTCTCAAGCGGCACGCATCTGCAGCAGCGGCGCCAGCGTAAAGGGCGCTGCCGTCATGGCGCGAATGTCGTCGAGTGTCGCATGCGAGAGGATTTCACGCAGCACGAGCCCCGCATCGGTCACGTCAAACACGGCGTGCTCGGTGACGATGACCTTCACGCAGCGCCGGCCCGTGAGCGGCAGCGTGCAGCGCGGCAGGATCTTGGAGTTGCCGTGGTTGTCGGTATGCGCCAGCGCGGCAATCACCTTGCGCGTGCCGTAGCAGAGGTCCATCGCCCCGCCAATGCCGGGCCACCATTTGCCGTTGCGATCGCAGGCCCAGTTGGCGAGGTTGCCCAGCGCATCCACTTGCAACGCGCCGAGGATCGTCACGTCGATGTAGCCGTTGCGCATCGCGCCCAGCGACGTGGCGAGGTCCATGAGCGCCGCGCCGGGCATCAGGGTGATGGGCTCGCAACCGGCGTTGGTGAAGTCGCTGTCGATGGCGTCCAGCGGCGGGCGTCCGCCAAAGCCGAAGGCGCCGTTTTCGGTATGGAAGATGACGCCGGCATTGGCGTCCAGGTAGTTGGCCGTGAGCGTGGGGATTCCCAGGCCCAGGTTGACGACTTCGCCGGCGCGCAGTTCCAGCGCGCAGCGAGCGGCAATGCGTTGCTTGGGCGTTTCGGGCAGGGCTTGCATGGCGGTTTCCTGTTGTGGCGATCGGCGATCAGGCTTCTGCGGCAGCGGGCAGGCGGCCGAGCTTGGTCCAGTGGTGCCGGTAGAGCGCGTGCTGGTCGTCCAAAGACAGACCTTGCACCACCGCATTGACGAATACGCCCGGGCAGCCGACGCGCTCGGGCGGAATCGTGCCCACCTCCACGATCTCGTTCACCTCGACGATGGTGTAATCGCCCGCCATGGCGATGTCGCGCTGGTTCTGCAGCGCCGTGCCGCGAAACTCCACGTTGCCGAAGGTATCGGCGCGCCAGCCTTTGATGATCGACACGTCGGCGCGCAGGGGCGGCTCCACGAAGCACGTCATGCCATCGACGGTAAGCGTCTGCTTGGGCGCACCGCGCTTGGGAAACATCCCGGGCTTGTCGAGGATGCCCACGCCCACCGGCACGAGCGCGCCGCCCAGGCCAAGCGCACCCGCGCGCACTTTCTCGGCCCAGGTGCCCATCGGAAAGAACTCGGCCACGCGCACGGCGTCGGTCAGGTAAGCCTGCGTCGATTCGTCTGTTGTGCCGACGTGCGTGCCGATGAACTCGGCCAGTTGGCCGGAGCTGAACAACCGGGCTTTGAGAAAGCCGCCGCGCAGCCCCGGCGTGTTGGTGATGAGCGTCAGTTGCCCGATGCCGCTGGCGAGCAGCGCCTCGATGCAGCAGGCCGGCTCGCCGGCACCCACGAATTCACCAAGCATCAGGCGGCTGCCGCTGCGGACGTGGGCGATGGCCTCGTCCACGGAAAGGACTTTGTTGGCGTAGCGCATGTGTCGTCTCCTTGGGGCCGCCCTGGACGAGCGGGTCTGCGGCGCAGTGTAGGAGCGGGGTTTGCGGCGCGATGTCTTCTGCATGACATTTGCTTCGTAAGGTTTCGCAAAGGGCAATCCTTATAGTTGTGACGCAACGTGAATAAAAATCCGCGCCGCCGTTGTCGCACCAGGGCCGGCCCGGCCCCTTTCGCTTTCCCGCTCTTCCGTCTTTGAACCCGTCCCTTTCCACGAACGCATGCACGTAGACACCCCGCTCATCTCCACCATCATCGGTGGCATCGTGCTGGCCTTCATCTTCGGCACCATTGCGCAGCGCCTGCGCCTGCCGCCACTGGTCGGCTACCTGATGGCGGGTGTGGTGGCGGGGCCGTTCACGCCCGGTTTCGTGGCCGACCAAAGCCTCGCGCTGCAACTGGCCGAGCTGGGCGTGATCCTCCTGATGTTCGGGGTGGGGTTGCATTTCTCGATGAAGGAGCTGCTAGCGGTCAAGGCCATCGCCATTCCGGGTGCCATCGGGCAGATTGCGTTGGCCACGCTCATGGGTATGGGCCTGGCGTGGCTGCTTGGGTGGGATTGGGGCCCGGGGCTGGTGTTCGGGCTGGCGCTGTCGGTGGCGAGCACGGTGGTGCTGCTCAAGGCGCTGGAGGATCGCGGCATCGACAACTCGCACGAAGGCCATATCGCCGTGGGCTGGCTGATCGTGGAAGACCTCGTGATGGTGGTGACGCTGGTGCTGCTGCCGGCCTTGGCCGGTGCGCTGGGCGGCGCAGGCAGCACAGCGGTCGGCGCATGGGACATCATCAAGGTGCTGGCGGTCACGCTCTCGAAGGTGGTGGCGTTTGCCGCGCTCATGCTGGTGGTGGGCCGCCGCGTGATCCCCTGGATGCTGGAGCGTATCGTCATGACGGGCAGCCGGGAGCTGTTCCGCCTGGGTGTGCTGGCCACGGCGCTGGGCGTCGCTTATGGGGCGACGGTGCTGTTTGGCGTGTCGTTCGCGCTCGGCGCGTTCTTTGCGGGGATGGTGCTGGCCGAGTCCGAATTCAGCCAGCGCGCGGCGGAAGAATCGCTGCCGCTGCGCGATGCATTTGCGGTGCTGTTCTTCGTATCGGTGGGCATGCTGTTCGACCCGAGCGTGCTGATCGAAGACCCCTGGGCGGTGCTCGGCACGGTGCTGATCGTGGTGGTGGGCAAGTCGCTGGCCGCGTTTGCGGTAGTGCGCGCGTTTGGTCACGGCAACCGCACGGCGCTCACGATTTCGGCCAGCCTTGCGCAGATCGGCGAGTTTTCGTTCATCCTGATCGGGCTGGGGATCAGCCTGGAAATCCTGCCCGACCGTGCACGGGGCCTATTGTTGTCGGCAGCGATTCTGTCGATTCTGCTGAACCCCCTGATGTTTGCCCTGATCAACCGTCTCAAACGCGAGGTGGCCCCGGAGCCGGCGACGGCGGATTGACCATCAGGGAGTCCTGAACTGTTTTTCCACGCAAGGAGGGTTCATGAGCAATCTGACTATCGGAGTGATCGTCGGCAGCCTGCGCAAGGCGTCGTTCAACCGCCAGCTGGCGCAGGCGCTGGTGGGCTTGCTGCCGTCGGGCGCGACGGCGCAGTTCATCGAGATTGGCGAGCTGCCGCTGTACAACCAGGACCTGGACGCGAGCCTGCCCGAGCCGGTACAGCGCTTCAAGGCGGCGGTGGCGGGCGTGGATGCCCTATTATTCGTCACGCCTGAATACAACCGGGGCATACCGGGCGTGTTGAAGAATGCGATTGACTGGGGTTCGCGGCCGTACGGCCAGAGCGTGTGGGACGGCAAGCCGGCAGGCATTGCGGGCGCATCGCCAGGCGCAATTGGCACAGCACTGTCGCAGGCGCAATTGCGCAATGTGCTCGCGGCGGTCGGCGTGAAGGTCTTACCGTTGCCGGAGGTGTTTTTCCACTTTGCGGGGGAGCCCTTTGATGCCCAGGGCGGGGTGACGGATGCGCGTACTCGCCAGTTCTTGCAGGGGTTTGTCGACCGATTCGTTCAGTGGGCAGGTCAGAAGCCAGCCTGACGAATCAATCGACCGGGGTGTTCATGGCCGGGCGGGGAAGGGGTTCCCGCTCGGCCGTTTTGCCTTTAGGGCAAGGGCGTTAAGCCAGGAAGGCGGCGGCGCTGATGAGCCAGCCTGCTGCCACGCAGCTCGCAATCCAGGCGACCATGACGGCGCCAATATCCAACCATTTCATCATTGTTCTCCTTACAACACTTGCATTGCTTGTTCAGGCAATCGATGTCTGAACAACTGTCACGAAGTGTAGGTGTTGCAATGCGGAAGAACAATACGGCCTTGGGTGAACAGACTGTTCCAAGAGTAACAACAGATTTCAGTCCTTGCGTGGACGGGCCTGCGCTTGGGAACTGGCGCCGTTGCCAGCGCTTCTCTTGTTGTTGCATTGCAACAATTGCAGCAGAGGCTCGGCAGCTATTTCGTGTGGAAGGTAGCGGCGACCAGGTCGGCAAAGCGCGCTTCTTCGGCAAATTCCACCGGTTCGCTGCCGCTCGCGGTGCCGAATATGCGCAGGAGATAAACCGCACCATTACCAAAGAAGGCATACCCGCGCACGACGACCGTCCGGGCGGCGGACGTACTCCATTCGCCTTCCCAGTAGAGGACCCGGCGCCCGGCAAGCACCTGCAACGCCGGGGCCTTGCCGCGCACGAGGCGGGCGGCCCAGGCCGGGCGATCGCCATGCACGCGCGATTCCATGTGGTTGAGCAGGATGGCCAGATCGCGTGGCCGCAGGGTTTCGAGGTAACCGGGCGTGCCTTTGTCGAAATCGGATTTGCGCACCGTGACCAGCGCGAAGCTCTCCGGTGCCACGGTTTGCTGCGCAAACACGAGCCGTGACGGACCGAACGGCGAGTTGATGGTCGCCGCAATGGACGGAATGGGCGTTTCGCTGGTCAGCCGCAGTGGGCCCCACGTGCGCGGCAATGCGAGGCTCGCACTGGCGTCGATGCGCTGCGTGACCGGGTAGGCGAATTTCGGCGCCGCGCCGGTCGGGCTCCACGGAGCCATGCCGGCAAAGGTGATCCATACGGCTGCGCATATGTATCGGACGCAGCGGCCCCAGCGGCGATACCACTCTGTAATGAACGGCGCCACTCGCGGGCTCCTGGCAGAAAAGATGGCGGACGATTCCGTGGGCGTGTGCATACCCCCGCACAGCAATGCGTATGCCCGCGCCCATTTGTGGCGCTGTCTTCCCCCGCCACCAACATATCGATTTGCATGCAGGTGCGCTATCGGCGTGTGGCGGGGCATCGAACGGTTTAATCCGGCCGTAGGTGTGTTGATGTGGCTCTATCGGCATGCCCATCCATGGCTCTTTTCATGGGGCCAGAAAGTTAGGTAGGGTGAGAGGTCCTTGTTGCTTTCGGTGCAGGTTCCACGCATGACTACGCTCAACGCTTATCAGCAACCCATCGGTGCGCCGCTGTCCAGCTGGACGGCCCGTCCGCTGCCGCCGCATACGCCGCTCGCCGGCCGCTACTGCCGGCTGGAGCCGCTTGACGCCGCCCGTCACGCCGACGCGCTATTCGAGGCGTTCAGCCAGGCGCAGGACGACCGTGTCTGGACGTACATGGTGGAAGGCCCGTTTGCCAATGTGGCGGCACACCGCGCCTATATCGAGCGCATTGCGGCCAAGCGCGATCCACTGCAGTACGCGGTGATCGACGCGCGCAACGATCAGCCGGTCGGCACGCTGGCGCTGATGCGCGTCACGCCGGAACACGGCGTGATTGAGGTGGGCGCGGTTACGTTCTCGCCGCTGCTGCAACGGACGCCGGCATCGACAGAAGCGCAGTTCCTGCTGATGAAGCACGTCTTTGAAGATCTCGGCTATCGGCGCTACGAGTGGAAGTGCGACAGCCTGAACGCACCGTCGCGGCAGACTGCGCAGCGGCTGGGGTTTCTGTTCGAGGGCATCTTCCGCCAAGCGGTGGTCTACAAGGGGCGCAGCCGCGATACCGCGTGGTTCTCCATCATCGATGCCGATTGGCCGCAAGCGCGGGCCGCATTCGAGCAATGGCTGTCGCCTGAGAACTTCGATGAAGACGGGCGCCAGCGCGCGTCGCTCGCTGCGTTGCGTTCGGCCTGACGCGCGGTGTCACGCATCGGGCGCGGACGTATCGGCATACATGCCGCGCAGCGCCAGGGCGCGTTCGGCTTCCGGCAGGGCCAGGATGGAGCGGGAGAAACCGATCAGCGCCCGGCAGCGCTCGGCCGGCGGTGCGGTGCGGCGTAGCGCGGGGACGGTCAGCACGCGTTGTTCATTGAGTGGAAGCGCGGCCATGGCCAGTTGCAGCACAGGCAGGGTCTGCGCTCGTGTGACAACCGGTGCGTGGTCGGGGTCGGCAGCCTGCATCAGGTCTGAAAACAAGGCCTGCTCGCGGGTCACGAGCGCGCGCGGCAGTCGGGCGGCAGCGGCGCTTGCACCGGACGTGCCGTCCAGATAAGCCACGCAGGCTTCGGGGCTCACGCGCTGCAAGGCCTGGGCCTGTTCGAGCGTGAGTTGCGCGTTGGCAAAGAGCAGCGCGTCGGGGGCAGTCGGGATCAGCGCGCGGTACAGCTTGCCCGTCTGCTCGCGCAGCAGCGTCACCACCTGCGCATCGGTAACGTTGCGCTGCAGCTCTGGCCCCAGCGTGTCGATCAGGCGGCTGAAGTGGGCGGGGTACTTGCGCTCCAGGGTTGCATACAGCGGGGCGCTGCGCAGTTCTGCGGCCAGGGCCTCGCGGGTATTCAACTGCGTGGCCATGGTCGCGTATTCGCCTCCGGGCGACGTGCGCGTGACGACGTGGTTGGCCAGCAGTTCCTGCGCGGTGGGGAACCACATCTGATCGAACGGTGTGTCCTGTACGCGGCGCACGAAGGCATCGGGCAGGCCGGCGTCTGAATACGCGCGCCAGAGTTCGCTGTCGGTGGCGCCGGGGGTTTGGTCATGGTCGGCGCCGACCGCGCGCGGGCGGTGAAAGCCGATGCGTGCGCCCGGTGCAGCGGCGCGGTCAGCACCTGCCAGAAACGCGATCGTGCACGCGGAGGCGCACGCCCGCTCAACATACGTGCGCAGATGGTGGCGGCGGATGACGTCTGCCACCAGCGTCCCTTCGCGCAGCCAGCCGCCTTCGGAGCGCAGCACGACGGCCGTGGCGTTCGGTGCCTTGCGCAGCGCGGCTTCCAGTGCATCTGCAGCGCCGTCGTTGATGCCGCCATTGAAGAGGATGGCGCGCCCATCGCGTTGTGGCATCACCGCATACGGCGACGCCGCTTGCTCACCCAGGGCGGTGCGCAGATGCGCGACCAGACGCGGCCCATCGTTGATCAGGCGCGAGCAGGTGCCCACGGCGCCAAGCACGATCATCACTTTGGCGATCAGGGGCCACGGGTTCGACAGGCCGGCAAGCCGGTTGCGCGCCTGCTCGCGATCGGCCGAGCGCCAGGTGCCCACCACGGCCCAGATCCACAGCGCCAATCCCATCACATAAATCACGAGCAGCGCCGATGATGCCGCGCGTGCCGGCGCGTTATGCGCGAGCGCATGCGTGACGCCGGCGCTGAGCGCCACCACGCCAAACTGCATCAGCGCCGTGTGCAGCCAGTACGCGCGGGCCAGGCTGTAATCACCGCGCCAGTGGCGTGCAAAGAAATTGCGCGATGGCGCGCGCTCCCGATCCGGATCGGTCGGGACGGTTGGGGGCAGGGCGTCGCTGGCGGCGGAGGTCATGCGTGTTCTCGATGCCGCACATGGGATGGCGGCGCGGCGATTGTCGCTGTCGGCACCGCAAGCTGGCGTCCCCCCGAAGGGAGGGGGTGAGGAAAGAGAGGGTCGGGCATCGGCAACTGGGTGCCCGCAAGACAAGGCCGGCGCCGCGCTGCCGCCGGTCAGGCCTTGACGGAAACCAGCGGGGGCTCTGCCGGTGTGATGGCTTCAGCGCTGGCCGGGTGGGCCGCCTGTGCCGCTTGCGCCTGTGTTGCGTGGCGGGCTTGCAGCCGGGCATCACTCAGCGTGGAGGAGCCAGTGACGTTGGCTGTCGTGCGCGCCTGGGTCGTCGCATCGGTCGTGCTGGTGCCCGATGCACTCTTGGAGGCGTTGTGGCGATTTTCCAAGCGGGTTTCCGCTTGCTCCAGGCCGTTCTGCGCCTGAAGGCGCGCGATCTGCGCCTGCACGATCTGGATCTGCTGGCTGAGCAACTGTGCCTGCTCGCGTGCTTGATCGGGCGGCAGATTCTGCGCGGGAAGATCCTGCATCGACTTCTGCAGGTTCTTGAGCTGGCGCTGCAGGCGCTCGATGTCAGGGGCCGAGCTGGTCCCGCTGCCCGATGCGCCGGCGGTCGCAGTAGAAACGGAAGGGGAAGAAAGTTGCATGGCCATCTCGCTGATCAGTACGCCCTTCATCGGATGGCAGGCAGAAAACTTTAGCGTTCGGGTCAATAAATCTCGTAAGTGGTGTCCGTCTAAATTCTGACAAACAGAACATAATTTCTTCTAAAAGAACGTAATGCGAGAAATTGTGCGTTCTTTTGTCAGGGCTCCAGTGGATTTTCGGTAGGTTACGGGTTTACGCCCGTTAACGGCGTGGTTTGTGGCGTATAAAATAGAATTATATTTCAACAGACAGAACGCATCGAATCAGGCGCGTTCAAGGAGACGCCCATGCTTTCTTCCCCTCCGGCCGCCAGCGGCCGACTCCACGCCGGGTTGCCGGCGGTTCAGCTCAATCAGGTTTCGGTGCGGTTCGGCAGCTTCACGGCGGTGCAAGGCGTTGACCTGTCGATTGGCGAAGGCGAATTCGTGGCCGTTGTGGGCCCGACGGGTTGCGGCAAGAGCACGTTGCTGAACGCCGTGACGGGGCTGCTCAAGCCCGCTGGTGGCACGGTCAGCGTGTTTGGTGAGCCGTTGACCGGGCTCAATGGCAAGGCCGGTTTCATGATGCAGCAGGACTCGCTGCTGCCCTGGAAGACGGCGCTCGACAACGTCGCGCTGGGCCTGGTGTTCCAGGGCATGCCGGTGGATGAGGCCCGCGAGCGCGCCCGTCCGTGGATGAAGAAGGTCGGTTTGGCGGGCTTCGAAGCGCGTTATCCGCATCAGCTCTCGGGCGGTCAGAAGAAGCGCATCAGCATGGCGCAGACGCTGATCCTCTCGCCCAAGATCGTGCTGATGGACGAGCCGTTCTCGGCGCTGGATGTGCACACGCGCCACCTCATGCAGAGCGAGTTGCTGCGCCTCTGGCAGGAAGACCGCAAATCGTTGCTGTTCATCACGCACGACCTGGAGGAGGCCATTGCCCTGGCCGACCGCGTGGTCGTCATGTCCGCCGGGCCCGCCAGCCGCCCCGTCGGCGATGTGGGAATCACGCTGCCGCGCCCGCGCAACGTGTCTGAAATCAACATGTCCGACGCGTTCATCCGCCTGTATCGCGAGATCTGGTCGATCCTCGGCACTGAAGTGGAGAAGAGCCATGCCGTCCAGCACTAACACGATGCCTGCCGTGGGCGCGCAGCGCACGGGTCTCGCGCACAAGACCAAGATCCGCCTGTTCCAGTTGGCCGTAGTGGTGTTGATGTTCGGCTCGTGGGAGGGCCTTGGCCGTGCGGGCGTGGTCGATCCGTTCTATTTCTCGATGCCGTCGTCGATCGTCGCGCGCATCTGGGAGTGGTTTACCGCCGGCGACATCTACACGCATCTGGCCATCACGTTGGCCGAGACGATTCTCTCGTTCGGCATCGGCACGTTGCTCGGCATCAGCCTGGGGCTGTGGCTCGGCTTGTCCAGGCTCGCGGCCGAGGTGCTGGACCCGTTCATCAAAGTCTTCAACGCGATCCCGCGCATCCTGCTCGCGCCCATCTTCGTGATGTGGTTCGGGCTGGGGCTGACCTCCAAGGTGGCGTTGGGCGCGACGATGGTGCTGTTCATCACCTTCTTCAATACGTACCAGGGTGTGCGCGAGGTGAACCCCGTCATCCTGGCCAACGCGCGGCTGCTCAAGGCCAGCCGCATCAGCCTGCTGCGCCATGTGTATGTGCCGTCGGCTACGAGCTGGATTCTCTCCAGCCTGCGCGCTTCCGTCGGCATGGCTGTGATGGGCGCAATCGTGGCGGAGTACCTCGGTTCGTCAGCCGGCCTGGGCCACCTGATTGCGCAGGCCGAAGGCGTGTTCGATGCCACCGGCGTGTTCTCCGGAATCGTCGTGCTGTCGGCCTTCGTGATTGCGCTGGACCGCAGCGTCGATGCGCTCGAAGGCAAGTTGCTGGTGTGGCGTCCGAAGGTTGATCCCGAGACCGGCGCCTGACCCCCGATACCAATAACGATGATGGAGACAACCATGAAGCGATGGATTTCGGCCCTGCTGTGTGCGGTCGTCTGTACCGCAGCCAACGCCGCCGAGCCGGAGAAGAAGGACGTGAGCCTGTCGGTCGGCTCGATGATCCTGAACTACATGCCGGTGCCGCTCACGCAGTCGCTGGGCAACTTCCAGAAGGAAGGGCTCAACGTCAAGGTGGAGAATTTCCAGGCCGGCGGCAGCAAGGCGCTGCAGGCGCTGATTGCCGGTTCGACCGATGCGGTGGTGGGCTTCTATGACCACACCATCCACATTCAGGCGCAGGGCAAGGACATTGTGTCGGTCGCGCTGCTCAACGTTACGCCCGGCATCGTGCTGGCCGTGCGGCCCGACCTGGATATCAAGAGCGGCAAGGATCTGAAGGGCAAGAGGATCGGCATCACCGCGCCGGGTTCGTCCACCGATCTGTTTGCCCGCTATTACGCCATCAAGAACGGGCTGCAGGTGAACGACGTGTCCTACATCGCGGTGGGTTCCGGCGCACCGGGCATGGTGGCGCTGGATCGCAAGGAGATCGATGCACTCGTCAATTTCGACCCCGTGGCGAGCCTGCTGGAAAAGCGCCGCGCCGCCAAATTCCTTGTCGATACGCGCACCGATGCCGGTTCCAACGCGGTATTCGGCGGCCGCTACCCGACCGCCACGCTGTATGTCACGCGCGACTTTATGACAAAGAACCCCGAGACCGTCCAGCGCCTGGTGAATGCCTTCATCCGCACGCTCAAATGGATCGACGCCAGCACGCCCGAGGCAATTGCCGACAAGATGCCCAAGGAGCAGCAGGTGGGTGGGCGCGACGTGTTTGTCGATGCGCTGCGCCACTCCAAGCCGATCTTCTCCAAGGACGGCCTGATGACCGATGCTGATGCCAAGGTGGCCCTCACGGTCCTCTCGAGCTACGACGAAAAGATCCGCAGCGCCAGGATCGACCTGGCGAAAACGTACACTAACCGCTTCGTCGACCAAGCCTTGAAGACGGTCAAGTGAACCGTCTCGCCCAACCCGCCATGACCGCAGAGCGCCAAACCACCCAGAACGAGACCACGCCCGCCGCCAACGAGGGCGATGCCGCCACGCCGGGGCAGTCGGGCGTGGCTGCGCTGGACCGCGCGTTCTCGATCCTGTTTGCGTTCCGCCCGGGCGATTACGCGCTGACGCTGGCCGAGCTGGCCGCCCGCACTGGGCTCTACAAGAGCACGATCCTGCGGCTGGCCGGCTCGCTCATCCAGCATCGCATGCTGTTTCGCCTGGAAGACGGCCGCTACCAGATCGGGGCCGCGCCGTTGATGCTTGGCGCGCTCTACCAGCGCAGCATGCGCCTGGGCGACGTGGTGCTGCCGCACATGCGCGCGTTGGCCGAGGCCACGGGCGAGGCGGTGTCGCTCTACATCCGCGAGCGCGATGTGCGTGTCTGCCTGCACCGCGTGGATTCGAACCATTCGATCCGCGATCACGTGCGCGAGGGCGACGTGCTGCCGCTGGAGCGCGGGTCGGGCGGGCGCGTGCTGTGCGCGTTCTCGGGCATGCAGGGCGCCACGTACGACGCGATCCGGCGCGATCACTACTACGTGTCGATCGGCGAGCGCGATCGGGAAACGGTGGGCCTGTCGGTGCCGGTGTTTGGGGTGCAGCAGGCGCTGCGGGGTGCGCTGTGCCTTGCCGGTCCGGCGTCGCGCATCGACGGGGCGCTGCTGCAATCGTGGCGCGTGCCGGTGCTTGAGCACGCCGCGCAAATCACTTCCACGCTGGGTGGCGACCCCGCGCCGCTGCGTCTCGCTGCCCAACTGATCTCTAAAACCTAGGCCCCGCCACGACGCCCAACCTCCTGAGCGGGGCGAGGGGCGGAGCCGACTGTGTAGCAGGAGTTGTTTTCATGGCTTTGCCTCTCGCGGGTTTGCGCGTACTCGACTTGTCGAACGTGCTGGCCGGGCCGTTCTGCGGCTATCAGCTGGGTTTGCTCGGCGCTGAAGTCATCAAGGTGGAGGTGCCCGGCAACGGCGACCTCGCCCGCCGCCTGGGCGCTGATCCGGAACAGGCGCGCCGCAAGATGGGCGCCTCGTTCGTCGCCGTCAATGCGGGCAAGCAGTCCGTCACCGTCAACCTGAAGCACCCCGAGGGGCGTGCGATCCTGCTCAAGCTCGTGGCGCAGGCCGACGCATTGATCGAGAACTACCGCCCCGGCGTGATGGACCGCCTGGAACTCGGCTACGACGTGCTGCGCGAGGTCAACCCGCGTCTCGTCTACTGCGCCATCTCGGGCTTTGGCAAGGACGGCCCGCTCAGCGGCAGACCGGCATACGACCAGATCATCCAGGGCATTTCCGGTGTGATGAGCGTCACGGGCGATGACGCATCCGCGCCGCTGCGCGTCGGTTACCCGATCAGCGACACGGTGGGCGGCATCACGGCGGCATTGGCGGTGACGGCCTGCCTGCTCGGCGCGCAGCGCACGGGGCAGGGCTGCATGGTGGATGTGTCGATGCTGGAGTCGACGCTCGCGACCATGGGGTGGGTCGTCTCCAATTATCTGAATGCCGGTGTGACGCCGCAGCCGATGGGTAACCAGAATTTCACCGCCGCGCCGTCGGGCACATTCACCACGGGCGATGGACTGATCAATATCGCCGCCAACGAAGACAAGCAGTTTGCCGCGCTGTGCCGCGTGGTGGGGCATCCGGAATTGGCAACCGACGCACGCTTTGCCGAGCGCCATGCACGCAAGGAGCATCGCCAGCAGCTCAACGACGCGCTGGAAGCAGCGTTGGCCGCGCGCCCGGCCACCGAATGGGAACCGCTGCTGATCGATGCCGGCGTTCCTGCCGGGCTGGTGCTCGACGTGCCTGGCGTGCTGGCGCACGAACAAGTGACGGGCCGCGGCTTTGTCACCGCGTTCCCGGAAGCGGGGCAGCACGTGACGCGCGCGGGGTTCCGCCTCTCGGGCGAAGACCCGTGCCCGCAGACCCCCGCGCCAATGCTCTCCGCCCATACCGACGACTGGCTCACCAGGCTCGGTTACCGCCACGACCAAATCGAAGCCTTGCGCGCTGAAGGCGCCATCTGATCATGACGACCGCACCGATACAGGACGCCGCCGGCCTCGCTGCCGATTACTGGCGCACCGACATCATCGACATCGAACCGGGCCGCATTCACGTACGCGGCTACCCCATCCAGGAGTTGATCGGCCAGATCGGTTTTGCCGAAATGGTCTGGCTGATGCTGCGCGGCGAATTGCCGGCCAAGCGGCAGGCGGTCTTGCTGGAAGCGGCGCTGGTGGCGTCGGTTGACCACGGCCCGCATGCGCCATCCATTGCGATTGCCAGGATGGCGACGAGCTGTGGCCTGCCGCTCAACGGCGCGATGGCGTCTGCGTTGAACGCGCTGGACGACGTGCACGGCGGGGCGGGGCAGCAGGCGGTCGAGCTGTTCCACGATATCGAGGCGCGCATGTTCGACGGCGCCTCGCTGGAGGCGGCAACGGCGGCGGGTGTCGACGCGTTTATCGCTGCGCATGGCAAATACTTGCCGGGCTTCGGACATCGCTTCCACCCGGTCGACCCGCGAGCGGGGCGCCTGCTTGCGCTGGTGGACGAGGCTGCGCAGGACGGTGTGGTCGGCGGGCGGTATGCCGCCATCGGCCGCGCCATCGAAGCACTGCTCTCCAGCCGCAAGGGCAAGCCGATTCCGATGAACATCGACGGCGCCACGGCCGTGATCTATGCGGAACTGGGTTTTGCGGCGCCGCTTGCGCGCGGTGTGTTCTGTCTCTCGCGTGCCGTTGGCATCCTGGCGCACGCCTGGGAGCAAAGCGGCCGCGGCGAGCGCAACAAAGGCCCGATGCCGCGCCAGCTACCGTACCGCTATACCGGGCATGCCACGCGGCATCTGGCGCAAGCCGAGCCCGCTCCCGCGCCATGACGTATTTCAACTGGCCCGTCATCGAAACCACCGTCTTTGCGGAGATGCCGGTCGCGTTGCGTCGCCCGGTGCCGACCGAATGGTCCCGCGCCAATAAAGGCGGCGCGCCGGTCGATTGCTTTCTGGAAGGACCGTGCTGGGACGCGCACGGCAATCTCTGGCTGGTCGACATTCCGCATGGCCGCATCCTGCGCGTCTCTTCGCAGGGCGATTGGGATGTGGTGTCGGAATACGACGGCGAACCGAATGGCCTGGCGCTGCGCCACGACGGCACGCTGCTGATCGCGGACTATAAGAATGGGTTGCTGTCGCTGGATCCCGCGACGGGCGCGGTCACGCCGTTCCTGACCCGCCGCAACAGCGAACGCTTCAAGGGCCCCAACGATCTGATCGTCGCTCGTAACGGCGATGTCTATTTCACCGACCAAGGCCAGACTGGCCTGCACGACCCCACCGGCCGCGTATATCGCCTGCGCACGGATGGCCGGCTCGATTGCCTGCTCGCCAATGGCCCGAGCCCCAACGGTCTGGTGCTCACTCCTGACGAATCCGCGCTGTTCGTTGCCATGACGCGCGACAACGCCGTCTGGCGTTTGCCCCTGCTTGCCGATGGCAGCACAAGCAAGGTGGGCCGCTTCGCGCAGTTCTACGGCACCAGCGGCCCCGACGGCATGGCGATGGACGCAGCCGGCCACCTGTTCGTCGCGCATGCGTCGCTAGGCGCGGTGTTCGTCGTCTCGCCGCACGGCGAACCGCTGGCCCGCATCGCGTCGTGCCGAGGGCGCACTACCACCAACGTTGCACTCACGCCAGACGGGCACTCGCTCGTCATCACTGAATCCGCTACGGGCACCATATTGCGCGCCCGCTGGACCCCGCCGCCCCACGACTGACGGCACACGTGGGCTGTTGCTGCAGCTCACGTTGTCCTACAGCTGTCCTACAAGAGGGTCGGCCGTCGGATCGTCAAAATTCCCGCCTTTTTCCTTTCCGCAGAGGCCTATGCGGCACTTTTTGCCGCACTGCACCAGAAAAAGTGATGTGCCCGGCCTTCCCCATCCGTGGGCGCTCTCTTCCCAGGTGATTTTCGTATCGTTTAGATAGACGTGTCTGCTTTAAGTAAACAGAAAGGTAGGATATCTCCTACAAAATCCTCCTTGGACTGTAGGAGCGTTCCTACAAAACTGACCAGAAACCGACCAGAACTGTCCTACACGGCGTGTAGGAGTGGGTCAGAAGTGTCCTACAAGCGGTTAACCCAGCATCCGATGCTCAGAGTCGCAGAAGTGCGACGCCTTCGCTGTCGATTTTTGGAGACTTTAGGCAATTTAATTGCTTTCTTTCGGCATTCATTGGGGTAAATACGTGTCAAACGCCCGCTTTAGCGCATCGTCCACCCTAGTCCGTCGCGTCGGCAAAGGCTTCATCTGCCACGTTTATTAACAGATTTGTAGGAAAATTGCCTACAAGAAAATGGACTACATCACCCCTCCGACGTAGGGGTCCCCCCTTCTTTACTTACCCCGGACGTCAACCCACAATGTGTTCAACAGAAAACAACTTCGCCATGTCTTTAGCGACGTGAGTAAGAAGGAGCAGGAAGTGCCGGCAACGGCGCCAACTGCAGGAACATCCGATCCGTGGGGATTGGTGGACAGCCCGGCGAGGGTAGGCGCAGAAAATAGCGCCAACCGGACTTCACCATGCGAGATCGGATGCAGGTTGTACTTTTACTGCACACGACGGGACATACATGGACACGCAAGACATTGTTTCCGAGATCAGCGAACTGAATCTCACCTACTTGATGCTTGCTCAGCAGATGCTGGCCAAGGATCGCGATGCCGCACTTTTTCGCCTTGGCATCTCTGAAGAACTGGCTGACATCCTGCTGACGATGTCGCCCGCGCAGATCGTCAAGCTGGCCAGCACGAACATGATGCTGTGCCGCTTCCGCTTTGACGATCACGCCATCCTGGGTCTGGTGACCCAGCCGCACCGTGACAAGGGTCTGCAGCAATCGCAAATGTCGATCCTGCTGGCACGTCAGGCGGTTGAGCAGATCAGCTGAACCGTTTGCGGCGGGTGTTCCGCCGGGTTCAGAGATTGCACTTTGGATGAGCAGCAAGCGAAAGCGGGAGCAGTGCCATGCGTCACACCAGCGTCATGAACGAAGTTGAGCAGATCCACCTGGCAGCGGAATTGATTTCGCTCGGTGCGCGCCTGCAACTGCTGGAACAGGAAACCACGCTCAGCCGTGAGCGGCTGGTCAAGCTGTACAAGGAAATCCGTGGGGAATCGCCGCCCAAGGGCATGCTGCCCTTTTCGGCAGACTGGTTCCTGACGTGGTCGCCGAACATCCATTCGTCGATCTTCCTGAACATCTACCGTTTTCTGGGCGAGAACAGCCGCAGCACCGGTGTGCGCCGCCTGATCTCGGCCTACAAGCTGTACCAGGAACATATTCACGTCCACGAACAGGAAGAGGTGCTCTCGATCACCCGCGCGTGGATGATGCTGAAATTCTTCGAGGGGAAGATGCTGCACACCGTGAAGTGCAAGCGCTGCACCGGCCATTTCGTGGCCCACGCAGACGACCTGCACCATGATTTCGTGTGCGGTGTGTGCCAGCCGCCGTCACGCGCAGGAAAGAAAAAGCGCGTCGCTGCTCCGGTTGATGCGATCGCAGAAAAGACGATCGACGCCTGATAACGGCATTTGTAGGAATACGGGAAGTCGGGAACACGGGACGTGCAAAACCGCCGGGGCATGGACAAAAAAGGGCGGACGGGAAATACGCGTAGCAGTAAGGGAGTTGCGGGAATAGCCGGCCAGACCGGCGAATAACAATACAAAGAACAAAAGAGCAAGGAACACAGAGCAGGAAAAGCACAGGGGCTCAGGCAGGACAAAAGGGGAAGGGGGTAGGCCGGTCACGGGAAACTGCGGACCGGCATTTTTTTTTGCCGCCGCGCGTAGAGAGAAGAAGGAAGAAGGGCGAAAAGTGGGGGACGGAAAGCGATTTCCGTCCCTTTTTCTTTGGATCAGCCTATGGGAACGGCCTCTTTGAGCCGGGTGGCGCTCAAGCCGCCCGTTTTGTTGCCGTTCTTGGGGAAGAAGCGCGCGGTGGCAGGGTTTTCCAAGCACTGCGCAGCAGCAAAACCAGGGGCCCCGGCCTTCAGTTAACCGGGGGAATGCCGATATTCCCCTTTGTATTGATCGAAGGATCGCCCATTCAGGAGTTCGCCCCGTGTTAGTTGCCATCGGTTACATCGTGATTCTCGCGTCGGTGTTCGGCGGCTACATGCTGGCCGGAGGACACCTCGGGCCCTTGTTTCAGCCGACCGAACTGCTGATCATCTTCGGCGCCGGCATTGGCGCCTTCGTGGTCGGCAACGACAAAAAGGCCATCAACGCCACCGTCAAGGCGCTGCCGGGCCTGTTCAAAGGCTCGAAGTACACCAAGGCCCTCTATATGGAAGTGATGGCGCTGCTGTACGTGGTGCTGTCCAAGATCCGCCGTGAAGGGATGATGTCGATCGAAGCCGACATCGAAGCCCCGCACGAAAGCACGCTGTTCGCCAATTACCCCGCCATCCAGGCCGATCACCACGCGCTGGATTTCATCTGCGATTACCTCCGCCTGATGGTGGGCGGCAACCTGAATCCGTTCCAGATCGAAGCGCTGATGGATCAGGAAATCGACACCCACCACCACGAAGCCGAACAACCGGCTCGCATCATCACCAAAGTGGGCGACGCCATGCCGGCCTTCGGCATCGTCGCCGCCGTGATGGGCGTGGTGCACACGATGGGCTCGGTCGGCCTGCCGCCGGCAGAGCTGGGCAAGCTGATCGCCTCTGCGCTGGTCGGTACGTTCCTCGGGATCTTGCTGGCGTACGGCTTCATCGGGCCGCTGGGTTCGCTGCTGGAGCAGCGCGCCGAAGAATCGACCAAGTTGTTCCAGTGCATCAAGGTGACGCTGCTGGCCAGCATGAACGGCTACGCGCCGGCAATTGCCGTGGAATTCGGCCGCAAGGTGCTGTTCTCGACCGAGCGTCCGTCCTTTGCCGAGCTGGAAGACCACGTCCGTGGCGCCAAGACAGCCTGAACCCACTCATGATCCTACTGCGCGTCCCGATCTTGGCCCTGCGATGCTCGCCGTACCCGTGTACGGCTGCGCTTCTCGCGCCAACCTCGGGCCTGCTCGCTACGGATCCTGAGCGGGTTCAAAACGATCACTACGACCACAAGAGCACAGCCACCGAGCTGCGCCACTAACCACACAGTACACACCGACGGGAGCGGACCATGAGCAAGTCCAGCACGCCGACCTTCATTGTCATTCGGCGCAACAAGAAAGGCGGACACAGCCACCACGGTGGCGCGTGGAAGATCGCCTACGCCGACTTCGTGACCGCCATGATGGCGTTCTTCCTGCTGATGTGGCTGCTCAGTTCGGTGACCAAGGCCGAGCTGTCGTCGGTCGAAACGTATTTCCGCACGCCGCTGAAGGTGGCGCTGTTCGGTGGCGCCGGGTCGGGCGACCAGTCGAGCATCCTGCAGGGCAGCCCGGCGCTCAAGCAGAACATGCCGCAGCCGAACCCGAGTCCCAGCCCGACGGTGCAGCGCCAGCGCAACATCCGCGATGAATCGGACGATGCGGCGCTGAACAAGCTCAAGCAGAAGATTGCCGAGATGGTCGAGACGAACCCGGTGATGAGCCAGTTCAAGCACCAGTTGCTGATCGACATGACCACCGAAGGCCTGCGCATCCAGATCGTCGACCAGCAGAACCGCCCGATGTTTGCCAACGCCAGCGCCGAGGTGCAGCCGTACATGCGCACCATCCTGCGCGAGCTGGGCACGGCGCTGAACGATGTGCCCAACCCGATCAGCCTGTCGGGCCACACCGACGCCACGCAGTACGCCACGCAGCACGGCTACAGCAACTGGGAACTGTCGGCCGACCGCGCCAACGCATCGCGACGCGAGCTGGTGGCGGGCGGCATGAAGCCCGAGAAGGTCAGCCGCGTGGTGGGCCTGGAGGCATCGGTGCCGCTGGACAAGACGAACATCTACAACCCGATCAATCGCCGCATCAGCATCGTCGTGCTCAACGCGCGCGCCGCAGAAGCCGTGCGCTCGGGTGGGGTCGAGCCGGTGGCCGACCTGCGCAATGACGGCAAAGACACGCTGACCGACGCCGCCGCACGTGCCACGGGTGTGGCAGACGCGGTGACTGCGGCCAAGCCATAAAGAGCGCCGAGGGGAGAAACAGTCAATGAGCGAGAAACACATCCTGGTGGTGGACGATTCCACGTCGATCCGCCGCATGATTGCCGCGTGCCTGCGCGAGTGCGGCTTTGCCGTGACGGAAGCCGGCGACGGCTCCGCCGCGCTGGAGGCCGTGCGCACGTGTGCGCAGGGCAGCCACCACCTTGTGATCACCGACCAGGTGATGCCGTCGATGGACGGCCTGACCCTCATCCGCGCGCTGCGCGCACTGCCGGCCTACGCCGACACCCCGATCCTCATGCTGACCACCGAGGCAGACAACTCCATCCGCGACCAGGCACGTGCTGCCGGCGCGACGGGCTTCCTGCCCAAGCCGTTCGACCCGGATGGGCTGACGGATTCGGTGATGCAGTTGCTCGAATGGCATGCGCAGACCCACGGGTCTGCATCGACGCATTAAACGACCGAGACGACAGATATGAACCTCGACCTTAGCCAGTTTTTCGGCGCCTTCTTCGAAGAGGCGGAAGAGCTGCTCGTCGACATGGAGCGGC
Organism: Ralstonia sp. PBBBR1; assembly: GCF_002256165.1. Classification (NCBI taxonomy): domain Bacteria; kingdom Pseudomonadati; phylum Pseudomonadota; class Betaproteobacteria; order Burkholderiales; family Burkholderiaceae; genus Ralstonia; species Ralstonia sp. PBBBR1. The sequence continues at coordinate 331,152 of NZ_NKIL01000005.1, read as the reverse complement.
TGCTGCTCAACCTCGATGTCGCCAACCCTTCCTCCGACGATCTGAACGCCATCTTCCGTTGCGCGCACTCCATCAAGGGTGGTGCTGCGACCTTCGGTTTCACGCACATGACGGAACTCACGCATGTGGCCGAATCGATTCTGGATCGCGCCCGCACCGGTACCCTGCAGCTGCGCGAAAACATGGTGGATGCCTTCCTGGAAACGAAAGACGTGTTGAAAAGCCAACTTGATGCCTACCGGCAAGAGCACCCCATCGATACGGCCACGCTCGAATACATGGTGGCCAAGCTCAACAGCCTGACCGCCGAGGACGGTGCCCCTGTTGCTGCCGCACCGGCAGTTGCGGCCCCCGTGGCGGCGGCACCCGAACCGGTGGCCGCGCCCCAGCCCGCCCCGGTGGTTGTCGAGGCGCCTGCAGCCGAAGTCGTGGGCGACATCGAAGGCGGCCTGGACATCAAGCTCATCAACGTCTCGAACGAAGACTGCGAGCTGATCGTCACCGAACTCAAGCACCTGGGCACCGTGCTGCGCCACGCGCGCACCGGCCGCAACAGCGACATCGTGCTGCAGAGCACCTGCACCGCCGACGACATCATCGCGGTGAGCTGCTTCATCATCGATGCCGACCAGATCGTTATCACACCGCACGTAGGTGGCGCGGCGCCGGCCGCTGAAGCCGCTGCGCCGGTGGTGGCGGCACCGACGCCCGCTGCCGCACAGACGGAAGTGCACGCCCCGGCTGCCAACGAAGCTGCGCCGGCCCAGGCCGCTGCCGCTGCCGCCGTCCCGGTGCCGGTCCGCCCGGCCGCGGCCGACCAAAAGCCGACCGTGGCTGCCGAAACGTCGATCCGCGTGGGCGTGGAAAAGGTCGATCAACTCATCAACCTGGTGGGCGAACTCGTCATCACGCAGGCCATGCTGGCGCAAACCGCGCAGGCCTTCGACCCGGTGCTCAACGAGCGCCTGTTTGCCGGCCTGTCGCAACTCACGCGCAATGCACGCGACCTGCAAGAGGCCGCCATGTCCATTCGCATGATGCCGATGGACTACGTGTTCAACCGCTTCCCGCGCCTGGTGCGCGACCTGGCGCACAAGCTGGGCAAGCAGGTCGAGCTGTCGACGTTCGGCAAATCGACCGAACTGGACAAGGGCCTGATCGAACGGATCATCGATCCGCTCACCCATCTGGTGCGTAACAGCCTGGACCACGGTATCGAACTGCCCGAAGCCCGCGTGGCCGCCGGCAAAGACGCCACCGGCCAGTTGCTGCTGTCTGCGGCCCACCAGGGCGGCAACATCGTCATCGAAGTGAGCGACGACGGCCAGGGCCTGAACCGCGACAAGATCCTCAAGAAGGCCCGCGAGCGCGGCCTGCCCGTGTCGGACAACATGACCGACGACGAGATCAACCAGCTCATCTTCGCGCCGGGCTTCTCCACGGCCGACCAGGTGACGGACGTCTCCGGCCGGGGCGTCGGCATGGACGTGGTCAAGCAGAACATCCAGTCGATGGGCGGCTACGTCGAGATCCAGTCGCAGAAGGGCAAGGGCACGACGATCCGCATCGTGCTACCGCTCACGCTGGCGATTCTCGACGGCATGTCGGTCAAGACCGGCGAGGAAGTGTTCATCCTCCCGCTGTCGTGCGTGGCCGAATCGCTGCAGCCGCGCCCCGAAGACATCAAGGCCGTGCCGGGCGGCGGTCGCCTGCTGAAGGTGCGCAACGAATACCTGACGCTGGTGCCGATGTACGAACGCTTCCGCATCACGCCGTCGCTGCCCGATCCGTCGGAAGGCATCGTCGTGATCCTGGATTCGGAAGGCAAGAAGATTGCGCTGCAGGTCGACGAACTGGTCGGCCAGCAGCAGGTGGTGGTCAAGAACCTCGAGACCAACTACCGCCGCGTGCCGGGCATTTCGGGCGCGACCATCCTGGGCGACGGCAGCGTGGCCCTGATCGTCGATGTGTCGGCACTGATGCGCGAGACCCGCTCGGGCCATTCAGAAAACGCGATGCGTGCCGTTACTGCCGAGAAGCACGAGTTGGGCGAACCACAAGGCGGTCGATTCTCGACCGAGGCGATGGCCGCGGCATAAGCGTTCACGCCAGCCGGGGTGGGATCCGCCACCCAAAATGAATTCAATCTAGTGGCCCGACGGGGCCGAGGGGAGCCGCAATGGAAGTCAAGAAACACGCGATCGGCGACGACACCGGCGGGGAGGAGTACCTGGCCTTCACGCTGGGTCGCGAGGAATACGGCATCGATATCCTGAAGGTGCAGGAGATCCGCGGCTACGAGACCGTCACGCGCATTGCCAATGCACCCGACTTCATCAAGGGTGTGATCAACCTGCGCGGCATCATCGTGCCGATCGTTGATCTGCGCATCAAGTTCCAGCTCGATCGTGTCGAATACAACCAGTACACCGTCGTGATCATCCTGAACCTGATGGACCGCGTGGTCGGCATCGTGGTGGATGGCGTGTCGGACGTGCTGACGCTGCAAAGCCAGCAGATCAAGCCAGCGCCGGAGTTCTCGGGCGCGCTGGACACGGAGTACATCCGTGGCCTGGGCTCGATCGACGAGCGCATGCTGATTCTGGTGGACATCGAGCGCCTGCTGCTGTCGGCCGACATGGCTCTGTGCGACGAAGCTGAAGCCGCCTGATCGCGACATGAATTCGGCCGGGGCACGGCGTATGTGCCCACGGCAAATGAAGGTTGGGCCCACGGGGCCCAGCGGCGACAAGACACCGTAACAACAGGTGCGGCGCCGTTAGGGGAGGGAAGCATGTTCAGCAAAATGACCATCCGGCTCCGATTGGGGCTGATGATGGCGGGCATTGGTGTGCTCGCCGTCATCGTGGGCGTGACGGGCCTGATCGGCATGCGGCACGCCAACACCCGCGTGCAGGACGGCTATGCCGTGCAGATGGCGGGCACCGTGGCATTGGCCGAATCCGATTCCAATCTCCTGAGCTTCCGCATCGTGCTGGATCGTGCAGCCATGGCGCCCAATGCGCCCGGCATGGAAAAGACGATTGAGCGCGCCCAGATGTTCCTCGACAAGTCCGACGCCGCCTGGAAGCGCTACCGCGCGCTGCCCACCCCGGCAGACGAACGCAAGCTGGCCGACGAGGCTCAGGGCCTGCGCGACGTCTTCCTGCGTGATGGCGCACAGGTGTTGATGCAAGCCGTGCAAGCGCACGACGAAGCGCGCATCAACAAGACGGTCATGGACGTCATGCAGGCGCTGTACCGCCCCCTTGGCGACAAGGTCGCGGCGCTCAACCGATTGCAGATGGACGTGGCCAAAACCAGCTACGAAGCCAGCCAGGCAGAACAGCGCAATCTCAGCGCCCTCACCACCGGCCTGCTGCTAGGCGGCATTCTGGTGGGCGGGCTGCTGACGTGGGCGCTACGCCGTTCGATCACGCTGCCGTTGATGCGCGCCATCGAAACGGCCGAGCACATCACGCAGGGCGACCTTACGCACACCATCCAGGTGGATCGCGCCGATGAAACCGGCCGCCTGCTGCGCGCACTGCAGCGCATGCAGGACAGCCTGCAGAAGATGGTGGGGCAGGTGCGCTCGGGTTCCGACTCGATTGCCAGTGCCACGCAGCAGATTGCTGCCGGCAATGCGGACCTCTCGCAGCGCACCGAGCAGCAGGCTTCGGCGCTGGAAGAAACCGCATCGAGCATGGAAGAACTGACGAGCATCGTGCGCCAGAACGCCGACAACGCGCGTCAGGCCAGCACGCTGGCCGGCAATGCATCGGACATCGCCGTCAAGGGCGGTGAAGTGGTTGGCCGGGTGGTGGACACCATGGCCGGCATCAACGCCAGCAGCAAGAAGATCGCCGACATCATCGGCGTGATTGAAGGCATTGCCTTTCAGACGAACATCCTGGCGCTGAATGCGGCGGTCGAAGCCGCCCGCGCAGGCGAGCAGGGCCGCGGCTTTGCGGTGGTGGCAGGCGAAGTGCGCAGCCTGGCGCAGCGTTCCGCCACGGCGGCCAAGGAAATCAAGGAACTCATCAGCGATTCGGTTGGCCGCGTTGAAAACGGCACGACGCTGGTGGCGGAAGCGGGCAGCGTGATCGACGAAGTGGTGGTCGCCGTCAAGCGCGTGACGGACATCATGGGCGAGATCAGCTCCGCATCGGACGAACAGAGCGCGGGTATCGAGCAAGTCAACCGGGCCGTCACGCAGATGGACGAAGGCACGCAGCAGAACGCCGCGCTGGTGGAGCAGGCTGCTGCCGCCGCGATGTCGCTGCAGGAGCAGGCCAGCGCGCTGCGCCAGGCTGTGGAGGCGTTCCGCACGCAAGCCGGCGCGCAGGCCAACGTGGTACCCGCAGTGTCGGTGGCCGCGCGCGTGGCAGCCAAGCCGGCATTGAAAGCCAAGGCCGTGCCCAGCCGTGCCGCCAAGCCGAAGGCCGCAGCAGGCAGCAACACCGCTGAACCCATCGCGCAGACCGGGGCTGCAACTGCAGCGCCGGCCTCCGCCAAGGAACAACAACGCGAGCGCACCGCCGCCGCTGCCGAGACCAAAGCGGCTGCGTCAGCGCCCAAGTTGCCCGTACCCAAGCTCGTTGCCGCAGGCGGCGACGATAGCGACTGGGAGACCTTTTGACCATGTATGCACGGGATCTTCGCTGCTCGCGAAAGCTCTCTCGTGTGTGTTTGTGGTGTGCAGCCTGCCCTCCGGGGCAGGTTTTTTTTTGCCTGGGCTAGTGCCCGCTGAAGCCGGGGTGACCCCCCACTGAAGTGGCATGACCCCATGGCGGTTCTAAAGAGCCGTCCCCCGCAGGCCGATAGCGGTAGGGGGCATATAAAAACAGGAAGAGGGTAGACAACATGGGTTGGATCAAGCGTTTGCCGGTGTCCACGGTACTCACCGGTGGTTTTCTGATCGTGGCGGCCATGGGCGCGGCCATCGGCGGGTTGGGCATCTATACGATCACGCAGTTGACAAAGGCCAGCGAAGAGCTGGCGCAAAAGCAGATGCGCGCCATCACGCAGATGGGCAGCGCGGCCAACAGCCTGGCACACGCCAGCCGTGCGCAGACCGCATTGCTGATTGCCACCACGCTCACCGAGCGCAAGACGCTCAGCACGCAGATTGCCGACAGCATGCAGCACCTCAAAGACGGGGTGGAGAACGTGCGCCCGCTGTTCACGTCGGACGAAGGCAAGAAGATGATCCGCGAGGTCGATGCGATCTACCCCGTCTGGGGCAAGCGCATGACCGATTTCGTTGCGCTGATGGACAAGCAGGGCCTGGACCCGACCCAGTTCGACAGCCGCGTCACGGCCGAGAACGTCGGCCTGCTGGACGACACCGCCGCGTTTGAAAAGACGCTCGACAAGATGGTCAAGCGTGTGGAAGAGGTCTCTGCCGCGTCCACCGTCAAGGCCCGTGACGATGCACACCGCTCGCGCCTGGTGATGATGGTGATGGCCTGTGCAGGTGCGCTGCTCGGCATCGTGCTGGGTCTGGTCATTGCGCGCCGGCTGTCGCGCCAGTTGGGCGGTGAGCCTTCGTACGCGGCCGAGATCGCGCGCCGCATTGCCGCCGGCGATCTGGCCGTGCACGTGCAGACCCGCCCCGGCGACCATGACAGCATGCTCTTCGCCATGGCGCAGATGCAGCAGCAACTGACCGGCACGATCACCAACATCAAGAGTTCCGCCGATTCCATTGCCAGCGCCACCAAGCAGATCGCGGCCGGCAACGCAGACTTGTCGCAGCGCACGGAAGAGCAGGCCTCGTCGCTGGAGGAAACCGCTTCCAGCATGGAAGAGCTGACCAGCATCGTGAAGCAGAACGCCGACAACGCCCGCCAGGCCAGCCAGCTGGCCGGCAGCGCGTCGGACATCGCCGTCAAGGGCGGCGAAGTGGTGGGCCGCGTGGTCGAAACCATGGCCGGCATCAACGCCAGCAGCAAGAAGATCGCCGACATCATCGGCGTGATCGAAGGCATTGCCTTCCAGACCAACATCCTCGCCCTGAATGCAGCGGTGGAAGCCGCGCGCGCGGGCGAACAGGGACGCGGTTTTGCAGTGGTGGCCGGCGAGGTGCGCAGCCTCGCGCAGCGCTCGGCCACGGCTGCCAAGGAAATCAAGGAGCTGATCGGCGATTCCGTTGGCCGTGTGCGCAACGGGTCGGCCCTGGTGGCCGAAGCCGGCACGGTGATCGAGGAGGTGGTAGTGGCCGTGCGCCGGGTGACCGACATCATGGGCGAGATTTCCGCCGCGTCGGACGAACAAAGCTCCGGCATCGAACAGGTCAACCAGGCCGTGAACCAGATGGACGAGGTCACGCAGCAGAACGCCGCGCTGGTGGAGCAAGCCGCCGCTGCCGCCCTGTCGCTGGAAGAACAGGCGCAACTGCTGCGCAATGCCGTGGCGACGTTCCGCACCGATGCCTCGGCCGAGTTGGCCGTGGCGGCGCCGATTGCCGTTGCGGCGCCAGCCGTGCCCGGCGAAGCCCGCCCCCACAAGACCGAAGTGGTGCCCTCGATTGCGCGCGCCTTGGCTTCGCGCAAAGCCGCCAAGCCGGCTGTGTTACCGGAGGCTGCCCCCGAGCAGGTTGCCGGCCCGGCTGCCGCGCAAGGAGAAAAAGCGCTTCACGATGCACATGCACCGATTGTGCCGGTGGCTGCCGCCGTCGTTTCGGCAGCCGCTTCGGAGGCCGTCGTCGCCCCGGCCCTCAAGCTGACCACCGGTTCTGCCGATGAAGATGATTGGAGCACCTTCTGACGCCAGCCTCGCCAACAGCAAACTTGGCGCGGCCTGCGGTAATGGTGCCCGCCAACGACTGAGAGCGGGCATCAAGACTCGCCAAACACGGGGTTAGTTATCCATGGCAGCACAAAACTTGGCGCCAGTTTCGCCGACGCTCGCGTCGCGCGAGTTTTCATTCACCGCCGAAGATTTCGGCCGCATCCGCGACCTGATCTACCGGCGCGTCGGCATCTCGCTGTCCGACCGCAAGAGTGAAATGGTCTATAGCCGGCTGGCCCGCCGCCTGCGTGTGGTCAACCTCGGCTCGTTCCGCGACTACCTCGATGCACTGGAAAAAGGCCACCTGCCCGACGAGTGGGAGGCCTTTACCAACGCGCTGACCACCAACCTCACCGCGTTCTTCCGCGAGCAGCATCACTTCCCGATCCTGCACGAGCACGCCAAGGCCAAGCGCACGCCGTTCACCGTGTGGTGTTCGGCGTCGTCGACGGGCGAAGAGCCTTACTCGATCGCCATCACGCTGGCCGAAGCCTTTGGCTCGATGTCGCCCAGCCAGGTGAGCGTGATCGCCTCGGATGTGGATACCAACGCGCTGGCCCGCGCCCGCGCCGGCATCTATCCGATGGAGCGCGTCGCGGCCCTGTCGCCCGAGCGCCTGAAGAAGTACTTCCTGCGCGGTACCGGCAAGCAGGAGGGCTATGCCCGGGTGCGGCCCGAACTGCAGGCCATGATCGACTTTCGCCAGATCAACCTGCTCGACCGCGATTGGCCGTTGCAGCAGAAGTTCGACGTGATCTTCTGCCGCAACGTGATGATCTATTTCGACAAGCCCACGCAGGCCAAGATTCTTGAGCATTTCATCGACGTGATGAAACCCGATGGCCTGCTGTTTGCCGGCCATTCGGAGAGCTTCCTGCAGGTCACCAAGGCGTGGTCGCTGCGCGGCAAGACCGTGTACGAAGTCGCGCCCGAACTGCGCGCCAGGATGGGGGCACGATGATCGAATTCGGCAAACGCGCGACGCCGCAATCTGCCGCCGATGCCGTGCGCGGCGACAGCGGCATGGCCAGCGGCATGAGCGCTGGCGCCATGGCCACGCTCGCGCAATCGGCGGCCAGCACCCACGCCTACTACGACACCACCTTCAGCCGGCGCGCCATGAAAGTGCTGCCCGGCGAGTATTCCGTCACCACCGAAGACCTGATGCTGGTCACGGTGCTCGGCTCGTGCGTCTCCGCCTGCGTGCGCGACAAGACCCTTGGCATTGGCGGCATGAACCACTTCATGCTGCCCTCGCGCAACGAAGGGGAATCGATCCTGTCGCCCTCCATGCGCTATGGCACGCACGCCATGGAAGTGCTGCTCAACCAGCTCTACAAGGCGGGCGCCAAGCGCGAGCGCCTGGAGATCAAGGTGTTTGGCGGCGCCGCCGTGCTGGCCGGCATGAGCACACTCGACGTGGGCGAGCGCAACGGCAAGTTCGTGCTCGAATTCCTGCGCAACGAAGGCCTGACCGTGGCCGCCAAAGACCTGTTCGACGTGCATCCACGCAAGGTGTATTTCGTACCGTCCACCGGCCAGATCATGGTGCGCAAGCTGCGCTCGCAAAACTCGGCGGCCGAGCTGGACAGCGAGGCGCAATACGCCAGCAAGCTGTCGAAGTCCATCACGACGAAGCCAGCCTCGCGCCTGCAACTCTTTACTTAATCCCTGAAACTTGCCCCCGAACATGAGCGACAAACGCAAGATTCAGGTGCTGTGCATCGACGATTCCGCACTGATCCGCAGCATCCTGAAGGAGATCATCAACAGCCAGCCGGACATGGAAGTGGTGGGTGTGGCGCCCGATCCGATCATCGCGCGCGACCTCATCAAGCAGACCAATCCGGACGTGCTCACGCTGGACGTCGAAATGCCGAAGATGGACGGCCTCGACTTCCTGGAAAAGCTCATGCGCCTGCGCCCGACGCCGGTGGTCATGATCTCTTCGCTGACGGAGCGCGGCTCTGAAGCCACACTGCGCGCGCTGGAGCTGGGCGCGGTGGATTTTGTCGCCAAGCCCAAGCTGGGCATGCGCGACGGCATGAACGAATACGCCGACCAGATTGCCGACAAGATCCGCGCGGCAGCACGGGCAAAGCTGCGTCCGCGCACAGCCGCACCGGTTGCTGCGGCCGGCTCGGCAACGGCATCGACGCCCGGCGCACACGTTCGCGCGGAGCATGCAGCGGCCACGCCGGCACTTGCGCGTACCCATTTCTCGTCGACGGAAAAGCTCATCATCGTGGGCGCTTCCACAGGCGGCACCGAGGCCATCAAGGATTTCCTGCTGGAAATGCCGCCCGACTGCCCCGGCATCCTGATCGTGCAGCACATGCCGGCGGGTTTCACCACGTCGTTTGCCAAGCGGCTGGACGGCCTGTGCCGCATCCGCGTGAAGGAAGCCGCGCACGGCGAGCGTGTGCTGCCCGGCCATGCCTACATTGCCCCGGGTGACATGCACCTGTCGCTGGGCCGCAGCGGCGCCAACTACGTCACGGAGCTGGACCAGGGCCCGCCGGTCAACCGCCATCGTCCGGCCGTGGATGTGCTCTTCCGGTCCGCCGCGCGCAACGCCGGTGCCAACGCCCTGGGCGTCATCCTCACCGGCATGGGCAAGGACGGCGCGGTGGGCATGCTGGAAATGCGCAACGCCGGCGCCTACAACGTCGCGCAGGACGAGGCGTCCTGTGTGGTCTACGGCATGCCCAAGGAAGCCGTGGCCCACGGCGGCGTGCACGAAGTCCTGCCGCTGTCGCAGATCGGCCCGCACGTGCTGGCCAAGCTGTCTGCACATGGCCGCGTGACGCGGGTTTAACGCTGCACTTTATGGGTACATTGGTTGCGGGGCGCAGCAGTCAGGCGCCCCAAACCATTCCGGCGCTCAAGAATCGGCCCCAGGCGCCGATAAGATTGCCAAGGAAGCCCGAAACCCCCCAATTCAGTTAGTTTGCGGAGATTGTGTCCATGGACAAGAGCCAGTACCGATTCCTCGTCGTCGACGATTTCCCGACGATGCGCCGGATCGTGCGTAACCTGCTCAAGGAACTCGGTTTTGCCAACGTCGACGAGGCCGAAGACGGCGCCGCCGGCCTGGCCAAGGTCAAGGAAGGCCGGTTCGATTTCGTGATCTCGGACTGGAACATGCCCAACATGGATGGCCTGCAGATGCTGCAGAGCATCCGGGCCGACGCCAACACCGCCATCAGCAAGCTGCCGGTGCTGATGGTGACGGCCGAGGCCAAGAAGGAAAACATCATCGCCGCCGCCCAGGCAGGAGCCAACGGCTACGTGGTCAAGCCCTTTACGGCTGCCACGCTGGACGAAAAGCTGGGCAAGATTTTCGAGAAGCTCGAAAAGGGGGCGTGATGAGCGAGATGCATGATGGCGCCCAGGCGCTGGCCGCAGAAGGTGTGGACCACGGCGACATGCCCGAAATGCTCCAGCGCATCGGCCACCTCACCCGCATGCTGCGCGAAAGCATGCGCGAACTGGGCCTGGACAAGGGTGTCGAGAAGGCCGCATCAGCCATCCCCGACGCGCGCGACCGCCTGAACTACATCGCCAACATGACCGAGCAGGCGGCCACCCGCGTGCTCAATGCCATCGACGCGGCGCGGCCCGTGCAAGACGCACTGGAGTCCGACTCCCAGGCACTGGTCAACCGCTGGCAGTCGTGGATGGACCGCCAACTGGGCGACGACGAGATCCGCGAGCTGGTCGGCCAGACCAATGGCTTCCTGCGCAGCGTTCCTGAAAAAACGCGCGACACGAACCAGCAACTCATGGAAATCCTGATGGCGCAGGACTTCCAGGACTTGACTGGCCAGGTGATCAAGAAGGTGCTGGACGTTGTCCAGCTCATCGAAAGCCAGCTCGTCGGCATCCTGCTCGACAACGCGCCGGAACACCTTCGCGTGGAAGCTGCACAAGTGGCGACGTCGCTGCTCAACGGCCCGCAGATCAATCCGGACCATCCGGATGTGGTTGCCAACCAGGAACAGGTGGACGACCTGCTGGAAAGCCTCGGCTTCTGAACATGCGTTGCCTGGCCCTCGCAGTCGCGAGGGCCGGTACTTCTTCTGCCGAACCCTGAGCGGGCGGCATCAACGTCAACTGCTTGCAGAGAACTGCCGCAAGCGCGTTGCCATTCCGGCCGACATCCACGGCCGAGCTCCAGAACCTACGATCAGGGCATCCACGCGTGCGAGCATCGGTGCAAGCATCCGCTGCCCGGTGGCGGTGCCCGCTGCCATGATTGCCGCGCCAAGGCCGTTGACGTCGTCAACGTCGCGACCGATCAGGGTTACGCCATGGGGCCCATGCGCAGGCAGACCCGTTTCCGGATCGAGAACGTGATGAAAGCGCTGACCGTTGAGCATGAAGTAGCGCTCGTAGTCTCCGGATGACGCCACAACCCCGTCACTGAGCGTGACCACGCCCAGCAGTCGCTCCGGCGCAAGCGGATCGCGCAGTCCGACGCGCCATTCGTGACCTTGCAGCTTCCCGCTGGCCACCACATCGCCTCCACCGTTGATCATGGCATCGCGTATGCCGTGTTGCCGTAGCACGCGCATGCCTGCCTCCAGGATCGGCAGCTTGGCAATGCCGCCAAGATCCAGCCTCATCCCCGGGCGTCGCAAGTAGACGCTGCCGTTGTGCTCGTCCAGAACGACGTCTCGATAGTTGACGAAGCGGCGCTCACGCGCCAGTTCGCTGCTGCTCGGAATGCGGCTGTGCTCCGGATCAAAATTCCAGCCGGAGTACGCGCCGACGGTGATATCGAAGGCGCCGCGGCTTTGCTCCGAGACCTGTCGGGCAAGCTTGAACACCGACATGACTTCAGGTGCCACCGGCACGGGGTTCCGCCCCGCCGCGCGTGCCAGTGCGCTGACCTGGCTGTCGGGCCGGTAGCGGCTCATCAAGCATTCGAGCCGCGCCATCTCCACAAAGGCAGCGCGCATGGCCGCACCGGCGGCGCCCGGTCTCGCGTCTTGCGCAATGATGTCGATTTGAGTGCCCAGCAATTGAGTGGATGCGCGCTCCACAGTGGGGTCTGCCAGGGCCGGCCGTACGAACATGCCGACTGCCAGCAGGGGCACCCCCGCCAGGCAGCGCCGGCGGCCCAGGTTGGAAGGGGGCAGCGGATGCATGGCGCTACTGCGACTTCGCCACCATGTAGTCAACCGCAGCCTTGATGGCGTCGTCCGGCAAGGTCGATCCACCGCGTGCGGGCATGGCCCCCTTGTTGCCGTTGAAGCCCTCCAGTGCGTGCTTGTAAAGGGTGTCCTTACCTTGTGCGATGCGTGGCCCCCAGTCGGCCTTGTCGCCCGGCTTTGGTGCCCCGGCAACCCCTGCGGCGTGGCACATCGAGCAGACGTTGGCGAACGTGCGCTTACCCAGCGCATTCTCCGGTTCCGCTGCTGCGGCCACCGTCGTTGCGGCGGGGGGTGTGCTGGTTTGTACCGGCGCGGGTGCCGCAGCGGTGGAGGCCGCGGGCGCGGCGGGTTCCTTCTGGCCACAGGCCGCAAGAACGGCACCGCAAATCAACATCAGCCCTAGGGTGGTTTTCGTGCGCATGGAAATCTCCTTGAGTCGGCGCGGGGTCCGCAAATGAACACGAATCGCATTCTGTACGCTCCCTTGCCATAAAGATGCATAAAAAATATGTTTTTCAAGAATGTGTGACGAAAGTCAATTGCTTCGGCTGCCTGCGAGCCGAAGATGCGACTTGCCGAGAAGGTCAGAGCGCAGATGTGAGCCGGCATCTTTCCGCCCGGCTTTGTGAAAACCGATAGAGGAATCGATACAGGGATCGATGATGACCAAGCACCAACAATCGCCATCCACACAGCAGGAAGAAGCGCTGAGCGTACCGGGGCGGCGTCGCTTCATGAACAGCGCAGCGCTTGCCGGATTGGCAACGGTCGTGGCATGCACTGACAAGGGCACACCCGCTGCCGCACCCGCTGCATCTGCCAGCGCGCCCACGGCCACGGCCGCAGGGGAACACGTCATTGCGGGCATGCATCCCAAGCCGGGTGAACTCGACACCTACTACGGCCTGTGGAGCGGCGGACATACCGGCGACATGCGTGTCATGGGCATGCCCTCGGGGCGCGAGATCCATCGCATTCCGATGTTCGTGCCCGATGCGCTGGTCGGCTGGGGCATCACGAACGAATCCAAGAAGGTGATGGGTACGAAGCCCGACGGCAGTCTCAGGTACACGGTGGGTGATACCCACCACGTGCACGCGTCGTACAAGGATGGGAATTACGACGGCCGCTATGCGTGGATCAACGACAAGATCAACTCGCGCCTGGGGCGCGTGCGGCTCGACTACTTCATCTGCGACAAGATCACCGAACTGCCGAACGTGCAGGGCTTCCACGGCATCTTCCCGGACAAGCGCGATCCGCTCGACCCGAAGATCAACTACACGACGCGCGTGTTCTGCGGCGGCGAGTTTGCGATCCCGCTACCGAACACGGCGGGCATTGATGATCCGTCCAAGTACCGTTCACTGTTCACGTGCGTGGACGCTGAAACCATGGAAGTGCGCTGGCAGGTGCTGATCGACGGCAATTGCGACCTCGTCGCAACGTCGTACGACGGCAAGCTGGCTGCCACCAACCAGTACAACACCGAGATGGGTGTGCACTACGAAGACATGATGTCTGCGGAGCGCGATGCCTGTCTGTTCTTCAACGTTGCGCGCATCGAGGCGGCGGTCAAGGCCGGCAAGTTCAAGACCATCGGCGACTCCAAGGTGCCGGTGGTGGACGGCACGCACGCGGCCAACCAGGATCCGAAGACAGCACTGACGGCCTATGTGTCGGTGCCGAAGAATCCGCACGGCGTCAATGCCAGCCCCGACCAGAAGTACTTCATCTGTGCCGGCAAGCTCTCGCCCACCGGTACGGTCATCGAGCTGTCTCGCGTGCTCGACTGGTTCGACGGCAAGCTCGCCAAGATCGACGACGCCATCGTGGCGGAGGTCGAACTTGGCCTGGGGCCACTGCACACTGCGTTCGACGGGCGCGGCAACGCATACACGACGCTGTTCCTCGACAGCCAGATCGTGAAGTGGAACATTGACGCCGCCATCAAGTTCCACAACGGTGACAAGAACGCGAAGTACGTGGTCGACCGCCTTGACGTGCATTACCAGCCGGGCCACCTGAGCGCATCGCAATCCGAAACCATGGCCGCCGACGGCAAGTTCCTCGCCGTGGGCTGCAAGTTCTCCAAGGACCGCTTCCTGCCCGTTGGCCCGCTGCACCCCGAAAACGAACAGTTCATCGACATCTCCGGCGACAAGATGGTGCTGCTGCAGGACCACCCGATCCGCAGCGAGCCGCACGACTTCATCATCTTCAAGCGCGAGCTGCTGCACCCGAAGCAGGTCTATTCGCTGGACGATTTCCCGCTGGCCACCAAGGACCCGAAGCAGTCCGGCGTGGTGCGCAATGGCAAGAAGGTGACGGTGCGGCTCACCTCGCAGGCACCGGCGTACAGCCTGCGCGAGTTCAAGCTGAAGAAGGGCGACGAGGTCACGCTGATCCTCACCAATCTGGACAAGGTCGAGGATCTGACGCACGGCTTCGCGATTCCGAAATACAACATCAACTTCATCGTCAATCCGCAGGAAACCGCGTCGGTCACGTTCATTGCCGATAAGCCCGGCGTGTTCTGGTGCTACTGCACGCATTTCTGTCATGCACTGCACCTTGAAATGCGCAGTCGCATGATCGTTGAGGCCTGATTCCGAGGAGAAGCGCGCGTGCCCCGTGCGGGCCCGCGCGTGCCGATGAACTCCAAGATGCCATCCCGAAAACAAGGGTTCGCGGCGTGGGTCGCCGTGTTCCTCCTGATGCTGTTGGTGGGCGTGCAACCGGCGCAGGCCGGTCGCGGCGCCTACGAAGCCGAGTTGCCCGCCAATCTGGCCGAGGCCAAGGACCTGTGCGCGCTCGTACCTTGCGCCGACGTGTTTCCCGGCGCGGTGCGTTTTTCCGAACGCATGGGGCAACCGCCTTATGTGGAAGCCTATGGCGCAGCGCAAGGCGGTAAGGCGGCGCTGCTGGGCTACGTGATGCTGTCCACCGACATCACGGACATCCCGGCCTATTCGGGCAAGCCCGTGGTCACGCTGATCGGCATGGACCGGCAAGGCCGCTATGTCGGCATCAAGGTCCTGAAGCATTCCGAGCCGATCCTGCTGCTGGGGATTCCCGAATCTGCGCTGCTGAACTTCAACAAGCAGTACATCGGCAAGTCGGTCAAGGACAAGATCGAAGTCGGTCAGTCACGGCCAGACGAGGGTGTGCTTGGCGTCGATGCGATCTCGGGCGCCACCGTGACCGTGATTGCGCAGAACCAGGTGCTGGCCACAGCCACATCTTCCGTGGCGCGTCAGGTTGGCATTCTGGCGCCAACGCGCCATGAGCCCGCGCGCTATGCGCAGACCGGGCAGCGTGCAAGCTGGGCAGAACTCGTCAAGCAGGGCAGCGTGCAGCGCTTGCTGATCCGGCCCGAACAGCTTGGGCTCGAACGCGCGCCGGAACCGTTCATTGAACTGTGGTTCGGTGATCTCAATCATCCCGACCTGGGTGCGAGCCTGCTCGGCCAATCCGTCTGGAACGACCTGCACGCTCAGCTCAAGCAGAACGAGCATGCGATCTTCGTCATCCGCACCGCGGGCGCGGCGTCGTTCAAGGGGTCGGGCTTCGTGCGCGGCGGCATCTATGACCGCATCCAGATCAAGCAAGGCGCGGAGTCCTTTACCTTCCGCGATTCGGACTACCTCAACCTCTATGGCCTGGCAGCCCCTGGCGCGCCGGCCTACACGGAATCGGCCATCTTCGTGGTGCGCTCGCCAGCGTTTTCGGCGGCGTATCCGTGGAAGCTGTCCTTCCTGGGCAACCGCGTCGATCGGGCGACCGGCACGCGCAGCTTCGTTACGTTCGATGCCCCGTACTGGTTGCCCGAAACGCTGCTGCAGGGCGGGCACCCGCATATCGACGAGCCGGAGGCCCCCTGGCGGCGGGTCTGGCGTACGCGCGCGCCGCAGATTGCACTCTTCATCGTGCTGCTCGTTTCGGTGAGCGTGGTGTATGCGCTGCGTGAGCGCCTGACGCGCCGTTCGACGCACAAGAACAAGTGGCCGGTGAACGCCTTCAAGTACACCGCGTGGGCCCTGAGCATCGGCTTCGTCGGTTTCGGTGCGATGGCGCAGCCGTCGATCACGCAAGTGCTGACATGGTTCCACTCGCTGCTGTTCCAGTGGACGTGGTCGCTGTTCCTGACGGATCCGTTCATCTTCTGCTTCTGGATCTTCATCATCCTGACGGTGTTCCTCTTTGGGCGAGGGCTGTTCTGCGGATGGCTGTGCCCGTTCGGCTCGCTGTCGGAAGCGCTCTACAAGATTGGCGGACGGCTCGGCCTCAAACGCTGGCAGCGTCATCTGCCGCGTGCCTGGCACGACAAGCTGAAGTGGCTCAAGTACGCCATCTTCTTCGGGTTGTTGACGGTGTCGGTGTTCTCGATGGGGCTGGCAGAAAAGCTTGCCGAGGTGGAACCGTTCAAGACGACATTCCTGGTCGGCATCAGCCACCGAGCGTGGCCCTACGGGCTGTTCGTCTGCACGCTGCTCGGGATCTCGCTGTTTGTCGAGCGCCCGTACTGCAAGTACATCTGCCCGCTGGGTGCCGCGCTTGCCATGCCGAGCACGTTCCGCTGGTTTGGCCTGCGCCGCAAGCAAGACTGCAACAGTTGCAAGGCCTGCGCCGTGGGTTGCGGGTCTTTGGCGATCGACGCGGACGGCCGTATCGACCATCGCGAATGCCTGCACTGCCTCGATTGCATGGTGCTGTACACCGACGTCAAGGGCTGCCCGCCGCTGGCCAAGGAGCGCAAGCGGCGCGAGCGCGATGGGCTGGAGATCACGCCCATCGGTAAGGACGGCTACTTCATTCCCATCCAGCCGGTGCCGGTGCCCATGAACCCGCGGGTGGCACAAGGCCCCGACCCGCGCATGCCGACCGACCGCGTGGTGCCGACCGGACGCGAAGGTGCGCGTGGCCTGCGCTGGCTGATGTTGGAATTGCGCGATCACCTCTGGCCGTGGAGCAGCAACGGGTGGAGGTCGGCGCGCGGCCTGCAGATCGCGGGGGCTTCGCTTGCGCTTGCAGCGAGCGTGGCATGGATCCTGGCGGCGACGGGCCACCTGTCGTCGGGCGCGGTCATCGCATGGTGGTTCGGCTGGAGCCTGTATGAAGTGCTGATCCGCCTTGCCGGCCGTCGCTACGTCAAGGATGGCCCGTGGTGGCAAGCCAATTATCGGCGCGCAACCGTCATGGACATGCTGAGCTACGTCGGCTTCAAGAACCTGCTGATTGGCGCCATGCTGTTCCTGACCCTGAAAGCGCTTGGGTGGCTGCAGGTATGAGGTGGCTGCCGGTGTTGCTCGTTGTCTGCGGCTCGCTTGCGGCTGTGCAGGGCGCTCACGCATCGGCGGCCACCACGGTGCGCGTTGCGGCGGGGCAGTCGCTGCAAGCAGCCATCGACGCAGCACATCCGGGCGATGTGCTTGAGATCGAGCGCGGCATGTATACCGGCAACCTCATCGTCAACAAGCCTCTGACGCTGCGCGGACTCGATCGTCCCACGCTCAGCGGCGGCCAGCGCGGCGACACGATCCGCATCGGCGCACCGGACGTCGTGATCGAGGGCCTGATCGTTCGCGATTCGGGCGACAGCCTGAAAGAGCAGAACGCAGGCATCAACATCCTGCCCGGCGCGCATCGCGCCGTGGTGCGCCAGTGTGAGCTGACCTACAACCTGTTCGGCCTGTGGATCGAGAAAGCCAACGACGTGCGCATCGAGGCCAACACCATCACCGGCAAGCGTGGCTACAACTCGGCGCAGCGCGGCAATGGCGTGGAGCTGTACAACACACAAGGCGCGCGCATCATCGGCAACAACATCAGCTTCGTACGGGATGCGCTTTACGTGGACGTGTCGCACCACGCCGTTTTCAAAGGCAATCGGCTCCACCACAGCCGCTATGGCACGCACTACATGAACTCCTACTACAACCTGTGGGAGGACAACGACAGCTATGCCAACCGGGGCGGCCTGGCCTTGATGGAGGTGCGCGACCAGATCGTGCGCAACAACCGCACCTGGGGCAATGCCGACCACGGGATCATGCTGCGCACGTTGCAGGACTCGGTGGTGGAGAACAACGTGGTGGCCGACAACGACCGCGGCTTCTTCATCTACGACGTGGAATACACGCAACTGCGCGGCAACCTCATCGTCGGCAACCAGGTGGGCGTGCACCTGTCGGCAGGCTCGACACGCAACGTCGTGCAAGGCAACGACTTCATCGGCAACCGAGAGCAAGTCCGCTACGTGGGCGCGCGTGACGAGGCATGGGGGGCACGCACGGCTGCCGAGCGCGCGCAGGGCAACTTCTGGAGCGACTACCTGGGCTGGGACCGCGATGGCGATGGCATCGGCGATGTGCCCTACGAGGCCAACGACGTTGTCGACCGGCTGATCTGGCGTCACCCCGGCGTGCAACTGCTGTTGGCGAGCCCGGCGGTGCAGGCACTTAGATTCGTCAGCCGGCAGTTTCCCATCCTGCGTGTGCCGAGCGTGGTGGACGCGTATCCGCGCATGCAACCCGCGAACCCACATTGGAGCACCTGGCGTGACAGATCACCTTCACGTTGACGAGACTGCCGCCATCTCGCTGCGCGGCGTCTGTAAACACTATGGTGCCGTGCGAGCCGTCGACGGCGTTGACCTGGACGTCGGCTACGGCGAACTGTTCGGCCTGATCGGGCACAACGGTGCCGGCAAGAGCACGCTGTTCAAGATGATGCTTGGGCTGATTCCGGCAACCGTCGGCAGCATCCGCGTGGCCGGGGCATCGGTGCGTGGGGCTGCATTCCGCGCCGCGCGCAGGCAGATCGGCTACCTGCCCGAGAACCTCGTTCTGTACGACAACCTGAGCGGGTTGGAGACCTTGCGGTTTTTCGCCAAGCTCAAGGGCGCACCGGCAGCCGATTGCGCGTCGCTGCTTGCCCGCGTCGGGCTGGCGGGTGCGGTCGACCAACCCGTGCGGGCGTATTCAAAGGGGATGCGGCAGCGCCTCGGGTTTGCGCAGGCGCTGTTGGGTGCGCCACGCGTGCTTTTTCTGGATGAGCCGACCAACGGCCTCGATCCGGCGGCAATCCACGACTTCTACGCCACGCTGCAGGCACTGCGCGAGCAGGGCGTCACGATCCTGATCACGTCGCACATCCTGGCCGAGCTGCAGCAGCGCATCGACCGCCTTGCCATCCTGGCCGACGGCCGTGTCCTTGCGCTTGGCAGTGTCGCTGCACTGCGCGCACAGGCCGATCTGCCCCTGACGCTGGCCTTGCGGGTCGAGGCCGGCGCGCGCGGCGCACTGTGGGCGCAACTCGCGCCCTTGCGCGCACACGGCGCAGAGATCGTCGACGGGCAGGCCGGGCATGAGGTGATGCTGCGCTGCAGCCGCTCGCTCAAGATGGACGTACTTCAGGCACTGCAGCCGCTGGGCGGGCGCCTGCTCGATCTGCAGATCCACGAACCGTCGCTCGAAGACGTGTTCTTTGGCCTCAGGCAAACGGAGGCCGCATGATCGGCATCGAATATCGGCAAGTGGCCGCCGTGGCGGCCAAGGAACTGCGCGATCGCCTGCGCAACCGATGGGTGCTCGCGGTGGCCGTCGTCTTCGCCGTGTTCTCGCTCGTGATCAGCTATTTTGGCGGCGCCGAGCAGGGCACGCTCGGGCCGCGTTCCATCGAGTTCGTCATTACCAGCTTGGTCAGCCTCGTCATCTACCTGATCCCGCTGATTGCGCTGTTGCTCGGGTTCGACGCCGTTGTCGGCGAGCGCGAGCGCGGCTCGCTCGATCTGCTGCTGGCCCTCCCGCTGACGCGCGTGGAACTGCTGCTAGGCAAATACCTCGGGCTCGCCGCAGCGCTCACCCTGTCGACGTTGGGTGGCTTCGCGCTGATGGCCGTGCTCCTGTGGCACCAGTTCGGCTCGGCGGGGCTGTATCAGGCGGCTGGCTTCGTGCTGAGTTCGGTGCTGCTGGGGCTGGTCTTTCTGAGCCTGGCGCTGTTCGTCTCTGTCGTCAGCCGTGAGCGCACGCGTGCTTCGGGCGCCGCCATCGCGCTGTGGTTTGGCTTCGTGCTGGTATTCGACCTGTTGCTGCTCGGCCTGCTCGTCGCCACCGGCGGCAGCTTTGGCGGCCAGGCGCTGGCGTATCTGCTGCTGCTCAATCCCACCGATATTTTTCGCATCCTCAACGTGTTTTCGCTGGACCAGCTGCGGGGCTTGCATGGCCTCGTCAGCATCGTGCCGCCTGCCCTGAGCAACCCGTGGGCGATGGGCGCGGCGATGCTGGCTTGGATTGCCGCGCCGCTGGCACTGGCCGCCTGGAGATTCCGCGCATGAACCCGGATCGTCGCCGCCTGCTGGCGGCTGCCCTGGCCGGATCGGCCGCCCTGATTGGTCTGGCTGCCTGTGGCCGGCAGGCCGAAGCCACCCTTGTCCCCGCTGAAGCCGACGCGGCGACCACCTGCGATCTGGACGGCATGCTGGTGGCGGATTATCCAGGGCCCAAGGCGCAGCTCTATTACCAGGGCGACGCGACGCCGCACTGGTGCTGCGATACGGTGGAAATGTTCAACACACTGCTCAAGCCGGAGCAGGCGCGGCCAATTCGGGCGGCGCTCGTGCAGGACATGGGCCAGGCCGACTGGGAGCATCCTCGTGGCCACTGGTTTGACGCCAAGACCGGCTATTACGTGTTCGGCAGCCGGCGCCGCGGCTCGATGGGGCCGACGGTCGCGAGCTTCCGGCTGGAAGCCGATGCCCGCGCGTTCATTGCCCGCGACGGTGGCAAGCTGCTGCGCTACGCCGAAGTGACGCCAGACATGGTGGACCTCAGCGGTGGCGCGCTGCACGACGGGCGGATGTAGCCATGCGGCTGCGTCGATCGGGCTTGGTGACAGTCGCTTTGCTGGCGGCCTCGCTCTGGTGGTATGGCGTGTATGCGAGCCGCCGGGTGGAGCCCGAGATTCCCACCGAAATCTGCTTCGTTGCGGCGCCAACGCCCTATGACCCGCGCTCGGGCACGGCGCACGATGCGCCGCGCGCCATCCCGCCCAACGCACGCTGCCCGGTCTGCGGCGCGTTTCCGTCGCGCGCGCCGGATTGGGCAGCCCAGGTCATCTTTGCCGATGGCGACGCGTACTTCTTCGACTCGCCATTGAGCCTGTTCATCTACTTGCGCAACCTGCCGCGCTACGCCGCCGGCCGGAAATCGGCCGACATTGCCGCCGCCTACGTGCGTGCAGTTGGCGACGGGCGCTGGATTGCCGCGCTGCAGGCCGTCTACGTAT
This sequence comes from Ralstonia sp. PBBBR1, assembly GCF_002256165.1. NCBI lineage: Bacteria > Pseudomonadati > Pseudomonadota > Betaproteobacteria > Burkholderiales > Burkholderiaceae > Ralstonia > Ralstonia sp. PBBBR1. The sequence goes on along the minus strand of NZ_NKIL01000005.1, from coordinate 309,910 downwards.
GGGGGTCCGACGTGCCGGGGCCAATGCGCAGGGGCAATCTCCCTGCCTTCCGGAATCACACGGATGCGCGCGATTTCATTACGCGCCACGGCGGATCAGTCACGGGCTCCGCCGGCATTACCGCAGAACGCCTCCGGGCGTTGGAACCCTCGCAGCCCCATCCGGCAGGTCGGCACACCTAGCGCGTTCCCGTCTGGTTGTGGGGCGACGCAGATTGCACCGTGCGGGCCGTGCTGGCGTGGTGCTTGGCGGCCATCTGTCGATAAGCCGGCCCGGAAGCTGGTTTTTCTGCGCTTCGACAGACGGTGCGGCCTTGGATAATGCGACGGCCGGCCAACCTGCCGGCATGTCCCGCCCACCCCCTCGCACGCCGGCATGTCCGAAGAAAGCGATCTCGAAAAAACCGAACCAGCCTCTCCGAGGCGCCTCGAGCAGGCGCGCGAGGAAGGCGACGTTCCCAGATCACGGGAACTGGCTTCGTTCGCCCTCACGGCGGTGTCCGCGGGCGGTTTGTGGGTGATGGGCGACTCGATCGTGCGCGCCGCATCGGCGTTTCTGGCGCGCTGCCTGGAGTTCCACCGCTACAACTACACCAGCGGGCAGGACCAGTGGAACTACGTGACCGGCCAGTTCATGCCGCTGGCCATGGCCCTGGGCGGGCTGATGCTGATGCTGGTGATTGCCGCGCTGTCGCCGTTGGCGCTCACGCGCGGGGCCATCTCGTTCAAGCCGCTGTCCCCAGACATTTCGCGCCTGTTCAAGCTGCAGGGGCTGACGCGCATGTTCTCGCTGGAGGGGCTGATGGAGCTGCCCCGCCTGCTGATCAAGCTGTTCCTGATTGCCGGCGTGGGCTGGCTGCTGGTCCGGTATTACCGGGGTGACCTGATCGAGCTGCCGCAGCAGGACCTGGGCGTTGCCATGCGCGACACCCTGCACGTGGCCGGCGTGGCCTTCCTCTGCATGGCAGCGGTGATGATGCTGGTGGCGGCCGTGGACGTGCCGCTGTCGTTGTGGCAATACGCGCGCAAGCACCGCATGACCAAGGAAGAAGTGCGCAAGGAGCACCGCGAGTCCGAGGGCGATCCGCACGTCAAGGGCCGCATCCGCAACCTGCAGCGCCAGGCCGCCCAGCGCCGGATGATGGCCGACGTGCCCAAGGCCGATGTGATCGTTACCAACCCGACGCACTACGCCGTGGCGCTGCGCTATTCCGAAAAGGAAGGCGGCGCGCCGCGCGTGCTGGCCAAGGGCGCCGACATGGTGGCGGCCAAGATCCGCGAGCTGGGCACGGAGCACAAGATTCCCATTCTGGAAGCGCCCCCGCTGGCCCGGGCGCTGTACCGCCACACCGAGATCGGCCACCAGATTCCCGAGGCGCTTTACGCCGCCGTGGCCGAAGTGCTCGCCTATGTCTACCAGTTGCGCCGCCTGCATCAGGTGGGCGGTCGAGTGCCGGTGCGCCCGACCGACCTGCCGGTGCCTGCCGAGTTGGACCCGGGGCCACAGCCCGGCCCGGACGACGAGCCCGAAGACGCATAAAGTGCCGCCCGCCGAGTAAAGAGCTCCACGCGCCGAGCTCCGAGCTCGGATCGCCAAGCAAAAAGCATCGCCCTCGACACTTTTTGCACGGCGAACGGCTGTTTGAGGCTCGCGCATGTCTCGCTTGGCGTGCAATTTCGCCCAAACGGCGCCACTGGCCGCTTCCACACCCCCCGGTGGGAGGGTATTCCAAAGAAAAGCCGCCTTTTGGGCGGCTTTCTCACGTCTTCGATTTGGCGGCGCGCCCGGCAAGATGGCATCCATCGAAAAGCCCCCCGCTGCACGCCCCGCCAATGAACGCCGCACTGCTCCGAGTCACCGACATCCTGCGCAAGGGCGACTACCGCTCCGCCGCGGGTCCGGTGCTCATCATCCTGATCCTGGCGATGATGGTGCTGCCATTGCCGCCGTTCATCCTGGACCTGCTGTTCACCTTCAACATCGCGCTGTCGATCATCGTGCTGCTGATCAGCATGCACACGCTCAAGCCGCTGGATTTCTCGTCGTTCCCGAGCATCCTGCTGATCACCACGCTGATGCGGCTGTCGCTGAACGTGGCGTCCACGCGTGTGGTGCTGATGGAAGGCCACACCGGCCCCGACGCCGCCGGCAAGGTGATCGAAGCCTTCGGCCACTTCCTGGTGGGCGGCAACTACACCGTCGGCATCGTGCTGTTCGTCATCCTGGTGATCATCAACTTCATGGTGATCAGCAAGGGCGCGGGCCGGATCGCCGAGGTCAGCGCGCGCTTCACGCTCGATGCGATGCCCGGTAAGCAGATGGCCATAGACGCCGACCTGAACGCCGGCCTCATCCGTGAAGACGAAGCCCGCAGGCGCCGCACGGAGATCGCCCAGGAAGCCGAATTCTTCGGCTCCATGGACGGTGCCAGCAAGTTCGTGCGCGGCGACTCGGTGGCGGGTATCGCCATCCTGTTGATCAACATCGTCGGCGGCCTGGCGGTGGGCGTGCTCCAGCACGGCATGGACGTGGGCCACGCGGCCACCAACTACACGCTGCTGACCATCGGCGACGGCCTGGTCGCGCAGATTCCCGCGCTGGTGATCTCCACCGCGGCGGGCATCATGGTCAGCCGCGTCTCCACCGACAAGGACGTCGGCCAGCAACTGTCGAGCGAGCTGTTTGCCATGCCGACGGTGCTGATGACCACCGCCGGCGTGCTGGGCCTGCTGGGCCTGGTGCCGGGCATGCCGCACTTCCCGTTCATCCTGTTTGGGGGCGGCCTTGGCTATCTGGGCTGGTACCTGAAGAAGAAGCGCGAAGTGCCCGAGATCGAGCCCGTGCTGCAGGCCATTGCCCCGGTGGATACGCCCGAAGCGAGCTGGGACGACGTGTCGTGGGTCGACGTGCTGGGCCTGGAAATCGGTTACCGCCTGATCCCGCTGGTCGACAAGAGCCAGGACGGCGAGCTGCTGCGCCGCATCAAGGGCATCCGCAAGAAATTCACGCAGGACATGGGCTTCCTGGCGCCGGTGGTGCATATCCGCGACAACCTGGAGCTGGGCCCATCGTCGTACCGCATCACGCTCAAGGGCGTGGAGATCGGCCACGGCGAGGTGCAGCAGGGCAAGTTCCTGGCCATCAATCCGGGCGGCCAGGATGGCATGGGCGGTCATGGCGGCATGGGTGGCCTCGGTGGTCGACTGGGCACGCAACTGCCCGGCACGCCCACCGTGGACCCGACCTTTGGCCTGCCGGCCATGTGGATCACCGCCGATGTGCGCGATCGCGCGCAGGCCGAGGGCTACACCGTGGTCGATTGCAGCACCGTCATCGCCACCCACGTCAATCAGTTGATTTACACCCATAGCACCGAGCTTCTCGGCCGTTTGGAAGTCCAGCAGTTGCTCGATCATTTGGGCAAGGAAGCACCGAAGCTGGTCGAAGACGTTGTACCCAAGCTGTTGCCCGTCGCGACCGTGCAGAAGGTGCTGCAGAACCTGCTGGACGAAGGCCTGCATATCCGCGATATCCGCACCATCGTCGAGACGCTGGCGGAACACGGAGGCAGGACGCAAGACCCCGCCGAACTCACCGCCGCCGTGCGTGTGGCGCTGGGCCGGGCGATTGCCCAGCAGCTCTTCCCGAACAAGACCGAAATGCAGGTCGTCACGCTTGACCCGAATCTGGAGAACATCTTGCTGCAAAGCGTCGTTGGCTCTAACGCCGGCCCGATCGAACCGCAACTGGCCGACTCGCTCATGCAGGCGGCAGCGGACTCGTCGCGGCAGCACGAACAGATGGGTCAGACGGGCGTCCTGCTCGTGCCGCCCGCACTGCGCCCGATGCTTGCCCGCCTGTTCAAGCGTGCCGCACCGAGCCTGCGCGTGCTGTCGCACGCAGAAATTCCGGATCACCGAACGATTAAGGTTGTCGCCATGCTTGGAGGCCGCGCATGAAAATGCATCGATTTACCGGACTGACGTCGCGTGACGTGTTGCGCAAGGTCCGCGACCAACTGGGCGATGGCGCTCTGATCCTGTCGAACCGTGCCATTCCGGGCGGCATCGAGATCATCGCGGCATCCGATTCGCACGTGGATGCGCTGGTCGATACGCAGTCGTCGGCACCCAAGACGGCACAGCGCCGCCCGATGGCTCCGGCTCCGATTCCCGAGCCCGCACCGATTGCCGCTGCAACCGCAGCCGTCGTCGCCGCTCACGCTCCCGCTGAAGAGGCCGCGCAGGCCGAGGCCCCGGCACCCAACGCACTGGCCCGTCTGCGTAACCGCTTCATTGCTTCGCGCCGCGCTCCCGCACAGGAAGACGCACCGGCAGCGCCGGCTGCTCCCGTGGCCAAGCCGGCCGGCCGCACGCTGCAAACGCGCGTGGACGACGACGTGGCGTTTGGCGAAGAAGATGCGCTGGCCGCGTCCACCCGCATGCTGGCGGGCCTGTCGCTCGACCGTGCCAATGCCGAGGTTGCCCAATCTGCGGCGCAGGCCCTGGCCAGCACCGCCCAGTTCATCGCCCGCCGCAGCACGGTGGAAGACGACCAGCCGGAAATGGAATCGACCGCCCGCTTTGCCGCACGTCGCGAGCAGGCACGTGAGCAGGCACGCGAACAGGATGACCGCCCGGTCACGCTGCGCAGCTTTACCGAGCGCGTGGAAGCGCAGGCGCGCACCCTCCGTGCAGAACAGCAGAAGACTGAGGCGCCCATGAAGGCGCGCATCGAGGCGCAAGCCGAGGCAGGCACGTCGTCCGACATTTTCGTCCGCGTGGAGGACACGATGGCCAAGCCCGAAGCCCCGCGTGATGACGTGAGCCTGCAGCGTTCGGCCATCCAGGCCGACGTGAAGGAAAGCATCCGTGCCGAGACCGACGTGATGACCCGCCGCGTGGTCGGCGAGATCGAAACGCTCAAGAGCACGCTGAACGACGCCATGTCGAGCCTGGCCTCGCTGGGCGTGAAGTTGGGCGACCCGGTGCGTACGCGCCTGTTCCAGACCATGCTCAACGCGGGGTTCTCGGCGCAGCTCACGCGCTACGTGCTGGAGAACATGCCGCAGCACGACGCGTATGAAGGTGCGCTGGACTTCGTGCAGCGCGCGATTGAAAAGAACCTGAGCACCGTGTCGGACGAGAACAGCCTGCTCGACCAGGGCGGCGTGTTTGCCCTGATGGGCCCGACCGGCGTGGGCAAGACCACCACGACCGCCAAGCTGGCCGCGCGCTTCGTGCTGCGCCATGGCGCATCGCGCGTGGCACTGCTCTCGACCGACAGCTACCGGATCGGCGGCCACGAACAGCTGCGCATCTACGGCAAGATCCTGGGCGTCTCGGTGCATGCCGTGAAAGACGCGCAAGACCTGAGCCTGGCGCTGAACGACCTGCGCGAGAAGCACGTGGTGCTGATCGACACCATCGGCATGAGCCAGCGTGACCGCGCCGTGTCCGAGCAGATGGCGATGCTGCATGCCGTGGGCCCGTCGATCAAGCGCCTGCTGCTGCTCAACGCTGCCAGCAACGGCAAGACGCTCGATGAAGTCGTGGGTGCCTACCGCGACGCCAACCTGGCCGGCTGCATCCTGACCAAGATCGACGAGGCTGCCTCGGTGGGCCATGCGATGGACGTGATGATCCGTCGCCGCTTGCCGCTGCACTACGTGTCGTACGGCCAGCGTGTGCCGGAAGACATTGCAGTGCCGAACAAGAAGCTGCTGATCCACCGCTCGTTCCGGGCCGGTGCAGAGCAGTCGTCGTTCTCGCTGGATTCGGATGAATCGTTGCTCGTGGCGCAAGGCGCGGTGTTACGCAACGCAGGCAACCGCGAACCCGGCCTGGCCGCTTTCGATTTCGCCTGACAAGGGGGCGCGACCATGACGACGCCATTCGCCAAGGATCAAGCCGCAGGGCTGCGGCGCATGCTCGGTCATGCCGCTGCCCGCCGGGTGCTGGTGATCGGTGCGGAAGAGCAGGTCGATGACTTTGTCGACAACCTGCGCATCGCGCTGTCCGCCATGGGCCGCGACACGGCGGTAGTGAACGCCCAGACCATGCTCGCCATGCCCGGCGTGCTCAAGCAGTACGACGAGACGGCGGATGTGACGCTCGTGGCCGCGCATTTTGGCACCCGGGCGCTGAGCACCGTGGCTGAGGCGTGCGACGACGTGCTGCTGACCTTCTCGGATGGTCCGGAAGGCCTCAAGAGCGCGTACACGCTACTCAAGAAAACCGCCGTGCTGCAAGGCAGCGCTGGCATCCGCACCGTGGTGTGCGGCGCGCACTCGGTGGATTCCGCCGTGCGCGTGTTCGGCAACCTGGCCAACACCGTGGGCCAGTACCTGAACACCCGTATCGATTTCGCCGGCTACCTCCCTGAGGACCGGCACGTAGAACTCGCGCTCTCGCTCGGCAAGCCCGTGGCGAGTGCGTTTCCCGCATCGCCTTCGGCCATGGCCTTCCGCCAGCTTGCCGAAGAAATGTTGAGCTGGGCCAGCGCCGAGGCCCAAGCCGGTGATGGCAGTGTGCCGTCGCGGGTGGTCATGTCGGCGCGGGCACCGGCACAGCTGGCAGATGAATCGGCGCAGGCAACGTCAATGTCGGCATCGACAGCGACAGCGACACCCGGCGCCACCGCACGCGCGGCCGAATTGGTTTATTGAGGCGCAGCATGAACGAAGCGTCAAAGGCAGGCATGGATATGTACACCGCAACCGGTCGCAAGACCAAGTCCGACGAGATGGCCACGTACGCACCCCTGGTGCGCCGCATTGCCAACCAGATGATGGTCAAGCTGCCGGCCAGCGTTGAGCTGGACGACCTGATCCAGGCCGGCATGATGGGCTTGCTCGATGCGCTGTCGCGCTATGAGGAAACGCAGGGCGTGCAGTTCGAGTTCTACGCGGCCCAGCGTATTCGCGGCGCGATCCTGGACGAACTGCGCGGCTCGGATTGGCTGCCGCGCGGCCTGCGCCGCAACGCGCGCACGATCGAGCAGGCAATCCAGAAGCTGCAGCAGCAGAAGGGCCGCGCGCCCACCGAAACCGAGATTGCCGTAGCGCTGGGCATGTCGCTGGCCGAATACCAGAAGCAACTGGTCGACCTGCAAGGCAGCCAGTTGCTGTATTACGAAGATTTCGACCGTGAAGACGCTGACGCCTTCATCGAGAACCGCGCACCCGAGAACGACGCCACGCCGCTGGACCAGCTGCTGGACCACGACCTGCGCGAATCGGTTGTCGCTGCCATCGAGGGACTGCCCGAGCGCGAGAAGCTGATGATGAGCCTCTACTACGAGCAGGATCTGAACCTGCGTGAAATCGGCGCCGTGATGGGCGTGTCGGAATCGCGCGTGTGCCAGATCCACAGCCAGGCGATTGCCCGCATCCGTTCGCGCCTGCGCGATCGCGCATGGCTGCCGACGCCGACCTGATATGAGGTCGGCTGAGAGCTGCTAACAAAACCCTCTGCTTCACTGGGTTGGATGGCGGCTCTTGGTCCCAGCTTTACCTGCCAGGTATTTCTACTGCGCGGTCAGCGACTCATGTCGCGGCCGCGCTTTTTCTTTGGGGCCTCGGTCACGAGGCACGCTTGGAGGCGTGAAACAGGTAGATCACGGCGCACATGCGTTTCAGAACGCAAAATATGTACACAAAAAACGGTTGTAATTGTTGACAGAAAAATGGCGCCCCTCCAAGATTCCGGCAAATACGCGGCATCACGCCGCATGAATGCCGGCGGATGGAACCCGCCCCATCCGCCTAAAGCACGCTCCCGGCATTGACACGGGGGCGGCCCCAGGAGACAGACAATGCGCCAATCCCCCGGCCAACCCACGCCTTCTTCGTCAACAATCGCCGACACCGTTGCCGATCCCGTCAACGAGTTCCTGCCGCTGCCGCGCCTGTTCGCGCTTGGCCTGCAACACCTGCTGGTGATGTACGCCGGGGCGATCGCCGTGCCGCTGATTGTCGGCAATGCGCTCGGCCTCTCGAAGAGCGATCTCTCGTATCTCGTCAATTGCGACCTGTTTGCGGCTGGGATCGGCACGCTGATCCAATCGCTCGGCTTCCTGATTTTCGGGATCCGCCTGCCGGTCATGATGGGCGTCACGTTTGCGGCGGTTGCCCCGATGATCGCCATCGGTGTGGAGCCCGGCATGGGGCTGCCCGGCATCTTCGGGGCGTCGATCGTTTCCGGCGTGTTCGGCATTGCCGTTGCACCGCTGATGGGGCGGCTGCTGGGCCTGTTCCCGCGCGTGGTGACGGGCACGGTCATCATGCTGATCGGTTTTTCGCTGCTGAGCGTGGGGATCAACTGGGCTGCGGGCGGCCAGCAGATGATTCCGCAGGTGGTGGATGGCGCGCGCCACATGGTGCCGAACCCGGCGTTTGGCGATCCGTTCGGCCTCGCCATTGCGGCGCTCGTGCTGGTGACGATCCTGCTGCTGACCAAGTTCGGTAACGCGCTGCTGTGCAATATCGCGGTGCTGCTTGGCATCGTCACGGGCACGCTGGTGGCTGCGGCGTTCGGCAAGGTGTCGCTGGCCGACGCGAGCGCCGCGCCGCTGATGACGCTGGTGACGCCGTTCTACTTCGGGATGCCGAAGTTCGAGCTGTCGGCCATCATCTCGATGTGCATCGTGATCGTGATCACGCTGGTGGAATCGACTGGCATGTTCCTCGCGCTGGCGCACGTGGTGGGCAAGCCGATCTCGCGCAACGAACTGACCAATGGCCTGCGTGCCGACGGTCTGGCGACGGTCGTGGCCGGTGTGTTCAATACGTTCCCGCATACATCGTTCTCGCAGAACATCGGGCTGGTGTCGATCACGGGCGTGCGGTCGCGCTACGTGGCGGCCGCCGGCGGTGTGCTGCTGATCGTGCTGGGGCTGTTTCCGAAGCTGTCTTACGTGGTGGCATCGGTGCCGCAATACGTGCTGGGCGGCGCGGGCATCGTGATGTTCGGCATGGTGGCCGCAGCCGGTATCCGCATGCTGGGCATGGTCGACTTCCAGCAGCAGCGCCACAACCTGCTGATCATCGCGGTGTCGGTGGGCTTTGGCATGATGCCGACGCTGGCGCCGGCCTTCTTCCATCACTTCCCGGACTGGACGCGCCCGATCACCCACAGCGGCATCGTAATGGGCACGCTGGTGGCCGTTGTGCTGAACGCCTGGTTCAACGGCATTCGCGGCTCGCACGAAGTGATACATGGCGAGGCCGCAGCCGCACATTGAGCATCCAACGCCCGCGCTTCAACGCGGCTCAGGTTTCTCTGGCAACCGAGACGCGGTATGCAGTGCGCTGCCGATAGACCTGGCCCGGGCGCAGCATGACCGCCTCCGCATCGGGCATGTTGACCTGGTTCGGAAACGCACTCGCTTCCAGACATAAGCCGCTGCGTTGCGCGTGCGTGCCCGACAGCATGTGGCCCGAGTAGAACTGAAGCCCGCGCTGGTCTGTGAGCACTGTCAATTCGCGGCCGCTGCCGGGTTCATACAGACGCGCGACCGGACGCACATGCGGGTGATCGTCCGGCACCGTGTTGCGCAGCACGAAGCAGTGGTCGAACCCGCCGGCCTGCGCCAACTGCGCGTTAGGCCAGTCCAGCCGTACCCCGATGGGCGCCGCCTGCCGAAAATCGAATGCCGTGCCCGCGACACTCACTGCTCGCGTCGGGATCAACTTGGCATCGACTTCCAGGTAGGCATCGGCATCGATCGACAGGATGTGGCCCCTGATGTCAGTGCCGGGTTTGCCGCTCAGGTTGAAATACCCGTGGCTGGTCAGGTTGATTGGCGTGGGGGCATCGGTCCGGGCTTCGTAGTCGATTGACAGCGTGCCGTCGTCGTCAAGCGCACAGCGAACCTGGACGGCGACATTGCCCGGGAATCCCGCATCGCCTTCCGCAGACATGAGCCTCAGGACCAAAGCGCCGTCCTGTTCTTCGGCGTCCCATAGCGCACGATGAAATCCGCTTGCCCCTCCATGCAGCAGATTGCTGCCCTCATTGCGGTCGAGCGCGTAGTCGATGCCGTCGAGCGTAAAGCGTGCGCCGGCAATCCGGTTGGCCCAGCGCCCGATCAAGCCCCCAAGGTAGCCCCCCGATTGAAGGTAGGCGGCAGGCGTCGCGTGGTTGAGCAGAATCTCGCCCAGGCGCCCGCCGCGGTCCGGCGCTTGCCAGGAGACGAGCGTCGCCCCGAGGTCGCTGATCGAAACGCGCATGCCCGAGGCATTGCGCAGCGTGAACAGCCGAACCGGCTCACCGTCGGGCAAGTGCCCCCATGTTGCCGACGAGACGGCGCCGTCGAGCGGCGCGTGTGCGGACAGCGCTGGCGCGATGCTCATGATTGGCCCTCTGCGATGGCGCGTTCCTGGTATTCGCGCGGCGTGCAATCCAGCTCACGGCGGAATACGGCGTGCATATATTGCGGGGACGTAAAGCCGCAGCGCACCGCCACCTCGGCGGTTGCGACATCACGGCTGGCCAGCATGTGCTTGGCGGCGTCGAGCTTATGGCGAAGGATTTCCTGGTGCACGGTGCAATGCAATTCACGACGAAAGTGTTCCTCGAGCGATGACCGCGAGATACCGACGTAGTCCGCGACCTGCTCGGTCTTGATCCCTTGGCAGGCGTATTGCCGAATGAAGTGCCGCGCCCGCATGACGTACGGGCTGGCAAGCGGCTGGTGCCGGGACGACGCCAGCACATTGATGCCCACGGGTGGCACGAGAATCTGCCGGCCTGCCAGGCGCGCTCCGCCCAGCATCTGATGCAGCAGATGTGCGGCGGTGCGACCCATTTCCACGGTGCCCTGAATGACCGACGACAACGGGATGCGGCTCAGCGTGCGCGTGAGTGGATCGTTGTCGATGCCGATGATGGCGATTTCTTCCGGCACGGCGAACCCTGCCGTCATGCAGGCCTGCAGCAGATGCCGCGCCCGCGCATCCGTCACGGCAATGATGCCGATGGGCCTGGGCAAGCCGCGCAGCCATTCGATCAACTGGCTGATCGCCTGATGCCAGGTCGGCGCGCTGGTCGAAAGCCCCCGATAGATCTCCTGCTCAACGGGGGCGGCGGGATTGTCCTGCCGGCGCAAACGCGTAAAGGCCAGTTCGCGCTGCTGTGCCCAGCGGTTTTCCGGCGCCTGGGGCAGGCTGTACAGCGCAAAGTGCTGCAGGCCGGCTTCGATCAGGTGCCGGTATGCCAGCGCGACCAGCTTGCTGTTGTCCGTTGCGACATAGGGCACGTTTGCCGGGTAGTGCGCGGCGTCTTCATACGATGAGCCGACGGCCACCACCGGAAGCGGACAGTCGCGCAGCGCTTCAGCCACGGCGGGGTCGTCGAAATCCGCGATGATGCCGTCGCCGTCAAAGCGCTCGATACCGGGCAGGCGGCAGCGGAAGTCCTCTTCCAGAAACAGGTCCCACGTCACGCGGGTGGAGCGCATGTAGTCGCCGATGCCCGCAATGATTTCGCGGTCATACACCTTGTTGGCATTGAACAGCAGCGCAATGCGATGAATGCGCGCGTGCTGCGAAGGATCGGGCAGTTGACGATGCATGGCTTGAGGGCGCTCGCGGTGGCAGGGGTTTGCCATACGGCGGTGGCGCCGGGGCGTGCCGCTCGCCCGCACATTCTATGGGCTGCGTGCGGCGCTGTCAGACGATGCCCGCCGGTTGGAAATAAATGTTAGGGCGGTTGGGCAATTTCGTAATTGCCGGTGCCAAGGCGGCGCATGCACCATGCGACTGCCGTCGAGCCGGCCGAAATCTATTGCGGCGCAGCAGACGCCACGTCGGTACCCACCAACAAAAGAAGATGGAGTGAGACATGAAATCGAACCAACGCCGTTGTGTTCTGAGGGCCGCCTTTTGCGGTGCAGTGCTCGCCAGCCTGTCGATGGGCGCGCCGCTGGCGCACGCGAGCAAGGCGCATCCGGAAATCGGCTTCTGTATCGACGATCTGCGCGTGGAGCGCTGGTCGCGCGACCGCGATTACTTTGTCGCCGCTGCAGAAAAACTGGGTGCCAAGGTGTCGGTGCAATCGGCGGACGCCAGCGAGCAACGCCAGATCTCGCAGATCGAGAACCTGATCTCGCGCGGTGTCGACGTGATCGTCATCGTGCCGTTCAACTCCAAGGCGCTGACCAACGTGGTGGCCGAAGCCAAGAAGGCGGGCATCAAGGTGGTGTCGTATGACCGCCTGATTCTCGACGCCGACGTTGATGCCTACATTTCGTTCGATAACGAGAAGGTGGGTGAACTGCAAGCGCAGGGCGTCTTCAACGTGCGCCCGAAGGGCAACTACTTCCTGCTGGGCGGCGCGCCGACGGACAACAACGCGAAGATGCTGCGGCAGGGCCAGTTGAAGGTGCTGCAGCCGGCCATCGACCGCGGCGACATCAAAGTTGTTGGCTCGCAATGGGTGCCCGAGTGGAGCGCCTCTGCGGCGCTGGGTATCGTTGAAAACGCGCTGACCGCGAACAACAACAAGATCGATGCCGTGGTCGCATCCAACGACGGCACGGCCGGTGGCGCGATCCAGGCGCTGGCTGCGCAGAAGCTGGCCGGCAAGGTGCCGGTGTCGGGCCAGGATGCGGACCTTGCCGCCGTCAAGCGCGTGATTGCCGGCACGCAGACGATGACGGTCTACAAGCCACTCAAGCTGATTGCCACCGAGGCTGCGCAGCTTTCGGTAGCCCTCGCCAAGGGCGACAAGCCCAAATACAACGCGCAGTACGACAACGGCAAGAAAAAGGTCGACACGGTGCTGCTGCAACCCACCCAACTCACCAAGGACAACGTCAACCTGGTGGTGAAAGACGGCTTCTACACGCAGGCTCAGATCGGCGGCCAGTAAGGTCGCGCAGTCAGGGCCGCTTTGTGCCGGCGATGAGGCAACCGCTCGTCGCCGGCCGCGTTCGTACCTCAAGGACGGGGCATGTCTGAACCTCTGTTGCAGATGCGCGGCATCGTCAAGACCTTCGACGGTGTGAAGGCGCTTGACGGTATCAACCTGGTCGTGAGGCCAGGCGAGTGTGTTGGCCTGTGCGGCGAGAACGGCGCCGGAAAATCCACGCTCATGAAGGTGCTCTCCGGTGTGTACCCGAGCGGCACCTGGGATGGCGAAATCCTCTGGGAGGGGCAGCCACTGCGCGCCGGCGGTATTTGCGACACCAAGCGCGCGGGTATCGTCATCATTCATCAGGAACTGATGCTGGTGCCGGAATTGTCGGTGGCGGAGAACATCTATCTTGGCAACGAAATCACGCTGCCAGGCGGCCGCATGAATTACGCGGCCATGTACCAGGGCGCCGACAAGCTGCTGCGCGACCTGAACATCCAGGGCATCAACGTGGCGTTGCCCGTGATGCACTACGGCGGCGGCCATCAGCAGCTGATTGAAATTGCCAAGGCGCTTAACAAGCGCGCCAAGCTGCTGATCCTGGATGAGCCGTCGTCATCGCTCACGGCGGCGGAGACGCGCATCCTGCTCGACATCGTGCGCGACCTGAAAGCGCGCGGCATTGCGTGCGTCTACATCTCGCACAAGCTCGACGAGGTGGAGGCGGTGTGCGACACCGTGACCGTCATCCGCGATGGCCGCCATGTGTCGACCGCGCCGATGCGTGATCTGACTACCGACCGCATCATCGCGCAGATGGTCGGGCGCGAAATTACGCAACTGTTTCCGCGCGAGCCGCATCCCATCGGCGAGGTGGTGTTCGAGGCACGCAACGTGACGTGCTACGACGCCAACAACCCGACTCGCAAGCGGGTCGACGATGTGTCCTTCGCGGTGCGGCGTGGCGAAATTCTCGGCGTGGCGGGATTGGTTGGGGCAGGGCGCACCGAGCTGATGCAGGCGGTGTTTGGCGCGTACGAAGGTGCCAGTGAGGTGGAGCTGGTGCTGGACGGAAAGCCGCTGAAAATCCGCGCGCCGCTAGACGCCATTCGTGCGGGCATTGCGATGGTGCCGGAAGACCGCAAGCGTCACGGCATCGTCTCGCTGATGAGCGTGGGGCACAACATCACGCTGGCCGTCCTGCAGCGTTTCGCGCGTCTTGGGCGCATTGACGGCGCGGCCGAACTCGACACGATCCGCAAAGAGATGCGCCGGCTTGCCGTGCGTGCGGCGCATCCGATGCTACCCATTGCCAGCCTGTCGGGCGGCAATCAGCAAAAGGCCGTTCTGACGCGAATGCTGCTGACCGAGCCGCGCGTCCTGATTCTGGACGAGCCGACGCGCGGCGTGGACGTCGGCGCCAAGTACGAGATCTACAAGCTGATCGGTGATCTCGTCAAGCGCGGCATGGCCATCATCGTGATCTCGTCGGAGCTGCCGGAAGTGCTTGGCATTTCGGATCGTGTGCTCGTGATCGGCGAGGGCGAGCTGCGCGGCGACTTCGTGAACGACGGTTTGACGCAGGAACACATTCTGACCGCAGCCATTCGGCCAGTCCGGCACACACCCAGGCACGCACCCACTTTCCATCAGGCAGGTCACGCATGACTTCTCAAACCAGCCCATAAGCCGCCGGCGCGATGGACCCTTCGCGCAATACGTTCAAGGCAAGCCAGCGCCTGAGGCAACTGTTCGCACGCTACAAGATCCTGGCGTTGCTGATCGCCGTGGCCGCGATCTGGCTGCTTTTTTCGATGCTGACAAACGGCGCGTTTACCTCGCCACGCAACCTCTCCAATCTGCTGCGCCAGATGTCGATTACGGGGATGCTGGCCTGCGGGATGGTGTTCGTCATCATCGCGGGCGAGATCGATCTTTCGGTCGGTTCGTTGCTTGGCTTGCTCGGTGGCGTGGCGGCCATCCTGGATCAAGGACTGGGCTGGCCGATCACGGCGACGGTGCCCGTGGTGCTGCTGCTCGGCGTGGCCATGGGCCTGTTCAACGGTTGGTGGTCGACCTACCGGGGCGTGCCGTCCTTCATCGTTGGCCTGGGCGGCATGCTGGCGTATCGCGGCATCCTGCTCGGCCTGACGCATGGCTCGACGATTGCGCCGGTGTCGGACAGCTTCGTGCTGATCGGCCAGGGTTACTTGCCGCGCCATGTGGGCGACCTCATGGCGGTGCTGATCTTCTGCCTGTTGATCTTCGTCGTGGCGAGGCAGCGGCGTGAACATCGCCGCTATGAACTCGACGTCGCGCCGCTATGGCAAGACGTCGCCAAGCTGATCGTGGCAGGCGCGGTCATCGTCGTGTTTGTCGCCACGCTCAACAGCTATGGCGGCATTCCGGTGCCGGTTCTGCTCGTGTTGGCGCTGCTGGGTATTTTCTCGTGGATCGCCAGCCAGACGGTATTCGGCCGCCGCATCTACTCCGTGGGTTCAAACCTGGAGGCCACGCGCCTGTCGGGCATCAATACCGATCGCGTGAAGCTGGCCATCTTCGGGCTCATGGGCCTGATGTGTGCGTTTGCGGGCATCGTCAATACGGCGCGACTTGCTGCGGGTTCGCCGTCCGCCGGGACCATGGGCGAGCTGGATGCCATTGCGGCCTGCTTCATCGGCGGCACGTCCATGCGCGGCGGCGCGGGTACGGTTTACGGCGCGCTGGTCGGTGCGCTGGTCATGGCCAGCCTCGACAACGGCATGTCCATGCTCGACGTGGACGCGTACTGGCAGATGATTGTCAAGGGCAGCATCCTCGTGCTGGCCGTCTGGGTGGACGTCATCTCGCGCTCCGGCCGCCGCTGAGGCTGCGCTACAGGCTTTATTTCTTTTGCTGTCACTGGAATCTCTTATGTCTTATGCGATTTATCCGAGCCTTGTTAACAAGAACGTTGTGATTACCGGCGGCGGTAGCGGCATTGGCGCTGCCATTGTCGAAGGCTTTGCCAAACAGGGCGCGCGTGTGACGTTCCTCGATATCGCCCGTGCCGACTCAGAAGCGCTGGCGTCGTCGCTGGGCGAGTGCGTGCATCCGCCGGTCTTCCGCTACTGCGACTTGCGCGACATCGACACGTTGAACGCCACGTTCTCGGATATCGAGGCCGACACCGGCCCCATCGACGTGCTGATCAACAACGCCGCCAATGATGACCGCCATCAGATCGGAACCGTGACCCAGGCCTATTGGGACAACCGCATCGAGGTGAACCTGCGCCATCAGTTCTTCTGCGCGCAGGCCGTGCTGCCCAGCATGAAGAAGCTGGGGCGCGGCGTGATCCTGAACCTTGGGTCCATTTCGTGGCACCTTGCCCAGGCGGACCTCGCCATCTACATGACGGCCAAGGCCGGCATCGAGGGCCTGACGCGCGGTCTGGCGCGTGACCTTGGCGGATTCGGCATTCGCGTCAATTGCATCGTGCCCGGCGCGGTCCGCACGCCGCGGCAGATGGCGCTCTGGCAATCGCCCGAGAGCGAAGCCAAGCTGCTGGGCGAGCAATGCCTGCATGAGCGTGTCGACCCCGAACATGTGGCA
The DNA here is from genome assembly GCF_002256165.1 of Ralstonia sp. PBBBR1. Taxonomy (NCBI): domain Bacteria; kingdom Pseudomonadati; phylum Pseudomonadota; class Betaproteobacteria; order Burkholderiales; family Burkholderiaceae; genus Ralstonia; species Ralstonia sp. PBBBR1. The sequence goes on along the minus strand of NZ_NKIL01000005.1, from coordinate 293,459 downwards.
CGTATGGCGCTGTTTCTTGCGTCGGACGATGCCGCGCGTTGCACAGCGCGCGAGTACTTTGTCGATGCCGGGTGGTACGGCGGATGATGGCGCCGATCATTCCGGATTGCGTCTGGCGCGTCGGCGCAACGCTTGGGGAGGGCGCGGTGTGGCACGCGGCATCGCGCTGCGTGGTCTTTGTCGATATCCAGGGCAGGCGGCTCTACCGCTATGACCCCGATACCGATGTGCGCCGCAGCTGGGTCGCGCCCGGTCCGATTGGTTTTGCGCTGCCCAGCGTTGACGGCAGCTGGATCTGCGGCGTACAAGGCGGTCTCTATCGGTTCAGCTTCGAAACCGGCACCTTCAGCCGCGTGTTGCCGGTCGAGACCGACAGGCCGGGAAATCGGCTCAATGATGGTTATGTCGACCGCACCGGCGCGCTGTGGTTTGGTTCGATGGACGATGCGGAGCGCGAGCCGAGCGGGCAGCTCTACCGGGTAGGCCGGGATGGTGGGCTGAGCGTGCGCGATTCGGGCTACGTGATCACGAATGGCCCGACCGCGAGCCCGGACGGCCGCACGCTCTATCACACCGATACCTTGCAGCGTGTGATCTATGCCTTCGACCTCGGCGACGACGGCAGCCTGGAACGCAAACGCATCTTCACCTCGATCGAGGGCAGCGGTTATCCAGACGGCATGGCCGTCGACGAGGAGGGGTGCCTGTGGGTCGCGCTGTTCGGCGGCGGGCGGATCGAGCGGTTCTCGCCCGACGGCCGATGCATCGGGCGTGTCGACTTTCCCTGTTCCAACATCACCAAGCTTGCGTTCGGCGGCGATGACCTGCAGACGGTCTATGCGACCACCGCCCGAAAGGGCCTGACGGACGAGGCGTTGCAGAAGGAGCCGCTTGCCGGCGGCTTGTTTGCGTTTCGCGCGCCGGTCAAAGGGCTACCTTCTGCGGAATGCACCGTGAACTTTTCAGCCGCGATGACCGATCAATCCTGACTGATGAGCCCGCGCGCCGCCAGGTTGCGATACAGGGCACGGACACCGAACGTCCACGGCGCGATCTCCGTCGACAGGCGTACCGTGTTGACCAGCGCGCCGAGGGGCGGGGCGCTGATCGTCACGCGGTCGCCCAGGTGGTGCGTAAAGCCGGCGCCAGGTGCGTCACGGTCCTTGATCGGCGAGAACATCGTGCCGAGAAACAGCATGAAGCCGTCCGGATACTGATGGTGCGGCCCGCAGGTCTGGGCGACAAGGTCAAGCGGGTCGCGGCTGATCTCGCTCATGTGGCTCACGCCGTCGAGCACGAAGCCGTCGTCGGCGCCCTCAACACGCAGCGATACCTGCGTCGCGCGGATCGTGTCGAGCGTGAAGCGCTCGTCAAACAGGCGCACGAACGGGCCGATGGCGCAGGAGCCGTTGTTGTCCTTGCATTTGCCCAGCAGCAGCGCGGAGCGCCCCTCGATGTCGCGCAGATTCACGTCGTTGCCCAGCGCTGCTCCCACGACATGCCCCGTGCTGCTGACCGCCAGCACGATCTCCGGCTCCGGATTGTTCCACCGCGAGGCCGGATGCAGACCCACGTCGGCGCCGAATCCGACTGCCGACATCGGTTGCGATTTGGAAAACACTTCCGCATCGGGGCCGATGCCGACTTCCATGTATTGTGACCATGCGCCCCGGCGCTGCAGTTCGTCCTTGAGCCGCATGGCCGCATCGGAGCCGGGCTTGATCTTGGAGAGGTCCGAGCCCACCACCCCGACAATGGACGCGCGCACGTCGCGCGCCTTGGCTGGGTCGCCGCCCGCCTGCTCTTCGATCACCCGTTCGATCAGGCTGACGGCAAACGTCACGCCGCAAGCCTTGATCGCCTGCAGATCGTTCGGAGCGAGCAGGGTTGGCGCGTTGCCCGCACGATCGGCAGCCAGGGAGCGTTCGACAAGCGTTTCGACGCGACCGAGGTTTTCCCCTTGGGCCTGCCGCGCGACGGCCAGTGCGTCAGGATGCTCGAACAGATCTGCCACCGTTGGCACGGCTTCCGTGATGTCGAACACGACCCCGTTGCGCACCACCACGACGGATGGCCCCTTGCTTTTTTCTGTTGTGCGCCAGACCCGACCGACGAGCGTTGCATGCTCGAGATCGTGCGGCAAGTGGTTGGCGATGGCGGTCATGTGCGCTCCGTTCATTGAACTGTCCTGTTGCCAGGGAACCCGCGTGATCGTAGAGATGGCGATGCGGGGTGTCCAACCACGTGACGCAATTTCCAACCTGTTGGAAAATCGAGCCAATTGCGAGCGGAGCAGGTTTCCAGTGAAGACAGACTACGAGGTGCCAGCACTCAAGCGCATTCATGACGTGCTGGGAATACTCTGCGCGGCGACGTCTCCCGTCCGGCCGGCCGTATTGGCGCAGGCGACGGGCATGTCCGGAAGCACGTTGTACCTGCTGCTGGAGTCGCTCGAAAAGCGTCGCTGGATCGAGAAGCGGGCAGACGGCTATCTGATCGGCTTGACCCTGTTTGAGTTGGGCAACGCTTACTTCCGCCACGACAGCTTGTTGGCAGCGTTCCGGCGCGAATCCGCCGCCTTCGTGGCCGCACACAATGAAGTCGTGCAACTGGCTGTGCTCGACGGTACGGAGGTCGTCTACATCGCGCGGGAAGACGCGCCGAGGCCGGTCCGCCTGGTATCGGATGTCGGCCTGCGCCTGCCGGCGCATTGCTGCGCGCTGGGGAAGGCGCTGCTCGCAAGCCTTGATGATGACGCGGTGTGCGCGCTCCTGCCGGCTCGTCTTGCCGCCATGACGGAGCGCACCACCACGCGCCGCGCCGATTTGCTCGACGAGCTTGAGCGCATTCGCGTGCGGGGGCTGGCGACAGAGCGTGAGGAGGTGGTGGCGGGGCTCGCCTGCTTCGCGGCGTTTGTGGGCATCACGCCGCTAGGGAAACGCGTTGCGGTGAGTTCGAGCGTGCCCGTCAGCCGACTGGACGCCCGCAGGGAGAAACGCCTCGTCGTCGGTGTTGCGGGGATGGCGGACCGCATCGGCCGCGCGCTCGCGCAGGCATAGCGGCGGGCTGCTTCGTGGCCGGTTCCGCTATGATCGCCACACCTCTTTTTTCTTTCCTCTTTTCTCCCCTCGGCGCGTAGACGTTTCTCATGACCACCGGCACCACTCCTCCTCGCATGGCCGACGTTGCGCGCGTTGCCGGCGTGTCGAAGATGACCGTGTCGCGGGTGCTGGCAGGCGGCAGCGTGTCGCCCGAGACCCGCGCACGCGTGCAAGAGGCCATCGATGCACTCGGCTACGTTGCTACGGCCGCGGCTGGAATGCTGTCCAGCGGCCGATCGGAATTCGTCGCCGCCCTGGTGCCTTCGCTGGCGAGTTCCAACTTTGCCGATACCGTGCGCGGACTGAGCGATGCGCTGGCGCCGCATGGTCTGCAACTGCTCCTGGGCGATACCGACTACCACCTCGATCAGGAGGAGGCGCTGGTGCGGTCGCTGCTGCGCCATCAGCCGCGTGGCATTGCCTTGACCGGGCGCCATCACAGTCCAGGCACGCGCGCGTTGCTCGAGCGCGCCGGCATCCCCATCGTCGAGATGTGGGATCTGCCTGAACGCCCGATCGATCGCGCGGTCGGGTTCTCGAACGCCAAGGCGTCGCTCGCGATGCTGCATCACCTGCATCAGCGGGGCTACCGGCGCATTGGTTTCCTGTGCGGGGCAAGCGAACTGGACCGGCGCGGCACCGACCGCATGCGCGGGTACATGAGCGGAATCAAGTCGCTTGGCCTTGGCGAGCCGCGTGTGATCCGCCTGGGCGAGTCGCCCATCACCATGAGCCACGGCGGCCCGGCGATGGCCGCGTTGCTCGATGCCTGGCCCGACACCGATGCCGTGATGTGCGTGAGCGACATGTCCGCATTCGGCGCCATCATGGAATGCCACCGGCGCGGTCTGTCCGTGCCCGGTGACATTGCTGTTGCGGGCTTCGGCAATTTTGAAGTCGCGTGGTGCTGCCACCCGACCATCACGACGATTTCCGTCGACGCCTATGGCATCGGCCTGCGCACGGGCGAGGTCTTGCTCGATGCGCTCGGCGTTGGCGAGGCCAAGAGCACCCGCAAGCTCTCGCGCATCGACTTCAGCGTTGTCGAGCGCGAGAGCGCATAGCCGACAGCTTCATGCGCAGCGTCAATGCGAGTGCCGTGGATTGCCGCGCGTCTCGATGACGTTCAGGTACAGGGTTGCCGGCTCCAGGCACCCGCCCGTTGAGAGCTGCCCGACGCACTTCCGATAGATTTCCTGCCAGGGCGTTTGCGACTGCGGCACGCTGAAGGTCGCGCTTTCACGGCGGCGTTCCAGCTCTTCCGCATCGACCAACACATCGACCCTGCGTGCATTGAGGTCCACGCGGATGCGATCGCCCGTGCGCAGCAGCGCAAGCCCGCCACCGGCTGCCGCCTCCGGAGACATGTTCAAGATCGATGGGCTGGCCGAGGTACCGCTTTGCCGTCCATCGCCCATGCACGGCAGCGATTCGATCCCTTGCTTGACCAGTGCTGCAGGCGGCGCCATGTTGACGACCTCCGCGCTGCCCGGATAACCGACCGTTCCGCAGCCACGGATAACGAGGATGCAGCGTTCATCAATGGCGAGGGCCGGATCGTTGATGCGGGCGTGATAATCCTCGGGGCCATCGAAGACAATGGCGCGGGTCTCGAAGACGTTTTCCGCACCGGGTTCGCTCAGGTAAGTCTGCCGGAACGCCTCGCCCACCACCGACATCTTCATGATGGCGCTGTCGAAGAAATTGCCCGATAGCACGATGAAGCCGGCGCGATGCTTGAGCGGTGCGTCCACAGGAAAGATCACCTCGCGGTCGGCGGGGGGGGCGGCATCGGCAATTGCGCCGATCGTCCGGCCCGATACGGTGGGGCAATCGCGGCGCAGCAACCCGCCCGCGTCAAGCTGGCGCAATACGGCGGGCACGCCGCCCGAGCGGTGGAAGCTCTCGCCCAGGTATTCGCCTGCCGGCATGCAGTTCACGAGCAGCGGAACCGACTCTCCGTGGCGCTGCCAGTCTTCAAGGCTCAGTTCCACGCCCATGTGGCGCGCGATTGCGATGAGGTGTGGCGGGCAGTTGGTCGACGCACCAAGCGCGGAGGCCACCATGATGGCGTTTTCGAACGCCGCGCGCGTCATGATCGTTGAGGGGCGGATGTCTTCACGCACGAGGTCGACGATGCGCTTGCCCGTGGCATAGGCCATCTGCCCACGCTCGCGATACGCCGCCGGAATGCTGGCGCACCCAGGCAGCGACATGCCCAGCGCTTCGGCCAGGCTGTTCATCGACAGCGCGGTGCCCATCGTATTGCAGTGGCCAATCGACGGCGACGACGCGGTGGTCAACTCCATGAAGCCTTCGTAGTCGATGTCGCCGGCAGCCAGCCGGTTGCGCGCATGCCAGATGACGGTGCCCGAGCCCACCCGTTTGCCCTCGTGCCAGCCGTCCAGCATCGGCCCGCCAGACAGGACGATGGCCGGCAGGTCGACCGTGGCCGCGGCCATCAGGCAGGCGGGCGTGGTTTTATCGCAGCCGGTCGTCAGCACGACGCCGTCCAGCGGGAAGCCATGCAGGATCTCGACCAGACCGAGATAGGCGAGATTCCGATCGAGCGCCGCGGTCGGGCGGCGACTTTGCTCGGCCAGCGGGTGAACTGGAAACTCCATCGGAATGCCGCCCGCGTCGCGTATGCCGGCCTTCACACGCTGCGCCAGCTCAAGGTGGTGCCGGTTGCAAGGGGCCAGATCATTACCCGTCTGCGCAATGCCGATGATCGGCCGGCCAGACTGCAGCTCTTCACGCGTCAAGCCGTAGTTCATGAAGCGTTCTACGTAGAGGGCGGTCATGTCTGCGTGGCTCGGGTCATCGAACCAAAGCTGGCTGCGCAGTCTGCGTGGAGGTTGGGCGGGCATGGCGTCTCGGTCGTTATGAGGAACAGGGTTCCCTCTGCGGGGAACCGGCGTATCGCTTTCCGGGGCCTGCGAGGCTATTTTGGTACCGGTAACAAAACATAGTAGAGCTGGAAGAAAGCGCAGGCAATAGCGCGCGTTGTCAGCCCCACTGTCGGGGAGGGTGTTTGGATTTGTCGACACCTGCCTGAGCGCAAGCGTTTGCCGCCCGCCGGCTGGAGGGGGAGGCTTGCGGTTTCACGAATCTGCAAACAACCCGCCCTATGTTGTGCCGATCTTCGGGGGAAGATAGGGGGGCTGCCATGCAGGTGTTATCCGCACGATTCGAAAAGACTGACGCGGGGCGACGTGAAATCGCCATGCGCAGCGGCGCGCTCAGCCGCTCAAGCCGCGCGCTGCTCATCATGGTGGACGGGCAGGCTACGGGCGAGGACCTTGTCGTACGTGCCGGCCAGCTCGGCCTGGAAGCGCAGGCCGTGGTTGAGCTGGTGCAGGCAGGTTTCATTCAAAGCGCAACCGATGTTGCTGGCGAGCCCGTCTTCGTTCAGGTGGCCGAGCCGCAACCCGAGGTGCCCAAGCGCGCTGCACCTGCCGCACCGGCGCGCAAGCGTTCGCTGGCGGCGGCGCGCATGTACCTCATGGACATTGCGGCACGCACATTCAGCTCGGCCGAGCACCCGATCCGCCAGCGCCTGGTCGAGGCCACCGACCGCGCCTCTGTGGAGAGCGCGTTCGATGCGTTGCTGGCGGCCCTGCGCGAAGCCACATCGGCGTCGATGGTGGAACAGGTGGAGGTGTCGTTCCGCGGGTTCCTGCCGGCCGAGGACGGTGTGGCCGGCTGACCGGTCACGCTGCCCGCTGCGCCACCTCATCCTTGAGCAGCCCACGGGCCCGCTGATTCGACTTGTAGATATTGTCGCGCACGGGCACCGCGCCGGTCTTCACGCTGTGCACCCATTCCTGGGTCGACATGACCGCCGCGAAGCGCGATTGCAGCACCACGCTGAACACGCGGTGGATCTCTTCCGCACTCGCAAAGCCGGCCTGGTTTTGATACGGCACCGCGCCCGACGCGTCATGCAGAAACTCCACCGCCGTGCCGTTGTGCAGGGCGTGGTTGATCGTGGATGCATCGCAGTTGTGCGTCATGTAGCCCACCACGGTGAGCGTATCGATGCCGCGGGCTTCCAGCCATTGCGCCAGGACCGTCTCGGGATAGGCGCTCGGCAGCAGCTTGCGCAGATAGTGGTCATGCGGACGCGACGCCACCACGGGGTGCAGTTGCCAGCCGTCGGTATCAATGGCAAACAGCGGCGAGCTGGCCGGCGAGGTCTGCTGCACGACGATCACCGGAATGCCCGCCTCGCGTGCCGCATCCATGGCGACGCCGATGTTTGCGACGGTCTGCTGCGGGTCCGGATACTCGATCGGCAGGCCGCCGGTGAAATATTCGTTCTGCACATCGATGACGATCAGGGCGCGCTTCGGGGTGTTGTTCGTGGTCATGGCTGACTCCTCAAGGTCGGTTGGATCGGGCATTTGCGTGAGCCCGTGGACAGCATCTTCGCGGATGACTATCCTTCCCGACAGTGGCCCGAAAGACGTTTATCGAAAGAATCGGGCCAAAGCGCGGAGCCCGTATGCAACCCCAGCAACTCCAGCAACCTCAGCATCCCCAGGAAATCGCCGTTCTGGCCTTCAACGACATCAGCCCGTTTCACCTGTCCGTGCCGTGTCTTGTATTTGAAGACCGCGTCTGGGCGGGGCTGCCGTCCTACAACCTGCGGATCTGTGCCGGGGAGCCCGCCAGGAAGGGCGGTCTGCGCACCACGGCTGGGTTTGCCGTGCAGACGGATTTCACACTCGAAGATGCCGCCCGCGCTGACGTGCTGGTCGTGCCGTCATGGCGCGATACGGAAGAGCGGCCGCCGACGGCCATGGTGAATGCGGTACGGGATGCTTACGAACGCGGCGCCACGGTGGTCGGCCTGTGCCTGGGCGCGTTTGTGCTGGCGGAGGCAGGCGTGCTCGATGGCCACGAGGCCACCACGCACTGGAGCGCTGCCGATGCGTTCTCCCAACGCTACCCGCGTGTGAAGCTGGTGCCCGATGTCCTGTATCTGGACGCTGCCGACGGCCGGCTGGTGACATCTGCAGGCACCGCCGCCGGGTTGGATTGCTGCCTGCACCTGGTGCGCGGCTGGCATGGCGCGGAGGTGGCCAACCGCATGGCGCGGCGGCTCGTGGTGGCGCCGCACCGGCAGGGCGGTCAGGCGCAATACATCGAGCAACCGCTGCACGATGCGCCGGGCGGTGATCGACTGTCCGATTTGCTGAACTGGGCAGTGGCCAACTTGGCGGAGCCGCATTCGCTCGACTCGCTGGCCGAACGCGCGGCCATGAGCCGGCGCAATTTCACGCGGCGCTTTCGTGAACTGACCGGAACCACCGTCAGCCAATGGTTGCTCGGGCAGCGTCTGGCCTATGCGCAACGCATGCTGGAAACCACGCGTCAGCCCGTCGAAGCGATTGCGCAACTGGCGGGGTTCGGCAGCGCCGTATCGCTGCGCCAGCATTTCAGCCGGACGTATCACACGTCGCCCAGCGCTTACCGCGCCTTGTTTGCGCAAGCCTGAAAAGAAAAAAAAGCGGCTGGTCAGCCGCTGTGGTGTGTTGTTTACTTGCTCAGCTCGTGGCCGATGACGGCGCCTGCTGCGGCACCTCCGATCGTCCCAGCCGTGCTGTGCGTCATTTCGTGGCCAGCCACACCGCCTGCCACCGCGCCGCCGGCCGTACACGCCGCGAGCGTGGGCGCCAGCGCGGCAAGTGCGCATATCAGCGCCGTTTTCCATGCATTCATGATGTCCTCCTGAGGGGCCGGCCAGATGCAGCGGTCGGCATATCCCTCAGTCGAGCAAAGCGCGTGCCGCGCTCACATGAACAGCGGTGACAGCGACAGATGCGACAGCGCGATCACGATCACCTGCGCAATCACCAGTAGGATCAGCGGAGACAGGTCGAGCCGCCCGCCCAGCGGGGGCACCACGCGGCGGATCGGGCGCAACAGCGGGTCGACCAGCGTGTTGAGCACCGCGCCCATTGGCGATGCCGGCCCCATCCACGATAGAACGGCCGATGCAATGGTCACCCACACCAGCACGTTGAACGCCCACTTGAGCACGGTGAAGAGCGCGGCCACAAAGCCCATTGGCACGAGTGCCATCGGGCTCACGCCCACCGACGCCACCAGCAGGAAGAGATAGACAAGCGCCGTGGCATAAGCCGCCAACAGCGATGACCAGTCGATATAGCCCGTGGCCGGAATCACCCGGCGCAGCGGGTGCACCAGCCAGCCGGTCAACTGGAAGATGGCCTGTGACAGCGGATTGCGCGGTGACAGCCGCACCGCTTGCGTCCAGGCGCGCAGGAGCAGCGCCGCGCCAAAGAGCGAGAAGATCGTGTCGAGCAGAAAACGCGTGATATCGCCGAACATGCGTCCGGTTCTCCTATGGTCAGGTCTGGCAGAAGCGCGCGGTAAACGCGGCGCGCTGAGGCGCGGTATTGTCGCACGGCAATCTGATGGGATCTGTGCGTTGTGCCTCTGCGCGGCGGCGGCGCATTCGCGTATTGTGGTGCCCGTTCGCCGCTTTTTCTGCCAGGAGATCTGCCTTGAAGCCCATCCTATTTCGCGCGTTGTTGTCGCTGGCGTGCCTGTCCGCTGTGCCGCATGTGCATGCGCAGGCCGATACCACGTTCACCGTCGAATCGCCTGCCTTTGCCGACAACGGCGTCATGGACCGCAAGTACGCCGGCAAGAACCCCGCCAACGCCAATTGCACGGGCGACAACGTCTCGCCGCCGCTGCACTGGTCGAACGTGCCCGCGGGCACCAACAGCCTTGTGCTGATCGTCTCCGACCCGCAGGGCGCGGGCGGCCTGGGCGTGAACCACTGGATGGCCTACGGTATGCCGGCCACGCAGACGAGCCTGCCGGAAGGCGCCGGCACCGGCCCGGCGCTGCGCATGGGCCAAAACGCCATCGGCAAGCCGGCGTATCTCGGGCCGTGTCCGCCCAAGGGCACCGGCATGCATCACTACGTATTTTTGCTGATCGCCACGGACCTGGCGCCGGATGCCCTGCCCAATGGGCTGACCCGCGCTGAACTGGATGCGGCCATCAAAGGGCATAGCAAAGGCGCCGCAGCCTGGATCGGCCGATTCGGCAACTTCTGACGGATGCGAGGCCGCTCACGGTTCCGCGCTGCGCGCGGCCGCCGGCGGCTCACAATCCCGCTACCGGAAAGCTCGCCTGCCAGACAGCGCTTTGTACGTTCACCGGTTTCGGAATCAGCTTCTGCTGCAGGAACAGGTCGGCAATCTGCTGCTGCGAGGCCACGATCTGCGGCGTGACCGGCGTGACGCCGTAGGGCACGCGCCGCAACCAGGTCTCCACAACGGGCTGCTCGATGCCGAGTTTGGGCGCAAGCAGGGCGGCGGTTTCCTGCGGATGCTGATTCACCCACAGGCCGGCCGTGCGCAGCTGGGCCAGGATGGCATTGACCGCGCGCGGATGCGTGTTCACGAATTCCGGCGTGGCTTCGTAGAAGTTGAACACCGGCAGCTCGCTGAAATCGCCCAGCGTGCGTGTCTTCAACGCCTTCTGTGCCAGCGCGTAATACGGATCCCACACGACCCATGCATCGACCGCGCCGCTCTCGAAGGCAGCCCGCGCCTCGGCCGGTGGCAGGTAGATCGGCTGAATATCCTGCACCGTGAGGTTGGCGCGACGAAGCAGCTGCACCAGCAGGTAGTTGGAGCTGGAGCCCTTTTGCAGCGCGATGCGCTTGCCTTTCAGGTCAGCCACGCTGTGCGCGGGTGAGCTGTCGAGCACGAACAGCGCCTCGTTGGTCTTGCCGCCCGGCTCGGCCCCCACATAGACAAGGCGTGCGCCTGCGGCCTGCGCCTGCGGCCTGCGCAAACACGGCCGGCGGCGCGCCGGTGTAGCCGAACTCAATGCTGCCGGTGTTGAGCGCCTCCAGCAGTTGAGGCCCGGCAGGGAATTCCTTCCATTCCACCTTGTAGCCAAGCTCGGCCAGCGGTTTGTCGAGCGCGCCTTGCGCTTTCAGCACCGCCAGCAGTCCGGCTTTCTGAAAGCCGATACGCACCGTGGTCGGGTCGGCGGCCTGCGTCAGGCCTGCGCACAGCGCCATGCCGGCGCCAAGCAATGCGGCTAGCCAGCGTCGGCGGCCAGATGGGGCGGTGTGGGGCGGATGGCTTTGCATGGTTCCTCCTGCGTCGTCTGTGTTGTGCAGCTGATGCTACGGACAGCGCACGCACGAAGGAACGAACAAGATTGCATGTGGATAGACGCCGCCAACGTCAGCCCGGCGCTGCTATGGCGGCAAGCTCCGCCAGATACGCCCATGGATAGATGCCGCGCGCATGTCCATCACTGAAAACCAGTTGCACGCCGTAACCCGCAGGCGCGATGGTGGTGACGCGCACGGCGACCGGCACGTTGATCGGCGTGCCGTGATGGCGCTTGAACTGGCACTCCGCACAGCGGCACGCTTCGCGCAACACGGCGTGGTCGAGTGCGACAACGGCGTCTGCCCAGTGAAGCCGCAGCCGGCCTTGTGCGACGTCGTTGTCGATATGCTCAGGCAGCTGCACGGGCGCGCTCGATTTGTGCCAAGGCGATCCGCACGGCCTTGACGACTTCCGGGTCCCCATCGGTTTGTGCGCTGTGCAGGGCCGGCAGGGCAGAGGCTTCGCCGATCTCTCCCAGTGCGAGTGCGGCCTCCTTGCGCAGGTTGCTGATTGTGTGCATGAGCAACGCAGCGAGCGCATCGACGGCATGCGCGGCGCGCCACCGGCCAAGCGCGCGGGCCGCCTGTAGACGGACCTGCCAATACGCATCGGCCAGCGCATCCACCAACGCTGGCGTGACATGTGGGTCCGGAGCCAACGCCCGCAGTTTGCCGAGCGTGCTTGCGCTTTCCTCACGTACGCGCCAAGCGGTGTCTTGCAGCGCATCGAGCAACGCGGGCAGCACGGCGGCATCGGTGGCGAGGCCGAGGGCGCCGACTGCGGCACGGCGCACGTCGACATCCGCGTCATGGCGTGCGCGTTCCGCCAGAGCAGGCAATGCGCCCACATGCTTGCGCCAGCCGAGCACCGCAACGGCCTCGCGACGCACGGCGGCGTCTGCGTCTTGCAAGGCGTGCAGCGCGGGTGCTTCGCTCTCGGGCACTCGCAGTTCACGCAGCCCACGCAATGCGGCGGCGCGTACAAAGGCGCTGGCATGGTCGACGTAAGGCAACAGCGCCGGCGCAGACTCGGGCGACTTCAAATCCGCCAGGCCGATTGCGGCTGCATCACGCACGGTGCCATCCGCGTCTTCCAGCGCACGGGCGAGCGCGGCCACGGTATCCGGCTGTTCCCACGTTGCCAGGATGCGCGCAGCTTCCAGCCGAACTTCGGGGGCAGGGTCTTGCTCAAGCAGCGCAATCACGTTCGGCAGCGAATCGGCGTCTTCTTCATCGGCGATCTGCAGCAGGGCAACGCGGCGGGTGGCGGCATCCGCGTCGTGCAGACGCGCCAGGGGTGTTGTCGTCATCGGGGCCTCAGCGCAGCAGATACGGGATGTCGACCTTCACCGCGCCGGTCGGGCAATCCTGCTCGCACGGCATGCAGTACCAGCATTCGTCGAACTGCATGAAGGCCTTGCCTTTGGTCAGGTCGATGGCGAGCAGGTCGAGCGGGCAGACGTCGACGCACACGGTGCAGCCCTTGTCGGCAATGCACTTGGCTTCGTCGATGGTGACGGGTGCGCTGCTGCGCGAGGTGATGTCGTGCGGCGTGTGGGTGAAATGAACGGTCGTCTGTTGCATGGTCATGCAGCCTTCGGAATGCGCATGTGCGCGTAGGAATCGGTGCCGAGCACATCGACAGGGATGACGTACGGTTCAACCGCCTGCTTGCGGCTGGTCATGGCGCCGTGCGCGTCCTTGTACAGGCGCGTGTGGCAGAACCAGTTGGCGTCGTCACGTTCGGGGTAATCCACGCGGTGGTGGTACAGGCCCCAGCGGCTCTCGGTGCGGAAGAGCGAGGCGCGCGCGGCCATCTCGGCGCAATCGCGGATGAAGCTGACTTCCATCGCGCGCATCAGCTCGTGCGGGTTGCGTGCGTGCAGGTGGGTGATGTCTTCGGCAATCTCGTCGAACCTCCGCAGGCCGATTTCCATCTTGCGTGTGACCTTGGGTGGCTGCAGGTAATCGTTCACCATGCGGCGCAGCTTGTATTCCACTTGCGCGGGGGCCAGTCCGTGGTCGCGTTGCAGCGGCGCAAAGATGCGCGCGCGTTCTCGTTCGATCTGCGCGTCGTCGACGCGGGCGACGCCTTGCCGGCCCGCGATGTAGTCCGCCGCGTTCTGCCCCGCAAACCAGCCATACGTAAACGCGCCGAGCATGTAGTTGTGCGGCACGGCCGCCATGTCGCCCGCCGCGTAAAGGCCCGGCACGGTGGTTTCCGCGCGTGCATTCACATACACGCCAGACGCGCTGTGCCCGCTGCAGAAGCCGATTTCCGAGATGTGCATCTCCACCATCTGCGTCCGGTAATCGGTGCCGCGCCCCGCGTGGAAGCGGCCGCGGCTCGGGCGCTCGTTGGTGTGCAGGATGGTCTCGATGGTCTGGATGGTTTCTTCGGCCAGATGGTCGAGCTTGAGAAACACCGGCCCCTTTCCGCCCTGCAGCTCCTGGTAGAACTCCCACATCATCTGGCCGCTCCAGTAGTCGCACTGGATGAAGCGTTCGCCGCGCGCGTTGGCGGTGTAGCCGCCCAGCGGGCCGGTCACATACGCGCAGGCGGGGCCGTTGTAATCCTTGATGAGCGGGTTGATTTGGAAGCATTCCAGGTTGGAAAGCTCCGCGCCCGCGTGATACGCCATGGCATAGCCATCGCCCGCGTTGGTGGGGTTTTCGTATGTGCCCATCAGGTAGCCGGAGGCCGGCAAGCCAAGCCGCCCAGCCGCACCGCAGCTCAGCACCACGGCCTTTGCGCGCACCACGAGGAAATCCGCCGTGCGGCAATCGAAGCCGAGCACGCCGCAGGCGGCGCCATCGGCATCCGTCAGCACACGCGTGACGACAATGCGGTTCGTGATCTCCACCCGCGCACGCTTGAGCTGGCGATACAGCACCTTCTTGATGTCGTGCCCCTCCGGCATCGGCAGCACGTAGCTGCCCATGTGGTGGACCTTCTTGACGGCATAGTCGCCGGTTTCGTCCTTCTCGAACTTCACGCCCCAGCGGTCAAGCTGCTCGATGGTGGCAAAGCTGTGCTGCGCATACGCATACACGCCCGATTGATCGACGATGCCATCGTTGGCCAAGGTGATTTCGCGCGTGTATTGCTCAGGCGTGGCATGCCCCGGAATGACCGCGTTGTTCAGCCCGTCCATGCCCATCGAGATGGCGCCGCTGCGCTTCACGTGCGCCTTGTCGATCAGCAGCACACGCAGCGCAGGGTTGCGTTCTTTTGCCTTGATGGCCGTCATCGGGCCGGCCGTGCCGCCGCCCACGACGACGAGGTCGTACTCCAGTTCCAACGTGTTCATTTGGTGCCTTGCAAAGGAAGGATGGATTGCGCATGCGCCGCCACCTGCCGATCCAGCCGAAGCCGGTACTGGAAGGCGTCGCCGCGAAAATACAGGCGTTCGAAGTCGATGGGCGTGCCCTGTGCGTCGTGCGTCAGACGCTCCACGCGCAACAGTGCCGCGCCTGCGCCCGTCTCGAGTGCGGTTGCGGTGGCGTGGTCGGCCAGCGCCGCATCGATGGCCAGCGTCGCATGACCGAGCGCCACCCCTGCGTCCTGCTCCAGCACGAGGAAAACATCGCGCGTGACGAGGTCCGCCCGCGCGACGCTGCTGCCCAGCGGCTCCGGCAGCCACGTCACCTCAAGGGAAACCGGCACCTGATCGAGCAACCGCACGCGATGCAATTCCGTGACGGCCGTGCCGGGTGCCAGTTGCAGCGCCTGTGCCACGTC
The DNA here is from genome assembly GCF_002256165.1 of Ralstonia sp. PBBBR1. Classification (NCBI taxonomy): domain Bacteria; kingdom Pseudomonadati; phylum Pseudomonadota; class Betaproteobacteria; order Burkholderiales; family Burkholderiaceae; genus Ralstonia; species Ralstonia sp. PBBBR1. The sequence continues at coordinate 278,440 of NZ_NKIL01000005.1, read as the reverse complement.
GGTCGGCGCGGGCAGCGTGCGCAGCTTCAGCACGCGGTTACGGATGGCATGACCTTGTGCCGACATCGCCTCGGCAAAGCCCTGCAGCGCCGTCGCGTTCTGAAAGGCCTTGGGCTGGCTCACAAACGTGCCTTTGCCGTGGCGGCGGAAGATCAGCCCTTCGTTCTGCAGATCGGCCAGTGCCTGACGCACGGTGATGCGACTGGCGTTGAACTGCTCGCCCAGCGCCGCTTCCGACGGCAGCAGCGAGGCCGGCGCGTAGTGGCCGCTGAGAATGCCCTCGCGCAGCGTGCCCTTGATGCGCTCATAGAGCGGCGGGGCAGGTTGGCGGTGCAAATTTGAGGTGGTCATGGATGGGCGCAACTCGTCATAACAAGTTCGCCCAGTGTAAAAAGCTGACGTATGCAGCGGAACGAAGCTTTTTCGATATGCATGCTCGGTTTTTGGCATACGCCGCCGCCACAGCTCTGGCTGAGCGGTCTGCACAGCTGGCATCGCCTTGCGCGATGTTGGTGCGCTGCACGATGCGCAAACGCTGTGTCTGATATCAAAACCGATATCAGTCAGCCCCCAAAAAAACATTAGACGGTCATGTCAGGCTGTCCATACCATGGCTCACCACGGATCACCGGCAAGGGAAGACGGGCGCCGCATGCCGGATTCGACTCGTGTATCGCGTTGCAAAGACGACGTGCGCAGCCCCGGGGGTAGTGACCGGCTGCGTTCCACCATAACGGAGACAAACGATGCAAAAAACGAGCGCTGCGTGCGCCAGACGGACCGTATTGACCTTCCTGGCTACGGCCGGTGTGCTGCTGGCCACGGGCTTGGCGACAGCGGCGCACGCGGCTGACAAGTCGTTCACCATGGGTTTTGCCCAGGTGGGCGCCGAGAGCGAATGGCGGACCGCCAATTCGGAGTCGATCAAATCGACGGCCAAGGCGCAGGGCGTGAACCTGAAGTTCTCCGACGCGCAGCAGAAGCAGGAAAACCAGATCAAGGCAATCCGCTCGTACATCGCGCAGAAGGTCGACGTCATTGCGTTCTCACCGGTGGTGGAATCCGGCTGGGACACGGTGCTGCAGGAGGCCAAGGCCGCCAAGATCCCGGTCATCCTGACCGACCGCGGCATCGACAGCAAAGACACCTCGCTCTACACCACGTTCATCGGATCGGATTTCGTCGAGGAAGGCCGCAAGGCGGGCCGCTGGCTGCTTGAAAACGTCAAGCCCAAGGGTGACGTGAACATCGTCGAGCTGCAAGGCACTGTCGGCTCTGCGCCCGCCATCGACCGCAAGCGCGGCTTTGAAGAGATCATCAAGGCCGACCCGCACTACAAGATCATCCGCTCGCAAACCGGCGACTTCACCCGCGCCAAGGGCAAGGAAGTGATGGAAGCCTTCCTGAAAGCGGAGGGCAAGAAGATCAACGTGCTGTACGCGCACAACGACGACATGGCGATCGGCGCCATCCAGGCCATTGAAGAGGCAGGGCTCAAGCCGGGCAAGGACATCACCATCATCTCGATCGACGGCGTGAAGGGCGCGTTTGAAGCCATGATGGCCGGCAAGCTGAACGTCACGGTGGAATGCAGCCCGCTGCTCGGGCCGCAACTGATGGATACCGCGCGCGCCGTGCTGGCGGGCCAGACTGTGCCCAAGCGCATCGTCACCAAGGAAGGCATCTTCCCGATGGAAGTGGCGGCCAAGGAATTTCCGAACCGCAAGTACTGAGGGGGCCGTTCGCAAGCCCTTTGCTGAATCGGGGCATGCCGGCAGGGCGGGTGACGGTGACTCGCCTTGCCGGCATGCACCCCTCCACAGGCCATACCCATGTCGGATCACGTTGATCAACCCGCCGCCACAGATGCACGCGGCGCGCTGCTGCACATGCGCGGCATCTGCAAGAACTTTCCCGGCGTGCAGGCGCTGGCCGGGGTCGATTTCCGCTTATTGCCAGGAGAAGTGCACGCCCTGATGGGGCAGAACGGCGCCGGTAAGTCAACGCTCATCAAGGTGCTGACGGGCGTTGAAGCGCCCGATGCGGGCGAGATCGTGCTCGGCGGTCAGCCCATCGCGCCAAGCTCGCCGCTGGAGGCGCAAAAGCTCGGCATCAGCACGGTGTACCAGGAGGTCAATCTCTGCCCGAACCTGACCGTGGCAGAGAACATCCACATCGGCCGCTTTCCCATGCGCATGGGCAGCATCGACTGGCGTGCCACCAACCGGGCGGCGCAGGCGCTGCTGGCTGATCTGAACATCCACATCGACGTGACGCTGCCGCTGTCGCTGTACCCGGTGGCCATTCAGCAGATGGTGGCGATTGCGCGCGCGCTCTCCACCGAAGCCCGCATCCTGATCCTGGACGAGCCCACCTCCAGCCTGGACGATGACGAAGTAGCCCGCCTGTTTGCCGCCATCCGCACACTCAAGGCACGCGGCATGGCCGTGCTGTTCGTCACCCATTTTCTGGAGCAGACCTACGCGATTGCCGACCGCATTACCGTGCTGCGCAACGGCCGGCTGGAGGGCGAATATGCCGCGCGCGATCTGCCGCAACTGCAACTGATCAACAAGATGGTCGGGCGCGACATCGACGCGAGCCGCTTCGAGCGCACCGAGGTGCCGCCCGTGGATGACACTGCGCCCGCGTTCCTGAGTGCGCGCGGCATGGGCCGTCGTGGCGTGGTGCAACCGCTCGATCTGGACGTCCGCCCCGGGCAGGTGCTCGGCCTTGGCGGCCTGCTGGGCTCGGGCCGCACCGAGACCGCGCGGCTGCTGTTCGGTGTTGACCGCAACGATGCGGGCTCGATCAACGTGCAGGGGCAAGCGCGTCAGTTCAGTTCGCCGCGTGACGCCATCCGCCAGGGTATTGGCTTTTGCCCGGAAGACCGCAAGACCGAAGGCATCATTGCCGAACTGTCGATTCGCGAGAACATCATCCTCGCGCTGCAGGCCAAGCGCGGCCTGTTCCGCTATCTGCCCAAGAAGCGCCAGCGCGAGATTGCCGACCAGTACATCGCCCAGCTCGGCATCAAGACGCCCGACGCTGAAAAGCCGATCGGCCAACTCTCGGGCGGCAACCAGCAGAAGGCCGTGCTCGCGCGCTGGCTGGCGACCGACCCGGCCATGCTGATCCTGGACGAACCCACGCGCGGTATCGACATTGCCGCCAAGCTCGACATCATGGACCTGGTGACCGCGCAGTGCCGCAAGGGCATGGCGATCCTGTTCATCTCCAGCGAGCTGCCGGAGGTGCTTCGCGTGAGCCACCGGCTGGCGATCCTGCGCGATCGCAAGAAGGTGGGCGAGCTGGCCGGCGTCGATGTGACGGAAGACAACCTGTGCCACGTGATTGCCGGCGGCGACGTGCCCGCCAGCCAATCCACCACCATCGGAGGCGCTGCATGAACCCCGTCAATCTGCGCGCACTGACAAGCCACCGATTGTTCTGGCCGGGCGTGACGCTGCTCCTGTTGTGTTTGTTCAACGCGTGGTTCAACCCGCATTTCTTTCACCTCGACGTTCGTAATGGGCATCTGTACGGCAGCCTGATCGACATCCTCAACCGCGCAGCACCGCTCATGCTCGTATCGCTGGGCATGACGCTGGTGATTGCGGTGGGCGGCATCGATATTTCGGTGGGCGCGGTGGTCGCCATTTCCGGCGCCATTGCGGCATCGCTTGTTGGCGGCACGCTGGTCGTGCAGAACGGCCTGCCCGTCTACGTGACGAAGGTGCCGCTGCTGCTGGCGCTGCTGGCTGCCGTGGGCGCAGCATTGGTGTGCGGCCTGTGGAATGGCTTGCTGGTGGCGGGTGCAGGCATGCAGCCCATCATTGCCACGCTGATTCTGATGGTGGCCGGGCGCGGCGTAGCGCAGCTCATTACCGGCGGGCAGATCATCACCGTGTACTACGAGCCGTTCTTCTTTGTGGGCAACGGCTATCTGTTCGGGCTGCCTTTCGGTCTGTACATCGCGGCCGCTGTACTGGGCCTGCTGTTGCTGTTGATGCACCGCACGGCGCTCGGGCTGTTTATCGAGGCCGTCGGCATCAACCCCGTGGCCGCGCGTCTTGCGGGGCTCAACACCAAGGCGCTGCTGTTTGGCATCTACGCATTCTGCGGCGCCATGGCCGGTGTTGCGGGGCTCATCATCTGCTCCAACGTCAAGAGCGCGGACGGCAACAACGCCGGGCTGCTGCTGGAGCTTGACGCCATCCTGGCCGTCACGCTGGGCGGTACCTCCCTGGCGGGCGGCAAGTTCAGCCTGTGGGGCAGCGTGATCGGGGCGCTCATCATCCAGACGCTGACCTACGCGATCTATTCGATGGGCGTGCCACCAGAAATCAACCTCGTGGTGAAAGCCGTGGTGGTGTTTGCCGTGTGCCTGGCGCAATCGGAGGCGTTTCGCAGCATGCTCTTTCAACGCCACAGCCGTGCGGGGGCGCAGTCATGAGAATCAATCCACGGCGCTTGCCGTTCTACGTCACGCTGTTTTTGTTTGCGCTGTTGTTCGGCTTCGGCTCGGTGACTTACACGGGCTTCTTCAGCGTGCAGGTGTTTCTCAATCTGCTGATCGACAACGCGTTCCTGATCGTCGTTGCCATCGGCATGACGTTCGTCATTCTGTCGGGCGGCATCGATCTGTCGGTTGGGGCGGTGGTGGCGCTGACCACCATGATCTCCGCCGCGCTGGTCGAACATCACGGCTGGTCGATTGGCGTGGTGGTGCCGCTGGTGCTGGCTGTCGGTTGCCTGTTCGGCCTGGTGATGGGCTTGCTGATCCAGGTATTCCGTATCCAGCCGTTCATCGTCACGCTGGGCGGCATGTTTCTCGCCCGGGGGCTGTGCTACCTCATCAGCATCGATTCGATCAGCATGACGGACCCGATCTACACCACGCTGTCGCAGTACAAGATCCAGGTGGGCGGCGGCAACTACGTGTCGCCCAGCGTGGTGATTGCGCTGGTCGTGTTTGCCGCGGCGGCGTGGCTCGCGCATTGCAGCCGCTTTGGCCGCACGGTGTACGCGCTGGGCGGCAATGAACGGTCTGCGTTGCTGATGGGTTTGCCGGTGGTGCGCACGCGCATCCTCGTTTATGTGCTCAGCGGGTTTTGCTCGGCACTGGGCGGCGTGCTGGTCACGTTCTACATGCTGTCCGGCTACGGGCTGCACGCGCAAGGTATGGAACTGGACGCCATTGCCGCCACGGTGGTCGGCGGCACGCTGCTCACTGGCGGCGTGGGGCTGATCAGCGGTAGTGTGGTGGGCGTGCTGTTGCTGGGCGTCATCCAGTCGCTGATCACCTTTGACGGCACGCTCAGCTCCTGGTGGGCGCGCATTGCCATTGGCGTGCTGCTGTGCCTGTTCTGCCTCATGCAGCGTTTCCTGGGGCGCGCGCAACGCGGAGCGTCATTGCCCCCGTCGACCCCGCACAGGCCGGCGCGGCCGTCGAACGAGACGGCAAAGGACGCCCCGGCTTCGGCCATCTTCATGCAGTCGCACGCCGTACCGCCTTTCAATTAGGCACACGCAGTTGCGGTTTCCCGTAGGCATACCGACCTTGTAAAGGTTGTTTCGCGCAACGATCAGATTGCAGGCGTTGGGCGCCGAACCTGGCGTGCAGGTGGAGTCATTCCAAACCAACAGCGAAGCGGCGATGTGCGAGCGCATTCATGGTGCGTTCGAAGAGCGCCAGGACGCCGTGCTGATTAACGCAGGCGCGTGGACGCATTACAGCTACGGCATCCGCGATGCGCTGGCGATCCTGATGTGTCCGGTGGTGGAATTGCATATGTCCAACATCCACGCACGCGAGCCGTTCCGACATCACTTGGTATTTGCTGACATCGTCAGCGGGCAGATCTGCGGGTTTGGCGTCCAGAGTTACCTTCTGGCCCTGCGGGCGGCGGCATCGGCAATCGATCACGCTTAGCGGCGGCGGTCCTTCGTGAACCGATAGCGCTTTCCAGGTTCGACAATGCTATGGATGAAGCTTCTCGCCCTTGTTCAGCATGTCGATGAACTGAGTAATCTTCTTGGCACGCGTCTCGGCCTTCTTTACGTTCTGGATCCTGAACAGAATCGCGTACCGGTTCTGGCCATTCAAGGTAGCGAAGAATTGCTTGGCCTTCGGGTTGGCATCCAAAGCCTGCTGCAGGTCATCCGGCACGGTTGACGTACCCGCAGACGAATAGGCCGCCTTCCAGCGGCCGTCTTGCTTGGCCAGCTCGATTGCGCGAAGCCCTGCAGGGCGCATTTTCCCGGCGGTGATCAAGGCTTCAGCCTTGGCGGTGTTGATCTTCGACCAGATGCTCTTGGCGGTTCTGGGCGTGAACCGCTGCAGCCAGTAGTGCTCGTTTTCCGCCTGCTTTTGCCCGTCGATCCATCCATAGCAGAGGGCGCTCTCAACGGCCTCTGCATAAGACACGGTGGATTGTTCGGCCGACCGCTTTGCGATGCGAAGCCAGACGCCAGCCACAGCCTCTCCGTGGGTTTCCAGCCAGGCTTCCCAGGCTTCCTGATTGGTGAAGGAAAGTTTTGGATTGTGCATTGCGCTGGACCATTGCCATCGAATTTGTCGGAGACGTTACTCGCGCCTGAAACCGAGAACACCCCTGCCCATTGCGTTTTCGGAAACCAATGGGTTCGGCATCCACGCCGTGCGCACTTCCAGCTTGTCTCCATCCAGCGTATAGAACCGTTCCTGCTCCGTGCCGGTCCAGACTTCATTCCAGGACGCGTCAACCTTCGTGATGAACCGATCGTCTTCGACCCGATACCGCCCGGTATAGGCCACGATCGTACGGAACAGCGCCGCCAGCTTCTCGTCTGTGTTCCCCGGCTCCCGCACTTTCGCGGTGAGGAGCACCATCATGCGCCCGTCAGCGCCGAAGATCAGCGACCCATTGGGGTCAGCGCCCCAGGGCTGCGTACGCTCCTTAGTCTCCTGAAGCTCGGTCTCGAAAGACAACAGCCGCCAGCTACCGTGCAGCCTTGTATCGCGCTCAGTCATCGTTCGTCCTGTCGTCGTTCGTTCAAGTGTTCGTAGGCGATGGGCGCCGCAAAACAACATGCGTCGCCTTTTCTGATGCTACGGATTCAACGCACGCGTAGCCCAGCGCTCGCAAGTCGATCCCCTCGAACAGGGGTTCCCCTCGGCCAAGCAAGACCGGCGAGATCGCGATGTGCAGTTCATCGATGAGGCCTTCACGCAGGTACTGCCGGATGGTGCTCGGCCCTCCGCCAATGCGTACATCCTTCCCGTCAGCGGCCTCGCGCGCACGGTCGAGCGCTTCTCGAAAGCCGCCTGTGATGAAGTGGAAGGTCGTGCCGCCCGCCATCTCGATGGGCGCACGCGCGTGGTGGGTCAACACGAAAACGGGAACGTGATACGGCGGGTTGTCGCCCCACCAGCCTTTCCAGTTGTCGTCGGGCCAATCCCCGCGAATGGGGCCGAACATGTTGCGCCCGAGAATCCACGCCCCCACGTTCCGGAAACTACGGGCGGCAAAGTCATCGTCAACGCCAGTTGTACCGCCGTCCTTGCCGAACAGGGTCCGCTGGAACGTGCGCGTCGCGACCAGCCACTGGTGCAGCTCCATCCCGCCAATGCCGAGCGGATTGTTGATGTCCTGATCCGGACCTGCGCCGTATCCGTCAAGCGAGAGGGTGAAGCCCGCAACGCGAACGCGTGTCATCGTTTGTCTCCAGCTCCAATCGGACGCCCGATCGGTCATCAACGGATGCCGGCGTCAGGACCTGCATATTAGTACCGGGGCCAGCCGAACGCGCGGCGCGCGTCGGGCTGGCCATCGGCCGTTGGGGGGGAGGGCCCCGCCATCATTTAGAATCGCACACTTTGCCCGACCTCCCATGTGGTTCAAAAATCTCCAGCTTCATCGTCTGCCGGCACCTTGGGCCGTGACCCCTGACCAGCTTGAAAAGTGGCTGGCACCTCACGCGTTTCAACCGGGCAACAGCGTAGAAAAGCAGACCTTCGGCTGGGCCTCGCCGCGTGACGACGGCGCGCTCGTGTATTCGAACAACGGGCAGATGCTGCTGGTATTCCGTGCCGAGAAGAAGCTGCTGCCCGCGTCCGTCATCAATCAGGTGACCAAGGCCCGGGCGCTTGAGCTGGAGGAGCAGCAGGGCTTCAAGCCCGGCCGAAAGCAACTGCGCGAACTCAAGGAACAGGTGACCGACGAACTGCTGCCGCGCGCCTTCAGCATTCGCCGCGATACGCGGGTGTGGATCGATACGGCAAATGGCTGGCTCGTGATCGATGCAGCTTCGCAGGCGGTTGCCGACGACGTGCGCGGCCTGCTCGTCAAGTCGATCGATCAATTGCCACTCACCAGCGTGCATGTGAAGCATTCGCCTGTTGCGGCGATGACGGAGTGGCTGCTCTCCGGCGACGCGCCCGGCGGCTTCACCGTCGACCAGCACGCCGAGTTGCGCTCGACGGGCGAGGGCGGCGCCACGGTGCGATACGTTGGCCACGCGCTCGAAGCGGAAGACATGCGCCGGCACATCGAAGCTGGCAAGCAATGCATGCGGCTCGCCATGACCTGGGACGACCGGGTCTCCTTCGTGCTGACGCCGTCGCTCCTGATCAAACGCGTGACGCCGCTGGACGTGATCAAGGAAGCCGAAGACCCCACCGCGCAGAACGACGACGAGCGCTTCGACTCCGATGTCGCGCTGATGACCGGCGAGTTGGCGCGGATGCTGAGCGACCTGGTCGACAGCCTCGGCGGCGATCAGCTCGATGCCGTGCAACAGGCCAAGGCGGCCTGAGTTTCGTCAGCCGGCTTGAAGTTGCGCAGGAGTCGGTGCAGGTTGACGAGGCCGTATTGTCGTAACGTGAACGTTGCTCAGTCGGTCCGCCCGGCGCGCAGGTCGCTCTTGCGGATGAGCTGCAAGAGCGTTTCCGCAGGCTTGCTCAAGCGCCGTGCCAACAACGTGATGAACTCGATGGCCGGCAGCGGCGGTAAAACGTCGCCATTGACGGGCGGCACCAGCCCGCCGCCGGCCAGGTTTTGCGCACGCACGGTAATCCCCAGCCCGCCCCGGGCCGCGGCAATAGATCCGGAATGACTGCAACTGGTGCAGACGATGCGCCACAGCCAACCCGCTGCGGCCAACGTGTCGAGCACGATGGAACGCGTCACGCTCGGCTCGTTGACGAGGATGAGCGGCAGCGGCTGAGTTACGTCGACCACGGTACCGGGCCGGGCAAGCCATTCGAGCTGCCCTCGGAACAGCGGGACACCACGTCGGCCGCCTTCGCGGCGCTTGCCGGCAATCAGGTCGAGCGAGCCGTCTTCGATGCCTTCGTACGGCTTGCTGGTCATCCCCATCGTGACCTCGACGCATCAGGATGCCGGCAGCGGCAACAGTTTGTGTTCGATGGTGCAGATACTCGCCATCGGCTTGGGCGTATCGATCGGAGGGGGGGCTTGTCAGCCTTTTCTCGGTCAAGCTTGGCGTGGCTGCGCCGGCGTATCGGCTGGCGTTCTTCACCATGGGCGTGGTGACCGTGTTTTCCGCGTTGATTTTCCGCAAGCTCGACGCGAAGCCAACGCCGTTGCGTGCTAAGAACCTGGAGCCGAGGCTGTACAGGCACGCTAAGGATGCCGGCGCTTCATCCCGGGTACCTTCGAACGTGTAGCCGTCATGCGGGTTTATGTGTGCATGAATCTCCGCAAAACCGCTGCCAGGTTATCCGCGCATGCGCAAGAGATCGGCGTAAGAAATCAGTTTGCGTTTTCCTGTTCCGAGCGTCTTGCGCTTTGATGTCGAGCGAGCCGGTTTGCTGCGCTCGAACTTGGCCGCAGCACGTGCATCTTCCTTGGCATGCACGCTGGCGGACCTGGTTTCCGCCTTGACGCGTTCGGCTTCCAGCCGGGCGGCAACCCGCTCTTCGCGCGCAATCTCCTGCGCGGCCGAGAGGATTTCTGCTTTCAGTTGGTCACGTCGCTGTTTGGCTGCCACGCGGGCGGCCTGCAGTTGTTCCTTTCGTTGCCGGAGCCAGTCTTTCCGGTTCACCGGCGCTGGCCGCGCCTCTGCCGGCACACTCAGGCGCAAAGCCCGGCTGGCGGCAACTTTCTCGGCGTGGATCGGGCGGCGCGGATCGCGTTTCACATCACTCATGGTGCGTAACGCTCCCAGGCGGCACCGCTGTGCCGCCGAGCACCAACCAGCAGGGGATGGCGGATCATGACGTTCATTCTGTCAACCGTACCATAGGGCCCCATGTCCCGCAGGGGTGATGCGCGACCATCGAGTTCTTGGGCGTGCGAATGCATCGCCCTACCGTCATTCCAATGCCGAATCCACGTCAGCAAGGCGGCGTTTAAGCCGCTGCGTCACGGCAGCTGATGCCATTGGGCGCCTGCCCGGCGCATGGCTTTTCCGCCGCCTGCAATACCGCATGTGCGTGAATACGCCACCAAATTGCATCGCCGTTGGCGCAAAATAGCGGTTTGGGCATTTTGCGCCCCTCGCACTCTTGGAGACGGTATGAACAACGTTGTCGAATCGGCTATTTCGATCGAGAAGCGCCCGAACCCTGTTCCGGCGGAAGAGCGCGCGCGCCTGCTGGAAAACCCCGCTTTCGGCCGCGTCTTCACCGATCACATGGCCACCATCCGCTACACCGAGGGCAAGGGCTGGCACGACGCCAAAATCGGCGCGCATGGCCCGATCCAGTGCGATCCGTCCACGCTGGTGCTGCACTACGCGCAGGAAATCTTCGAGGGCATGAAGGCCTACCGCCTGCCGGACGGGGGCGGTGCGCTGTTCCGCCCGGAAGCCAATGCGCGCCGGTTCCAGAATTCCGCCAAGCGCCTGGCGATGCCCGCGCTGCCGGAAGACCTCTTCCTGCAGGCCGTGCGCGAGCTGGTCAAGCTTGATCGCGACTGGATTCCGTCGGGCCAGGGCTCGGCGCTGTACCTGCGCCCGTTCATGATCGCCACCGAAGTGGTCCTGGGCGTGAAGCCTTCGGCCGAATACCTGTTCTGCGTGATTGCGTGCCCGGTGGGCGCGTACTTCAAGGGCGATGCATCGTCGGGCGTCACCATCTGGGTGTCGGACAACTACACGCGCGCCGCACCGGGCGGTACGGGCGAGGCCAAGTGCGGCGGCAACTACGCCGCCAGCCTGGTCGCTCAAGCTGAAGCCACCCGCGAGGGCTGCGACCAGGTCGTCTTCCTCGACGCGGTGGAGCGCAAGTGGATCGAAGAGCTGGGCGGTATGAACGTGTTCTTCGTCTTCGATGACGGTTCGCTGCAGACGCCGCCGCTGACTGGCACGATCCTGCCGGGCATCACGCGCGATTCGTTGATCACGCTGGCGCGCGGCATGGGCCTGACCGTGCGCGAAGAGCCGTACTCCATCGACCAGTGGCAGGCCGACGCCCAAAGCGGCCGCCTGCGTGAAGCCTTTGCGTGCGGCACCGCAGCGGTCGTCACGCCCATCGGCAAGGTCAAGGGCCACAAGCACAACTTCACCATCGGCGATGGCAAGGCAGGCGAGCTGACGACCAAGCTGAAGGCGGCGCTGGTCGATCTGCAGAACGGCCGCGCACCGGACCCGCACGGCTGGCTGGACCGCCTGTTCTGAACCGGGTATGGCCGAATCGCTTTCTGCGCCGTCCGTCGACGGCACCGAAGCCTGGATCACCACGCCCGATGGCCGTCTCCATGCCAGGCAATGGGGCGGCCCGGCCAACGATGCCGCCAAACCGCCCATCGTGCTGCTGCACGATTCGCTCGGCTGCGTCGCGCTGTGGCGTGATTTTCCGCAGCGTCTGGCGCAGTCGACCGGACATGCGGTCATCGCCTATGACCGGCTCGGCTTTGGCCGATCCGACGCATATCCCGGCCAGTTGGATCCGGGCTTCATCCAGCAGGAAGCGTACGGTGGCTTTGCCGCGCTGACCGACCAGTTTGGCGTGGATCGCTTCTTCGTCTTCGGCCACAGCGTCGGTGGCGGCATGGCGGTGTCGATTGCCGCAGCGTATCCGGGCCGCTGCGCAGGCTTGATTACCGAGTCGGCGCAGGCGTTTGTGGAAGAGCAAACGCGCCAAGGCATCCGTATCGCCCAGGCGCAGTTTGCAGAGCCCGGCCAGATGGGCCGGCTCGAGCGGTACCACGGCAGCAAGGCGCAATGGGTGCTGGATGCGTGGGTGAACACGTGGCTGTCTCCGGCATTTGCGCAGTGGTGCCTGGACGACGCGCTGCTTGCCGTGCGCAGCCCGGTGCTGGCGCTGCACGGCACCGAAGACGAATACGGCTCCACCGCGCAGCCGGAGCGCATCGTCACGCTGGCTGGCGCGCCCGCCACGCTCAAGCTCGTGCAGCGTTGCGGGCACGTGCCGCATCGGGAGCAGGAAGCGGCTGTGCTCGCCGCCGTCAACGCCTTCCTGAGCGCCTCCGCCTGATTCTTGGGCGTTCGCCCGGTGCCTGAGGTGCACGGCGTCGGCATTCGCACCCGGCCTCCTTTCAGGTGCGTCGCACCAAAATCGAACGACCGTTTTTAAATCGTTCGTTTCAATCGCCTGCTTTTTTTCCGCCTTCAGAGGGCTGCCCGGCGGCCGCCTTGTTTGGAGTTTTGCGCCTAGTTTCTGGCGTTGGTCTCTCCTCTTGTTGCGCCTATAACGCAAGCGTCGGGCACGACCCCGGCGGCGCACGCATGTGCGTACACAAGCCAAGCCGCCCAGCGGGGCAAAACAGGAGGAAGACAATGGCAACACCCGGCATGGTCGCGTCCGTGGAATGGACCGACGGCAAGCGCTATCTTTGGATGCTCGGCGCGCTGACCATCACGCTACCCATCGTCGCGGCCGTTTCGGCGCTGGCGACCGGCTGGCATCCGCTCTGGTGGGCGGGGCCATTCATCGTGTTCACGATCATCCCGCTGCTCGATTTCCTGATTGGTGACGACCCAGAGAACCCGCCCGAAGACGTCGTCCCGACGCTGGAAAAACAGCGTTACTACCGCCGCATCGTCTACCTGGCGACCACCGTGCTTTACGTGAGCTTTGCGGTATCGATGTGGGTGCTGCGCACGTATGACCTTGTCTGGTACGACTACCTTGCGTTCGCGTTTTCGGTTGGCGTGGTGACGGGTATCTCGATCAACACCGCGCACGAGCTGGGTCACAAGACCGACGGCTTCGAGCGCTGGTTGGCCAAGATCACGCTCGCCCCTGTCGCGTATGGCCACTTCTTCGTCGAGCACAACCGCGGCCACCACGTGCGCGTGGCCACGCCGGCCGACCCGGCAAGCGCGCGCTATGGCGAGTCGTTCTGGGAGTTCCTGCCGCGTACGGTGGTGGGCAGCGTCAAATCGGCCTGGGCGTTGGAGAAACGTCGGCTGGAGCAGCAGGGCCACTCGGTCTGGTCCTGGCGTAACGATGTGCTCAACGCCTGGGCGATGACGGTAGTGCTGTGGGGTGTATGCATCGCGTTCGTCGGGCTCAAGGCGGTGCCGTTCCTGATCATCCAGGCCATCTACGGCGCCTCGTTGCTGGAAGTGGTGAACTATCTCGAGCACTACGGCCTGTGCCGCCAGCAATTGCCCAGCGGCCGCTACGAACGATGCACGCCGCAGCATTCGTGGAACAGCAACCACGTGGTGACGAACCTGTTCCTGTATCAACTGCAGCGGCATGCCGATCACCACGCCAACCCGACGCGGTCTTTCCAGGCGTTGCGGCATTTCGAGCATTCGCCGCAATTGCCGGCCGGCTATGCGGCGATGATCATGGTCGCCTATGTGCCGCCGCTGTGGTTTCGCGTGATGAACCCGCGCGTGGTGGCGCACTACAACGGCAACATGTCGCTGGCAAATATCAAGCCGTCGATTCGCGACAAGGTGCTCGCGCAATATCCAGCGCGCGCCTGACTTGCCGGACTAGCGCCGCGCCACCAGATACTGCACACCCTGCGCGCCGTACCGCTCGGTGTGCGGTGCATTGGCCGCCAGATGAAACGTGTCGCCGGGCCGGTAGACGCGCTCCGCGCCTTCTGCGCGGATGTGAATTTCGCCGGCCAGGATGAGCGCTTTCGCCTCGAACGGGTGCGTGTGCGTGTCCAGCTCGCCCGGCTCTCGCGTCACCAGAACAAACTCCGTAAAGCCTTCCGCTCTCAGCGCGCTGACGAATGCGTCGCGGTCCATTGGCGTGTCTCCGTGTTGTGATGCGTGCCCCGTTTCACCATAAGCGCAGGGCGCAGAAATAAAAAGACGGCCCGGAGGCCGTCGGAAATTCGGCTGTGGGGAAGCCAAATACAACGTTGGCAAGTATCTGACTATCGATATCAGAAATCTAATTGATCTTTGTTATGACGACGATAGGGCGCCGTGTGGCGCAGAATGCCGAGGCGCCACCGAGTTCCCGGACCTGCCATGAACGCCATCACGCCTCTCGCCTTGCTTGAACCCGCTCCAGTCAGCCTGCGCTCCAGCGAAGGGCTTGGTTGGAACGGCTTTGCCGCCACGCTGCTCGGGATCCGCCCCGGCGCGTACCGGGTGCCGGCCATGGCGCAGCACCGCGTCAACGTGCATGTCGGGGCCCCCGTGCGGATGAATTGCGTATGCGATGGCCGCCGCTATTCACGCATCCAGGCACACGGCGATGCGGACGTCATTCCCGCAGGCGTGCCCGGCATGTGGACGGACGATGCCGACTGCCGGATTCTGCGGATCGCCATCGGCGACACGTCTGTACGCAGCATCGCCGAACAGATTGGCGTGCGAGCCGACATCACGCCGCGTCTGCAATGGCGCGATGCGCGCGTGCGTCATCTTGCCGCAGCGTTGGGGGCCGAGCTGCAAGCGCAGGACACCTCCGACGCGTTATATGCAGAGGGTCTGTGCACGGCGTTGGTCGTTCGTCTGCTCAGCAGCAGTCGGGATGGTGCCGCCGGTGTGGCCGACCGCACCGGCACGTTGGCGCCTCGCGTGGCTACGCGCGTGATCGACTACATCGAAGCCCATCTGCATGCGCGCCTGACGCTGGCTGAGCTGGCCGCGCAGGCCGGCTTAAGCGTGCCCCATTTCAATGTGCTGTTTCGTGCAACGCTGGGCGTGCCGGCGCATCGCTACGTCGTGCAGCGCCGGGTGGCGCGCGCAAAAGCGTTGCTGTTGGAAGGCCGTCGCAGTGCGTCGCAGATTGCGCTAGACGTGGGCTTTGCGCACCAGAGCCATATGACGCAGTGGATGCAGCGGTTGCTCGGCGTCACGCCCCGTGACGTCATCCGCGCCGGCAAGGCGTTGGCCGTGGCTGCGGACCCGCCGGCTGCGTAGTCGATCCACCGAATCTGCCAAATTCCTCCGTTCCTGCAAGTTTGGTTTGCGGGCCCGCTCTAAGCTCGTGCCTCCCACTTGAGAGGAGCACGAACATGTTTGTCATCTTTGGGGCGTCGGGCAAAGTCGGCCGCGCGACCGCCGTAGCGCTGCGCAATGCGGGGCGGCCTGTGCGGGCGGTCGTGCGCAGTGCGCGGCAAGGCGAAGCGCTGGCCAGAATCGGCTGCGAGATTGCGATCGCCGATCTGACCGATCCGGCCTCCGTTGCTTCCGCCATCAAGGGCGCGACGGCTGTGCAGATGTTGTGTCCAGTGCCGGTGGGCGACGTTGACCCCGCCTTCACCATGGAGCGCATGATCGACGTAGCCGCCGATGCGCTGCGCGCCAACCCGCCATCGGCTGTCCTGGCCCTGTCGGACTACGGCGCCGAGCTGGACCGGGGCACCGGCCTGACGCGGTTGTTCCATCTGCTGGAAGAGCGGCTCAAGCCGCTGGCGACGCACCTGACGCTGCTGCGCTCACCGGAGCACGCGCAGAACTGGGCGGCGATGCTGCCCGTCATGCTGGCGACCGGGCGGCTGCCGAGCCTGCACTATCCGCTGGATCGCGCGTTTGCGACCGTCGCCACGCAGGACGTAGGCGCGCTGGCCGCCCAGTTGCTACTCGATGGGCCATCGGCCAACACACCTCGCATCGTCAGCGTGGAAGGCCCGCGCCGTGTGAGCCTGATCGACGTCGCACGCGCGTTCAGCGCTGTCGTCGGCCGCGAGATTGTTGCCGACGCCGTGCCGCGCACCGCCTGGTCGCCGATGCTGCAGCGTGCCGGTCTGAGCGCGAACCATGTGCAACTGCTCACCGAACTCTACGATGCGGTCAACGCCGGGCAGATCGACGTGGAGAAAGGCGTGTCGGAGCAGCGTTTCGGCAAGACCGAGCTGCACGATGTGTTTGCCTCGCTGCTCGCGACGCACATGAGCTCGAGCTAGCGGGGGCGCAGCCCACGCCTGCAAATGCGAATGCCTCTTATGCGGATTTGTATCTGCGGCCGCCGGTTATTTCGCACTGCACGCAATCGCCTCACTATGATCTCGGGATTGCTCCGGAGGTCATCATGGTGGGTGCACGCATTGCGCGCGCGATTGGAACGGCGGTTGTGTTCTCGGCATTTGCGCTGCCGGCGCACGCGGTGTTGCCTGACGAGATCCAGGTCTACACCGGTGATATCAACGCGCCGGGCGAGTTCGGGCTGGAGCTGCACGTCAACACCACGCCCAGCGGCATCGGCACGCCAAGCTATCCAGGCGAAGTCACGACACCGCACGGCTGGCGTGCCACGGCGGAGTTCTCGTATGGCCTGACGCCCTCGCTGGAGCTGGGGCTCTATGTGCCGACCACGCTCACGCGCGAGAACACGTTCTACGTGACCGGTCCGAAGGTGCGGGTGAAATGGATGCCCGTGCGTCCAGTTGATGGCGTGGGGAACTTTGCAGGCATCAACGTCGAACTCGCCCACGTGGCCGGCCGTTTTGAAGCATCTCAAAACGCGGCGGAACTGCGACCCATCTATGGGTATCAGGATGACCGTTGGCTTTGGGCGGTCAACCCGGTGCTTGATTGGAATCTCTCGGGGGACGGGCGCAGCGGCGTGCCGGAGGCCGCGCCCAGTTTCAAGATTGCACGTACGGTTGCGACAGGGGTGCGCGCCGGCACGGAGTATTACGCCGGGCTTGGCCCCATCAACCACATCGCGCCTTTGCATGAACAACAACACACGGTGTTCCTGGCGTTCGACGTGGACCGCAAGCCTTTCGTCTTCAACTTTGGCATCGGCCGCGGCCTGACACGCGCCTCAGACCGCTGGACGCTGAAGTGGATTTTCGAGATTCCGCTGAGCTGATCCCTGGCCGCTGAGTTACGCAACACCTATGCTTTGCAGCAACCGATTGCGCCGGGTCCGCCAAGGAGGCCGCCATGACGATCGACTTACGCTGCATTGCAATGGTGTTGCTGTTGTCAGCGTCTGGGGCGCACGCCGAAGACGACCTGCAGAACCGCGGTCACGACCCGTTCTTCCAGATCTCGTCGGGCGTGGCCAACTGCCCTGAACCGGCCGGCCCGCGCATCAGCGAAGCCGAGTGGAAGCGCGATTCGCACCACCGCATCGAGCATGGCAACCATTGCTGGGTGGAGGGCCGCTGCCGCTTGCCCAACGCGTTTTCCTACGACGATGAGATCGCCGAGACGGCAAAGCGGCGCCTGCAATGGATGTCCATTCACGTGCCGGGATGGCAGCAGAACACCACGCTGTGGGTGACGGTATGGCAGCGGTGGATGCTGGTGCAGGGCTGTGTGGCGCCGGGCTACGTGTTGGCGCCGTTCATGACGGCGCTGCATGACGTGCCTGATGTCGAGCGCTTCATCAACGAGACGACGGCACACCCGGAGCGGGGCGTGCCGTATGCGGTGTTCCGCAAGGGCGCGGTTGCCAAGCCTTGACACTAGGTCGCCTGACTTCCTGACGTACCGGCTCAGGGTTTGTGTTTCTGGTAGGTACCGACGAGCTCGGCTTCAGCCAGCACGTGGCCACGCATGGCGCGCTCCAGTTCGGCCTTGGTGGGTGCGCCAAGCTCCGGTAGTTCCACGTTCAGCGCGTAAAGCTTGTGATAGTAGCGATGACGCCCAATGGGCGGGCAGGGGCCGCCGTAAGCGGTGCGCTGCCAGTCGTTGTTGCCGGGGCGAGCACCCGGAGGCAGTCCCTTGCGTGATGCATCTTCTGCCAGCGAAGTGGTGCCGGGCGGGATGTTGTAGAGCACCCAGTGGACCCACGTCATCTTGGGTGCCGCGGGGTCGGGCGCGTCGGGGTCATCGACGATCAGCGCCAGGCTGCGTGTGCCTGCCGGGGCGCCGGTCCACGCGAGCGGCGGCGATGTGTCCGCGCCTTCACATGTCAGGCGGCTGGGGATTTCGCCGCCAGCGGCAAAGGCCGGAGAGGTCAAGGCGAGCGTCATGGCGTGCCTCACTTGAGCGGAGTTGGAGGAACCACACAGCACGGTTGCCAGCAGTGACGCCCTGCCCAGCATTCGGATCATTCGGCGGTATGCAGGCGGCATGTGCGAGGTCCCGGTCGGCGAGAGCGCATCCAGTCGAACGCGCTCCTGACTCCTTTCAAGCTAGTGCGCGGCGCCGGGGCAGACAAGGATTGCCGCCACCGCGGCACCCATTGCCTTCAGGCGAACCACCCCAGCGCCAGCGCAGTCGCGGCCGGCACCGTCTGCACAAAGAGAATCCGTTTGTTGACCGTGACGGCGCCCCAGATGCCGGCCACCGCCACGCAGATCAGCCCGAACAGCGCAAACGCGGCGTTGATGGCGGGGTCTGGTGCGATCAGCCCAATGACCAGTGCGGCTACCAGAAAGCCGTTGTACAGGCCCTGGTTGGACGCCATGGCGGCGGTTTCGGCGGCTTTTTCCGGCGTGATGCGGAATACCTTGGGGCCGCGCGTCTTCCACAGCACCATCTCGAGTACGACGATGTAGACGTGGATCAGCAGCACCAGCAGGTAGGCGATGAGGCCGAGGGTTTTGATCATGGGAGGCAATCAGGGTGTGAACGTGCCGCCATGATAGAGACTTTGTGCCGCGTATCGGCTCCCTGATGGAGGGGTATCGGCAGGGCTAAGGCGCACGCAGCCCGTTCCCCGCCGACGCGCCGCCTGCAAATTTCATCTGGCAGGACTATGCTGTGCGTTTTCGTTCCAGGCAGAGGAGCCATCGCATGACCGCATCGCAAGGATCCATGATCACGTTCAAACGCCCGGATGGGCAGGAACTCCAGGGCTATCTGGCCAAGCCGGCCAAGGCAGAGGGCGCCCCGGGCATTGTCGTCATCCAGGAGTGGTGGGGCCTGAATGACCAGATTCGCGGCGTGGCCGACCGCCTCGCGCGCGCGGGCTACGTGGCCCTGGTGCCCGACCTCTATCGCGGCACCATGACGGTGGAAGAGGAAGAAGCGCACCACCTGATGACCAACCTGAACTTTGGCGACGCGGCCACGCAGGATGTGCGCGGCGCCTTGCAATACCTCAAGCAGACCTGCGGCCGCGTGGGCGTGACGGGCTACTGCATGGGCGGCGCGCTGACGCTCCTGACGCTGAGTAACGTGCCGGAAGCGGATGCCGGCGTGGTCTGGTACGGCTATCCTCCGCTCGAATACATCGACGCCTCGAAGATCAAGGTGCCGGTGCAGGGCCACTGGGGCACGCAGGACACCGCCTTCAAGATCGAAGGCGTCGATGCGCTGGAAAAGAAGCTCGTCGATGCTGGCGTCGATGTGGACTTCCACCGCTATCTCGCGCACCACGCCTTCGCCAATGAAACGGCCGTGGGCGAGAACCGCATCGCCATCACGCAATACGACCCGGTGTGGGCCGAACATGCGTGGGACCGCGCGCTGACGTTCTTCGGCCGCACGCTGTGGTCGCGTCAGGGGTAAGCGCACGCAGGACGGCGGGATTGGCGGTACGGCGCGATCACGAAATGCTGCAATTTTGCATGTGGGCTGCACCGGTGCCGCCGCTATAATTCACGGCGCTGCCGCACCAACGGCAGCTGGGTTTAGCAGCCTATTCTTACCGTATGGCCGGACGGCCGCCTCGTGCGGCTTTTTTACGTCCGTGCTCGCGCACGCTTGTACCACGGCGGGCCGGGCAGGGGACCTTCGGGTCGCCGGCGTCCTACGGGCCGGTCTGCTAACCCTGTCGTCGGGCCCGCCACCCTCGTTTAGCAGCGATTAGTCGGGCCTTTTGCTATCCGTAGGAGGCTCCATGACTGTTGTGTTCGGCGGGCGTCGCCCCGCGTCTTTTCCCTCTCCACCTTGGCTGTGCCCCGTTCCGTTGCGAACCGGAGGCCGCCCATGACAATCACCAAACGCCGTGTCTACCTTGACGGTGCGCTGGAAGCGCGCGCCTTCCTCTGCCGAACGCAAGCCTATGTGCGCGAGTTCGGACAGCATCGGCCGCGCCTGCTACGGCAGCAACTGATGGAGTACACGGGTAGCGCCTATCCGTCCGCATTTGCGCGCGGGTTTGTCGACATGATCGGGGCATACCTGTCGCTGGCACTTGAGCGCAGCGATATCGACCCAGCCACGTGGGAACTGATGGCCGAGGTCGAACGGTTGCGTTTGATGCCCTGCGGCGGAGCGAGCAATCAGTTGCCCAGAATGCGCCGGGCCGCCCGATCGCCCCACCACGCCGCTTCTTCGAACACGGAATAGCCGGACAGGTCCGCATGCGCGTAGTGGATCGGCCCGGCGCTCTCACGCAGGCGCGCAATGCCGGGTCTGGAGAGAAAGCCCGGTGTGGGAATCGCCATCGCATGGCCGCGTAGCGTCAGGTCGGCCCGGCGGATCTGCGTGCGCAGGCGGATGCCGTACACCGTATCGAGATCGGCCAGCGCACGATCGAGCAGCGTTTGCGGCGATGCCTTCAGCAGCCATTCACGCGCGGCCTTCGGTGTCATGTCCGACAGCGCCACGTAGGCCGTGAACACGCTCTGCGCGGGCGGCCCGACGCGAATGTCCTGGTGATTGGCGACCACATATCCCAACCCCGTACCGCGATAGACCACGTTGTCCCACGCCAGCGGCGTGTCGTCGTGTTCGGGCGGAAAGCCGTCGATGAGCAGGTTGGCGAGCAGCCACGGTGCGGTTTCGGGCAACTCGGCGGCGGGCACGTCAAAGCCGTCGACGATGTGTTTGGCAACGTGCAGCGGCATCGCGCTGACCACGTGATCGGCTAGCAGGCGCACGACGCGGCCATCCGCTTGCAGGATATCTGCGAAGACGCATGCGCCGGCTTCGGTGGTTGTGCCGATGCGCGCGGCGCTGCCCGGGAGCATGCGGCCTGGTTCGTTCAGTCCGGCGGCTTCGAACAGGCGCTTGGCCATCCAGTCCAACCCTTCCGGCCACGTGAGCACCGTGCCCTGTTCGGCGTTGCTCGCCATGCCGCCGCGGCTGGCGAAGTACGCAATGCCGGCCCAGGCGGAAACATGATCGGCGGTGGCGCCGTAATCGTCGCGGCAGCAGTAGTCGGCATACCAGTGCAGCGTTGTGGCGCGGTAGCCCTCGCGGTGCAGCCACTCGCGAAAGGTGAGGCTGTCGAGCGCGCGCCATGCCGGGTCTGCAGACGAGAGCGCTGTCGGCACGGCAAAGATGCGGCGGCCGTCGGCTCCCTTGCTATGGCGCAGGCTGTCGATCTGGGCGAAGAAGCGGGTGTGCTCGGCGCGCTCCGCCTCGGTAACGCCTTCGTGCGGCACAAAGCCGTCTTGCCAGCGGTTGCCCAGCCACAGGCGTTCATCGGGCGCATGAACGAGCACGCGTTCGTCGTATGTCGGGCGCAGCGCAAACGGATCGCGCTCGATCACGCCAAAGTCGGCCAGCATCTCGCGCACGTGCGTCGATTCCATCGACGGCAGCGGCAGATAATGCGCCCCCGTGGGGAAGCGCTGCGTGCCGAACGCACCGCCCGCGGCATTGCCATAGCGCTCCGGTCCCTCGACGACAACCACGTCGCGCCGGCCGCCTTTTGCCAGCCGCCACGCGCAGCTTAATCCGCCAATGCCGCTGCCGCAGATGGCAACGCCCACGCGCCGCGTTTCCGATGGTGCCGGCAGCACGCGCAGGTCGCGCAGTTGATGGCCGGCAGTCTGGCCGGGCATGCGCACGCTGGGCGTGATTTCAGTAAAGGCGCGAAAGCCCCCCCACGAAGCGGCACCCGCCGCGGCTACACCGGCAGCGGCTGCACCCACAAGAAAGCTGCGTCGCGTTGCCATCAGCGCAGCACGCCGTGCCAGTCTTCTTCGAAATACCGCACCAGCGATTGATTGTTCAGCCGGTTCGGCTCTACTTTCGGGCGCGGCATGTCGGGCGCGAAGCTGAACATCTGATGCGTGGTGTCGGCATCCAGAAAGCGTGTCGGCACGCGGTACGAGGTGGGTGGCTGGAAATCCGCGCGGCCCGGTGCGGCCAGGATGAAGCCCCATTCACCAAAGGACGGCACCAGCGCGTGGTACGGCCACGTGCGGTAACCGGCTTCCTTCAGCGTCGCATCCACACACCAGTAAGAACGCGGCGCGAAATAGGGCGACGTGGCTTGAATGACAACCAGGCCCGTATCCGCCACATGGCGCGACAGCAGCCGGTAGAACGGCACCGAATACAGCTTGCCGATGCTGAAGTTGGAAGGGTCCGGAAAATCGACGATGGCCACATCGAACATGTCGGTGGCGGTCTGCATCCATTGCGCAGCATCGGCGTTGACCACCGTCACGCGCGGGTCACTGAACGCATGCTGATTGAGCGCGACCAGTGCCTCGGCGTGCGAGAACAGGTTTGTCATGCGCGGGTCCAGGTCGACCAGCGTCACGCGCTCTACCTGTGGGTACTTCAGGATCTGCCGCAGCGCGAGGCCGTCGCCGCCGCCCAGCACCAGCACGCGCCGCGCACCGCGCACGGCTTCGAGCGCAGGCAGCACCAGCGCCTCGTGATAGCGGTATTCGTCACGCGAGGAAAACTGCAGGTTGCCGTTGATGTACAGGCGCAGGTCGTCTTTCCAGCGCGTGACGACCAGCCGCTGATACGGCGAGGAAATCGCGTGGATGATCTCGTCGCCAAAGAGCGCGCGCTCCGACCAGTGCGTGAGCTTGTCTGACGCGCCAAAGCCCGCGAGCAATGCTGCCGCTACCGCGCCGGCGCGCCACGCCATCGCGGTACGCATGCGGGCCGAAAGCGCCAGCTCGGCGCGGAAGTGCCAGAGCGTCCAGACCGCAATCGCGGTATTGAACAGGCCGAACAGGAAGCCGGTGCGCACCAGCCCCAGGCGCGGCGCCAGCACCAGCGGAAACAGCAGCGACACCGCCAGCGCGCCAAGGTAATCGAACGTCAGCACGCGGCTGACGAGATCGGAGAACTTTGCCTGCCGCCGATGCAGCACGCGCATCACCAGCGGGATCTCCATGCCGACCAGTACGCCGATCACCGTCACCAGCGCGTACAGCACCAGGCGGAACGGCGCCGATTCCAGCGCAAACAACGCAAACAGCGCCGCGGCAGACACGCCGCCAAACAGCCCGACCAGCAATTCCAGATCGACAAAGCGGGCAAGCAGCGCGTCATCGGCCACGTAGCGCGAGAGCCACGAGCCGATGCCCATCGCAAACAGATAGGCGCCGATGATGGAAGAGAACTGCAGGATGGAATCGCCCAGCAGGTACGAAGCCAATGCCCCGGCAATCAATTCGTAAGCGAGCCCGCACGAGGCCACCACAAAGACGGCGAGGACCAGCAAGGCATTGCCGCGGCCCGAAGGCTGCGTAGGTTCGTATGTGGCGTCAGGCTGCGGCGTCGACATGCTGCGGGGGTGGAAAATGAAGGGGCGTTAACAAACGGCGGATGCCAAGGCGAGCGCGATTGTGCCGCCTTTTTTCCCGGCCTGCGAGCCGCCTGGTGCGGGGCTGCATCGGGGGGTACGCAAGCGGCGCATCAGCCGCTATAGTGGCGCCACCTATGTACTGCTCGGCCTCTTCCCATGCCCGACATGACCGCTCCCGTGATCGCCTATGCCTCGCACCTGCTGGCGGGCGCCGTGGTGTTCTCCGGCTTCTTCTTCATCTACCTGCGCCTGACGCCGTATGACGAGTTCAAGCTGATCCGCGAAGGCAATATCGCCGCGGCGCTGTCGCTGGCCGGGGCGCTGCTCGGTTTCGTGCTGACCATCGCGTCGAGCATCACGCATGCCGATGGCTTGGTGCCGTTCCTGTTCTGGGCGGTGATGGCGTCGGTGGTGCAGCTGATCGTGTTCCTGGTGCTCACGCGGCTGATGCCGGACTACCGGCTGCAGATCGAGCACAACAACATCGCCGCCGGTATGCTGTTTGGCGTGAGCGCGCTGGCCGTTGGCGTGATCAACGCCGCGTGCCTGTCGTGACCTTGTCCTGATTGTTCCTGCCCCGCGAGTCATCGCGAAGGAGTCTGCTGTGAGCCTGTCCAGTTTCATCAAGAAGCAGTTCATCGACATCCTGCAATGGACGGAGAGCGAAGACGGCGTGCTCGCCTGGCGCTATCCGATGCAGGACATGGAAATCCAGAACGGCGGCACCCTGGTCGTGCGCGACTCGCAGATGGCGATGTTCGTCAACGAAGGCCAGATCGCCGACGTATTTGGCGCCGGCACCTTCAAGCTGACCACGCAGACGCTGCCCGTTCTCACGTATCTGAAGAACTGGGACAAGCTGTTCGAGTCCCCTTTCAAGTCCGACGTCTACTACTTCAGCACGCGCCAGCAACTGGGCCGCCGCTGGGGCACGCCGCAGCCCGTGACGGTGCGCGACAAGGATTTCGGCATGATCCGCCTGCGCGCCTTTGGCGTGTACGCCTACCACGTGGCCGATCCGAAGCTCTTCTACCAGCAGGTGAGCGGCACACGCGACATCTACACCGTGGATGAAGTCGAGGCGCAACTCGCCCCCGTCATCATGGGTGCGATGGCGACGGCGTTTGGCGAATCCGGCGTGCCCTTCCTGGACCTGGCCGCCAACCAGATGCTGATGTCGAACAAGGTGCGCGAGGCGCTGCTGCCGCAGTTCACGCAGTACGGCCTGGCGCTCGACAGCTTCCAGGTGTCCAGCGTCACGCTGCCGGACGAACTGCAGGCCGCGCTGGACCGCCGGATCAGCATGGACATGACCGGCGACATGCAGCGCTTCACGCAATACCAGACGGCCGAATCGCTGCCGCTGGCGGCACGCAACGAGGGCGGCATCGCCGGTACGGGTGCGGGTTTGGCGGCAGGGCTGGCAATGGGCCAGGCCATGGCCGACAGCCTGCGTACCGCTGTGCAGGGCAACGCTGGCGGTGCGGCTGCTCCTGCAGCGCAATCTGCCGCCGCCGTCCCAGCTGCTCCGGCAGCCGACGACCCCACCGCACGCCTGGCCAAGCTCAAGGAACTGCTCGACAAGGGCCTCATCACGCAAGCAGACTTTGATGCCGGCAAGGCTGCCGTGCTGAAGGCGCTGACCGGAGGCTGAGCCCCGGCCCGCTGATCGGATGACCGGGCGGCATCGCAAGCCGCCCGTTTTTCTGCGCAATCTTTTGCGCAATCGAACGACCTGACCATGTTTCATGCCAACTGCCCGGCGTGTGGCGCGCCGGTGGAACTGAAGTCTGCAGCTGCCGTCATGGCGGTGTGCAGCTTCTGCAAGAGCACGTTGCTGCGCGACGGCGAGACGCTTTCCGACATCGGCAAGATGTCCGCCGTGCTGGAGGACTACGCACGCGTGCAGATCGGCACCACCGGGCGCTACAAGAACAAGGCGTTCACAATTGTCGGCCGCATCCAGCTGCGTTACGACGCGGGTTTCTGGAACGAGTGGTACGTGCTGTTTGACGACGGCTCCGATGGCTGGCTGGCGGAAGCGTCCGGACAAGTCACGATGACCTTCGCGCGCGGTACGCCTGCCAATGCGGTCGCGTTTGAGGGGCTGCGCCCGGGGCAGCTGTACGATGCCGAGGGCAAGCAGTTCACGCTGTCCGACGTGCGCGAAGCCGATTGCACCGGCGGCCAGGGCGAATTGCCGTTCCGCGTGGGCGAAGGCTGGCACGCGCGTGTGGCCGATGGCCGCCGCGAAGACGCTTTCATCACGCTGGACTACTCCGATGGCACGGCGCCAACGCTCTACGTGGGCGAAGCCACCACGCTCGATGTGCTCAAGTGCCAGCTTCTGCGCACCGACGCCGAGATCAAGGAGACCGCAGGCCGCGTCCCGGGCAAGCTCACGAATCTCGACTGCCCGCAGTGCGGTACGTCGATCCCGTTCAGCCCCGGCGTGACGGGCCATGTACTGTGCCCCGGCTGCGGCGCGGCCATCGATGCGGCCACGCCGCGCGGCGACGTCATCGCGCGCGCACGCTCGGTCCCGCAGGTAGCCACCACGCTGGAGCTGGGCGACAAGGCGCTCATCGATGGCCCGCAATGGCAGGTGATCGGCGTGATGCGCCGCGCGGTGGTCGACGGCGGCGGCGAATGGTTCGAATACCTGCTGTACACGCCCAAGCGCAGTTTCAGCTGGATGGTCGAAACCGATGACGGCTGGTTCCGCGCCAACGTGCTCGACCGCTGGCCCACCCGGAACGACGGGCGCACCGCGGTGCTCGACGGCAAGGTCTACGCCCGCGACGAGGACTACACCTCGCGCGTGACCTACGCCGCCGGGGCCTTTAACTGGCGCGTGCAAACAGGTGACCAGGCGCGCGTTGTTGAATACACCGCCGGCGGGGAAAGCTTGGCTGCGGAGAGCGACGCGCATGAGCTCACGTGGTCGAAGAGCACGCCCGTGAGTGCCGCGCAGATCAAGGCCTGGTTCGGCAAGGTTGTCGCCGAGCCGGCCAAGGCGTCGTCGAATTACATGACGGTGGCGGTGGTCGCCTGTGTGCTGCTCGGTCTGCTGAACCTCGTGCCGTTCTTCATGGCGCCGGGCTCGGTGTTTGGTATCACGTTCTTCGCGGCGTTGCTGTTGCTGGTGCCCGCGTGGCTGGTCGCCAAGATTGGGGGCGGGGAATGAAGAACTGGTTCGTTCTCTATGCCGTGGCCGTGGTGATTGGCGCCACCTATATGGACTGGAAGGCCGGCTTTGCCGCGCCGCGCACGCCGTCGTACGGCAGCAGCTCGGGCGGGTCGTCGTCTTACTGGGGCGGCTCATCGGGCGGCAGCGGTTATGGCGGTGGTTTTAGCGGGGGCCACAAGTGACGCGCACCGATGCAGCGCTTTCTGTGGAAGAAGCACCCGCCGCCGTGGGCGAGCATCTGCTGCTCGATCTGTATGGCGTTGCGCCTGTGCTGTTGCGCGATGCGGCCACACTCGAAACCGCACTGCGCGATGCTGCCAACGCACTGGGTGCGACCATCCTGCATGCACATCTGCATCGCTTCGATTCCGTGCGCGCCGGTTTGCCCGGTGGCGAGCAGGGCGGCGTGACCGGTGTGTTGCTGCTCGCCGAATCGCATCTTTCGATTCACACCTGGCCCGAGCACGGGTTTGCCGCCATCGACGCGTTCATGTGCGGCACCGGCACAACGCATGCCGCGCGCGCCGTGTTCGAGCGCGCGTTGGCGCCGGAACGGGTTGACGTGCGCGTCGCCCGCCGCGGCGGCGAGCCCGCGCCCCACTGATCTACACCGGCTGTCCGTCGAATATCACGCGATTGCGCCCCAGCCGTTTGGCGGCCAGCAGGGCGGCATCAGCACGCATGATGAGGTCTGTCGGCGTGCGCAGGTTCTTCTCCGGCTCGCAGCTTGCCAGGCCTACGCTGATGGAGCTGCGGATGTTGGCTTCCGGCGTGGCGATCTCCAGCGACTCCACCGCGCTGCGTAGGCGTTCCGCAATGTCGCTGGCCTGCAGTGTGGTCGTATCGGGCAGAACCACCAGGAATTCCTCGCCGCCGTAGCGGCCCACTGCATCGATGGGGCGCGAATTCACCCGCAGCGTGCGAGCGATCTCAACCAAGACCGCATCGCCCACCGGGTGGCCGTAGGTATCGTTCACGCGCTTGAAGTGGTCAACATCCACCACCAGCAATGAAAGCGGCTGCCCGTACCGCATCGCGTGGCCGCACTCGCGCGTGAGCAGTTCCATCGCGGCGCGCCGGTTCCAGATGCCCAGCATCGGATCCGTCAGGCTTTCGTGGCGCGCAATCTGCAGCTCGGTCAGGATGGAGCGCTGCGTTTCGCTCAGTTCGCGCTCGCGAAATCCCGATTCCACCCAACTGGCCAGGTCATTGAGCAGCTCCCGCTCGGCCTGGTCAAACGACCGCGGCTTCTTGTCGAGCACGCAGAGCGTGCCCACGGCATAGCCAGACAGATTCCTGACCGGCCGCCCAGCATAGAAGCGGATATGCGGCGCGCCCGTCACGAGCGGGTTGTCGGCAAAGCGCGGGTCGGCCTTGGTGTCTGGAATGACGAGCATCTGGTCTTCGGCCACGGCATGGCCGCAGAACGAGATGTCGCGCCCGGTCTCGCGCACGTTCAAGCCGATACAGGATTTGAACCATTGACGCTGGGCGTCGATGAGCGACACGAGCACAATCGGGGCGTCGAACACGCGCTTGGTCGTGCGCGTGACGCGGTCGAACAACTCCTCGTCGGGTGTGGAGAGCAACAGCATGTCTTGCAGCGAGGCAAGACGTTCGGGTTCGTTCGTGGGGATGGGAGCGGGTTTCATGCGCAAGGCGCACCGGCCGGGCCGGCGCTCTTGAAACGGGCAATGGAAAAGGAAAAGGGATAGGCCGCGCATAGCAAGCCGCGGGCCCATGATAGTTTACTTAGCGGCCAACCATGTTCTCCGGCCGCACCCACGCATCGAACTGCTCGGGGGTGACATAGCCAAGCGCCAGCGCGGCCTCGCGCAGGCTGGTGCCTTCCTTGCGCGCCTTCTTGGCGATCTGCGCCGATTTGTCGTAGCCAATATGCGGGTTGAGCGCTGTCACCAGCATCAGCGAGCGTTGTACCAGCTCGTCGATACGGTCGCGGTTCGGCTCGATGCCCGCGGCGCAGTGATCGTTGAAGCTGCGCATGCCGTCGGCCAGCAGGCGCACGCTGTGCAGGAAGTTGTAGGCGATCATCGGACGGAATACGTTCAGCTCGAAGTTGCCCGACGCGCCGCCCACGTTCACGGCGACGTCGTTGCCGAACACCTGCGCGCACAGCATCGTCACCGCTTCGCTCTGGGTGGGGTTCACCTTGCCGGGCATGATTGACGAGCCGGGCTCGTTCTCGGGGATGGAAATTTCTCCCAGCCCGCTGCGTGGTCCACTGGCCAGCCAACGGATGTCGTTGGCGATCTTGGTGAGGCTGGCTGCCAGCGTTTTCAGCGCGCCGTGCGCATGCACAAGGCCATCGGCCGACGCCATGGTCTCGAACTTGTTCGGCGAGGTGATGAAAGGCAGGCCGGTCAGTTGCGCCAGCTCTTCGGCCACCTGTTCAGCATAACCGGCCGGTGCGTTGAGGCCGGTGCCGACCGCCGTGCCACCCAGCGCGAGTTCGCACAGGTGTGGCAGGGCGGCGTTCAGGTGCGTTTCGTTGTGCTGCAACTGTGCAACGTAGCCGGAGAACTCCTGGCCCAGCGTGAGCGGCGTCGCATCCTGCAGGTGCGTACGGCCGATCTTGATGATGTCGTTGAAGTCGGCAGCTTTCTTGGCGAGGGTCTCCCGCAGCGTGCGCAGCGATGGAATCAGATGGTGCGTGATGGCCGTTACGGCAGCCACGTGCATCGCGGTCGGGAACACATCGTTGGACGACTGGCTGCGGTTCACATCATCGTTCGGATGCACGAGGCGTGCTTCGCCGCGTTCCCCGCCGAGCAGCTCGCTGGCGCGATTGGCGAGCACCTCGTTCATGTTCATGTTGGTCTGCGTGCCCGAACCCGTTTGCCAGACCACCAGCGGAAATTCATTCGGGTGCTTGCCGGCGATGACTTCATCGGCGGCGCCCA
This sequence comes from Ralstonia sp. PBBBR1, assembly GCF_002256165.1. Taxonomy (NCBI): domain Bacteria; kingdom Pseudomonadati; phylum Pseudomonadota; class Betaproteobacteria; order Burkholderiales; family Burkholderiaceae; genus Ralstonia; species Ralstonia sp. PBBBR1. The sequence goes on along the minus strand of NZ_NKIL01000005.1, from coordinate 248,589 downwards.
CGATGGCGTTGGCCTTGTCTGCGGACAGCAGCCCGAGCCGCTGGTTGACGGTGGCGCTGGCACGTTTGATGCGGGCGAGCGCGTCGATCAGCTCGCGGGGCATGCGGTCGCCTGCAATGTCGAAGTTCTGCAGCGAGCGTTGCGTTTGTGCGCCCCACAAGTGGTCGGCGGGGACTTCAATGGGGCCAAAGGTGTCGCGTTCGGTACGGGTGGTCATGGCAGGAGCGAGGGCACGAGGAGACTGAGATGAACGCTTCAGTATAGGCAGAGCGCAGTGCCCTTGTCGGCCGTAGGGCGGATACGCCTGTCGAGCGGGAATCAGCGTTTGCGGGCTCAGGCCAGGCACGCCACAATGACGGCTGCGTCGCACATCTGCCGGTTCTGCCCCCGCCCCATGCCCACCACGCCCTCCGCCTCCCTCGACACCTCTCTGAAACCGTTGCTCTGGCTGGTGGCGATGGGACTGTTCATGCAGACGCTCGATTCCACGATCGTCAACACCGCGTTGCCGGCCATGGCACGCAGCCTGTCGGAAAGCCCGCTGAAGATGCAGTCGGTCATCATCGCCTACACGCTGACGACCGCCATGCTGATGCCTGCGTCGGGATGGCTGGCCGATCGCTTCGGCACGCGGAAGATGTTCTTTGCTGCCATCTTTCTCTTCACCATTGGTTCCTTGCTCTGCGCGGAGTCCCGCAGCCTGACCATGCTGATTGCCTCGCGCGTGGTGCAGGGTGTGGGCGGCGCGCTGCTGATGCCCGTGGGGCGGCTGACGGTGCTGCGCGTGGTGCCGCGCGAGCAGTTCTTGCCGGCCATGAGTTTCGTCACCATCCCGGGGCTGATCGGCCCGCTGATCGGCCCGACGCTGGGGGGCTGGCTGGTGGAAGCCGTGTCGTGGCACTGGATCTTCCTGATCAACATTCCCGTGGGCGTGATCGGCGCGCTGGTCACGCTCAAGGTGATGCCCGATGTGCACGCAGAAGACGACAGCCGCTTCGACTGGTCCGGCTATCTGATGCTGGCCTTCGGCATGGCGGCGGTATCGTTTTCGCTCGACGGGCTGTCGGAGCTCGGCTTCCAGCACGCGACGGTGCTGGTGCTGCTGGTCTTCGGTCTGGCCGCACTCACCGCCTATTGGCTGCACGCGGGGCGTGTGGCCGGGCCGCTGTTTCCGCGCACGCTGTTCGGTATTCCGAGCTTTTCCATTGGTGTGCTCGGCAACCTGTTTGCACGCATCGGCAGCGGCGGGATGCCGTTCCTCATTCCGCTGCTGCTGCAGGTGAGCCTGGGGTACACGCCGCTGCAGGCCGGGCTGATGATGGTGCCGGTGGCCGCAGCCGGCATGGCCGCCAAGCCGCTGGGCACCTGGGCCATCAAGCGCTACGGCTATCGCCGCATGCTGTCCGTCAACACGGTCATGGTCGGCCTGATGATGGCCAGCTTTGCGGTGATGACGCCCAACGTGCCGGTGTGGCTGCGCATCGTGCAACTGGCGATCTTCGGCACGTTCAACTCGATGCAGTTTACGGCAATGAACACGCTCACGCTCAAGGACCTGACGGGCCCCCTGGCCAGCGCGGGCAACAGCATGCTCTCGATGGTGATGATGCTGTCGATGAGCCTGGGCGTGGCCGCAGCCGGCGCGTTGCTGACGGGCTTTACCGACTTCACCGCCGGACCGGAAGGGCGCGACACGCTGGCGGCGTTCCACAAGACGTTTGTCTGCGTGGGCGTCATGACCTGCGCGGCCGCGTGGATCTTTGCCCAGCTCTCGCGCTTCGAGTCAACGCAGGTGGTCAAGCGACCCGAGATGGAAGTACATTGAGCGCGCGCGCCGGCGACCGGGCTGACTACTTTTTCCAGTAGCCGCGCATCTTCTTGCTCAGGTCGACCTTGGCCGCGGCACGCGCCTCGGCTGCGGGGTCTGCACCGGGCTCCGGTTCCGGCCATGCGCAGGCTTCGAACAGCGGCAGCAGCGCAGGCGGAATGAAGCGCGTGCGCGACGCGTAGATGTGCCGATCGCCATTGGGTGTTTGCTGGGTGACGTAGAAACGCTGGGGCACCAGGATGTCGAGGTGCTCACGCGCACGGGTCATCGCCACGTAGAGCAGCCGGCGTTCTTCTTCCAGTTCTTCGTGCGAGCCGGCGCCCAGATCGGCCGGCATGCAGCCGTCCACGGCATTCAGCACATACACCGCCTTCCATTCCTGACCTTTCGATGAATGGATCGTCGAGAGGATCAGGTAGTCCTCGTCGCGGTATGGGTCGCCCGATTCATCGCTGGTCAACTCGGGCGGGTCGAGCGTCATCTCGGTCAGGAAGCGCTCCCGGGTGGCGTACGTTGCGGCCATGCGGGCGAGCTGGTCGAGATCGCCCTGGCGCACGGCCGCGTCGTCGTGCAGGCGCTCCATGTGCGGCGAGTACCAAGCGCCTACGGCTTCGAGTTCGCCAGCCCATTCCAGGCTGTCTTTGGGCGCGCGCAGGGTTTGCATGAGCGCCATCAGCGTAGACCAGTCGCCGGCCAGCCGCGCCGGTGGCTCGTAGGCGAGCAGCGCGGCAATCGGGTCCGCCGCTTCCGCCATGGCGTCGAGCACGCGTGCCGCCGTGGCGGGGCCTGCACCTGGCAGCAACTGGATCACGCGAAACCCGGCAATGCGGCTGCGCGGGTTCTCGGCCCAGCGCAGTACCGACAGCACATCCTTCACATGCGCGGCTTCCAGAAACTTGAGGCCGCCGTATTTCACGAATGGGATGTTGCGGCGCGTGAGTTCGATCTCCAGCGGCGCGCTGTGGCTTGCAGTGCGAAACAGCACCGCCTGCGATTTCAGCGTCAGCCCGCCTTCACGGTGATGTAGCACCTGCTCGGCCACGCAACGCGCCTGCTCGGCTTCGTCACGCACCGAAATCAAGCGCGGACGATGCGTCGATGCGCGGTCCGTCCACAACGTCTTGGCAAAGCGCTCCGTGGCAAAACGCATCACGCCGTTGGAGGCATCCAGAATCGGTTGCGTTGACCGGTAATTGCGCTCCAGCAGCACCGTGTGCGCCGGCCGCGAGAAGTGGCGCGGAAAATCGAGGATGTTGCGTACCGTCGCCGCGCGAAATGCGTAGATCGATTGCGCGTCGTCGCCCACCACGGTCACACCGCGGCCGTCCGGGCGCAACGCACGCAGGATGGATGACTGCAACCGGTTGGTGTCCTGGTATTCGTCGACGAGGATGTGGTCGAAACGGGCGCCAATCTCGGCCGCCAGTTCGGCGTCGGACGACATCGCGTGCCAGTAGAGCAGGAGGTCATCGTAGTCGAGCACGTGCTGCGCCTGCTTGGCTTCGACATATGCATCGAACAGCGTGCGCAGTTGCGTCTCCCACATCGCGCACCACGGAAAATGGTGCTTCAGCACGGCGTTCAGCGGGCTCTCGGCGTTGATGGCGCGCGAGTAGATCGCAATGCAGGTCTGCTTGAGCGGGAAGCGGCGTTCCTTGGTCGACAGGTTCAGCTCATGGCGCACGACGTTGAGCAGATCGGCCGAGTCGCTGCGGTCATGGATGGTGAAATCGGGGGCGAGGCCCACGCGCTCGGCATATTCGCGCAGCAGGCGCGCGCCGATGCCGTGGAAGGTGCCCGCCCAGGGCAGCGTGGTCTTGTACGACGTGCCGGCCGAATTGAGGGCGTTGTTCGATCGCTCGCCCTGCATGGCTCGCGCCAGCAGGTGGCCGGCACGGTTCGACAGTTCGCTCGCCGCCCGGCGGGAAAACGTCAGCAGCAGGATGCGTTGCGGATCGGCGCCGTTGGCCACCAGATGCGCCACGCGCCAGCCCAGCGTGTGCGTCTTGCCGGACCCTGCGCCGGCCAGCACGAGCAGCGGCCCGGTTTCCGCCGCGTCCGCTCCAGAGATACCGAACTCGACCGCCTGGCGCTGCTGGTCGTTCAGCTGGGCCAGGTAACCCGGCGTGGCCGGCGCATTGGCGGTGTCTGGGGTGGGGGAGGCGGCAAGCACGGCAGGGCGTCACAAAAAATAACTGTATGAATATACAGCACTGTGATGCCTGCCTGCGGAAAGTGAGCGCGTCGGACGGAAGGCCGGCGACGGTGGCCGATCAGATCCCGTCCCGCAGCTTTTTCGCGAAGTCTTGCGGGGATGCCCGCCGGTTGACCGCATCCACCAGATCCGCCAGGAACCAGGGCAGCACGAGTTGCGTGCCCGGATCGCTCAGGCCGACGCGGAGCCGGTCATGAGACGCCGATTCGGTGGCTTTGGCCGGCTGGATCGGCTGCGGAGGCTGGCTGTGCGCAAGCATCCCGTGCAGGTCCTGATCGGTGAAGGTGAACGTTGACGTGGTGAGCGCCGAGGCGGTCATCGCTGCGGTCATCAGCATCGTGGCCACGACAAGGTGTTTGAGGGTGATGGCAGGCATCGCGGCCTCCAGGACAAAAAAAGCGGTTGGGTGAGGGGCGACCGGCGCGTAGCGCGATGGCCGTAGCCATGATCCACCCTCCGATCGTGGCGGCGGCTTAGGGTTCCGTTTCGCTCAGGAAAACCTAAATATCGTGCGCAATCCGATCAATTGGCCTGCGGTTGCAGGGCGATCACGGCCATCCCCGTCAACGCTATAGCCGCGCCGCCGATGTCCCAGCGGGTGAGCGCCACACCGTCGACCAGACGCAGCCACACAAGCGCCACGGCGATATACACCCCGCCGTATGCCGCATAGGTGCGGCCGGCCGCAGCCGGGTGCAATGTCAGCAACCACGCAAACAGCGCGAGCGAGGCGGCCGCCGGCAGCAGGAGCCAGAACGGCTTGCCTTGCCGGAGCACGAGCCACGGCAGATAACAACCGACGATTTCCGCCACGGCGGTGAAGGCAAACAGCACGGCAATACGAAGCAGTTCCAAAACGGCCCCTCGAAGCGATCAAGACGCAGATGGCGCAGATTGTGGCATGCAGCGCCACGCTGCCAACCGGTCTCAGGCGACCTCAGGCCGGCGAGGCGGCATGCGCCTGCAGCAACGCATCGATTTCGGCTTGCGTGCCCGCGTATGCGCCGGCGCGCGTGGCGGTGAGGGCGGCCGCCGCAGCAGCTTGGCGCAGATGCGCCTGCACGGGCGCCCCGGGCGACTGCAACTGGCTCGCCAGCCAGGCGCCCATCGCGGCATCGCCGCAGCCGACGGTGTCCGCCACCGGCACGGCAAAGGCCGGTTGGGTGATACGCGCATCGTCTTGCCCGCCGTGCGCCGCTGTCAGCCATTCCATGCCGTGGGCCCTGAGCGTGAGCAGGATGTCGGCTTGCGGCGCGAGGGTGCGCAGCGTGGTGAGCGGATCGGCATCACCGGGAAACAGTTGGCGCAAATCTTCATCCGATACCTTGATGACCGATGCGATGGCGGCCATGCGCAGCAGCAGCGGCGCGTAGTGGGGGGCGCCCATCGCCGCGCGGACTTGGCCGCGCATGCCGAACTGGCAGCGGCTGTCGGATCGACGCCGCCGGAAAAGCGCTGACCGGAAAACGCGTACGCGCTAGCGCGGTGTGATCGCCGGCAACACCGGCGTGACCTTGTATCCGCGCGCCGCCAGCAGCGCAGGAATTCCTTTGGGCCCGATCATATGCAACGCGCCCACAGCACCAAACACGCGCTGGCCGCTGTTGTGCACGCGCGCAATGTTCTCGGCCATGGCGCGGTTGCGGTGCGTCACCAAGCGTTGGAATGCGCGTTTATCCGACGCCGTCTTCAGGCAATCGCACCACTGCGGGTAGTGCTCGAGCGTGCTGAGGTCGCTGTCGGCCCAGGCATTGGCGAGCGTGAGCGTCTGCGTGCGCGCCTCGCCCGATTCAATCGCGTCGAGCACGGTATCGAATTGCTGCGCGACCTCGTTCTTCGGCACGATCTCGTTGAGCACGCGCACCTGCTGCGCCAGCGTTTCGAGCGGCACAATCGGCAGGTGCACGCTCTTGGCGTAGGTGGTGAGAAACAGGTCGATGCCGAAATCGGGATAAAGCCCGTCCGTGCGAACCCCCAGCACCGCCAGCGACGCCAGTTGCATGGTCGGCTGGAACTTGCGGATCTGCGTGAGGGCCGTGTCGGGCAGGCACGCCGCGGAGAGCAGTTTGTTGAAGCGCTCGCCGCGCCGGCCGGTCAGGAGCCGGCGGTCTTCTGCGCTGTTTTGCGCGGTTAGCGGCGTGCGGTCGGTGTCCTTGTCGAGCAGGTCGAGTTCGAGCGCGATGCTATCAACCTGCTGAAGCGCGCTGCGCACGGTGGGGCCGGGCAGCATCCAGTCGGACCGCGCAACGTGGATCGTGCCGTAGAGCCACGAGGTGTGACCGTTCTTTTCGATGCGCCAGAGCAGGCCGTGGTCCGTCGCGCGTTGCGCGGCGGCGGTCCAACCGTCTTTGGGGATGAAGCTTGAGGCGGGTGGCGGACAGTTCGGGGTCGGTGCCGGTGCCTGTACGGGTGTGGTGTCTTGCGCGGCAGCCGTGCCGACGCCCGTCAATAGGAAAAACGCGGCCGTGAGCGCGCGCCACGTGGTGCGATTGCGTGCCATTTGGCTGCTCCCCGAATATTGTTGTGTCGTCTGTCCAGTGTAGCGGGCGCAAGCCATTGCGTGCCGCGGGATGATCGCCTCAGCCGCGCTATTCGCTCAGCTTCGGCGGCACGGCATGCGTGCCCCGCGTCTCACGAAACCACAGCGCCAGGCTTTCGTCTTCCAGTGCGTAGGCGCCGCGGGATTCCTTCCAGATCAGGTTCTTGTCGCGCAGCGCGTCCAGCGCGGCCTGCACCGTGGCGGTAGAAAACTCGCTGTGGCCGAGCTTGGCCGCATACGCCTTCATCGACTCTTCCGAGAACGGCGAATAGCCCTGCCCGCGCTCGATCAGCACCGCCAGCACGGCACGCTGGATTTCCGTCAGCGCGCTGTAGTCGCTTTCGATCTCGCCCCAGATGCGGTCCCGAAAACCCTGCGCGCCGCGCTTGAGCAACTCGCCCAGGCTGGCGGCTTCACCCAGCTCCAGGGCGATCTCGCTGACGATGCCCTTGAGCATCTCCGGCCGGTGCCCGACGAGCTGGAAGGCGGCAAACATGTCGTCTTCCTTGAACTGGTTGTTCGGCGCCAGATGCTGGTTGACCCACGCCGTGTACGCCGACACATACGGCCGCCCGAGCAGCGGGAAGTTGGTCACGCGCGAGCCGAAAAACGGCTGCGTGCGATTGAGCAGCAGGTTGGCGAGCTTGTCGCGGTTCGACCCCGTAAAGACGAGGAAGAGGCGCGGTTCGTCCACGCCCTGGTTCATCTGGTCCCGCGCGGCCTTGAGCGCGAACATGGCATTGGTGCCGGCCTCCGTGGACAGCGCGTGCTGCGCCTCGTCGATGATCAGCACGACCGGCCGCTGCACCGCCTTGTAGAGCACATCGAGCGCGTCGGCCAGGGTAATGCCCGGCGGCAGCCCGATCTTGCCGAGGTTGAACGTGAACGTGCGCAACACGTCGACCTTCTCCATGCCGGCCTGCTTGGCGAGCTTCGCGATCGGGCCGTCGAACTGCGCCAGCTTCGATTTGATGGCGTCGGCGATCAGCAGGCCGGGGTCGCGGGCGCGATCGGCCCATAAATCGACGTAGATGGCGATCCACTTGCGGCGCTCGACCTCCGGCACCAGGTCTTCGCGCAGGAACGTGCTTTTGCCGGTACGCCGGGGCGCTGCCAGGAACAGGCCGGAGCGCGCATCGGCAAGACCCTTGCCTTCCAGGCTGTCGCACAGCGTGTTGGCGAGGTCCTGGCGGTGGAAGCTGAAGCGTCCGGTATCGGTGTCGGAATCCATGGGAAGCCCTGTTTTAGATCTGATTATGGAAATCAGTATAAATTATAGTAGATCCAATAATTAAGGCTAATTCCGATCGAAGTGCCAGTCAATTTCCGTCGATTTGCCGATGCGCGGCACTGTGCCGCACGCAATTCGGGGAACTGTGTGCAGCGCTATACTCCACACATTCTGACGTTGTCCATCCATGCTCCATCGCCGTTGGCTCTTCCTCGTCTGGCTTGCGATCGTACTGAACGTACTGTCGCCGGTGCTCGCTTCCGCACGCGCGGCGGCCACGGGCACGCTTGACGTCGAGCTGTGCAGCGCAACGGCACCGCATGGCAGCACCGTGCAGGTTGCTATCGATTTGCAAGGCGATGGCTCTGCCGACGATTCGACCGCCCACCACAGCGTGGCGCACTGCCTGTATTGCCCGGGGTTTGCAGCCGGGCTGGCGCTGGCCTCGGTTCCAGCGCTGGATGTTCCCTCTGCCCATTTCGTCTATCGCGTGCGGCAGCCGGCCACCCCGGCGCCCGTGTATGCGCGCAGTGCGCTGCGCGTGGCCGGGTCGCGCGCGCCTCCTGTTTCTCCGTCGTTGTCGATCTGACGCGCCTGCGGAGGTTGCTCCGTGGCGCCTTTGCGTTCGGCCCCGTTTGGGTCCACGCCATCGCAATCCGGAGACCTTTCCGATGTCATTCCACAAGCGCGCTGGGGCCGCCGCCCTTAAGCGCACGCTCGTGTGCCGCGCTGCGCTCGCGCTGAGCGCAGCAGCACCAATGTCTGCTTTCGCTGCCGAGGATGCGGCATCCGTGCCCGCGCCCGTCACGCAGGAACTCGCGCCCACCGTGGTGCGGGCCAACGCCAACCCCGTGCCGTTCGCCCGCAATACGCCGGCGGTCGTGCAGAGCGTCACAGCCGATCAACTGGCCGATCGCAACGTCGTCACTGCCGAAGACGCCGTCAAATACCAGCCCAATGTGATGGTGCGCCGCCGCTTCATTGGCGACCGCAACTCCATCTTCGCCGGCCGCGACTTCAACGAGATCCAAAGCGCACGCGGTCTGCTGTATGCCGACGGCGTCCTGCTCTCGAACCTGCTTGGCTCCAGTTACAGCTACCCGCCGCGCTGGTCCATGGTCGGGCCGGATGAACTTGCGCGCGTCGATATTTTGTATGGGCCGTTCTCGGCGCTGCTGCCTGGCAACTCGATGGGGACGACCATCGCGATGACCTTGCGCCGCCCAGAAAAATTCGAGGCCGCGGCGCAGACGCAGATCATGAGCCAGCATTACAACGATGCCTACGGCTTTTCGCGCAACGTCACCGGAAACCACGAAAGCGCATCGCTGGGCGACCGCATCGGCAAGTTCTGGTATGCGCTGTCAGTCGACCGGCTGGAGAACGACAGCCAACCGATGCAATACGCCACGCCCAACTCCCGGTTCACCGCAGGCGGCACGCCGGTGCCGGTCACGGGTGCGCGGCAGGATCTCGGCCCCAATGGCCAGCCGCGCGTGATTCTCGGGCCGCAGATGCTGGAGCGTACGCAGCAACTGCAAGAGACGCTGCGATTCGGCTACGTATTCAGCGACAGCCTGGAGGCGTCGCTCACGCTGGGCCACTGGGAGAACCACTTCAACGATCAGGCGCTCAGCTTCCTGCGCGACGCGGCCGGCAACACCGTCACGGGCGGCAATGTGCTGATCAACGGCACGCCGTACACGATCGCCCCGAACACCTTCGCCCCGCAAAACGGCGACCAGGAAAACTGGCTCTACGGCCTGGGCGTGAAGGGCAAGATCGGCGGCTGGAAGATCGACACCAACGCGTCGGCCTACAACGTCTCACGTGACATCCTGCGCGCGTCGAACACGGCGGCCGGCAATGGGCCCGGCACGGTGTTCTACGGCGACGGTACGGGCTGGTCCAACTTCGACATCAAGGCGACGTCGCCCACGGTGTCCGGCCATACCTTCACGACCGGCTACCACTACGACCAATACCACCTGCGCAACCAGACTTTCAACGCGACGAACTGGTCGACGGAAACACTATCCACGCTCAAATCCAGCTACCAGGGCGACACGCAAACGCAGGCCGTCTTCCTGCAGGACGCGTGGGCGTTTGCGCCCCGCTGGCTCGCCACGCTGGGCCTGCGCTACGAAAGCTGGCGCGCCTACAACGGCCAGCTCGGCAACGGCACGAGCACGTTGGGCTACGCCAGCCGCACCGAAGGCGCGTTTTCGCCCAAGGCCGCCATTCAGTGGCAGGCGACGCAAGATACGCTGCTGCGCCTGTCGTACGGCCGTGCGGTGCGTTTTCCGACGGTGGCGGAGTTGTTCCAGGGCACGATCAGCGGCAACACGATCGTCAACAACGACCCGAACCTCAAGCCTGAACGCGCCAATGATTTCGACTTCACCGTCGAGCAGGCCGTGCCCTACGGCGTGCTGCGTACCAGCCTGTTCCAGAGCGACGTGCGCGACAGCATCTACACGCAGACCAACATCACCGTTACGCCCAACGTGACGAACGTGCAGAACGTGGATCGCGTGCGCACACGCGGCATCGAACTGGCGTACTCGGGGCAGGACGTTTTGCAAGGCGCGGGCGTGCGTGGCGTGGACGTCGAAGCCAACGTCGCCTTCACGCAATCGAAGACGCTGGCCGACGCTGCCAACCCGACTTACGTCGATAAGACCTGGCCGCGCATGCCGCGCGTGCGCGCCAATCTCTTTGCGAGTTGGCATGCCACGCCTGACTGGACGGTGGGCGCGGGCGTGCGGTATTCCGGGCGGCAGTACGGCACGCTCGACAACACCGATGTGCTGCCGAATGTCTACGGTGGCACGAGCAGCTTCTTCACCGTGGACCTCAAGGCTAGCTACCGTATCGACAAGCACATCACGCTGGCGCTGGGCGTCGACAATCTGACCGACCGGCGGTACTTCGTGTACCACCCGTATCCGTCGCGCACCTTCTATGGACAACTGAAATGGCGTCTGTAATGCAGTCGATTCCTCGATTTGTTGCCGGTGCGCTGCTGACGCTCGCAGCAACGGTGGCGCCCGCGCACGAAGGCCACGATCACGGTGCCATGGCAGCCAAGCCTGCCGCAAAACCGCAGCTCGCCACCACGGCCGCGTTCGACAAAGCTGGGCGTCTGTGGGTGACGTGGGCGGAAGGGCAGCACGTGGTGGTAGCGTCGTCCGGCGATCTCGGCAAGACACTGTCCGCGCCGCAGCGAGTGAACCCGCAACCCGAGCCGATCTACACCGACGGCGAGAACCGCCCGAAGGTTATCGCCAGCCCGGACGGTGCGCTGTATGTGAGCTGGTCGCGCCCGCTCGACGCGCCCTATACGGGCTTCGTGCGTTTCTCGCGCTCGCTTGACGGCGGCAGGACGTGGAGTGCGCCGGTCACCGTCCACCACGACCGCCAGCCGATCACGCACCGCTTCGATTCGATTGCGGTCGACGGCGCAGGCCGCATCTTCGTCACGTGGATCGACAAGCGCGACCTGCTGCTTGCACAAGCGGCCAAACAGCCGTACGCCGGAGCGGCGGTCTACTACACCGTTTCGACTGACCGCGGCGCCACCTTTGCGCCCGAGCGCAAGGTCATCGACCAGACCTGCGAATGCTGCCGCATTGCGCTTGCCCCCGATGCCGATGGCCACATGCTCGCACTGTGGCGCAATGTGTTTGCCGGGCAGATCCGCGACCACGCATTGGCAACATTACCCATTGGTAACACACCGCTTGCCATCACGCGCGCGACGTTTTCGGAGTGGCGCGTCGATGCGTGTCCGCACCATGGCCCCGCGTTGGCCGTTACGGCCGATGGTGTGCGGCACATGGCGTGGTTTTCGGTGCTGCAAGACAAGCCCGGCCTGTTCTACAGCCGGCTCTCGGCAGACGGCAAGCCAATCGGCGGAGCATGGGCCTTTGGCGGTTCGGCACAAGCCGGTGCACAGGCATCGCACCCAGCGATGCTCGCGGCAGACGGCGCCCTGTGGCTGGCGTGGAAACAGTTTGCCGACGACCGCATGCAGATCCTGCTGCGCAGATCGACCGACGACGGCGCGCACTGGACAGCGCCCGCCAGCGCGGCAAACACCGATAGTGGGAGCGATCATCCGCAACTGCTCGCGCGCGATGGCCATGTTTACCTGTCGTGGCGCACGCAGGCCGAGGGCTATCGGCTGATCGATATCAGCAATGTCAGTCCGTCCAATCCATCATTGGAGGCATCGAAATGAATACCCGATGGAAATCCTTTGCGATGGGCTTGGCGCTATCTGCCGCCGCTTTTACCGCGCAGGCCGCAGGCGCGCTGCAGTTCCAGCCGCTGCATGCGCGCGATGTGCCGACCTTGCTTCAGACGCCACACGCGCGGCCGCTGATCGTCGAAATCTGGTCCTTGGAATGCAGCTACTGCCGCGAGAACATCGCGCGCATTGCGCAATGGCGGCGCACTGCCAAGCAGACTGTGGATGTGGTGATGGTGTCGATGGACGGCCCTGACCAGGCTGAGATGCTCAACCGCGCACTGGCGCCGCTGGCACACGACGGCAGGATCGGCCTCGCCCGCGTGCCGCAGTACACCAATGCCGAAGACATGCCGGAGCGCCTGCGCGCCGCGCTCGACCCCGGCTGGCAGGGCGAGATGCCGCGCACGATCATCCTGCGCCCCGACGGCAAGCGCCACGCGTCGAGTGGGTTGCTGACGCCGCAGGCACTGGATACAGCGCTCAGGGACTAATCGGAAAACGACGCGGACCCCCCTCGTTGTTGGGGTATGGCGGGGGGCGTGCACTTTTTATAATGGCCCCGCTTTGTGAATTCCGGCGCATTGCTCGTTCACAAAGCACACCCGACCATCTTTCGTCGTCAAAGGCTGAAGATGTTAAGCCCGCCCGCCCCCCGGCCCGCGGGCTTTTTCTTTGTCCGGTCGATACCGGTCTGTGCTGCGGCGGGGCGGATATTAGCGCGCCCTCAGCGCGTTGTCGCCTGCGAAGAAGAGGGGTATGCCGTGGACGGGCGTTCCGCGTCGTTGGATGCGGCTCCCAGGCCCACGGCCACGGCGGCCAGCAAGACTGCAACACTGCGCGCGATGTAGAACACCGCTTGCGCGCCCGCTATTTCCGGTTCGGCAGATGGGGTCTCGGTAATGTGGGCGTGCCAGGCACTGAGCGTGGCGCGATGGGACAGCGGATAGCGATAGGCGCGCGGCGCGGGCGGGCGGCGTGTCGGATGAGGCTGCATGTGCGACATGGCGTTTCTCCTCATGCTCAAACGTGCGACCAGGCGCGCCAGAACAGCAGCGCCGTCATCGAAAAGCCGAAAGTGGAAATCAACGCCCGCACAACCGGCTCCGGCAAACGCTTGCCAACATGCGCGCCGAGATAACCGCCCAGGGTGGCGGCCACCAGCATGACCAGCGTCTGCGGCCACCACACCATGCTTGCCAGCGCAAAACAGGCCACCGCCACAAGGTTGGTCGCGCCCACCAGCAAGGTGCGTGAGGCGTTCAGTGCTTTGATGTCGTCGTGGCCGAACAGTGCCCAGACCGCCATCATCATGATCCCCACTGCGCCGCCAAAATAGCCGCCATAGATGGCCAGCGCACCTTGCGCCACCAGCAGCGTTGTCCGCCCGATCTGCACACGCTGGCGCAGCCATACACCGACCTGTTTGCCGAAGGTAAACGCCAGAGAGCCGACCAGCAGCAGCCACGGCACGATGAAATCGAACGCGCGAGACGACGTGTTCATCAACAGCAGCGCGCCGAACAGCCCCCCCATAAGGCTGATCCCCACCATGGCGCGCATCGAGACGTGCCCGAACCCGCGATAGTCCGCGCGATACGCCCACGCCGACGTGGCCGCGCCGGGTAGCAGCGCGACCGTGCTCGACGCATTGGCAAACACCGACGGAACCCCTGCGAACATGAGCGCGGGCAGGGTGACAAACGAGCCGCCGCCCGCCAGGGCATTCATCATGCCGGCGAGCAGGCCCGCGCCAAAAAGCAGCAGCGTGGCAGATTCCATTGGGGGCGAAGTTGGGGATGTTGTGTTGTGAGATGCCTCAGTTTCGGACACTGGTTGCCACGCTGCAATCTGCGATACATTGACCAAGCCTCAGTGTGAGACTGAGGCTCATGCCACTTTTGAGATGTATCGTGCGCTTCGATCTGACCGACCTCCGACTCTTCCTCCATACCGCCGAAGCCGGCAGCATCACGGCGGGGGCAGAACGCGCGCACCTGACATTGGCATCGGCCAGCGCGCGCATCCGCGGCATGGAAGACGCACTGGGCGCGCCGTTGCTGACCCGCAATCGTCGCGGTGTGGAAACGACCGCTGCCGGCCGCACGCTGGTTCACCACGCTCGCGTCGTCCTGCAGCAGATGGACCGCATGCGCGGTGAGCTGGGCGAATACGCGCGTGGCCTCAAGGGCTACGTGCGGCTGCTTTCCAACACGGCTGCCATGACGGAGTTCCTGCCGGAAACGCTCAGCGCTTTCCTGGCCGCTCATCCTGAGGTCGACGTCGACCTGGAAGAGCTGGTGAGCCACGAAATTGTGGAAGCGATTGCGCAGGGGCGCGCCGACATCGGTATCGTCAACGACGCGGTCGACTTGTCGGGGCTGGAGACCTTTCCGTTCCGCCACGACCGCCTTGTGCTGGTGACCGCGCGCGAACACCCGCTGGCCGAGCGCCGTGAGCTGGCCTTCGTTGAAACCTTGCACGAAGATTTTGTCGGCCTGACGGGCGACAACGCATTGCAGGCGTATCTGGCGGGGCATGCTGCACGCGCCGGCCATCGGCTCAAATACCGCGTGCGGTTACGCAGTTTCGACGCCGTCTGCCGCATGGTGGAACGCAACGTGGGCGTGGGCGTCATTCCCGAGCATGCGGCGATCCGGCTGCAGCGCTCCATGGGCATCCGCCGGGTGCGCCTGACCGACGCCTGGGCGACGCGCCTGCTGCGGATCTGCGTGCGCCATTTCGATGACCTGCCCGTCTTCGCACGCCAGTTGATCGAGCATTTGCGCGAGGCCTGAGCGCGGTGCGCGTCCGTCATTTGGCGGAAGGATGCTGTTTGAACTCGCGCCGGTGAAAACGCGTCGGTACACTGCAAGCAGTTGCGGGCTGCCCAGCTACAGGACGTGCGGCGCCGCACCAACCCTCCGCTCATGGAGCACATCATGGCGTCTGCCGGTGTTCCCCCTGATGTTCCGCCGATCGGCCTGCTGCACGCGGCGCGTGCGCTGCGCATCTATCGGCGCCACGAGATCAATGCGCTGGCGTGGATCGCGCTGGGCGTGTGCCTGCGCAGCCCGGCGCCCATGGTGGCCATCAGCGTTGCGTTGCTCATCGTGTGCGCGTGGTCGCTCACGCGGCACATCCAATATATGAAGCCCCTGTATGAACTGCCGGTGTTCAGCCGCCTGCTGACACACAGCGGCATGGCATTCGCGGCCGTCAATGCGGCGCTGCTGGCGGTGGAACTCGCCACAGGTGCCGGACGCGGCGCATGGTTCGACGCCGACGGCTGGCTTGCGCCCGCCTGGCCGCAGATTCTGCCGGACATGGCCGGCACGATCGAGCTGATGCTCGTCAGCGCTCAATGGATCGTCGTGCTGGGCGTGGTCGTGGCTGCAACGGCCTGGGCGTGGCTAAGCCTGGGCGGTGGTCGCTCGCTGCGTTTTCCGCCGCGCTCGCAATGAGCGCATGGCTCGGGAGAATCCGGGCTGGTCTGGCGGGCGAATTCCTCCTATAAGTGGCGATGTCGGTTGCAGGTGCGTTTCCGTAGCGCCCGGACGAGGCGCGTGCTGTCAGAGCGTGCACGACACGCTCCAAACCTCAGGAGACAGGCATGACATCGCTGGACGCCTTCCTGCGGTGCCGCGACTTTCTGCTCGCGCACCGTGAGGATTACGATACCGCTGTGCGCGATTTTGCATGGCCCCAGTTGGACCGCTTCAACTGGGCGCTGGATTATTTCGACGCCATGGCGCGCGGCAACGATGCCGTCGCCCTCTGGGTGGTCGACGATCAGGGCAACGAGACGCGGCTGTCGTTTGCGCAGATGGCCGAGCGTTCGGCGCGCGTGGCCAACCACTTGCGGGCGCTTGGCGTGCAGCGCGGTGACCGCATCCTGCTCATGCTCGGCAACGTGCCCGGGCTATGGGACGTGATGCTCGCCAGCATCAAGATCGGCGCGGTCATCATCCCGGCCACGACGCTGCTCACCGCAGAAGACCTGCGCGAACGCATTGCCATGGGGGAGGTGAGCCACGTGGTGGTGGGCGGGGCAGATTGCGCCAAGCTCGACGCCGTATCGGGCACGTTCACACGCATTGCGGTCGGTACGGACAAGGCGCCGGCCGGCTGGCACCGCTTTGAAGACGCCTACGATGCCTCCGCCGAATTCACCCCCGACGCGCCCACGCAGGCGAGCGATCCGTTGCTGCTGTATTTCACGTCCGGCACCACGTCCAAACCCAAACTCGTGATGCATACGCATGCGAGCTATCCGGTCGGGCATTTGTCCACCCTGTACTGGATCGGCCTGCGCCCCGGTGATGTGCACTGGAACATCAGTTCACCCGGCTGGGCCAAGCACGCGTGGAGCTGCTTCTTCGCGCCGTGGAATGCCGGGGCCACCGTCTTCATCTACAACTACGCGCGCTTCGAACCCAAGGCGGCGCTCGACGTGCTCTGCCGGGCCAAGGTGACGACGCTGTGCGCACCGCCGACGGTGTGGCGCATGTTGATCCAGGAAGACCTGGCCGCGTGGAAGCCCGCGCTGCGCGAACTCGTGGGCGCGGGCGAGCCGCTCAATCCCGAGGTGATCGAACGGGTGCGCGCTGCGTGGGGCATCACCATCCGCGACGGCTACGGCCAGACCGAAACCACCTGCCAGATTGGCAACAGCCCGGGGCAGCCCGTCAAGGCGGGCTCGATGGGCCGGCCGCTGCCAGGCTACCGCATCACGCTGCGCGACCCCGACGGCCACGAGGCGGAAGAGGGAGAGATCTGCATCGAATTGGATGCGCGACCGACCGGCCTGATGGAGGGCTACGCCGGCAACGCCGAAAAAACCGCCAACGCCATGCGCGGCGGCGTGTATCACACCTCTGACATTGCCGCGCGCGATGCCAGCGGCTACCTGACCTACGTGGGCCGCGCCGATGACGTATTCAAGGCATCGGATTACCGTGTCAGCCCATTCGAGCTGGAGAGCGTGCTGATCGAACACCCTGCCATCGCGGAGGCCGCCGTTGTGCCGAGCCCCGACCCGCTGCGCCTTGCCGTGCCGAAGGCTTTCTTGGTACTGCGTGCGGGGCACGAGGCCGGCCCGGAACTGGCGCGCGACATCCTCGGATTTTGCCGCAGCCGATTGGCTTCCTACAAACGCGTGCGCCGCATCGAATTTGCCGATCTGCCCAAAACCATCTCGGGGAAGATCCGGCGAGTCGAACTGCGCATGCGTGAAGCCGCGCGCAGCGAGAACACCGCTGGCGTGCGCAACCTGCAGGAATATTGGGAAGAGGATTTCCCGGGCGATTGACCCGCGTTGAGCTTTGGCACCCACGGAACGTGCGGCCCCCCGACCGCACGTTCCGCTGCGCCAGCGCTGATTGATATCAGCGCGACGAGCGAGGAACCAGGCGCAATTGACGTGCGCGGTCCAGGTCGTAGGCTGGCACGCCACCGTGCGGCAACGATGCGCGTGAAGCGGCCAGGTCGCGGCCGCGCACAATGACCGGCGCGAGCGAGCCTGCACGGATCAGGTCCGATGCAGCCAACTCGATCCAGTCGCGGTAATTGCGATAGACCTCTTCGGCCGTGATCTTCTGATGCGCGCAATCGCAGAGCGACAGCGCTTCGGAGGTGACGAAACAGCTGACGACCTTGCCGTCGACGATGGCTTGGAAGAACAGGTCGCCTACGGACCTGAACGTCTTGCCGGTGAATGAAATATTCATGATGCTCCCCCCATTGATCAGGCGCGCCGGTTGAATGACGTGCCCCACATGCCGCTTTCGCGGCGCAATGGTCACATGCAGGAGCGTGATTTCCGAATGGAGGGATGACGATGCTCCAGACGTTGAATCCGTCCGGATGCGATTGACCCAGTGAAGCGGGTCGGACTGTCCCTCGGTGCCGTTATGCCGGTCTGTCAATTCGGTGGTTGACTGCGTGTTCGCTCTAGCGCTGCGACCTTCCCCGTACAAAATTCCGTTATGTTTTTATGGCTACCACAATCGATGCAGCAGTCCGACACCTACGGTAATCGAGATGGCCAGCAGCCAGAGCAGAATGGTGGAGGCGCGCGTCGCCGGAAGACGTGTTTGAAAAAGGCGCCGGCGCGTAGGAATCATCTGCCAATTGGCAGGGTGACGTTCCCACCCCAGCCGGGCAGTCAAGCCCGCTGTTTCCCGTTTGATTGTTCCCATGGCCGCTCCCGAAAGCTCGCCGCTGCCGCGTATTTACTTTTATTTAAATCTACTTTTCTTCGGTTGCATTCTAGGACACTCTCTGCAGACCGCCAGCGCCCCTTGGCATGATTCTTATCCTCCATTTGGCTCATAAACGGTAGGTTTAGGACATATTGGGGGTTCAAATAGGAAGTGATATTCATCACCTGCGAAGATGATTAATCGATGCGCAAACGCTTACGTTTGAAACGCATGACGATGGCGCCCCGCAACCTGCCTGCAAGGTGCCACCGATACAGTCACGCGCGTTTCGTGGATGACTTGTTGCAAGACTGCACAGCAACAAGCGCCCGAGCGTAAAACAGCGAAATGCCACGCACCTGCGTTACAGTGCTGCCGGGCTGGCAAGGCAACACAGAAAGAGCAGGACATCGACATGACGCAAGCAAGACGCGCCCGGAGCAACAGGGCGTTCGCAGGGTTCGGGCAAGGGGGGCGTGCCGTTCTGGTGGCATGGGCTGCATTGGTGGCAGGGGCCGCCGCCCACGCCGCTGCGCCGAGCCTGGCAGCGCGCCGTGCCGCGGTGCAATCAACACTGGCGCATGCCGGCAGTTGTCAGCGTCTAGGCGATTACTACTGGGAAATTGGTGACGCCCACGGCGAGCTGATTCACGGGCAGCAGGGCCAGCGCATCGGCGCCAACAAGACGGTGCGGTTGGCATCGGCCTCCAAATGGATATTTGGCGCCTACGTGGTCGAGCGTGCGCAAGGCAAGCCCACACCCGCCGAAATCGACGCGCTCACCATGCGCTCGGGCTACGACGGGCTCAATCCATTGCTGTGCAATCGCAATGACACCGTGCAAAGCTGC
Organism: Ralstonia sp. PBBBR1; assembly: GCF_002256165.1. Lineage (NCBI taxonomy): Bacteria > Pseudomonadati > Pseudomonadota > Betaproteobacteria > Burkholderiales > Burkholderiaceae > Ralstonia > Ralstonia sp. PBBBR1. The sequence goes on along the minus strand of NZ_NKIL01000005.1, from coordinate 229,471 downwards.
TTTGCGCGCGGTCGCAACGCGACCTTCACGCCCGGGCATGTCGGGCGTTTCAGCTACAACGGCGGTCATGACCAGAAGCTGCTGATCGATCTCGGCCTGGGCCGCGCCGATGCCGAAGCGCTCAACAATGACCTCGACCACCAGCTTGCCAATGCACCGGGCCTGCGCGATGCCGGCAAGCCGCTCGGCATCCGTTATCTCGCGCCCGAACCGGGTGGCGGAATGATCGCCACGCCGGCTGCTTACGGCCAGTTCCTGCGTCGTCTCATCCGCGGTGAATATCAGCTCGGCAGGATGCTCGGCCAGCATGCCGTCTGCACCGAGCCCGGCACATGCCCAACTGCCGTCAGCACGCCCGCCGCGCTGCCATGGCATTACGCGCTCAATTACTGGATCGAGGATCAGCCCGGCGGCGACGGCGCGTTCAGTTCGGCCGGGGCGTTCGGCTTCTATCCGTGGATCACCGCTGACAAGCGGTACTACGGCATGCTCGTGCGCGAGACCCTTGGCCCACGCGCCTATGTGCGCAGCGCGGCATGCGGCGCGCTGATTCGCCGTGCCTTTGCCGAAGGCAAGCCGCAGCATTCCGCAGAAGGCGCTGGCAGCGCCGATTTCGCCGACTGACGAACCCCGCAGATCAAGCGGCCAAGCCATCGCCTAACGTGGTGGGAGGTGGCGCCGCATCCTGCCGGCACCCTCAGCGCCGCGGCACGCCGGTTGCGACGCACGGGCCATCTACCTACATGGAGATGGCCCATGGTCCGGCACCCCCTGCGCGGCAGCGAGCGCACGATTTCTGAAGACGAACGCATCCTCGGCGATGCGCACCCGGCGGAGCAGATCCGGGCGCTTGTGCAATTGCGCCGGCCGAACGAGGCTGAACTCGATGCGCGCCTGTCGGGCTTTGTTCACGCGCATGCCGCCGGGACGCCGCCGCCCACACCGCTGGCCCGCGAAGAATGGGCTGCTCAGTTTGGCGCCACTTCGGACGACATCGATGCCGTCCGCACCTTTGCTCGCGAACACAGTCTGCAAGTGGTTGAAGTGAACGTGGTCGCCGCCACCGTCACGCTCGAGGGCTCCGTCGAACAGTTCTGCCGCGCGTTCGATACGCACCTGCACCGCGTGGCACATGGCGATTGCGAATACCGCGGGCGTTCCGGCCCGCTGCGGTTGCCGGAGTCATTGCAGGACGTGGTTGTTGCCGCACTGGGGCTCGACTCGCGCCCACAGGCGCAGCCGCATTGCCGCTTCGTGCCGCTGCCTGCCGGGTCGACTGAGCCGGGAGGCATCCGGCCCGCGCGTGCGGTCCCCACCGCGTCGTACACACCGATGCAGCTCGCGCAGCTCTACGGCTTTCCGCAGGGCGACGGCGCGGGCCAGTGCATTGCGTTTATCGAACTCGGCGGCGGCTACCGGCAAGACGATCTGCGTGCGTACTTCCAGGAACTGGGCATGCCCGTGCCGACGGTGACAGCCGTGCCCGTCGGGCAGGGCGCAAACCGCCCAACCGCCGACCCGAGCGGGCCCGACGGCGAAGTCATGCTCGACCTGGAGCTGGGGGGCGCAGCGGCGCCGGGCGCCACACTGGCCGTGTACTTCACGGTCAATACCGACGCCGGTTTCGTGCAGGCCATCAACGCCGCCATCCATGACACCAAGCTGCGGCCTTCGGTGGTGTCCATCAGTTGGGGCGCCCCCGAAAGCGCCTGGACGCCGCAGGCCATGCAAGCTGTGAACGCCGCGCTGCAAAGCGCCGCAACGATGGGTGTGACGGTGTGTACTGCGTCGGGCGACAGCGGTTCCACCGACGGTCAGCCCGATCGCGCAGACCACGTGGACTTCCTTGCCTCCAGCCCGTACGCGCATGCATGCGGCGGCACCAGCGTGCGCGCCAGCGCCGACCGGCGCGCAGAACGGGCTCGATGCCAACGGCAACGTCGCGCTCTACACGGCCGGCGACCTGGCCGCCACGATGAGCCTGAACATGGATCTGAAAGTCTTCTCCGCCAACGGCTACTACGACTTCGTCACGCCGTTCTACCAGACCATGCTTGACCTGAAGGCGATGCCCTTGCTGGATGCCGATGTGCGGAAGAACCTGTCGGCGGGGTTCTATCCGTCGGGGCACATGGTGTACCTGGACGGCGGTTCGCGCACGGCACTGAAGGCCGACCTGGCGCGCCTTTATGACGCCGCCACGACCGACCACCAAGCCGTCGCGCGCATCCGCATGCTGCAGGCGCGCAAGGCCTGAGGGGCGGACATGCCGGCCGCGCCACGCAGTTTGCGGATCAATAGCCGCGGTAGTACGGGTGGTAGTAATGCGGGCGATCGTAATAACCGCCGGCCGGCACCACCACACACGCACTCAGCGCAGAGGTAGCGGCAGCAGCAAGGATGAGCAGGGCGATGGTGCGTTTCATGATGAGGCTCCGTGGTGATCGTTGGACTTGGCCTCACTGTATGGAAACGCTTCGCAACCGCGCTTTACCGTTTGTAAGAAAAACTGTGACGCCAAGGCCGGTAGTCGACGGCCCGCCCCACGTTGGCCACGGGTGTGCCGGGGCCACCGTAATTTGCCGTTACCTTTGCGATCAGACTGTGGAGCAGCATCGGCGCGCTCGGGCACTGTCAGTGCAGCGCCACAATGTTCCACGAACTTATCGCCCCACTATTGACAGATCGTCGAGACTGGCGGGAAATACACCAAACGGCAAACGTTGGGCTTCAGGTTTGAACGCACAGCGCCGATAGCCGTCCATATAGATGTCAGGGCCAAAGCCCTGCGGGGACCATGCGATGCGCGCCACCCAACAGCGCGCATCGGCAACACATCGGGGGGCGCATCATGACCAATGTTCTGGAATCCACCATCGCTTGGGCTGCTCCGTGCCTGATCGCCACTGCGATCGTCGTGCCGGTCATGTGGAACAAGCTGCGTACGCGCCGTGTGCTCGAAGCCATGCACCAGGCACGCGAACACCGCGACGAGTGATTTGCCGATCGGCCATCTGCGCCGATCCAACCTTCTTGCCACGCCAGTAAAAACGAAAACGGGCGCCGCATTGCTGCTGGCGCCCGTTTGGCATTGTGCGAGGCCGGTTGCGGCGCGTCCCGTTGCGCCGCAACCGTGTTCGCTCAGGCTGCCACGGCCTGGCTCACAACGTCGCGCATGGCGGCGTGTGCGGCTTCCAGGGCTTGTGCGCGGGCGTCCGGGCCCATCGCCAGGCGTTCTGCACGCACGAACTGCACATCGGTGATACCGAAGAAGCCGAACACGGTCTTCAGATAGGCCTCTTGGAAATCCATGGCGGCGGCCGGGCCGGCGGAGTACATGCCGCCGCGCGTCGACGCAACGATCACCTTCTTGCCACCGGCCAGGCCGACCGGGCCCGTTTCCGTGTACTTGAACGTACGGCCGGCTTGCGCCACGCGGTCAATCCAGGCCTTGAGCTGGCTGGGCACCGAAAAGTTATACATCGGCGCGCCGACCACGATCACGTCGCTGGCGAGCAGTTCATTCACGAGCGTTTCCGAGCGTGCATGCTCTGCGCGGGTCGCGTCGTCAAAATCATCGGCGCCCGTGGCGCGGAAGCCGGCGGCAATGGCGCCGTCCAGGTGCGGAATGGCTTCGACCGACAGATCACGGTGGACGACGGTGGCGCTGGGGTTTTCGCGTCGCAGCTCGTCAACAATGGCGGCGCTCAGCAGGCGCGAAGCCGAGGCGTCACCGAGGATGCTGGAATCAATGTGAAGGACTTGCATGGTGTCTCTCCAGGAAAAAGGTGGGTTGCTGCAAAGATAGTGCGATGCAGCGAGTTCCAGTAGTGGGTCCAATCGACACACATCGTTCTATGAGTGGGACAATGCGCGGGTGCTTTGGAGACCCGCCATGGAAGACCTGAACGACCTCGTCCTGTTTGCCAGCGTGGTGACGCACGGCAGTTTTTCCGGCGCCGCCAGGGCGCTGGGGATTCCGAAATCGCGCGTGAGCCGCCGCGTGGCGGATCTGGAAACACGTCTGGGGGTGCGGCTCCTGCAGCGCTCAACGCGTGCCGTGCATGTCACGGACGTGGGCTCGGCGTTCTTTACGCATTGCGAATCGATGACCCAGGCCGCCCGCGCTGCCTTCGAGGTGGCCGAGCACGCCGGCGAAAAACCTTCCGGCCGCCTGCGCGTGAGCTGTCCGGTGGGCGTGGCGCATGTGTTCATCGCGCCCGTGCTGTCGAAATTCCTGCGCGCGCAGCCCGATGTGCGCCTTGAGCTGGACGTGACAAACCGCCGTGTCGACGTGATCGGCGACGGCTACGACGTGGCGCTGCGCGTGCGCTCGACGCTGGACGATTCCAACCTGGTCGTACGCAGCTTTGGCGTGAGCGACCAGGTGCTGGTGGCCAGCCCGTCGTTTGTCGCCGAGCATGGGCCCTTCGAGACGCCGGAGTCGATGCGCGGCGTGATGGGCGTGGGCGTCGACGGCGCGGCCGGTGAGCGGACGCGCTGGCGCCTGACCGCTCCCGAAGGCGGTGCGGTCGATATCGAATACACCCCCGCGCTGGTGACGGACGACCTGTATCTGATGGGGCAGACGGCGCTGGCCGGCATTGGCGTTGCGCAACTGCCGTTCAACCTCTGCGCGGAGCCGGTTCGTGATGGCCGGCTTGTCGTGCTGTTGCCGGGATACCGGTTGCCGGTGCACCAGTTTCACGCGGTGTTTCCGTCACGCCGGGGCTTGGTACCGGCGGTGCGCGCGTTTATCGAATTCCTGGCAGAAGAGTTGCCCGGCATGACGGCAAATGTCAGTCGCTGCTATGAGGACATCGTTCGGCAGCCCGATCGTTGACTCTGCAACGATTGCGAATCGGCAGTATCATCAGCGGCTTCGCTTCTCCCATTGGCGCGGGTGCCTTGAGCGGCATGCGCGCACGTTCCCATGTCCTCCCGCCCGAGCATCGAACCGCCCAAGCCAGACACGCCCACTGCGCCCATCGCGTCGGCATCCAGCCCGCTGGATGCGCTACCCGTGCCTGAAATTCCGGTGATGGCAGTGATGGGCGGGCTGATGCTCGCCATCTTGCTGGGCGCGCTGGAGCAAACCATCGTTGCGGTGGCCTTGCCCGTGATCGCGGGCGAATTCAACGGCTTTGCGCTGATGGCCTGGTTGGTGTCGGCGTATCTGGTGGCGTCCACGGTGGTGACGCCCATCTACGGCAAATTGAGTGACCTCTACGGCCGCCGCGCCATGCTGACGACGGCCATCGTGCTGTTCGTGCTGGCGTCGGTGGCGTGTGCGCTGGCGACCAGCATGCCGATGCTGTTGTTTGCACGCGTGCTGCAGGGGCTGGGCGGCGGCGGTCTGATCTCGGTATCGCAGGCCACGATCGCCGATGTGGTGCCGCTGCGCGAGCGTGGCCGCTACCAGGGCTACGTGAGCGGCATGTGGGCCATGGCCAGCCTCGCCGGACCGGTGATCGGTGGCTATCTGACGCATTACCTCTCGTGGCGCTGGATTTTCTGGATCAACCTGCCCCTGGGCATCGTCGCGCTGTTCGTCGTGCGCCGCACGCTTCGGCATCTGCCGGTGGCGCATCAGCGCCGCCCCATCGACGTGCCCGGCGTGGTGCTGTTTGCCGGAGGCCTGACCGCGCTGTTGCTGATGATCACCCGTGTGGGGCAGGGCACGCCGCTCACGCAGCCCGAAAACCTTGGCCTGCTGGCGGCGGCGGTGGTGCTGCTGGGCGCGTTTGTCTGGCAAGAGAACCGCGCCGTCGAGCCGATCATTCCGCTGTCGATGTTCCGGGTCCGTACCGTCACGATCTGCTGCCTGGCGCTGTTCCTGTGCTTCTTCCAGCTGATCGCCACGTCGGTGCTGATGCCCCTGCGCTTCCAGATGGTGGCGGGTGCCAGCCCCGATGCCGCCGCGCTGCGCCTCGTGCCGCTCACGCTGTCGATTCCGCTTGGCGCCTTCATTGCCGGCAAATGGATGACGCACAGCGGTCGCTACAAGCCCCTGATGCTGGGTGGCGCATGCGTGGTGCCGTTTGCCGTGGCATCGCTGGGTCTGCTGGACCCGCACAGCGTGTTGGCGCTGACCCTGGCGATGATCGTGCTTGGCCTGTCGATTGGCGTGCAGTTCCCGACCGGCCTGGTGGCCACGCAAAATGCGGTGTCGCCGCAGACGGTGGGTCTGGCCACGGCACTGACCGCCTTCTCGCGCCTGCTGGGTGGCGCGGTGGGTGTGGCGGTGCTGACGTCCGTGCTGATTGCGCTGCTGCGTCAGGCTGCGCCCGAAGCGCAGGTAGCGGCCGGTGGCGACGTGCTGATGGACCTTTTCCATGCCGCGCTTGCCAGCAGCGGTGTCGATGCCCAGGCCCTGCAGCGCGCAGGCGAGAGCGCGTTCCGGCATCTGTTCTTCTTTGCCGCTGCGGTGTCGGTTATTTCGCCGCTGTTGGTCATGCGGCTGGAAGAGAAGGCGCTGCGCGGCAAGGTGTCGCTTGCCGAGGCTGTCGAGTAAGGCTGGCCGCGCTAGCTTGTGGCAGGCGTCAGCGCCCGCCGTCGAGCGCGGCGCGCCACGCTGCCCTCGTAGAGTGCCCAACGCAGCGTCGGCGCCACGGTGCGCATGGCCGCCGACGCAAACGCCGCCTGCAGCGGCGGCCGCTTGAGATCAAGCATTTGTATTGCCCACGGCGGCAGCAACTGGATGCCCGCATCCAGGAAGAGGCGGACCGCCGGGCGCAACCCCGGGCGCGGCGCCTGCCACGTCATCAAGACTTCCACCACCGTGCGCGTACGATCGCTGGCCACCAGCTCGGCGCGCATCGCATGCAGATAGGTCTGGACCGCCGCCCGCGATTTCGGCACGTCGCGCGCGCCGAGCATCTCGGCCACCAGCGCGGTCTCTTCAAAGTAACGATCCTGTTGCGCGCCGCTCAGGCTGGCATCCACGTAGCGCAGATAGCCCGCCAGGAAGCTCGACATCTCGGCCACGTGTACCCAGGTGAGCAGGTCGGGATCGTTGGCCGAGTACGGCCGGCCATCGGGCGCGATGCCTTGCACGCGGTCGTGGATGGTCTTTACGCGGTCGATCAGTGCCAGCGCGTCATGCCGGCTGCCGTACGTGGTGCCGGCCACAAACTGTGCGGTCCGGCCCAGGCGCCCTTGCAGGTCTTCGCGGAAGTTGGAGTGGTCCCACACGCCGGCCAGCGCGCGCGGGTGCAGCGCTTGCAACAACAGCGCGCTGATCCCGCCGGCCATCATCGCCGGAAAATCGGCATGCACCTTCCAGCAGACCGCGTCGGGCCCGAACAGGCCCGGGTCGCCCGGCGGCGAGGCAATGTCGAGGGTGAGGCTGCCGGTGGCGCGTGTCAGTCCGCGGACCTGGTTGGCGATGCGTTCGCGAATGGCGACGAGTGGCGAGGGCATGGTGCCGAAAGTGCTGGGAAGCACGAGGCGAAGAAGTATTTATTCTACCGACCCGCACCGGAGCACACGGTGCCCGCCGTGATGACAGAACGCCGCATGGCCGATGTGCGTGCGCAGGACCATTTGTTGCGACGGCATGTTTATCCGCCCCTCCTAGAATGGAGAACAGTCCCACGAGAACGCGATGCCTATGACCCCCCACCGACATACCACCTGGTTGGACTGGCTTGTCCTGAGTGCGCTGCTGGTCGGCTTATGCCTGAGCCTCCCCGGGCGCGCGGCAGACAACGCGCAAGGTTTGCGCGACAAATACCAGAGCGTGGCGCCACAGTTGGCCGATAACGTGTTCCATCGCCCGCTGGTACTGGAATCCACCGAAGCCCCCGACCGGCTCAAGAGCGACATCTATAGCGTGCTCGACTACCCGTTTGCCACCGTCAAGGGCGCGTTGGGCGACCCGGAGCACGGTGCTGCCAATTGGTGCGACGTGCTCATCCTGCATCTGAATATCAAGTACTGCCACGCCACGCACGGCGCAGACAGCAGCGTGCTCAACGTGAACCTCGGCCGCAAGGTAGAAGACTCGCTTTCCGCCAGCTATCGCCTTGAGTTTGGTTATCACCCTGTTGTCAGCAGTGCGGATTACTTTCGCGTTGAACTCAGCGCGGCTTCCGGCCCGCTCAGCACCCGCGACTACCACATCATGCTGGAGGCCATTCCCGCGCCGGGCACTGGCAACCACACGTTTCTGCACCTGACCTACGCTTATGGTTACGGCGCGGCCGGTCGACTGGCGATGCGCACGTACCTTGCAACCGTGGGCAGCGGCAAGGTCGGGTTCACCAAGACGGCGGAATCGTCGCCGGGTGCGGAGCCCGAATTCGTGGGCGGCGTGCGCGGCCTGCTTGAGCGCAACACGATGCGCTACTACCTCGCCATCGATGCGTATCTGAAGTCGCTGTCTGCGCCGCCGGACAAGCGTTTGCAGCAGCGGCTGAACACGTGGTTCAACGCCACCGAGCAGTACGCACGCCAGTTGCACGAAGTGGAGCGGCAGGACTACCTGCAGATGAAGCACCACGAAGTCGAGCGCCAGCAGCAGGCGGCGCAGTAACGCTTCAGGCCGGGCGGTAGACCTTGGCGAAGCGCTGCGCCTGCACGACGCCGTAGTCGCCGGGGGCGTACTGGAGCACCCAGTCGCCGGGCTGGCCATGCAGTACGTCACCGGCTTCGGACCGCGCCAACGAGAACGCTTCACGCATCTGCTTGGCCAGCACCACGCTGGGGCGGTTGCGGTAAGCGCCAGCCTGACCATGCGCGAACGATGCATCGGCGGGAACGTACTTCGCATCGAAACGCTCGCGCGAAACGACCCAGCGGTCGCCGGTTGAGCCGGTGATCAGTGCATCGCCAGGGGCGTAGCGGTTGGGGCCTTCCAGGCTCATCAACTCGCCGGCTTGGGCGGCAAAGTCGACGTGGACGGTCTCGTCCTTCACAAAAGGGCGGGCGGCGGGGTCCGTGCGCAGGTCGACGTGTTGCAGGGTAGGCATGAGGTGACGCAGAAGGCGATGAAGGCGAGGTCGGGCGAAATGTTGTAAGCGTAGCGCAAATGGTCGCCTATCGGCAGTCGATGATCTACTGTTTCGGTCGACCGTACGCTCGCAACTGCGGGCCATGTTTGAAAAGACTTGCACGCGCTCGCAGGCGGAAGCCGTGGGCGCGATGTTGTGGGTGCTGTCGCAGCGCCGGCCGCAAGGCTAGTCGAGCGTCAAGACAGCACCGGGCGGACGTATCTGCGATCGTAGCTGACTCAGTAGTACCGCAACTCCGTCGCCTTGCCGTGAAACACCTTGTACGAGTAGATCGTGTAGCCCACGATGGTCGGCAGCACGATGGCCACGCCCACCAGCATGAACTCGAGCGATTCCGGCGCGCTGGCCGCCTGCCAGATGTCGAGCCTGTCCACCACGAGGTACGGGAAGAGGCTGTAGGCCAGGCCGTTGAAGGCCAGCAGAAAGATGGCGCCGGTGCCGACGAACGGCGCCCAGACGAGGTGTTCATCGCCCTTCGCAATCTGTTGCGGCAGGCGGCGCAGTACCCAGTCGATCAGCAGGAACAGCACGATGGTCACCAGCGGCACGGGCGCCAGCAGGATGATGTTCGGCAGCGCAAACCATTTGTCGAATACGCGAGTGCTGACCCACGGCGTCGCCAGCGACACGGCGGCCACGCCCAACGCGGTAAACCACAGGCTGCCGCGTGCCCACAGCACCGCGCGCAGCTGCAGCGCGCCTTCCGTCTTCATGATGAGCCACGTGGCGCCCAGCAGCAGGTAGCCGGCAATCAGGCCGCCTGCCGTGCAGATCGCAAAGATGACGTTGGCCGCGTCGTACTGGAAGCCGGTGATGTACAGCCCGAGCATCAGGCCCTGCGCTGCGGTGGCAATGACAGAGCCGGCATAGAACGCGCGATTCCACCACGGCTTGTGGTGCGCGCGTGCCTTGACGCGAAAGTCGAATGCCACGCCACGCAGGATGAGCCCGAACAGCATCAGCGCCACCGGCAGATACAGCGCGCCCAGGATCTCGCCATGCGCGGCCGGAAACGCCACCAGCAACAGCCCGACCCCGAGCACGAGCCAGGTTTCGTTGGCGTCCCAGAACGGGCCGATGGAGGCGATCATGGTGTCCTTCTCGGCGTCGTCGGCGCGGCGCAGCAGGATGCCGACGCCCAGGTCGTAGCCGTCCAGGACGACGTAGGCCAGCACGGCGATCCCCATCAGGGCCATGAAGACCACCGGCAGCCAGCCGGCGGGTTGGGTGAGGTCAGGAATGGTGCTCATGCGTGGCTCGCGACGGGCGCGGAAAGTTCAGAGGTGTGCTTGCCGGGGATGTCGGCATCGGTCGGGTCGATGGCGCCGCCGGCCTTGCGGGCCAGATAGAACACCACGCCAATGTAGGAGGCGATGAGGAACGCGTACAGCGCGAGATACATCGCCAGCGTGCTGCCGATCATCCGCGCGGGCACGGATGAGGCGGCCTGCGCAGTGGTCAGCACGCCGTAGACAAGCCACGGTTGCCGGCCGATCTCGGTCACGTACCAGCCTGCCACCACCGCTACCCAGCCGGAGAACGTCATGGCGACGAGGGTGCGCGCCAGCCAGCGCGGCAGTTCACCATTGCGGCGAAGGCGCCAGGCGCTGGTCCACGACACCGCCAGCATCAGCAAGCCAACGCCCACCATCAGGCGGAAGGCGAAGAACACGGGCAGCACGGGCGGATGCTGATCGAACTGATCGAGCCCCCGCACTTCGCCGTCGAGCGAGTGCGTGAGATACAGCGATGCCACCTTCGGCACCGCGATCTCGTGGCGATTGCTGCGCGTTGCTGCATCGGGAATGCCGAACAGCACGGCCGGCACACCGCGTTCGGTTTGCCAGATGCCTTCCATCGCGGCCAGCTTGGCAGGCTGATGCTCCAGCGTATTCAGGCCGTGCGCATCTCCGGCGGCAATCTGCAACGGGATGAGCATGGCGGCAAGCACCACGCCGGTCTTGAGCGCCGCACGCACGTCGCCATCGCGGTCGTTGCGCAGCCAGCGGTAAGCGGACAACCCCGCCAGCAGGAACGACACCGTCAGCCCCGAAGCCAGCAGCATGTGCGTGAACCGGTAGGGAAACGACGGGTTGAAGATGATCGCCAGCCAGCTTTGCGGATGCGCGCGGCCGTCGATCATCACGTAGCCGGCGGGTGTCTGCATCCACGAATTGAGCGCGATGATCCAGAAGACAGAGATGGTCGTGCCCAACGCGACAAGGAACGTCGCGAATGTGTGGATGCGCGGGCTCACGCGGCCGGTGCCGAACAGCATGATCCCGAGAAAGCTGGCTTCCAGAAAGAACGCGGTCAGCACCTCATACGCCAGCAGCGGTCCGGCGATATTGCCGACGGTATTCATATAGCCAGGCCAGTTCGTGCCGAACTGAAAGCTCATCGTCACGCCGGATACCACGCCCAGCGCGAACGTCAATGCGAAGACCTTCACCCAAAGGCGATAGGCGGCCATCCAGGCCTCGTCACCGGTCTTGCGATAGCGCAGCTTGAAGAACAGAAGCACCCACGCAAGCGCGATGCTGATGGTGGGAAAGAGGATGTGGAAGGTGATGTTGGCGCCAAACTGGATGCGCGCCAGGACAACGGGATCGAGTGACATGGGCTTTCTTGGGGGCTACTTGGACTTGCCGCCAACGACAACGGCAAGCTTGTTCTTCATTTCCAGCAACTTATGCACCTTGGCGCCCATCTTCATGAGTTGCTGCAGCGATTCGGCGTCGAGCTTCTGCACGTCGTCAAACCAGTTGGTCATGAGCGTGATGAGCTGGTACATCTCCTTCATGCGCGCCTGGGCGTGGCGGTCGTCGGGATCGGTGGGGGATTCCAGCATCACGTCGCGCAGCAGCGAAAGCGTGGGGTCGATCTCCCGCTTGCGGCGTTCTTCCGCCAGCGTGCGGAAGATGGTCCAGATGTCGTCAGGGGCCGAAAAGTATTCGCGCCGGTCGCCCGGTTTGTGCGACAGCCGCACCAGCTTCCACGACTCCAGCTCCTTGAGCCCAATGCTCACGTTGGAGCGGGAGAAGCCCAGCGCCTCGGCGATCTCGTCCGCGTTGATCGGCTCGCGCGCGGCGTAGAGCAGCGCGTAGATCTGCCCGACGGTGCGGTTGATGCCCCAGCGGCTGCCCATCTCGCCGAAATGCAGGACGAAGCGCTGTTTCAAGGGGGAGAGTTGCATTGTTTTGATCTTTCTCAATTTTCAGAAATTTCTGAAATTTTAGGCGTCCTGCCCCGCAGTGCAATGTGACGCGCTGTCGCGGGATGCTCAGATTGAGCCCGACGCAATTGCAAAAACCCCGTCGAACGCACATCGCGATTGTGCTGTCTTCGCCTACTATGCCTATGCGGTAACGTCCCTCAAAACGCACATTCTCTGGAGCGCAAACATGGCCTCACACGGTTTGATTGCCTGGTTGATCATTGGCGCGGTGGCGGGCTGGCTGGCCGGCATCCTGGTCAAGGGCGGCGGTTTCGGCATCTTCGTCGACATCGTGGTCGGCATCGTCGGTGCGTTCATCGGCGGATGGCTGGCGGGGGTGCTCGGCATCTCGCTGGGCGGCGGGTGGATCGGCTCGATCATCACGGCGGTGATCGGCGCGGTGATCCTGCTGTTCATCATCCGGCTAATCAAGCGCGCATAGCGCGAGCCGGCACCGGCGCCAAGAACGGCGGTGGATGCGCATGTCATCCAACCGCCGGATTTCAACATGCACCGCATCACCTAGACTGGTTGAACCAAGGGCAGCCGCGCCGCGCCACAAGCGCCGGCGGGGCCGGTACACGCTAACCCGGCGAGGCCACCATGTCTGACCAGCTCACCACCGCACCGCAAGAACTCTACGAAGGGTTCGAAATTCACGTTGTTCCAAGCCCGACACGGGCAAACTCCTCGCGCTACACCTACACCGGCTACGTGTGCCACCCCGGCGCCGATCCACAGTTGCCCGGTCATGTCGTGCCCTTTCACGCAGATGGCGACGATACCTTCCGCAGCCCCGAAGAGGCCATGGAGGAAGCCGTACACGTGGCGCGCAGCATTGTCGACGGCACGCATCCGGATCTCTCGGTGCTGTCGATCGTGACGCACGGCTACTGACGCCGAAACCTGATCCGGCAGCTTCCCTTCCTATCGGTCATGCACGAGATGCGTCGGTCGCCCTTGGCGGCGGCCGACGCATTTGCTGTGCCGCACCATCCCGAATCGTGTCTGCACCGAAAGCGTGCGGTGCGGTGCCCGTGTGTGAGGCACGCGCCCTGGCCGGTGTCTGGCCAATTTCCTGTAAACCGCGATAGGACAAGGCTTTGTGAGCCTGGCATACCTGTTGCGTAGCACCATTGCGCGAATCAAAGGCGATCCGTGCTCTTCGTGGTGAAGGCCCTGGTGCTCAGGGCTACTTGGACAACGGCGTCCCAGACCCTGGCTAGTGCAGCCGGGCTCTCGGACGCCTTTCTTTTTTTTGGCCCCTGATTGGGATTCAACATGACCGGCAAAGCCACCCGAATCGACCTGTTCAGCCTGCGTACGCCGCAGATGCGCGCCTTCCATCTGACGTGGCTCGCGTTCTTCGTGTGTTTCTACGCTTGGTTCGCCTGCGCGCCGCTCATGCCGGTGCTCAAAGGCGAGTTCCACCTCACGCCGGGGCAGATCGCCAACATCAACATCGCGGCGGTGGCGGTGACGATCCTGGTGCGGCTGATCGTCGGCCCGCTGTGCGACCGCTTCGGCCCGCGCAAGACCTATACCGGTTTGCTGCTGCTGGGGGCCATCCCGGTGCTGGGCGTGGCACTCGCGCAAAGCTACGAGACCTTCCTGTTCTTCCGCCTGGCGATCGGCGCGATTGGCGCGAGCTTCGTCATCACGCAGTACCACACGTCGGTCATGTTCGCGCCAAACGTGGTGGGCACCGCCAACGCGGCGGCGGCCGGCTGGGGCAACGCAGGCGGCGGTGTGGCGCAAGGCACGATGCCGCTGCTGCTGACCGCCATCGTGATGATGGGCGTGACGCAGAGCATGGGCTGGCGCCTGGCCATGGTGGTGCCGGGCGTGGCGATGCTGATCGTTGCGGCGCTGTACTGGCGCTATACGCAGGACTGCCCGGAAGGCAACTTCAGCGCACTGCGCGCCGCCGGCAAGACCATCGAAGGCGGCAAGAAGGGCGGCTGGGGCAGCTTTGTGGCCGCCGCCGGCAACTACCGGGTGTGGCTGCTGTTCATTACCTACGGCGCGTGCTTTGGCGTGGAGATCTTCATCCATAACATCGCCGCCACCTACTACGTCGATCACTTCGGCCTGTCGCTCTCGGCTGCCGGCATGGCCGCGGCCAGCTTCGGCCTGCTGGCGCTGTTTGCCCGCGCGCTGGGCGGCATCGTGTCGGACCGCGTGGCCGCCAAGCGAGGCCTGGATGCGCGCACCCAACTGCTGTGCGTGCTGATGATGGGCGAGGGCCTGGGCCTGTTCGGCTTTGCCCATGCAGGCAGCGTGCCGGTGGCCATTCTCGCGATGCTGGGCTTCGGCCTGTTCACGCATATGGCATGCGGTGCCACGTATGCGCTGGTGCCGTTCATTGACCGCCGTGCGCTCGGCGGTGTGGCCGGCATCATCGGTGCGGGCGGCAACGCCGGCGCGGTGGCGGCGGGCTTCCTGCTCAAGGGCATGGCCGATACGCAGGCCACGCTGTCCATCCTCGGCGTGCTGGTGGCGCTGTCAGCCATCTGCGCGATTGCCGTGCGTTTCTCGGCAGAACACAAGGCACGCGAACAAGCGCTGTACGACAACACGCTGGCCGCCGCCGGCAACGCCTGAAAGAGGACATCACCATGACCATGAAGATCGTCGTCATTGGCCACGGAATGGTGGGCCACAAGTTTCTGGAAAGCCTGCTGCATGCGCCCGGCCATCACCTGCAAGTGACGGTGCTGTGCGAAGAGCCGCGCCCCGCCTACGACCGCGTGCACCTGTCGGAATTCTTCACGGGCAAGACGGCGGAAGAGCTATCGCTCGTGGCACCGGGCTTCTTTGACCGCGACGACGTGGTGCTCAAGCTCAACGCACGCGCCACGGCCATCGACATCACCGCCAAAACGGTGACGGCCTCGACCGGCGAGGTGCTGCCGTACGACAAGCTTGTCCTCGCTTCGGGCTCGTCGCCGTTCGTGCCGCCCGTACCGGGCCGCGACCGCAAAGACTGCTTCGTCTATCGCACCATTGAAGACCTCGAAGCGATGGCCGAATGCGGCCAGCGTGCCAAGACGGGCGTCGTCATCGGCGGCGGCCTGCTGGGGCTGGAATGCGCCAAGGCGCTGCGCGACATGAACCTGCAAACGCACGTGGTCGAATTTGCCGGCCGCCTGATGGCGATGCAGGTGGACGACGGCGGCGGCCGCATGCTGCGCCGGAAGATCGAAGACCTGGGCGTGACCGTCCACACGCAGAAGAACACCTCGGAGATCGTCGATGGCGAAACCGCGACGCACCGCCTGAACTTTGCCGACGGCACGCACCTGGAAGCCGACATGGTCGTCTTCTCGGCCGGCATCCGCCCGCGCGACGAACTGGCGCGCGCTTGCGGGCTGGAAGTGGGCGAGCGCGGCGGCATCGTGATCGACTCCGAGTGCCGCACCTCCGCGCCGGATGTTTACGCGATTGGCGAATGCGCGCTGTGGGGCGGCAAGGTCTACGGCCTGGTTGCGCCCGGCTACGAGATGGCGCGCATCACCGCCAAGCAGATTCTGGCGGCGGACGATGCGTCGGAGTTCAGCGGCGCCGACATGAGCACCAAGCTCAAGCTGATGGGCGTGGATGTCGCCAGCCTGGGCGATGCGCAGGGCGTGACGCCGGGCAGCCGCAGCGTGCAGTTCACCGATGAGCGCAAGCAGATCTACAAGAAGCTGGTGGTGTCGGAAGACGGCAAGTACCTGCTGGGCGGCGTGCTGGTGGGCGATGCGGCCGAATACGGCACGCTGCTGCAGATGATGCTCAACCGCATCGAATTGCCGGAAGCACCGGAATTCCTGATCCTGCCGCAGGCCGATGGCAAAGCACGCCCCGCGCTCGGTGTGGATGCTCTGCCCGATAGCGCGCAGATCTGCTCGTGCAACGACGTGTCGAAGGGCGCGCTGTGCCAGGCCGTGTGTGCTGGCGCCACGACCGTGGGCGCGCTCAAGGACGCCACCAAGGCC
The DNA here is from genome assembly GCF_002256165.1 of Ralstonia sp. PBBBR1. Lineage (NCBI taxonomy): Bacteria > Pseudomonadati > Pseudomonadota > Betaproteobacteria > Burkholderiales > Burkholderiaceae > Ralstonia > Ralstonia sp. PBBBR1. The sequence continues at coordinate 213,260 of NZ_NKIL01000005.1, read as the reverse complement.
GGCACCTCGTGTGGCGGATGTGTGCCGCTCATGACGCAGGTGATGAAGGCCGAGATGAAGAAGCAAGGCCTGGCCGTCAACAACCACATCTGCGAGCATTTTCCGTATTCGCGTCAGGAGCTGTATCACCTGGTACGCGTGGGCCGCATCCAGTCGTTCGAGGCGCTGCTGGAAGCGCATGGCAGCGGCATGGGCTGCGACATTTGCAAGCCCGCCGTCGCGAGCATCCTTGCTTCGTGCTGGAACGAATTCGTCCTCAAGAAAGAGCACGCCAGCCTGCAGGATTCCAACGACTACTTTCTCGCCAACATCCAGAAGGACGGGACGTACTCCGTGGTGCCGCGCATGCCCGGCGGCGAGGTGACGGCAGACGGCCTGATCGCCGTGGGCCAGGTCGCCAAGAAATACGACCTGTACACCAAGATCACGGGCGGCCAGCGTGTCGATCTGTTCGGGGCGCGGCTGGAGCAGTTGCCGCTGATCTGGGAAGAGCTGATCGCGGCCGGCTTCGAGTCGGGTCACGCGTACGGCAAATCGCTGCGCACGGTGAAGTCGTGCGTGGGCTCGACGTGGTGCCGCTATGGCGTGGGCGATTCGGTGGGTTTTGCGATTGCGCTGGAGAACCGCTACAAGGGCCTGCGCTCGCCGCACAAGATCAAGTTTGGCGTCTCCGGCTGCACGCGGGAATGCGCCGAAGCGCAGGGCAAGGACGTCGGCATCATCGCCACCGAGAAAGGCTGGAACCTGTATGTGTGCGGCAACGGCGGCATGAAACCCCGCCATGCCGAACTGCTGGCGGCCGACCTCGATCAGGAAACGCTCATCAAGTATGTCGACCGCTTCCTGATGTTCTACGTGCGCATGGCCGACCGCCTGCAACGCACCAGCACATGGCGCGACAACCTCGAAGGCGGTCTCGACTATCTGAAGGATGTGGTGATCAACGACAAGCTGGGCATCGTGGCCGAACTCGAAGCCGAGATGCAGCACGTGGTCGACACCTATCAGGACGAATGGAAGACCGCCGTGACCAACCCAGAGGTGCGCAAGCGCTTCCGTCACTTCGTCAACAGCGAAGCAAAGGATGCGAATGTCGTCTTCGTCGAGGAGCGTGGCCAGATCCGCCCTGCCACGGTCGAGGAGCGTGCCAAGACGCGGCCCGTGCGTATTCCTGTTGTTGCTGAAGCCGCTTGAGCCCGATAGAGGAAGTGGAGGACGCCATGCAAGCATCCCGTTGGACCCCGATCTGTGCCCTGGACGACATCGTTCCCAACACCGGCGTCTGCGCGCTGGTGGAAGGTGACCAGGTTGCCGTGTTCCGTGTCGGCAGCAACACGTCGCAAGGCGTGTACGCCATCGGCAACTACGATCCGAACTCCGACGCCGCCGTGCTCTCGCGCGGGCTGGTCGGCAACCTGGGCGAACGCATCGTGGTCGCATCGCCGATCTACAAGCAGCATTTCGATCTGACCACGGGCGAGTGCCTGGAAGCGCCGGCCAACTCCGTGCACGCCTACGCGACCAAGGTGGAAGACGGCAAGGTGTGGGTAGCGGCATGAGCCGATTTCAATGACCGACAACCTTCAGGAGAGGGCAGCATGAACGCCAAGACCGTACGCCCCAAGCTGGTCGTGATCGGCAATGGCATGGCCGGCATGCGCACGGTCGAAGAATTGCTCAAGCTCGCGCCGGACCTGTACGACGTCACCGTGTTTGGCGAAGAGCCGTACGGCAACTACAACCGCATCCTGCTCTCGCCTGTGCTGGCCGGCGAAAAGCAGGTTGACGACATCATGCTCAACACGCGCGAGTGGTACGACCAGAACCACATCACGCTGCACGCCGGCGACCCGGTCGTCGCCATCGACCGCCCCCGCCGCACGCTGCGCTCGCGAGACGGCGTGGAGATGCGCTACGACCGCCTGCTGATCGCCACCGGCTCGCGTCCGTTCATCCTGCCGGTGCCGGGGCACCTGCTGCCCGGCGTGATCGCCTTCCGCGACATCCAGGACGTGGAGACGATGCTGGAAGCCGCGCGCAATCATCGGCATGCAGTCGTCATCGGCGGTGGGCTGCTGGGGCTCGAAGCCGCCAATGGCCTCATGCGCCAGGGCATGGACGTGACCGTGGTGCACCTGCCCGACAGCCTGATGGAGCGCCAGCTCGACAAGCCGGCCGCCCTTCTGTTGCAGAAGGCGCTGGAGGCCAAGGGCCTGCGCTTCCTGCTGGGCGCCCACACGGCGGAGCTGCTTGGTACCGACCGCGTGAGCGCCGTGCGCTTCAAGGACGGCACCGAGATTCCCGCCGACCTCGTGGTCATGACTGCCGGCGTCCGCCCCAACATTGAGCTTGCCAAGGCCGCCGGCCTGCATTGCGAGCGCGCCATCGTCGTCGACGACACGCTGCAGACCTACGACCCGCGCATCTACGCCGTGGGCGAATGCGTGCAGCACCGCAGCGCAACGTTCGGGCTCGTCGCGCCCATCTGGGACCAGGCCCGCGTGTGTGCCGCACATTTGGCCGGCGCAGGGCACCGCCGCTATGTCCAGCAGGCCACGGCGACCAAGCTGAAGGTCACGGGCGTGGACTTGTATTCCGCCGGTGATTTCATCGGCGGCGACGGCACCGAAGACATCGTGCTGCGCGACCCGCGCCGCGGCGTCTACAAGCGCCTCGTCCTGAAGGAAGACCGCATCGTCGGCGCGGTGCTGTATGGCGACGTGGCCGACGGCCCGTGGTATTTCGACATGATCCAGCGCCAGACCCCCATCACACCGATTCGCCAGCGCCTGCTGTTTGGCCGCGCGCTGTGCGAAGCGGAGGCAGCGTAATGAACAAAGGGGACAGACAAAACGACTTAGGACTCTTGCAGACCACCGGTTTGGCCGTTCCTGCCCTAGATGGCGCCTTGGATTTTTGTCAGCGGGCGGAAAAAGGAAGGAGGCTTGTCTGAGCGAAGCGAGTTTGCCTCCTTCCCCGCCCGGTTACAAAAATCCAAGGGGAAGTCGCCATCTCGGGCGCGCCTTTCTTTTGCTTACTTTTCTTTGGCAAGACAAAGAAAAGTGAGTCAGCCCCGGCAGGGGATGAAACAAGGGATGTACTCCATACGCACAGCAATACAGAGATGACGATGACGACCATCCCCATTCACCCAGTAACGGACGCCGTGCGCACCACCTGCCCATACTGCGGCGTCGGCTGCGGCGTGCTCGCGACCCCGCAAGCGGATGGCAGTGTCAGCATTCAAGGCGATCCGACGCACCCAGCCAACGCAGGGCGCCTGTGCGTAAAGGGCTCCGCGCTGGGCGAGACCGTGAGCCTGGACGGCCGGTTGCTTTACCCGGCCATGCGCGAGCGCTCGCGTGACGTGGACGCTCCGGAGTTCACCAAGCCGGCGCCATTACAGCGCGTCTCGTGGGACACCGCGCTCGACGCCGTCGCGCAAGGCTTTCGCCGCATCGCCGAAGAGCACGGTCCGGATTCCGTCGCGCTCTACGTTTCCGGCCAGTTGCTGACCGAGGACTACTACGTCGCCAACAAGCTGATGAAGGGCTTCATCGGCACCGCCAACATCGATACGAACTCTCGACTATGCATGTCGTCGGCCGTGGCGGGGCATAAGCGCGCGTTTGGCGAAGACCTCGTGCCCGTCTGCTATGACGATCTGGAAACGGCGAACCTCATCGTGCTGGTGGGCTCGAACACGGCGTGGTGTCACCCGATCCTGTTCCAGCGCATCATGCGCGCCAAGGAAGCGCGGCCCGAGATGAAAGTGGCGGTGGTTGACCCGCGCCACACGGCCACGTGCGAGCTGGCCGATCTGCATCTGCCCATCAAGCCCGGCACCGATGTGTCGCTGTTCAACGGCCTGCTGTCGTTTCTCTCGCGGCGCGGCGTGGTGGACAGGAACTTCGTCACGCTGCACACCAACGGCCCGGACGCCGCTCTGGAAGCCGCCGGCACCGAGAGCGACGACGTCGAAGCCGTCGCCAAGGCCTGCAAGCTCAAGCTCGACGATCTGCTCACCTTCTACAGCTGGTTTGCCGATACCGAGCGCACCATCACCGCCTTCTCGATGGGCGTCAATCAGTCGACGGCGGGCACGGACAAGGTCAACAGCATCATCAACTGCCACTTGCTCACCGGCCGTATCGGCCGCGCGGGCATGGGGCCGTTTTCGATTACCGGCCAGCCGAATGCGATGGGCGGCCGCGAAGTGGGCGGCCTGGCCAACATGCTGGCCGCGCACATGGAGCTGAACGAGCCGTCGCATCGCGACCTCGTGCAAACGTTCTGGGCGTCGCCGCGCATGGCCGACAAGATGGGCCTCAAGGCGGTCGACCTGTTCAAGGCCATTGAAGACGGGCGCGTCAAGGCCGTGTGGATCATCGGCACCAATCCCGTGGTCAGCCTGCCGGATGCTGACCAGGCGCGCCGTGCGCTGGCCAAGTGCAGACTCGTCGTCGTTTCAGACATCGTTGAAGCCACCGACACCACCGTGCTGGCCGACATCCTGCTGCCCGCGCTCGGCTGGGGCGAGAAAGACGGCACGGTGACGAACTCCGAGCGCCGCATCTCGCGCCAGCGCGCCTTTCTGCCGGCCCCCGGCGAGGCACGCGCCGACTGGGACATCATCGCCGACGTTGCCCGCCGCATGGGTTACGACGGCTTTGACTTCAAGAGCCCGCGCGATGTGTTCGACGAGCACGCGCGCCTGTCCGCTTACGCCAACGATGCGAGCGGCGTCCGCCGCGCCTTCCACCTCGGCGGCCTGGCCGGGCTCGACGCCGGGGCATACGACGGCATGTCGCCGGTGCAATGGCCCATCGTAACGTCGGGCAACGGCGAAGCGCGGCTCTTCAGCGATGGCCGCTTCGCCCACGCCGATGGCCGCGCGCGTTTCGTACCGACGCCGGCCCGCGCGCCCGCGCATGCGGCGGACGGCGAATATCCGCTCATTCTCAACACCGGCCGCGTGCGCGACCAATGGCACACCATGACGCGCACTGGGCGCGCGCCCAAGCTGGCGGACCACGTGCCCGAACCGTTTGTCGATCTGCACCCGCACGATGCCCTGCTGGCCGGCGTGCGCGAAGGCGGCCTGGCGCGCGTGTCGTCACGCTGGGGCAGTGTGGTCGCACGTGTGCGGATGACGGGTGGTATCGCGCGCGGCAGCGTGTTCGTACCGATCCACTGGAACGGCCAGTTTGCTTCCGATGCGCGCGTGGGTGCGGTCGTCAATCCGGTGGTCGACCCGGTGTCCGGCGAGCCGGAGTTCAAGCACACGCCGGTGATGGTCGAGCCGTTTGATGTGGCGTGGCACGGTTTTGTGCTCTCGCGGCGCGCACTGGACACCGACGATGCAACCTGGTGGACGCGGATTCAGGGCAAGCAGTTCCTGCGCTATGAGCTGGCCGGTCGCCAGCACCTTGGCTCCGTACACGATTGGGCGCGCACGCTGCTCGGCGTGACCGACCCGCACGCCGACTGGCTCGAATACGAAGACGCGACCGCGCACGTCTATCGGGCCGTGCACGTGGTGGACGATCGCATCGAAGCCTGCGTGTTTCTCTCACCGCGCCCTGATCTGCCGTCGCGCAACTGGCTCGCGGGCCTGTTCGCACAAGAGCGCCTGGAAGACCTCGATCGTGCGGGCGTGCTGCTTGGCCAGCCGATCGAAGCCGGCGTCGACGTGGGGCCAACCGTTTGCTCGTGCTTTGGCGTGGGCCGTAACACCATCTGCGATGCCATCCGCACCAAGGGCCTGCAATCCACCGGCGAGATCACGGCCTGCCTGAAGGCGGGCGGCAATTGCGGCTCGTGCGTGCCGGAACTCAAGCGGTTGCTGGTGGAGGCGCGCGTTCAGCAGGCGGCATGACGCTTGCGTCAAGTTGCGCGCGACAGTTGCTTTCTGCCCGGGTAATATTGACACTCAATTAAACCCGGGTAGAATGTGTTCCTGTTGAAACTTCAGCAGGAGCGTTTCTCATGGTTGCCGCAGCAATCCACGCGTGCACGGCATTTGCCGGCACCCGGCGCCTGGCCGCAGGGCCCGTCCGCGACGTCGCCCGGGCCGTCAAGATCCACGTCGATGCACACCCTGAATCGCAGGTGCTGGTGTTCGACCACACCACCGCACAGCCGGTGGAATTCGACTTGCGCGGCACGGTGGGAGACGTGCTTGCCCGTCTCGATCCAACCGCGCCGTCTGCCACGCAACCCGCTGAGTCGGAAAGTCGCCCGCGTGGCCCTGGCCGCCCCAAGCTGGGCGTGATTGCCCGCGAGGTCACCTTGCTGCCGCGCCACTGGGATTGGCTGGCCGCGCAGCCGGGCGGGGCGTCGGTTACGCTGCGCAAGCTCGTGGAAGACGCGCGCCGCGCTGCCGAAGGCGCCGACCGCCGCCGCGTTGCGCAGGAGGCGGCATACCGTTTCATGTCTGCCATGGCCGGTAACGCCGCGGGCTTTGAAGAGGCCACGCGCGCCCTGTTCGCCGCAGACGCCGTCGCGTTCGAATCCCTCACCCAATCCTGGCCTGCCGACGTGCGCGACTTTGCGCGTGAACTGGCGAGCCGGGCCTTCAATCCCCAACAGGAGGCTGCATGACAGCGCCTGCTGCTCGCCCCCCGTTGTGGCGAACATTCATTGCATTCCTCGGCCCGCTGATCCTGGCCAACATCCTGCAATCGTTGTCGGGCACGCTCAACAACGTCTATGTGGGCCACATGCTGGGCGTGAAGGCGCTGGCCGCGGTATCGGCGTTCTTCCCGATCCTGTTCTTCTTCATCGCCTTCATCATTGGGTTGGGGTCGGGAGCGGCGGTGTTGATCGGGCAGGCGTGGGGCGCCAAGAAGCCCGAGGCGGTCAAGACCGTTGCGGGCACCACGCTCTCCGTGGGTTTCATCGTGGGCCTGGCGGTGGCGCTGCTGGGCGGCCCGTTCGCAAACGCGCTGCTGGGTTGGCTCAGCACGCCAGCCGATATCCTGCAGGACGCCACGCTCTACGCCAGCGTCATGCTCTATGCCATGCCGGGCCTGTTCGTCTACCTGCTTGCCACGGCGATGATGCGCGGCGTGGGCGATACGCGCACGCCGCTGCGCACCCTCGCGCTGTCGACGGCGATCGGGCTGGTGCTGACGCCGACCTTCATTCGCGGCTGGTTCGGCCTGCCGCAACTGGGCGTGGCAAGCGGCGCCGCGGCGACCATCATTTCGTTCACGATCGCGCTGGTGTGGCTCGCATTCTTCCTGCGCCGCCGCAACCATCCGCTCGCGCCCGATGCCGTGCTGGCCCGGCACTTGTGGGTCGATTTTGGTGTGCTCAAGACCGTGCTGAAGATCGGTGTGCCGACGGGCGTGCAGCTTGTGGTCATCTCGATTGCCGAGCTGGCGCTGCTGTCATTCGTCAACGGCTTCGGCTCCGACGCGACGGCCGCCTACGGCGCCGGCACGCAGATCATCAGCTACGTGCAGTTTCCCGCCATGTCGATTGCGATCACGGCGTCCATCCTCGGTGCGCAAGCCATCGGCTCGGGCAATACGGAGCGGCTCGATGCCATCACGCGCACCGGGCTGTGCCTCAACGTTGCGATTACCGGTGTGCTGGTGCTGATGGCGTTGCTGTTTTCGCGCGCGGTCATCGGCTGGTTCACCACCAGCGCAGAAGTGATGAGCCTTGCCCAGAGCCTGCTGCATATCTCGCTGTGGAGTTCGGTCATCTTTGGCATGGCGAGCGTCTTCTCGGGCGTGATGCGCTCAAGCGGCACGGTGATGGCGCCCACGGCCATTTCCATCCTGGCCATCGCGGCGGTGGAAGTGCCGGTGGCCTGGGTGCTGAGCCGACACATCGGCACCGACGGCATCTGGGCTGCATACCCGGCCGCCTTCCTTGCCATGTTCGTGATGCAGGGGCTGTACTACGCGTTTGTGTGGCGCCGCCGCGCGCAGCGGTTCGGCATCCGCCGCATGGTTTGACGATACCGCCGCCGGCTGCCCAAGGCGCGGCGCGGTGGTCGCGATGCCGATGCGGCTCAGGCAGGTTCAAGCCCGGCCGACGCATCGTCCGCGCGCGGTTGACGCACCAACCGCACTGCGGGCGATTGCACGATGCACAGCAACTGCAGGGCAAAGCCCGCCACCGCCACCACCAGGCACGCCCCCACACCGGCGTGTGCGGCGAGCCACGCCGCCATTGCCGCGCCGACCGGCCGAGCGCCATACGACATCACATTGACTGCGGATACGCGTGCCAGCAGCGCGGGCGGCGTCACCGTCTGCCGCAGCGTTGTTGTGCTCACCACCCAAAGAATCGGCCCGCAACCGAGCAGAAAGAAGCCGGCTTGTGCCAGTGCGGGCCAGGGCTGCCACAGCGTGGCCGCAAGCAGCACACCGCCGGCCAGTCCGCACACGGGGCCCGTCGCCACCACAAGGCCGAAGCGCCAGCGCGCGAGAATCCGCGCGGCCAGCAGCGCGCCGACCACCATGCCCGCGCCGTACATGCCGAGCGTCAGCCCGATCGCCTGCGCAGAGAGGTTCAACCGCTGCGCCGCATACGGGACGAAGATGGCCGACACCATGAAGAAGGCCATGGTGAAGACAAACTGCGTGATGAACACCGGCCGCAGCAGCGGATGCTGAAACACGAAGCGCGCGCCTTCGGCAATGTCTCGCAGCGGGTGCGCCGCACGCCGTGCCACGGGCTCCTGAGCGGTCACGCCAGCCAACATTGCCGAAGCCATGGTGGACAACGCCGCCGCCAGCACGAACGCCGCCATCGCGCCTGTCCAGCCGATCAACGCGCCGCCGATGGCCGGCCCGCAGGCAAATGCAACCGTGCGCGCCAACTCGATGCGGCCGTTTGCGCGCGCGAGCATTGCTGCCGGCACGAGCGACGGCACCAGCGCGGGCGCCGCCACGCTGAACACCACCGTGCCGCACACCGCAACGAAGCCCAACACGCCCAGCGCAGCCAGGTTCAGCCGCCCGGCCGCCAACAGGCCCGCTACAACAAACAAGGCCAGCGCGCGCACGGCCTCCGCGCCGGCCATCAATGCGCGCTTGGGCCAACGGTCCGCCAGCATGCCGATGGGAATGGCAAACAGCACGAACGGCAGCGTGAGCGCCACTTGTAGCCAGCTCGCTGTGCTGGCGTCGGCATGCAGGGTGAGCACCGCCACCATTGGCATGGCGGCCAGCGCAATCTGTTCGGCAGACTGCGCGGCCAGGTTGGAACCCGCCAGCCGGTTGAAGCCCGGCGGCAGATGGTCGACAGCAGGGTCATGGGGATCGGACATCGCACACTCCTGAAGAGGTCCGCTTCAGGGTAGGGATGGCGATCTCTGGATGCGCTCCGCTTCTTGCGGGCAAATTCGGAGCGCGACCGTGTCTACAGGATGGGCGCGAACAGCTTGGCCACGTGCATGATCACGCGGCGCAGCGGGTGTGCATGTTCGTATTCGTCACGGCCAACGCGGGCGGCTTCGGCAAAATCGACTTCGAGCATCTGCGCGACGTCGTTGGCGAAGCGCGAGTCGGCGGTCATGATCATCAGTTCGAAGTTCAGGCGGAACGAACGGTTGTCGAGGTTGGCACTGCCCACGGCGGCGGCCTCGTCGTCGATCAGCACGACCTTCTGGTGCAGGAAGCCGGGCAGGTAGCGGTAGATCTTCACGCCCGCGCGGATCGCCTGATACGCATACAACGTGGAGGCCAGGAACACCATGTGGTGGTCCGGCCGCGATGGGATCAGGATGCGCACGTCCACCCCGCGCAGCACGGCCAGGCGCAGCGCGGCAAACACGGCTTCGTCCGGGATGAAGTACGGCGACGTGATCCACAGCCGCTTGCGCGCCGACTGAATGGCCTCCATGAAGAACAGCGAGCAGGTTTCCTGCTTGTCGGCTGGGCCGCTGGCGACCACCTGGCAGACCATGTCTTCTTCCGGCCGCAGTTCGGGCACGATCAGCTGCGGCACTTCGCGGGCAGCCCAGTACCAGTCTTCGGCAAAGGTGAGCTGCAGGTCCATCACGGCGGCACCGACGATCTCGATATGCGTGTCGCGCCACGGTGCAAGCGGCGGCTTTTCGCCCATGTATTCGTTGCCGACGTTGTGGCCGCCCACGTAAGCGCGCTCGCCGTCCACCACCACGAGCTTGCGGTGGTTGCGGAAATTGAGCTGGAAGCGGTTGACGAACCCGGCATGGGTGGAGAACGGCTTGGCGTGTACGCCGCCGTCAATGAGCCGCTGCACATAGCGGCGAGGCAGCGCGTGGCAGCCGATGCTGTCGAAAAGAAAGTAGACGCGCACCCCGGCCCGCGCGCGATCGAGCAGCAGCTCGGCCAGCTGGCGGCCGAGCGTGTCGTCGTGCACGATGAAGAACTGCACGATCAGCACCCGGCGCGCCTGCGCAATGGCCGCAAAGATGGCCTCGAAGGTTTCCGCGCCGTTGACGAGCAACCGTACGCGGTTGCGTGCCAGGCACGGTGTGCCGGTTAGGCGCGGCAAAGCCTGCATGCAGGTGTGCTGCGGCGCGACCACGCTCGATTCATGGTCGCGCAGGCGGCGCCAGTCGTCGGACAGGGTGATTTCGCGCAGGCGGGCGTTGTGAAAGCGCCGCGCATCCACATAGCCCGCAAAGGTGCTTCGCCCGAAGATCAGATACGGGATCAGCGTGAATTCCGGCAGCGTGACCAGTGAGATGGCCCAGGCGATGGCGCCCTGGGACGTACGCACGGTCAGCACGGCATGCATGGCCGCGAGCACGCCCACGGAGTGCACAAGAAAGAGAAAGGCGGCAAATGCGGTGGTGTTGGTCAGCATCGAACGCAGCGGGAAGAGGGCGCACCGTGGGCCATTTTGACACGCTCCAGGTGGCGTCGGACAAACACGGATACTGCCTCGGCTGATATCTCGCGTAGTCTGACCGTGCAGCCTGTCCAGGCACGCCGCATGCTGGTGTGAAGTGGACGTCCTCTCGACTTGCCGTACCCAACACGACATCGAACATGCAAGGGCACCCGAGGAACCTCCCGACATATCTGCGCGCCTGGTTTGCCTGGCTGGTCATTGCGCTGCTGACGGGCTGCGCAAGCCTGCCCGAGCACGTCGATCGGCCCGTGACGACGGCGCTGCCCAATGCTGAATCGGCCACCTTGCTGGGGCGTCTCGCGCAGACGAACGCGCCGTCGGCCGATGTGTCCGGCTTCCGGTTGATCCCCTCGGGCGAAGAAGCCTATGCCACGTTGCTCACGCTGGCCGACGGGGCCGAGCGGACGCTGGACTTGCAGTACTTCATCATTGCGAGCGACAACAGCGTGCGCGAACTGATGCGCCATGTGCGCGCCGCTGCCGACCGGGGCGTGCGCGTACGCATGCTGGTGGACGATCTGCACAGCGACGGGCGCGATCTGGCATTTCTCAAGTTTTCGTCGCACAAGAACATCGACGTACGGCTGTTCAACCCCTTTCCTGGCGGGCGCATGTCGAACGTTACACGGTACCTGAGCGGTGCGGCTGAGTTCCGCCGCGTCAACCGGCGCATGCACAACAAGGCCTTCATTGCCGACAACGCGCTGGCCGTGACGGGCGGGCGCAATCTGGGCGCCGAGTATTTCACGCAGAACCAGACCACCAACTTCGTCGATCTGGACGTGCTGGCTGCCGGGCCGGCGGTGCGCCAGTTATCGTCGGCATTCGATGCGTACTGGAACAGCGAATTCGCCTATCCGGTGCAGGCGCTGGCGCCCGAGCCGAGCACGGCGCATCCACCCGAGCCGAAGGACGGCAACTATCCGCCGCCGGTGACGATGCCGCATCGGCCGGAAGGGCCGCCGCAGCAGATCGACGTGCCGACCCGGCCGGTCGACATGGGGTCCGGTTCTGCCAAGCCGGCATCCGACCAGACCGATCTCGCCAGCCCGGCGCCGGAGCAGCGCCTGCCGCTCAAGCCTGCCCCGCGCGACTGGTTCCTGGCCGACCAGATCGCCCGTGGCCGCCTGCGCCTGGAGTGGGCGCCCGCGCAGGTGATCGTCGATCGTCCGGCCAAGGTGTCGGGTGATGACGTGGAACCTGGTGGCGAGCGCCTTGCCCAGACGCTCCTGCGTCTGATTGACGAGGCCGAGCGCGAGGTGGTGCTGATCTCGCCGTACTTCGTGCCCGGCAAGCGCGGCGTCGAGGTGGCCAAGCGCATGCAGGATCGCGGCGTGCGCCTGCGTGTGCTGACCAACTCGCTGGCGGCGACCGACGCACCCATCGTGCATGTGGGCTATGCGAAATATCGTGGCGAGCTGGTCGACGACGGTGTTGAACTGTACGAGCTGCGCCCGACCCTGGGCGATCGCCCGAAGATGATCGGCACTTTTCGTTCGTCGCAGGCGAGCCTGCATGTGAAATCGATCGTGGTGGACCGCAGCACGCTGTTTGTCGGCTCGATGAACATCGACCCGCGCTCTATCGGACTGAACACGGAAACCGGGTTGATCATCCGCAGTCCGGTGCTGTCGGAGGCGGTAGCCCGGCTGTTTGACGACTCGGTGCGCGACAGTGCCTACCGGGTGACCAAGGATGATGGCCACTTGCGCTGGACCACGCACGAGAACGGCAAGGAGGTCGTCGTCGATCACGAGCCGGAGGTGGGCCTGGGCCGCCGGACGTGGATCCAGATGCTGGCGCCATTGACTCCGGAAGAACTGCTGTAAGCGGCTCCAAAAGAAAAACGCCGCGAAGTTGCGGCGTTTCCTGACTCAGGCCAGGGTTTTCCCGGCCCTCGCTTCATTACATCTTCTGCTTGGTGTTGTCAGCCGCGTTTTCCAGCTTCTGGCCACCGGTCTGGAGGTCCTTGCCCATGCCCGCCATCGTGTTGCAGCCAGCCAGAACGGCGCAGCCCAGGGCCAGCAGTGCGATCAGTTTCTTCATCTCGATCCCCTTGTGAGCCGTGCGGTATCCCGCACGATGTTCGCGTGATTGCCACCCCAGCGGTGGCGCAATCCGCATTTTAGTGCGACCCCGCGCACCGGGGGTGCGTCGGCCGCATCTTTTTTGCCTTCTTGCATATCACTTGCGGCGCATCCCGGACATTCGGGGCGCAGCCCTCTACTTCTGCCGTCCGCTGCCGTTAGCACCTTTGGGAGTGAACAGGGTGCCTGAAGAGGGGCGCAGGGACGGGATCTCGGCGCCGCACGGCCCAACCATGCAGGAGAAAAACACATGTGGAAGTGGATGGACACAAGCATTCGCACGCGGCTGACGTTTCTGGTCGCGGTATTTGCAGTGATGATTGCCCTGGTGGGCTTCGCGGGTATCACCACCGGCCGGGCGACCAATGACGATTTGCGCGCGGTGTATCTGGAAGACGCCAAGGGGTTGGACCTGCTGGCCAAAGACACCATCAACCTGCTGTGGGCGCGCATCCACCTGACCAATTTCGATTCGGTCTCGTCGCCGGAAGAACTCAAGAAGCTGCTGGCCGATGCGCACACCATGGTCAACTCGGCCAACGACGCCTGGGCCCAGTTCATGAAGCTGCCCATTCCGGAGGCCGACCGCGCCCAGCTGCAAGCCGCCGACGCCGCCCGCACCAAGTTCGTCAAGACCGCGCTGGAGCCGGCCATTGCCGCGCTGGAGCGCAGCGACCTCACCACGTACCGTGAGCTGAACACGAACCTGGTGCCGAAGCTCTTCGTCGATTACGACACGGCGCTCGGGCCGCTGGTCGGGGCGCGCTTCAAGTACGGCCAGCAACGCTTTGACCATTCCCAATCGCGCTATGCGATGAGCATCTGGATCTCGGGTGGCTTGCTGGCCGCCGCGCTGGTACTGTCGGTGGTGGCGCGTGGCGTACTCGGCCGCACCGTGGTGCGTCCGCTGGAGCGCGCCATTCAGATGTTCGAGCGCATGGCCTCCGGCGACCTCGCCACCCGAATGGAAGGCCAGACCACCGCTGGCCGGCGCGACGAGACCGCTCGCCTCATGCACGCGGTGTCGTCCATGCAAACGAGCCTGCAGCAGATTATCGGGCAAGTGCGCACGGGATCGGATTCGATCGCCAGCGCCACCAAGCAGATTGCAGCCGGCAATGCGGACCTCTCGCAGCGCACTGAGCAGCAGGCCTCGTCGCTGGAAGAAACGGCGTCGAGCATGGAAGAGCTGACCAGCATCGTGAAGCAGAACGCCGACAACGCGCGTCAGGCGAGCACGCTGGCAGTCAGCGCGTCGGACATCGCCGTCAAAGGCGGAGAAGTCGTCGGCCGCGTGGTGGACACGATGGCCGGCATCAACGAAAGCAGCCGCAAGATTGCGGACATCATTGGCGTGATTGAAGGCATCGCCTTTCAGACGAACATCCTGGCGCTGAATGCGGCGGTGGAAGCCGCCCGTGCAGGTGAGCAGGGCCGTGGCTTTGCCGTGGTGGCAGGTGAAGTGCGCAGCCTGGCACAGCGCAGCGCCACGGCGGCCAAGGAGATCAAGGAGCTGATCGGCGATTCGGTGGGCCGCGTGCAGAACGGGTCGACCCTGGTGGCCGAAGCCGGCACGGTGATCGACGAGGTGGTGGTGGCCGTGCGCCGCGTGACCGACATCATGGGCGAGATCAGCGCTGCGTCGGAAGAACAGAGCAGCGGCATCGAGCAGGTCAACCAGGCCGTCACGCAGATGGATCAGGTGACGCAGCAGAATGCGGCGTTGGTCGAACAGGCCGCTGCGGCGGCGGAATCGCTGGAAGAACAGGCGGAGGCGCTGCGCAGCGCGGTGGCGGTCTTCCGCGTCGAGCACGCATAAGAAGCACGCGCCAACACCAATGCCCTTCCGCCTGACAGGCGGGAGGGCGTTTTCCTTTACGGCATCAGATCGCGCGCGCGCTCGGCAATCACGTCTTGTGTGTCGTCGATCCAGCGGGCAGGAAACGGTTGCGAGAGCAAATAGCCCTGGATCACGTCGCACCGGCAGGCCCGCAAGGCATGGAGCTGTGCGGCGGTTTCCACGCGCGTGGCGATGACGGGCACGCCCGCACCATGCGCGGCAGTCACCAGGCGTTGCAGCACCGCGTGATCGCTCGCGTTGGTCACTGCGTTGACGATCGCCTGGTCGAGCTTGACCTGATCGGGCCGGAACGTTGCCAGGCAATCGAGGCTGTGCGCGGTGGCTCCAAAGTCTTCCACCGCCACGCGCGCGCCGCACGCGTGCAGGGCTTCCACCGCTTTCTGCGCCGAGCCGTTGGCACGGTGCAGCGTGTGTTCCGATATCTCGAAGACAAGCCGGGTGGTCGGCACCGCGTGGCGCGCGGCAATGTCGCGCACGACGTCGCTCAATTGCGGATCGAGCAGCTGCGCAACCGACAGGTTGACGGCTGCATGCACGCCCGGCTGATGCCGGCTGTTGCGTCCTGCGCGCTCGGATTCTTCGCGCAGCAGTCCGGCCAGCATCTGGGCGGCGCTGTCGAGCACCCAGTGGCCCACCTCGCGAATGTCGCCGGTCTGCTCCAGGATCGGCAGAAAATCCGCCGGTGCCACGCCCCCCAGCTCGGGTGAGCTCCAGCGCAGCAAGAATTCGTAGCCGACGATCCGTCCGTCGGTCAGGCTCAGTTGTGGCTGCAGGTTCAGGCTGAACTGGCGGCGTGCAAGCGCGTGGCGCAGTTGGGCGGCCAGGCGCGGGTGCTCGGCGATGGCGTCGTATCCGTCGGCGCGGGCGACGTTGGTGCCCGTGCCTGGGGGCATGGCCGCCGGGGCATACAGCGCGGGGCTGGGTTCGGCACCGTGCTGAACACCATAGAGCGCCCGGTCGGCCTGTTCAATCAGCCGTGCCGCATCGGAGGGCATGCCCTCGAAAAGCGTCATGCCGATGCTGCAAGAGCAGACCAGCTCGTAACCATGCGTGATGAAAGGTCGCGTGAGTGCCGCAGAAATCCGCCGCGCCAGATCGTGTACATCCTGTGCCGAGACGAAGTCTGCGCAGGCAACGGCAAAAGTCTCGGGGCCGATGCGCCCGACGATGGGTGCGTTGCCATCCGCGGCGGGCACGCTCAGCGCCTCAAGCCGCGATGCACATTCGGCGATGACCTCCCGTGCTGCCAAGGGCCCGAGCGTGTTGGTCGCCTCGGCAAAATGGTCGAAGCCGATCAGCAGCAGGGCGCCGATTGCATCCTGGCGTGCGGGCTGAGGCATGGCAGCCAGCAGTTGGACGAATCGCCCGCGGTCGGGCAATCCGGAGATGGGATCCAGACTCGATGGCGCGGCAGACCTTGCGCGGCTCATAAATGGGGATCGTCCTGCAAATACCTTTAAAACGGAAATGCGTGCGCTCGG
This sequence comes from Ralstonia sp. PBBBR1, assembly GCF_002256165.1. Classification (NCBI taxonomy): domain Bacteria; kingdom Pseudomonadati; phylum Pseudomonadota; class Betaproteobacteria; order Burkholderiales; family Burkholderiaceae; genus Ralstonia; species Ralstonia sp. PBBBR1. The sequence continues at coordinate 196,968 of NZ_NKIL01000005.1, read as the reverse complement.
GGCGCCGTCAATTGTAATGCTTTGTCACAGGTAAGCCTGCGGCATCATAAGCCTAAAGGCAGCCATGATGGCCGTTTCCCAGCATCTTTTCGCGTGGATCAGGCGAACGCCTTTAACGTTTAACGGTAATTAATTCTGATAAAAAAGATACGAATATCAGTTCTGTTTCCACGTTACACCATGCGCTGCCCACCCCAAAGCAACTGTTCATAGATAAAGCACTGCAGCAGCATCTTTTGGGCGGCGACCAACTCGACGAATTCCACGCCATATTGATACACGTTGGGCAGGTCGGCCGGTTTTTCACTGCGCACCAGCGCAGCAGCCACCAGTTCGGAATGGTAGTCGCGCGTTTTCACCCGGAAGCGCAGACGCGCCGGTGCGCCGCTCACTTCCAGCCGATGCGCCGAGCGGAACGACGCGCCCGTGGTGCTGATGTCGGAGATATGGATCATGCGTGGCGGGTCGCCGCTCACCAGCATCTTGCCGACCACGTTGGCGCGCACGCGCAGCGATTTGCGCAACGCGCGGTTCTTGATCCGCCGCGGCGGCGACAACACGACGTATTCGAACGGGATGCGGCACACCGCCATCACCGTGCATTCGAAGCTGGCGATGCCCTCGCCCGAGAAAGCGTGGACTTCCACCAGTTCGTCCTTGACCGGCATGACGGTGCGGCCGCTGTCGGTGGGCATGGTGATGAGCAGATGGCGCTGCGGGCTGTAGCCCATCACGCGCGCGGCACCCTTGGTCTGGCCGGCGCCTGCGGTCAGGCGCACGGTCAGCATGCCGCCGGGGCGCAGGCCCAGCAGTTCCATGGCGATCGTGCGTTCACCGTCAGGGTCGTCGCCCATGTCCGGGAACATCGTGTTCGGGAACTGCGTGTTTGCAAACGCCGGTGCAGGCGCGGGCGTGCCGTCCGCCAGCCGATGCGGGCGGTGCAGCGTGCACAGCAGGTCGATCTCCTCCGGCGAGTGGATGACGTCGCCCTTCGGGACGAGCAACTGCCCGTCGGCGTCAAGCATCGGCCACGGCAGGGGAATCGCAAGCGGAATGTCGAGAGGTTGAAGTTCGAGCATGGCAATGGGGAGCCAACAGCCGCGCAGGGCCCCACGTTTCTATACGGCCAAATGTTGCACAACTTTAAGCGCACTTTATTGTGCAGGGTCGGTGGCACGCGAGTTGCAGCCCGGGAGCCATGATCGAGCACAATGTCGGTTCCAAAGTGGATGGGGTGGGCACGCGCATGACGTCTCGGCGGCATTTCTGGGCGGCGGTGGAGCAATTTGCTCGCTATGTCGTCATCGGCGGCGGTGCAACGCTGGCGCACTATGTGGTGCTGTTCGGGCTCGTGCAGGTGGGGGTCTCGCCGTGGCGGGCGTCGGTGGCGGGCAGCGTGATCGGTGCCACGCTCAACTACTTCATCAGCCGGCAGGCCGTCTTCAACAGCACACGTGGGCACATCGGCGCGATGGTGCGCTTCGGCCTGGTGGCCTTTCTAGCGTTGGGGTGCAACGCGAGCATCATGGCCGTCGGCCTGGGGATCGGTTTGTATTACCTGATTGCGCAGGTGTTCGCCTCGTCCATCACGGCCATCTTCAACTTCCTGGTGCACCGGTACTGGACGTTTCGTGACGCCGATGCCGTCGGCACGCCAACGGAGCCGCAACCGACCATCGTGCCGGCACGGCCCACGCACAACGGGCCCTGAGGCGCTGCCGTGCGCGTTAATGCCGGCTGGCCGCGCTCTGCACGCCGGCGCCAGTTTCCGTAGCGAAGGTCACGTCGCCAATGCCGTCAGCGGGCGGGACGGGGGCATCGTCCCGCAGGCGCTCCACCACCAGGTGAATGTCGATCACATCGGCCACGCCGGACGCCTCCAGCGAGACAAGTGCCGCCAATTGCGCAATCGCAAACGTATCCGCGAGCAGCGGCGTATCGTCGTGGAGATCGCCGGCAACGCGGGCAATTGAGGTCTTGCCGGCGGTGCGCTTGGGATGCTGCGCCGTTTCACGTGCGCGATAGGCGAAATAGGCGTCGGCAAAGTGCACGCGGTGCGCGTCGAACACGCGCACTGCGGCGGTAAGGGCATCGTCCACCCAAGCTGGATCGACTGGCGTCGTTCCGGGCTCGGTACCTTCGGGCAGGCCCGCTAGCTTGAGCGCATACCGATGCGTCTGCGTGCCGGGGGCGACAAAGCTCAATTCCATACGACCTCCCACAACCGCGTGCGTTGTTGCCGCGGCTCGCCGTGTTTGAATTCGCCCCCCTGAAGCGATATTGAAGAATAGTAACGGAGCCGCCCGTTTTCGCGTTTCGTCCTTCCGGATGAGGTTGGGGCCTTGTTTTCACCTTAAGACATTCACAATGTGGAAATTGCGACCCGCCGGTGTGGCAAACGATTGCGTGCCGGCGGCGTCTGCGCGACCTAACCGAACGGCTAGCTGCTTCGCGGCGGGGGGACGGTGTACAGTTGTGAGGTGTCCGGCGACGCTGGGCAAGAGTCGACAATCGACGTCGACAAACGCAGACGGGAATGACGCGGGGCGCGTTTCCTTCGCGTCGTCTCGCGCACGAGGGGACCCAAAGCGCGCTCGCGGTCCATGTCCCCTCGCGGGAAGGGATTGCCCCGTTAACTCGCGGCTTCTATAGTCCGCCTCGATTCGTGCGCTTGCAACGCACCAAGGTCTGTCAGTGCCAGCTGCCAACTGGTCCACGCAGACCACGAGACCGGTTACGGGGATCACGCCAACGGCCACCGCGCGCCCCGACGCGACCATTGCGTCATAGGGTTCCCGGCGGCGCGATGGCCACCACATCAACCACCCCCGGGACTGCCGCATTCGCGAAACAGCATCGCCATGCTTGAGGACGACCACTTGTACAAGGCTGCGATCGAACATTCGCCGATAGGAATCGGCCTGTGCGCGCCGGAGGGTCGCTTCCTCGACGTGAACCGAGCGCTGTGCGCGCTGACCGGTCACGAAGCACAGGCGCTGCGCACGCGCGATCTGTTCGACCTGTGCCACCCCGATCACACTGAACGCACGCGACACGGCATCGAGTTGCTGCTCACCGGCCAGCGCGATGCGCTGTCGATGGAAACGCGCCTGGTCCGTCAAGACGGCACCACCGTCTGGGTGCAGACCGACGTGGCGGTGGCGCACGATCACGGCAACCAGCACCTCGTCGTGCAGATGCAGGATGTGACCGCGCGGCGCCTGGCGCTGGAATCGCTGCGCGCGTCGGAGCAACGGCTGGCCTATGTGCTGGACGGCGCCGGGCTGGGTACGTTCGACTGGTCCACGCGTGCACGGCATGTGTCGTTCAACCGCCGGACGGCCGACATGCTCGGCTACGAGCCGACCGATCTGTCCAACGATCCGGATGCGTGGTTCGCAATGGTGCATCCGCAGGACGCCGCATTGAGCGCGCGGCGCATCTATCGCCATATGCGCGGTGATGCCGACAGCTTTGAAATCGAGCAGCGCATGCGCGCGCGCCATGGCCAATGGATCTGGGTGGCTGCGCGCGGGCGCGTGACCGAGCGTGATGCCCGCGGCATGGCCACGCGCGTGAGCGGCACGCTGCTCGACGTGACAAAGCGGCGCACGGCGCTGGACCAGGCGCACCACCTCGCGTTGCATGATCCGCTGACGGACTTGCCCAATGCACGTTTGCTTCGCGATCGCCTGTTCGTTGCCATTCAGGCGGCGCGTCGCGCGCGCGGGCAGGTTGCCGTGGTGTTCATTGATCTCGATCGCTTCAAGCCCGTCAACGATGAGTACGGCCACGCGGTGGGTGATCTCGTCCTGAAGGCCACGGCGATGCGGTTGCGTAGCGGGCTGCGCGCTTCCGACACGGTGGCGCGCCTGGGCGGCGATGAATTTGTCGCCGTCCTCACGCATTGCGCCACGCGCGACGATGTGACGCAAACTGTGGAGCGTCTGATCGAACAATTGCAGACGCCCTTCCGTGTGGAAGGCCACGTGCTGTCGATGGGCGTGAGTGCTGGCGTGGCGTTGTACCCAACCGACGGGCGTGATGCGCAGACGCTCATCCGCAATGCCGACGCGGCGATGTATGAAGTCAAGCGTGCCGGTGGCAACGGCCTGGGTTTCCATGCATCGCTCAACTACGAGCGGCTGATGGGCATGCGATCGCGCGATCGCGATCTCGACGGCGAAGCCGACGCCCGCTAGTCCATTACTGCGCGCTAAAACAAAACGGCCCGCCGCAAGGCAGGCCGTCTTTCTTCAAGCGTTGCAAACGCTCAGGTCTTAGAACGTGTACCGCAAGTACAGCTCGTTCAGATCGGTGCCGGGGTTCGGGCGCTTGATCGACGCGTTCGACAGGTGTTCGAAGCGGTAGCCCATCTGGAATTGCTGCTTGCTGCCAAAGGCCACGCCCACGCCAATCATGTCGGAGAACTGGAAGGCCGTGCTGAAATAGTGTTCATTGGACGTGCTGACGTGCGACAGCAAGCGCGGGCCGACACCAGCTTCGATGAACGGTACCCACGAACCGCCGCGCTTTTCAAGGCGGAATAGCGGCGTCACGCCGAATTCGGTGATGTTTTGGCGGTTGGTGCCCTTGGTCGAGCGCCATTGGCCCAGCGCGACTTCCCAATCCAGATTCACGAACCAGCCTTCCGGGTTGCCCCAGTGGAAGCCCGAGTCGAAATCCAGGTCGACGCCGTATTTCTCGATGCCGTGCTTGTTGTCTTTGCCGTAGATGGCGCGCACGGACGGGTCAGCCTGAGCGGGCAGGGCAGCAAACAGCGTGGCGGCGCCCAGGGCGGCGGCCAGCAGCTTGGCGGAACGGGGAAGCGCGGATCGGATCATCAGAGAGAGCAGAATCAGTTGAGCGGCGCGCGTGAATCGGGGCAACTGCGTCGGCAACCACGCGCGCGGCGGACGTGGTGGCAGGCAAACAGACCGTCTGGATGGCACCGAGCGGGCTTGCAAGGCATCGGGCGACGCAATTTGCGCGCCTGGTGCTGCATCAGCCGGCCCTGATGATCGGGGCGGTCTGAAATAAATTCTGTCGATTATAGGGGGAACTATCCGACTGCGTGCGGCCTTACGCACAAGGGGACATTGCCGGTGGCGAAACGTTGGCGGCCACCGGCACTAAGAGAAGGGTTATTGCGCGGCTGGCGTGGATGCCGGCTGCAGCGCTGCCTTGCCGACCACCGGTACTTCGCCGTGCCAGCCACCGCCCAGCGCCTTCACCAGCAGCACCGCTGCCGAATACTGCTTGCCCTGCAGCGTGAGCAGCGTGCGCTCGGCGCTGTAGGCCGTGGCTTGTGCAGTGATGACTTCCAGGAAGCTCACCGTGCCTGCGCGATAGCGGTTCAGGTTGAGCTGCGCGGCTTCCTGCGCGGCCTTGACGGCATCGGCCTGTGTACCAAATTCCTGCGTTTGCCAGCGCAGCGCGGCGAGGTTGTCTTCGACATCCTGGAATGCACCGAGCACGGTCTGGCGGTACGTTGCGACCGATGCATCGTAAGCAGCGCCGGCCTTGTCGACGGCGGCTGCACGCGCGCCGCCATCAAACAGCGTGGCTGCCAGGGTTGGGCCGATCGACCAGACGCGGCTGGGCAGTGTTGCCAGGCGCGTGAGCGTGTTGGCCGCCAGGCCGGCCGAGGCACCCAGCGTAAGCGTCGGGAAGTACGCGGCCTTGGCCACGCCGATCTGCGCGTTGGCAGCGGCCATGCGGCGCTCGGCGGCGGCGATGTCGGGACGGCGCTCCAGCACGGCCGATGGCACTTCCAGCGGAATGGCAGGCAGGGCCGGCAGGTCGGCGGCGCTCGCAGCAGTGGCTGGGGCCAGCGAGAACTCCGCCGGCGGTTTGCCGATCAGCACCGCAATGGCGTGCTCAAGCTGCGCCCGCGTGACTTCGGTATCCAGCAGCAGCGCCTGCGACTGCTTGAGTTGCGTCTGCGCGGTCAGCACGTCGGAACGCTGCGCCACGCCCACGGCGTACTGGTTTTGCGTGAGTTTCAGGAAGCGCTCGTAGTTCGCCACCGTGCGTTGCAAGACGGCTTTCTGGGTATCCGTGACACGCAATTGAAAATAATTCTGCGCAAGCGTCGCCTGTGCCGACAGCAAAGCGGACGATAAGTCGCCTGCGCTGGCTTGCGCGCTCGCCTTGTTCGACTCAACCGTCCGGCGGATGCGGCCCCACAGGTCCAGTTCCCAACTGGCGTTGAGCGACAGGCTCTGCGAATTGAGCAGGCTTGGGTTGCCGGTCGACAGGCTGCCATCCGGGTTGACCGACGTGCGCACTGAACGGCTGCGCGTGGCTGACGCATTGGCACCCAGCGTCGGGAAGAACGAAGCCTGTGCCGATTGCACCAGCGCCTGGGCCTGGCGGTACTGCGCCTCGGCCACCAGGATGTTCTGATTGGCGGCGGCCACTTGTTCTTCCAGCGCGTTCAGTTGCGGGTCGTTGAAGATCTCCCACCACTTGCCGCGGGCAATGGCGTCGCTCGGATCGGCGACTTTCCAGTCGCCGGCTTCCTTGTATTGCTGCGGCACTTCGGCATCGGGGCGCTTGTAATCGGGCCCGACCGCGCAGGCGGAGACGAGTGCGCACGCGGCCAGCGCGAGCAACGAGGTACGGAGGGCTTGAGTGCCTCTTGTCATGTTCAGCTTCCTTGCGAATCCAATGCGGGCAGCGGTGCGTCCTTGCTGCGGCCGGCGCGGCGCAGGCGCAGCCGGTCGAGCGCCAGGTAGACCACCGGCGTGGTGTAGAGCGTAAGGATCTGGCTGACCAGCAGCCCGCCGACAATGGAGATGCCCAGCGGCGTACGCAGCTCCGCGCCGTCGCCGTGGCCCAGCGCCAGGGGCAGGGCGCCCAGCAGCGCCGCCATCGTCGTCATCAAGATCGGCCGGAAGCGCAGCACGCAGGCGTGGAAGATTGCATCCGCCGGGCTCATGCCCTGGCTGCGCTCCGCCTCCAGCGCGAAGTCGATCATCATGATGGCGTTCTTCTTGACGATGCCGATGAGCAGAATCACGCCGATCAGCGCGATGATCGAAAAGTCCGTGTCGGTAATGATCAGTGCCAGCAGCGCCCCCACACCGGCCGAGGGCAGCGTAGAGAGAATCGTGATCGGGTGGACGTAGCTCTCATACAGCACGCCCAGCACGATGTAGATGGTGATGAGCGCAAACAGGATCAGCACCGGCTGACTCGAGAGCGAATCCTGGAACGCCTTCGCGGTGCCCTGGAAGCTTCCATGCACGGAGGACGGCACGCCGATGCGGTTCATCGCGTCCTGGATGTCCTGCGTTGCACCGGACAGCGATGCCCCCGGCGCGAGGTTGAACGAGATCGTGCTTGCCGCAAACTGCCCCTGGTGGTTGACCGCCAGCGCCGTGTTGGTGGGCTCGTAGTGCGAGAAGGTCGACAGCGGTACCTGCGCACCCGTCGAGGTGATGATGTAAATGTCACGCAGACCGTCGGGGTTCTGCCAGTACTGCGGCGCCGCTTCCATCACAACGCGGTATTGGTTGAGCGGGTTGTAGATGGTCGATACCTGGCGCTGCCCGAACGCGTTGTTCAGGGCGTTGTCGATATCGCTCGGGTTGATGCCGAGCGATTTGGCCTTGTCGCGGTCGATGACGAGCGACGTCTGCAGGCCCTTGTCCTGCGTATCAGTGTTGACGTCCGTCAGCGATTTCACCTGCGTGAGCGCCTGCTTGATCTTCGGGTCCCACGCGCGCAGCTCGTTCAGGTCGTCGGCCTGCAGTGTGTATTGGTACTGCGCGTTGCTGGCCCGACCGCCGACCCGGATGTCCTGCACCGATTGCAGGAACAGGCTCGCGCCGGGTTCACCCGCCAGCTTGCCGCGCAGCCGGTTGATGATCTGGTCGGCGGACATCCTGCGCTCGGCCAGCGGCTTGAGCTGAATGAACATCTGCCCGGTATTGCGCTGACTGCCGCCCGTAAAGCCCACCACGTTCTCCACCGCAGGGTCTTGCCGAACGATGGTGATGAAGTCGGTCAGCTTGGTGCGCATCGCCTGGAACGAGATCGACTGGTCCGCCTGGATGAAACCGATCACCCGGCCGGTGTCCTGCTGCGGGAAGAACCCCTTGGGCACGATGATGTACAGGTAGACGTTCAGGCACACCGTGGCCAGCAGGATCAGCAGCGTCAACCAACTGTGCCGCAGCGCCCATGCCAGCGAGTTGCGGTAGAGGTCGAGCAGGAAGGTGAAGAAGCCTTCGGTCTTGCGGTGAAACCAGCCGTGTTCTTCCTCGGCGGCGGGCTTGAGCAAGCGCGCGCACATCATCGGCGTGGTGGTGAGGGATACCACCAGCGATACCAGGATAGCCACCGACAGCGTCACCGCAAACTCCCGGAACAGCCGGCCCACGATGCCGCCCATCATCAGTAGCGGAATGAACACGGCGATCAGCGAAAAGCTCATCGACACCACCGTGAAGCCGACCTCGCGCGCACCCTTGAGCGCCGCCTGCATGGGCCGCATGCCGTTCTCGATGTGGCGCGAAACGTTCTCGAGCACCACGATGGCGTCGTCCACGACAAAGCCTGTCGCCACCGTCAACGCCATCAGCGAGAGGTTGTCGAGGCTGTAGCCGCACAGGTACATCACCCCGAATGTGCCGATCAGCGAGACCGGCACCGCCACGCTCGGAATGAGCGTCGCCCGCACGTTGCGCAGGAACAGGAACACCACCATGATCACCAGCGCGATCGACAGCACCAGCGTGCGCTCTACATCCTTGAGCGAGGCGCGGATGGTGGGCGTGCGGTCCATCATCACATCGAGGTTGATCTGCGCGGGAATGGTGTTGCGCAGGTACGGCAGCACGTCGTTGATGCGGTCGACCGTGTCGATGATGTTGGCGCCCGGTTGCCGGCTGATGATGAGCAGCACCGAGGGCTTGCCGTTGGCCGAGCCGTAGTTGCGGATGTCCTGCACGCTGTCAGTCACTTCTGCCACGTCGGCCAGCCGCACCGGCGACCCTTTGCGCCAGGCGATGATGAGCGACTGGTATTCGACGGCCTTCTTTGCCTGGTCGTTGGCGTAAATGGTCCAGACGCGGTCGCCCGATTCCATCATGCCCTTGGGCTTGTTCGCGTTCGTGCTGGTGATGACGGTGCGCACGGTCTCCATCGAGATGCCGTACTTGTTCAGCGCCATCGGGTTCAGCTCGACCCGCACTGCCGGCAGCGAAGCTCCGCCGATGGAGACCTGGCCCACGCCGTTGATCTGCGACAGCTTCTGCGCAAGGATGGTTGAGGCCGCGTCGTACAACTCGCCGCGCGACTTGGTGTCGGACGTCAGCCCCACGATCATGATCGGCGCATCGGCCGGATTGACCTTGCGATACGTCGGGTTGCTCGGCAGGCCCGAAGGCAGCAGGCTGCGCGAAGCATTGATGGCAGCCTGCACGTCGCGCGCGGCGCCGTCGATGTCGCGCGACAGATCGAACTGCAGCGTGATCCGCGACGAGCCGAGCGAGCTGGACGAGGTCATCTCGGTAATGCCCGCGATGCGGCCGAGCGAGCGCTCCAGCGGCGTCGCGACGGTAGCCGCCATGGTCTCGGGGCTGGCGCCCGGCAGCGAAGCGTTGACCGAGATGGTCGGAAAATCGACCTGCGGCAGCGGGGACACCGGCAGCAGGCGGAACGCCGCGATACCGGCCAACGCCACGCCAATGGTCAGCAGCGCCGTGGCGACCGGCCGCGCGATGAAGGTGGCGGACAGGTTCATCGTTGCCCGCCAGATTGGTTGGCGCCGGCGGCACCGTGGCGTCGGGCGGCGCGGCGCGCGCGCCAGTCACGCAGGCGTCCGCCCAGGCTGTCGAAGGCCAGATAGATGACCGGCGTGGTGAACAGCGTCAGCACCTGGCTGACCAGCAGGCCACCCACCATCGTGATCCCTAGCGGCTGGCGCAGCTCGGAGCCCACGCCTGTGCCCAGCATCAGCGGCAGCGCACCCAGCAGGGCGGCCATGGTCGTCATCAGAATCGGGCGGAAGCGCAGCAGACACGCCTGGTAGATGGCGTCGCGCGGAACCATGCCCTGCTCACGCTCGGCCTCCAGCGCGAAGTCGATCATCATGATCGCGTTCTTTTTGACGATACCGATCAGCAGGATGATCCCGATGATGGCGATGATGCCCATGTCCTTGCCCGACACCAGCAGCGAGAGCAGGGCGCCCACGCCGGCCGACGGCAGCGTAGACAGGATCGTCACCGGGTGGATCGTGCTTTCATACAACACGCCCAGCACGATGTACATCGTGATGACGGCCGCAAGGATCAGCCACAACTGGTTCGAAAGCGACGCTCGGAACGCCAGCGCTGCGCCCTGGAAACTGGTCTGCATGCTGGCCGGCAGGCCGATTTCCTCTTCGACCGCATTGATGGTGTCGACCGCCGCGCCCAGCGAGGCACGCGGCGCCAGGTTGAACGAGATGGTTGCCGCCGGAAATTGGCCCTGATGGTTCACCACGAGCGAGCCCGGCTGTTCCACCACCGTGGCAAACGCGCCCAAGGGAATCTGCTGGCCGCTGCTCGATGCCACGTGCAGGTCATACAGCGATTGCGGCCCCAACTGCATCTTCGGGTCCGTTTCGAGCACCACGCGGTACTGGTTCGATTGCGTGAAGATGGTCGAAATCAGGCGCTGGCCGTAGGCGCTGTACAGCACGCTGTCGACCGCCGCCATCGTGATGCCGTACACGGCCGCCTTGTCGCGGTCGACCTGCACGTAGGCGCGCAGGCCGTTGTCCTGCAGGTCGCTCGCCACGTCGCGCAGCTTGCGGGTCTGCTGCAGGCGTTCAACCAGTTTGGGCACCCACTTCGATAGGTTGTTCGGGTCCGGGTCTTCCACCGTGAATTGGTACTGCGTGCGGCTGACGCGGTCTTCAATCGTCAGATCCTGCACCGGCTGCATGTACAGCGAGATACCGGCCACCTTGGCCAGCTCGGGCTGCAGGCGCTGAATGATCTCGGTGGCATCGGCGTCGCGTTCATCCTTCGGCTTGAGGTTGATCAGCATGCGCCCGCTGTTGAGCGTCGTGTTCACGCCATCCACGCCGATGAACGACGACAGGCTCTCCACCGCCGGGTCTTTCAGCACCACCTCGGCCAGCTTCTGCTGCCGCTCCGCCATGGCCGAGAACGAAATCGACTGCGACGCATCCGAAATGCCCTGGATCACGCCCGTATCCTGCACCGGGAAGAAGCCTTTGGGCACCACCACATACAGCAGCCCCGTCAGCACCAGCGTGCCGATGGCCACCAGCAGCGTCGTCTTCTGCCGGTCAAGCACCCATTGCAGCATGCGGCCGTACCGCGCGATGACGTTGTCGAAGAACGCGCCCGCAGCGTGATAGAAGCGCGATTGCTCGGCTTCGGGAATGTGCTTGAGCAAGCGTGCGCACATCATCGGCGTGAGCGTGAGCGACACCACGGCCGAGATCAGGATCGATACCGCCAACGTGATGGCGAACTCGCGGAACAGCCGCCCCACCACATCGCCCATGAACAGCAGCGGAATCAGCACCGCGATGAGCGAGAACGTGAGCGAGATGATGGTGAACCCGATCTGCTTGGACCCCTTGAGCGCGGCTTCCATCGGCGGGTCACCCTCTTCGATGTAGCGCGCGATGTTTTCGATCATGACGATCGCATCGTCCACCACGAAGCCGGTGGCGATGGTCAGCGCCATCAGCGTGAGGTTGTTGATCGAAAAGCCTGCCAGGTACATCACGCCGAACGTACCGACCAGCGACAACGGCACCGCCACCGCCGGAATGACCGTGGCCGGCACGTTGCGCAGGAACAGGAAGATCACCATCACGACCAGCGCCACCGCCAGCATCAGTTCGAACTGCACATCCGATACCGAGGCGCGGATCGTCGTGGTGCGGTCGGTCAGCAGCGATACCTCTACGTTGCCGGGCAGCGTTTCCTTCAACTGTGGCAGCAGCGCCTTGGCACGGTTGACCACCTCGATCACGTTGGCGCCAGGCTGGCGTTGCACGTTCAGGATGATGGCGGGGGTGGTGTTGGACCAGGCGGCCAGCTTGCTGTTTTCGGCGCCGTCAACGATCTGCGCCACGTCGGTCAGGCGGATGGGCGCGCCGTTCTTGTAGGCGACGATCATCTTGCTGTACTCGGCGGCCGACTTGAGCTGGTCGTTGGCGTCGATGGTGGAGGCGCGCATCGGGCCGTCGAAGCTGCCCTTGGCCCCATTGACGTTGGCGGTGCCGATGGCGGTGCGGATATCGTCGATCGACAGCCCGAGCGCCGCCAGCGCCGACGTATTGGCCTGGATGCGCACGGCGGGCCGCTGCCCGCCGCTGATGCTGACCAGGCCAATGCCGGGCAACTGCGACAGCTTTTGCGCGATGCGCGTGTCGACGAGGTCTTCCAGCTTGGGCAGCGGCATCGTGTTGGAGGTGATCGCCAGCGCAAGGATTGGCGCGTCGGCCGGGTTCACCTTGCTGTAGATCGGCGGCATCGGCAGGTCGTTCGGCAGCAGGTTGCCGGCCGCGTTGATGGCCGCCTGTACTTCCTGCTCGGCAATGTCGAGCGAGAGCGACAGATCAAACTGCAGCGTGATGACCGAGGCGCCGCCCGAGCTGGATGACGTCATCTGTTTCAGGCCCGGCATCTGCCCGAACTGGCGTTCGAGCGGTGCGGTGATGGACGACGTCATCACATCGGGGCTGGCACCCGGGTACAGCGTCGTGACCTGGATGGTCGGGTAATCGACTTCGGGCAGCGCAGAGAGCGGCAGCATCCGATAAGCCACCAGGCCCGAGAGCAGGATGGCGACCATCAACAGCGTGGTCGCCACGGGCCGGAGGATGAAGATTCGGGAGGGATTCATGCCAGCTCGGAACAGAAGACTTCGTCAGGCGCGTGCACGCAATGCACGACTCAGGGCTTACGGTTTGGCGGCCGGGGCACTCGCGGCGGGTGCTGAAGCACCGCCCTGGCCACGGCGATGTCGCCCGCCCTGATGGGCTTGGCCGGGGGCGGGGGCGCTTGCGGCGGCGGCTCCCGGCTGGATCACCTCAACCGGCGAGCCGTCGCGCAGCTTGTCGGCACCGTCGATCACCACGCGCTCGCCGGGCTGCAGGCCTTGCGCCACCGACACACGATCACCTTCGGTCACGCCCAGCTTGACCAGGCGCAGCGCCACCTTGTTGTCGTCGCCCACCACGTAGACGAAGGTGCCCTGCGTGCCGCGCTGGATGGCGGCACCCGGCACGATCACCACGTCGCGCAGCGTATCCACCCGCATGCGCACGTTCACGAACTGATTGGGGAACAGCATCGCGTTCTGGTTCGGGAACTGCGCACGCAATTTGACGGTGCCCGTGGTGTTGTCGATGGTGTTGTCCACCGTCATGAGCACGCCGCGCGCGAGCTGCGTGGTCTGGCCGCGGTCCCACGCTTCCACCGGCAGCTTGTCGCCGGACTGCAGGCGCGGCATGACCTTGGGCAGGCTGTCTTCGGGAATCGAATAGATGACCGTGATCGGGTCGATCTGCGTGATGACCACGATGCCGTTGGTGTCCGATGCGTGCACGATGTTGCCCGGGTCCACCTGCCGCAAGCCAACCCGGCCAGGCACCGGCGCCGTGATGCGCGTATAGGAAAGCTGCACGCGTGCATTGTCGACGTTGCCCTGGTCCAGCTTGACCGTGCCGTCGTACTGACGCACCAGCGCGGCCTGCGTATCCACCTGCTGCTTGGAGATTGAATCCTGCGAGAGCAGCGTCTGATAGCGCTGCAAGTCGAGCTTCGCGTTCTGCAGCAGCGCCTGATCGCGCGCTAGCTGACCTTCCGCCTGGGCGAGCTGCGCCTGATAGGTGCGCGGGTCGACCTCTGCGAGCAGGTCGCCGGCCTTGACGGTCTGCCCCTCCGTGAATGCCAGGCGCACGAGCTGGCCGTCCACTCGTGTCTTGACCGTCACGTTGTTGACCGGCGTGACATTGCCCAGCGCCGACAGCACCACGTTGATGTCGCCCTTGATGGCCGTGCCGACCATCACCGGCATCGGCTTGCCGGCCATCGCTGCGCCGCGCCCGCCAGCGCCTCCTCGCCCACCCGGGCCGCCTGCGTCGCGATACTTCGCGTGATAGACCGCGTAGCCGATCAGCACCAGAAGAGTGATCACCACCCAGATGCCCCAGCGGCGGCGCTTGCCACCCTCGCGCGGGGGCGGCAGCAGCGTCGGAGACACCTCGTTGGGCGTCTCTTTCCCAGCATGCGTACGGCGACCTGCGTCGTCAAATTGGCCGGGCTTCTGGTCCTTGGGATCGGACATATTGGCGTTCCTGTTCTTAGCAATATGGGGACGAGCGCACATGATAGCGGGCGCCCGTTCCAGTCAGACCGCAGCTTAAAGGCAACGTCTTTGGGCTGAATTAGTCGCGCAGCGGGTTCTATTACGTGAGATTACAAACCCATTGCGGTGTTACCGCGCGAAACAATATGGTGAAAGTGCGCGCCATTCGTGGTGGCCACAGTCGCTATCATGAGCACACCTTCCTGCGTCTACCAGACACTCCACCAGACAGATGAGCGGCACCAAGATCCTGGTCGTCGATGACGACGTCGAACTGCGCGACCTCCTGCGCGAATACCTGACCCAGCAGGGCTTTGCCGTTTCCGTGCTGCACGACGGCGACGGGCTGGCTGCCCGGCTCGAACGCGAGCGCCCCGCGCTCGTCGTGCTCGATCTGATGATGCCCAAGGTGGATGGCCTGTCGGCCCTGCGTGACCTGCGCGCCCGCAACGACGACGTGCCCGTCATCCTGCTCACCGCCCGCAGTGACGAGATCGATCGCATCATCGGCCTGGAGATCGGCGCCGACGACTATCTCGGCAAGCCGTTCTCGCCGCGCGAGCTGCTGGCCCGTATCAACGCCGTGCTGCGCCGCCGCCTGACCGTGCCGGCCTCGGCCCCGGAAGACCGCGACAGCTTCAGCTTCGGCCCGTTCAAGCTCAACTTCCGCATGCGTACGCTGTTTCGCGGCGACAGCGCACTCTCCATCAGCGATACCGAATTCGCGTTGCTCAAGCTGCTGATCGGGCATGCGATGCAGGTGCTCACGCGCGAGCACATCGTCGAGCTGATGTACGGGCCCGGCAGCGGCGTGTCCGACCGGGGCATCGACGTGCAGATCTGGCGCCTGCGCCGCGTGCTGGAAGAAGACGCCCAGCGTCCGCGCTACATCCAGACCGTGCGCGGCCGCGGCTACACCTTCGTGCCGGACGAGCGGGAAGAGGTCAATGAAGTTCAGGGCTAGATTCGACACGCTGTTCGGCCGGCTGGCCGTGCTGATCGTGGTGGTGCTCGTGCTGAGCCATTTCTCGTGGCTGGGCGTGCTGCGCGCGGAGCGGCGCGAGCGGCAGTTCCAGGCCTCGGTAGATCAGATGGCGTTCCAGTTGCAGGCCTTTCAGGCAGCGATGGATGGTCACCTGCACGTGAAGCTGCCGGATCTCGTGACCGAAACCGATGAGCCGCCGTCGGGCGACGCGTCGTCGGCATCGGACAAGTCTGCGGAATTGGTGCGACAGCTTGCGCGCCGCTTGCCATCCGACACGCAGTTGCGGCTGGAAGCAGGCCCCACGCCGCGCGTGTTCGTGCGCTTTTCGCAGCGCAACAAGTGGATCGCCATGCCGCTGGTGTGGGTGCACGCGCCGCCCACCATTTCGGCCGTGGTGCCGGGCGTGATGGTGGTGCTGGCGATTGCCATTGCGTTCTCGCTGTTTGCGGCGTGGCAGATCCAGCGCCCCGTGCGCGAACTGGCCGATGCTGCCGGTGCACTGGCCCGGCGTCGCTATGTGGCGCCGCTCAAGGAGCGCGGCCCGTACGAACTCCGCCAGTTGACCGTCCAGTTCAACCATATGGCCGCTGACCTGTCAGCCGCCGACGAAGAGCGCAACACTATGCTGGCCGGCATTGCGCACGACCTGAAGACGCCGCTGTCACGGCTGCGCCTGCGTGCCGAAATGCTGGCCGACCAGAAAGCCGGCGCGGGTATCGAACGCGACGTCGAATCCATGTCGGCCATCGTCGAGCAGTTTCTCGCCTACGCGCAAAGCGGCGACAGCGAGGCGCGCGAGGTGTCGGTCGACCGTCATCTGCGCGGCCTGGTGCAGCCGTTTGCCGAGCAGGGCAAGCATGTCGCGCTCGATCTGCATGCGGGGGACCGCTTCCGCCTCAAACCGACCCATCTGGAGCGCATCGTCGTCAACCTGCTCGACAACGCGTTCGCGTATGGCGCCGAGCCTGTCAACGTGCGCACGTCGGCGGACGAGACCGGCTACACGCTGACGGTGGAAGACCACGGCGCGGGCATCCCCGTTGCCGACTTTGATCGCGTCATGCGGCCCTTTGTGCGCCTTGACCCCGCGCGCGGCGGCAATGCGCATTGCGGGCTCGGCTTGGCGATTGTCGATCGCCTGGTGCGTCATCTGGGCGGTGATCTCACCGTCGGGCCAACGGCCACGGACGCGCCATCGCCGGGTTTCCGGGTCACCATGCGGTTTCCTGTCTCGACTGCGGCGGCTTGACCGCCCGATCGCCCGACTGACATACGGGCGAGCGATTGCGTAAGCTATCCTAAGCGAGGCAAGCACGCTTGTTGCGTGCGCTCACCAGAACTCCGGGAGGAAACGCATGAATCGCGCTGTCTGTCTCGTCAAGGATGCTGGCCAGGCCCGCATGACCGCCGCCGTTGCCACGTGTGTGCTGGCGATGGGTCTGGCAGCCTGCTCGTCGCCGATGCCTCCGTGGGAGCCGCCGCGCACGATCATCCAACCCGCGCCCCCGCCGCCGAGGCCCGCACCCGCGCCGCCTACTCCGCTGCCACCGTCGCCTGCCATGCAGCCAGCGCCGACCTACGCGCCCCCGCCTGCCGGCGACACCGAACCGCCACGCGCAACGCCCGGCATGGCGAATCCGGCATCCACGTATTGCCTGCAGCGCGGCGGTCAGCTTGAGTTTTCCACGCGCGCCAACGGCGCTGAAGTGGGAACCTGCGTCAGCCCCGGCGGCGATGAATGCGAGGAATGGGCGTTCCTGCGCGGCAGTTGTACGTGGTGAGTGCCGGCAGTCGCCGCAGGTAATGAAAAGGGCCGCAGATGTTGCGGCCCTTCTTGTTTGGGGGATGCGATTGGTTTGGAGAGGCTTACCGCCGCGCCACCACCACCTTGTCGGCAGATTCAGCTACCAGCCGCATCGGCACGCCCGCTTCCTGCAGCTTCTGCCACGTCGTGCGGCGCATGAATGCGTAGGCGGGTGGCCCGTCGGTCCAGCGCTTGATCCATGCGTCCGTGGTGGCAACCACCTTGTTTGGCTCCAGGCCGGCGCCCATTTCCAGCTCGTCAAAGCCCGAGACCAGCGTCATCGGCCGACCGAGGTAGTAGATGGCGGTCTGGTCCAGCCACTCGACTGAGTAGAACGGTGTCTCGGCGGGAATCGGGCCCGTCGCATTCAGCGTCTTTTCGATGACGTCGCGGGCAGACAGCGCGTCGCGGAAGATCTCGCTGGCGTTGAGAATGCAGTCCCAGCAGAACAGGGCGGAGACCGACAGCACGATCACGGCCACTGTGCGCCGCTGCCAGCGCAGCGCCACGAGAGCGGCCAGCGTGCCGGCAGCCAGCATGGCCATCACCTCGCGCAGCGCCGGCATGGCCAGCGCAACCTGTTCGGCGGGCATCTTGGCGCCGGCCTTGGCGCCGATCATCGGCACGGCAAACCATAGCCCGATGGCGATCAGCAGATTGACGCCCAGCGACCATGCGACCGCGCGGGTCGGCATCTTCTCCAGCGCCAGTGCCAGCACGATCGCCAACGCGGGGAAGGCCGGCACGATATAGCCCGGCAGCTTCGAGTTCGATGCCGAGAAGAACAGGAAGATCATCCCCGCCCACCCAATCGACCAGCGCATCAGATCAAACTGCCGCGTGCCGACAAACAGGTCGGCCGCGCGGCCCATGCGCCGGCCGATGGCCGCAAACAGCAGCGGCGTCCACGGCAGCAGCCCCGCCGCGCCCACCGCGATGAAGTACCACCACTTGCCGCTGCGATGGTGCTCGTTAGTCAGGAAGCGTTGGAAATGCTCGTGGATGAAGAAGAAGTTGAAGAACTCGGGGTTGCGCTGCTGCACGATCACGAACCACGGCACCGTGGCGATCAGATACAGCGCAAGGCCAGGTAGCCAGTGCATGCGGCGGATCAGCGGCCAGTCGCGCGTCATCAGCAGATAGGCCACGCCGATCAGCCCGGGGACGACCAGCCCGATCAATCCCTTGGTGAGCGTCGCGCCCGCCAGGGCCAGCCAGACCACCAGCATCCACGCGAGCCGCCCACCACGGGATGTACCGGGCCGCTGCGCGAGCGCAAAACCGCACGCACCGACGGTCAGGAAGAAGCCCACGCCCATGTCGAGCGTGATGACCTGCCCGAACAGCAGATACAGCAGCGACGAGGCGAGAATCGCTGCGCCGGTTGCCGCCGCCCGCCCACCGCGATAGACCGCCAGCGTCCAGGCCGTCATCAGGATGCCGCCCAGGCCGAACAGCACCGGCCACAGGCGCGCTCCCCAGGTGCTGACGCCGAATGCCTGGAACGTGGCAGCCGTCGTCCAATACTGCAGGGGCGGCTTCTCGAAATATTTGAGATCGTTCAGGCGCGGCGTCACCCAGTCGCCGGAGACCACCATCTCGCGCGGGATCTCCGCATAGCGGCCTTCATCGGGTCGGAACAGGGTGGAGCGCTGGAACAGGTCGTCCGTCCACAGCGCGAGAAACACGCCGATGAGAGCGACAACGATCAGCGCCATCCATGGCGAGCGGCGGGCAGAGACTAGGCGGGATTCCATGCGGGGGCGGCGATAGCGAGCACGGTCGGAAAGGCTTGGATTCTAGTCGATGCAGGGTTAGCGGATGGTTAGCCTGGCCAAATGTCTTGCCCCTGACCTGTAGCGCGCATGAACAAAGCCCAGCTCGACAACGATTACGCCATCCACATTGCCAAGCATGGCCCGACGGCGACGATCTTCATCCCGTGCGTCAATGGTCTGAGCCACAACGAAGCCGAAGATGCGCGGCGCCGATGTGCTGCTGCATGCCATGCTGGCTCGGTGACAGAGCGCGGGATGGCGCTTTGCCCGACCCGTCAGTAGGGTCGAATCGTTGCAACTTGTTGCGGTAGCATTGCGCTTGCCGGCGATCCTGCCGGTTCAGTACGTCTTCAGGGCGGGGTGAAATTCCCCACCGGCGGTATGCGGACCGTGTGTCCGTGAGCCCGCGAGCGCCTTGCATGCGCCTGCATGCAGGGGTCAGCAGATCCGGTGAAATGCCGGGGCCGACGGTCAGAGTCCGGATGGAAGAAGATGTGCGGAACAACACGCTCGTGCTACAGGAGCACGCCTGGCTTTGTGCCGGGCTGCGCCGCTGCACGGCTCGCGCGTGTTTGTCTGCTTGCCCTGGAACGTCTTGTCGCCAATCTTGCGAGGAGCGTTTCCATGTTGTCCACTCAGCAATCCCCTGCAGTTCACCCCCCCGCATTGCTTGCCGCGAATGTGGCCTTTGATGCCATCGAAGCCCGCTTCGATCCGGCCGACATGCCTGCGCGCATGGCCGCCGCGCTCGATGCAGTTCGGCTTGGCGTGCCCGTTGTCGTGCTCGACGATGCCGATCGCGAAAACGAGGCTGACCTCATCGTCGCCGCCGACAAGCTCACGCAGGCCAGCATGGCCATGCTGATTCGGGAATGCAGCGGCATCGTCTGCCTGTGCCTGACGGCGGAGAAGAGCGCGTCGCTCGGCTTGCGTCCGATGGTGGAAGACAACCGCAGCCAGTACGGCACGGCGTTCACGGTGTCGATCGAAGCCCGCACCGGCGTGAGCACCGGCGTATCGGCGGCGGACCGTATCACGACCATCCGCGCGGCCATCGCGCCGGATGCCGATACGCAATCGGTTGTCAGCCCGGGGCACGTATTCCCGCTGGTGGCAAAGGAGGGTGGCGTGCTCACTCGCCGCGGTCACACCGAAGGCTCGGTCGACCTGGCACGTCTGGCAGGCTTGCCGCCGGCCGCAGTGCTATGCGAATTGATGCTGCCCGACGGTACCATGGCGCGCCGTGACGACGCGGTGCGCTTCGCCGATCAGCACAACCTGCCGGTGCTGACCATTGAAGATATCGTTCAATATCGGGAGCAGATGGAGCGCGCGGTCAGCTTTGTCTGACGACCAGCCGGCCGCGCGAGAGAGGTGACGCTGGTTACCGCTTGAGCGCGGCCGCTTCCTTGGCGAGCGCCGTGATGCCTGCCCAGTCGCCGGCAGCGACCTTGTCCTTGGGCACCATCCATGAGCCGCCCACACACACCACGTTGGGCAGCGCGAGGTAGTCGGGCGCGCTTTGCGGCGTGATGCCGCCGGTCGGGCAGAAACGCACATCGCCGAACGGCCCGTAGATCGACTTGAGCATCGGGATGCCGCCAGCCGCTTCGGCCGGGAAGAACTTGAGCGTCGTCAGGCCGAACTCCAGCGCCAGGATCAGCTCGGACGGCGTGGCGATGCCGGGCAGCCAGTCCAGTTCAGTCTTCCCCTGTGCCGCGGCCAGCATGGGCGTAATGCCCGGCGATACCGCAAACACCGCACCGGCATCCTTCGCCTGCTGGAAATGCTCCGGCCGCGTGAGCGTGCCGGCACCGACGATGGCGTCGCTGCCCAGGTCCTTCACCACGGCCCGGATCACGTCCAGCGCTACCGGCGTGCGCATCGTGATCTCGAACGTGCGGATACCGCCCTCGTACAGCGCGCGGCACACCTTGACGCCTTCATCGACAGATTGGAACTGCAGCACCGGGATGACCGGGCCGGCCTTGACGACGGAATCGATACCCACAACGTTCTCCTAGATCAACATCAACGGAACAAGCTTAAACGACGGTCGCCAGCGCCAGCGTGAGCAGCAGCGCGACGATCGAGATGATGGTTTCCAGCACCGTCCACGTCTTGAAGGTTTGCGGCACGGTCAGGTTGAAGTACTCCTTCACCAGCCAGAAGCCACCGTCGTTCACGTGCGACAGGATTAGCGACCCCGCGCCGGTGGCCAGCACCATCAGCTCCGGCTTGACGGCGGCGCCCGAGGCGGCGGCGATCGGGGCGACGATACCGCAGGCGGTCGTCATGGCCACCGTGGCCGAACCCGTAGCGATACGGATCAGCACGGCCACCACCCAGCCCAGCAGCAGCGGCGACAGATGTGCATCGGTGGCGACGGCCACGATGGCCTTCGACACGCCCGAATCACGCAGGATCTGGCCGAAGCCGCCGCCCGCACCCACCACCAGCGTGATCGTGGCGATCGGTGCCAGACACTCGTTGGTGAACTTGAGGATGGTCTCGCGGTTGAAGCCGCGTGCCTTGCCGAACGTGTAGAAGCTCACGATGGCGGCAATCAGCAGGGCCATCACGGAGTTGCCGGCCAGCTTCAGGATGTCGTTTGCCAGCGTCTTGGGCGCGACGATCAGGTCGGCCCAGCTGCCGATCAGCATCAGCACCACCGGCAGCAGGATCGTGAACAGCGTCACGCCAAAGCCCGGCAGCTCGCGCTTCTGGTCGGCTTCAACAAATTGGGCGGCCAGCGGGTTGTTTTCGTCCGGCTTGACGTAGCGCGAGACCAGCATCGCCCACAGCGGACCGGCCAGGATGGCAGTCGGCAGGCCGACGATCAGCGCATACATGATCGTCTTGCCGATGTCGGCCTGGTAAGCCGTCACGGCCAGCAGCGCGGCCGGGTGCGGGGGGATCAGGCCATGCACCACCGACAGACCGGCCACCATCGGCAGGCCCACCAGCAGGATCGGCGTGCCCGTGCGCTTGGCCACGTTGAAGGCAATCGGGATCAGCAGCACGAAGCCGACTTCGAAGAACACCGGCAAGCCGATGATGAACGCCACGACCATCATGGCCCAGTGCGCGTTCTTCTCGCCAAAGGCACTGATGAGCGTTTTGGCGATGCGCTCGGCACCCCCTGATTCCGCCATCATCTTACCGAGCATCGTCCCGAGGCCGACCACCAGGGCAATGTGGCCGAGCGTGCCGCCCACCCCGGTTTCGAACGCCTTGACGATATTGCCCATCGGCATGCCAACCACCACGCCCAGCACAAGCGAGACGACGATCAGCGTAACGAACGGGTTCAGTTTCTGGACAGCAATCAGGTAGATCAGTGCGACCACCGCCAGCGCGGCGGTCAGCAACAGCGAGTTGCCTTGCATCGGGACCATCGGGTTTCCTCCTCAGGGATATTCACGGCTCTTGTTGTCTGGGCGCTCCGTCGTGCAGGGCGCCTTTATGAAAATGCGGATTACGGCTTCTTGTAGGCCACGCAATCGACTTCGACCTTGCAGTCGATGACCATGCTCGACACCACGCAGGCGCGCGCGGGCGGGTTGGCACCAAAGTACTCCTTGAACACCTTGTTGAACGACTGGAAGTCGCGCGGATCATCCAGCCACACGCCGCAGCGCACGACGTGCTCCGGCCCGTAGCCCGCTTCGGCCAGGATGGACAGCACGTTCTTGATGGTCTGGTGCGATTGCTCGACGATGCCGTTGCCGACCACCTCGCCGTTCACCATGGGCGTCTGGCCCGAAACGAACAGCCAGCCGTCTGCGCCGGCTGCGCGGGCAAAGGGGAGGTGCTGGCCACCGGTGCCGGTGCCGCCTTCAACGCCAATTCGGGTAATCGTCATCGCTACGTTCCTTCTTTCAAGCTTTCAAACAAAACTCTGATCTCAGTGAATTTCCGCGGTCACAGCTGCCTGCGCACGGGGCCCACGCTTGAGGAAGCGGCCTGCCCGATGCGGCTGCACCGCGCCGTGCTGATATGACAGATGGCCGTTGACCCACACCGCCGCAATGCCCGCCGCCGGTTGCTGCGGGTCGGTAAAGGTGGCGACATCGCGCACCGTTTCGGGGTCGAACAGCACGAGATCGGCCCAGTAGCCTTCGCGCACCAGGCCCCGCTCGGTCAGGCCGAAACGCTCGGCGGACTGGCCCGTCATCTTGCGGATGGCGGCCGAGAGCGAGAGGAGCTTGCGCTCGCGGCTGTAGTACCCGAGCACGCGCGGAAAGGCGCCCCACAGGCGCGGATGCGGCTTCGGATCGTTCGGCAGGCCGTCGGAGCCAATCACCGTGGCGGGGTGGGTGATGATGCGGTCCAGATCCTGCGCCGACATGTTGTGGTACACGGCGCCCGCCGGCTGCAGGCGGCGCGCGGCGTCCATCAGGTCGGTGCCCCACGCGGCGGCAATCTCCTTGAGCGTCTGTCCGGCCATGCCCGGCTCCGGCTCCGACCACGTGATGAAGATGTCGAACTCGTCCGTTACCTGCTTGAGGTCCAGCGTGGACGAGCTTGCGGTGTACGGATAGCAGTCGCAGCCCACCGGCTGATAGCGCTGCGCGCCTTCGATGGATTCCAGTACCTCGCCTGCGCGGCCCCAATTGGCAGCGCCTGCGCACTTCAGGTGGGAAATCACGATCGGCACGCGCGCATGCTTGCCGACGCGGTACGCCTCGTCCATCGCATCGAGAATCGCCGCAAATTCTGTACGCAGATGCGTCGTGTAGATCGCGCCAGCTTCGGCCAGCGGCTCCGCCAGGCCCATCACTTCTTCGGTGGTCGACGCAAAGGCGTTGGCGTAGGCCAGGCCGGTCGACAGGCCGAGCGCGCCGTGGTCGAGCGCCTCGCGCAACTGTGCGCGCATGCCTTCAACCTCGCCAGCGGTGGCGGGGCGGTCGAGGCGGTCCAGATGGTTATTGCGCAGTGCCGTGTGCCCGACCAGCGCGGCAACGTTCACAGCGGGTTGCGCGCGCTCGACGGCGTCCACGTACGATGCGAAGGTCGGGTACGCAAACGCGCTGGTAGGCCCCAGCAGGTTCATCGGATCGGGCGGCTCGCCCTTGAGCGTGGCCGGCGACGCGCTGATACCGCAGTTTCCGACGATGACCGTCGTAATGCCCTGTGACACCTTGCACAGCATGTCGGGCGTGCGGATCACGTTGGTGTCGTCGTGCGTGTGCACGTCGATGAAGCCGGGGGCGAGGACGCGGCCTTCGCCAGCGATTTCCTCATCGCCCAGCCAGGCGGTGGAGTCCGATGTGGCGATGGCGGCGATGCGGCCGTCGGTGATGGCGACGTCGAACAGCGTGGCCTCGGGGTCGTGGCCGCTGCCGTCCACAATGCGGACCTGACGGATGACGGTGTCGTACTGCTGCATGTCAATCTCCGAGCGGCTGACGATTGCCGCCGCCGCGATGCGCATCGAGCACGTACTTGATGCGCCGTAACAGTTCCTTGCTGCGATCGGCTTGCTGCAGTGCGACTTCGGTGGCCAGCAAGTCGATCATCATCATCATGGCGTAGCGCGATGACGACGGCTTGAAGATGAAATCGGTTTCCATGGCCTGGATCGGCAGCAAGACATCGGCCAGCGCCGCCAGCGGCGAGCCGATGGCCGTGATGGCGACGATCCTGGCGCCGTACTCGCGCGCGATGGTCACGCTGTCGATGACCTCCGGCACGTGGCCGGTCACGGAAAACACGACCACCACATCGTCCGGGCTGAGCGTGGCCGCGACCATCCGCTGCAGCATCGAATCATGATAGGTGGTGACCGGCCGTCCCAGGCGGGCCAGCCGGTAGCGCATTTCGTCGGCCATGGTGGTCGAGCCACCGCCCATGCCGAACACGGCAATCATGCGCGCCGCCACCAGTGCGACGGCCGCGGCGCGGAATGCCTCCGGCTGCACCAGGGCGCGGTTGGCTTCCAGCACGTTGCTGATGTCGGCCAGGATGCCGTCTGCGCTGGACGGCGGGCGGTCCGCGCCGCCATCCAGAAAGCGCTGGCCGACTGCGGCTGCCTGCGCTAGCTTGAGCTTGAGTTCGCGCACGTCACGGCAGCCCATCGCCTTGGCAAAACGGGTGACGCTAGCCTCACTCACGCCGGCGCGTTCGGCAAGCGTTTGGATGCTGCCGGCGGCGGCCTCCGCGATGTCGCTCAGGACGGTCTGCGCGACCTTCTGCTCGGCGGGGCGCAGTTCAGCGGCACGCTGGGAGAGTCGGGTCACGATGTCCATCGGTTCACGCATGGGGTCGGGCTTAGGGTCTCGCATTCTGGCCCCCGGTAGTCGTCCGGATAGCGGCTTTGAGAGTGTTTTGGTACTTTGTAACAGGCTGGCCCGGAGAATAGTTTCGCCACTATCATTGTGTCAACCCGATGTTTACCCCCAAAGGAACACGAGTCGATTCCCATGAGTGATACAAAGTACCAAGGAGACGCCAACGCCGTCGTCAACCCGCTCGACAAGGGCTTGGGTGCGTTGGAAGCCGCATGCGCGCCGGAGCAGATCGCTGCCCAGCGCTGGAATGTATTGAACGAAGACCTGAACCTGCCCGCAGCGGTGCTCTCGCAATCCCGCGTGGAGCACAACCTGGCGTGGATGCAGCGCTTCGTGAGCGAATACGGCGCCAAACTCGCGCCGCATGGCAAGACGACGATGGCGCCGCGCCTGTTCCAACGTCAGTTGGCCGGCGGTGCGTGGGGCATCACACTGGCAACGGCGCACCAGACGCGCATTGCGTACGCCCACGGCGTGCGTCGCGTGCTGATGGCCAACCAGCTGGTGGGCAAGCGCAACATGGCGATCCTCGCCGAGTTGCTGGCCGATCCGACGTTCGAGTTTTTCTGTCTGGTGGATGCAGCGGATCAGGTCGATCAGCTTGCTGCCTTCTTCGGTAAGGCGGGGCGCCCGATCCAGGTGTTGATCGAACTGGGCGTGCAGGGCGGCCGCACGGGCGTGCGCGACGATGCGCAACCGCAATCGGTGCTCGATGCGCTCACGCTTGCCAATGGCGCCGTCAAACTCGCGGGCGTCGAAGTCTATGAAGGTGTGATCAAGGAAGAAGCGGATATCCGCACCTTCCTGCAGCGCGCCGTGAAGGTGATGGGTGATCTGGCAAAGGGCGGGCGCCTGCAACGCACGCCGGCCGTGCTGACCGGTGCCGGTTCGGCTTGGTACGACGTCGTGGCCGAAGAGTTCGCCAAGGCCAATATCGGCCAGCCGTTGGATGTGGTGCTGCGCCCGGGCTGCTACCTGACGCACGACGTGGGCATCTACCGCGCGGCGCAGGCCCGTATCGACGCCAACAACCCGATCGCGCACAAGATGCGTTCGAGCCTGCTGCCGGCGCTCCAGCTTTGGGCCTATGTGCAATCGGTGCCGGAAGCTGAGCGCGCCATCATCGCAATGGGCAAACGTGATGCTGCATTCGACGCCGGCCTGCCGCTGCCTGTGCTGCATTTCCGCCCGGGCGACAAGACGCCGTCGGCCACGCCGGCGCACTGGGAAGTCACCGGCATGATGGACCAGCATGCCTACCTGAAGATCGCCCCCGGCGACGACATCAAGGTCGGCGACATGATCGCCTTCGACATCTCGCACCCGTGCCTCACCTTCGACAAGTGGCGCCAGATTTCTGTCGTTGACGACGCCTACAACGTGGTCGACGTTGTGCAGACCTATTTCTGAGCGGGGCCGCCCATGGCAGACATCCTCGCCTATGGCGAAGCGTTGATCGAATTCAACCAGGCGGATTCCGGCAGCACGTCGTGGAATTTCGGCTTCGGCGGCGATACGTCGAACTTCTGCATTGCCGCGGCACGGCAGGGCGCACGCACGGGCTACATCAGCGCGGTGGGCGCCGACCGCTTCGGCCAGGCGCTGCGCGGGCTGTGGCAGGACGAAGGCGTGGACCACACCTACGTGCACACCGACACGCAGGCGCCAACGGGCCTGTACTTCGTTTCGCACGATGCGCGTGGTCACCACTTTGACTACCTGCGCGCGGGCTCCGCAGCGAGCCGCTTCCAGACGGCGCAGTTGCCGTTGCAGGCGATAGCGGCGGCCAAGGCGTTTCACCTGTCGGGGATCAGCCTGGCGATCAGCGATACCGCATGCGACGCCGGTTTGGCGGCGATGGCCCATGCGCGGGCGGCGGGTGTGCTCGTCTCGTTCGACACCAACCTGCGCTTGCGCCTGTGGCCGCTGGCGCGTGCCCGCGCCGTGATGCAGGAAGCGATGCGAACGTGCGATCTGTGCCTGCCGAGTTGGGATGACGTGACGGTGTTGCTCGACTGCCATGACCATGACGGCATTGTCGATACGCTGCTCGGCTGGGGCGTGAAGCTGGTGGCGCTCAAGATGGGCGGGGAAGGTTGCTATGTGGCCACACCGGAGTCCCGTACGCTGGTGCCGCGTCATACGGTCAATGCTGTCGATGCGACCGGCGCGGGGGATTGTTTTGGTGGTGCGTTTGTGGCGCGGATTGTTGCCGGAGATTCGCCGGTAGAGGCGGCGCGGTATGCCAATGTGGCGGCTGCGATTTCTACGACGGGGTATAGCGCTGTGGCGCCGATTCCTCGGGCGGAGGTGGTGCGGGCGGCGTTGGGTCAAGTTCAGGCTGATTAGGCGCTGTTGGTATGTCCCTTATTTCATCCCCTGCCGGGGCTGACTCACTTTCTTTGTCTTGCCAAAGAAAGTAAGCAAAGAAAGGCGCGCCCGAGATGGCGACCCCCTCCTTGAATTTATGTCGCAGAGAGGGAGCGCAGGCAACTCGCTTCGCTCAAACAGGCCTGCGCCCTTTCTCCTCTCTGCAACAGAAATTCAAGGCGCCATCTAGGGCAGGGTGCGGCCAAACCGTCGTGTGCCTGTGTTGGTGCCCAGTTGTGTTCTTGTTGGGTAAAGAAAAACGCCACCGCGTATTTGCGGTGGCGTTTTTTCTTGCGCATCGTGTGCTTACTTCCCCGGCACCAGATGCACGCGCGACTCGGTCGCCGCTTCCACCGCCTTGCGCGAATACAGCAGCGGGAAGTACTTGCCCTTGAGCCACAGCGGTGCCAGGTCGCGGTAGTGCGGGCTGTCGGGGTTGCCGGACTGGCCGGGCAGGTTGACGGCGCGCGAGTTGTCCCACTTGCCGACGTCCACCACCGTGCGGAACGAGGGGCCGTTCGTCTGCAGGAAATCGCTCGCGCGATACGTGGATTGATTCGGCGTGTAGGGGCTGCCGCCTTCGGGGGTGGGGCCGACGTTGAGCTTGGCGCGCGTTGCCTCGTCGACGATGGCGGTGAACGGATGGGCGTTCAGGTTGTGATGCAGCTGGCCCCAGTTCCACGCTTGCGGGTTCGGGCCCTGGCGCTTGACCATGTCGGTCCACGCATTCTTCAGGCTGTCGAGCAGCACGGCATCGCGTTTGGCGGCGGCTTGCTGCGGGTCTTCGCCGAATTTGCGTTCGCTGCCTTGCGGGTGCTCCAGCGTGTCGAGCATGACATCGGTGTCGGGCGCGGCCATTGCTTCGGCGCTGGCCTTGGAAAGCACGGCGTTCTTGAATGCGCGGCCCAGGTGATGCGTGAACCAGACCTCATGCAGCGCGGCTTGCGGAGAATCCGCCAGCATGGTCGCGTTCCAGCCCTTGAACAGATTGAGCGCAGCCTGCGTGTCGGCGTCGTCGGACGACAGCGGCGCCAGCAGGGCCGTCAGCCTGCGCGCCGGGATCGACACCATGTCGTTCTGCAGGCGCATCGAATCTTCGATCGACACCTTGTCGAGCCTGGCCAGCACTTCGTCAATGCGAGCGTGGCGCGAGCCGTTGGTCCACTCGAAGCCGAGTTTGCGTTCGCGGTACGGGTAATCCGCCGGCAGGTTCATCTCGTTGGACGAGGTGAAATAGCCAGACTTCGGGTTGTAGCTGCTGGGCAGTTGATCGCCGCGCCAGAAGCCGGCCCATTCATAGCGGCCGTCCCCGGGCACTGGCAGCAGGCCGTCCCAGTTCGGGCGGATCGGGGCGAGGCCGCCCGGCACCCAGCCGATGTTGCCCTTCGTGTCTGCGTAGACCTGGTTTTCCGTAGGCGCACCCCAGTTCATCATGGACTGCCTGAACTGCGCGAACGTGCGTGCGCGCATGTAGCCGACCGAGCCGAAATAGGGTGACATGCCCGGCGACAGCCACGCGGAGCGCACGGCATACGCGCGGTGCTTCTCGGCATCGATGTAGATGACGGGGCCGTGGCGCGTGAAGGTCAGGTCGACGGGGCGGGATTCACCGCCGCGCACCTTCACGGTTTCGTGCAGCACGATGAAGGGCTCCCAGCCGCCGTTGTAGCGGTATTCGCCGTTGTTGGCCGGGTTCAGTTCGTAGACGTACAGGTCTTCCTGGTCGATGTTGAAGATGGTCAGGCCAAACGCCACGTGCCCGTTGTGCCCGATCGACACGGCCGGCAGCGAGGGCTCGCCGGCGCCGATGATGTCGAGCGTGGGCGTGCTGACATGGGCGATGTAGCGCAGGCTGGGTGCCGAATACGCGCGGTGCGGGTCGTTGGCCATCACGGCGCGGCCGGTGGTGGATTTGCCCGGCGCGATCACCCAGTTGTTGCTGCCCTCCATGGTCTCTTCAAGGTTGGCAGCGGCTGCCACGCGCGTGCTGTCGACGTCTACGCCCTTGAGGGATTCGGGCGTGAGGCGCGCGCCCTGCGTGGCAAGCGTGAAGACCCTCAGCAGATCCTTCGGCAGGCATGGGTCCAGGCCTTCGGGCAACTGGGTTTGCCAAGCGGGCTGCAGGCGGAAGCGGACGGTGTCGTCGGAAAGGTTGGCCTTGCAGGCCACGTTGGCACGTGCAACTTCCGATTGTAGATTGCGCGTCAGGCCGTGGCTGCGGATGCGCACCACGTCTTCCGGTGCCCAATGCGCGGGCGCGTAGTTGAGCTTGCGGAACTCGAACGGCATCTGCTCCGGATGCTTGGCCAGCCAGTCGACATACGCGTTGATGCCGGCCACGAAGCGCGTGGCAATGCGCTGCGCATCGGGGCTGTAGTGGTTCCATTCGACCTGCATGTCACCGCGATAGAGGAACAGCCGCGTGGCGCGATCCTGTTCCACATAGGCCGGGCCGAACACTTCCGAAAGCTGACCCAGGCCCCGGCGGCGCCACAGGTCGATCTGGAACAGGCGGTCTCGCGCGGCGTTGAAGCCTTGCGCGAAAAAGCCGTCGTCTTCGCTCCTGGCATAGATGTGCGGCACGCCCCAGCGGTCGATCAGGATGTCGGCGGGCTTTGACAGGCCGGGCACGGCGATGGTCTGGGCGGCAGCTGTATGCGCATCCTTGGCAACGGCCTGCGCGGAAAACCCGAGTGCAACGGCAGACAGCAGAATGGAAAGCGAACGGATAGGCATGGCGATGCAGTCTCCTCTCTGAGCCCGGAATGCCAGCGCAGCCCAGATGGGCAACTAGGTTCAGGCGTTCTTATGGATGCAGCAGACAACCGCGAGCGCGGCTGATGGGAAGGGCAAGCTGGCCGATCGGGTGAGCGGGTGCTGGCAACTGCTAGGGGAGAGATGCCCACCGATCGGCACAGACCTATGAGTATGCGGATGCGCCGCTACTTGCGCCAATGACTTTTGTTCAGTCAACCATTCCGTCACGGCATGGTTGCCGATGTGTCACACCAACGTTTCAGGCCCGGTCTTGCGATGCACATTGGCGGCCAGCACGTGGCCCAGTTCGCCCGGGAAAATCGGCTTGGTGATGACGGATTGGTACCCGGCCTCCTTCGCCGCCTTCAGGCGGATCGGGTCGGCAAATGCCGTCACTGCGATGGCGGGCAGGTCGGTCCAACCGCGTTCGCGCACGGCCCGCACTAACTGCATGCCGTCCATGCCCGGCATGGCGAGGTCGCTGACCAGCGCATCGAACGGGTAGGCGTTGGCGACTGCATGTTCCAGCGCATCGAGTGCGGCCGCCCCGCTGGATACGGTGACAACGTCGGCCCCGTAGCGCTCGAGCATCAGCGCGATCACGCCGAGCGACTCGGGGTTGTCATCCACTGCCAGCACGCGGATGCCGTCCAGTGTCGGCACGCCCGTCCCCGCGACGAGGCCCGGCGTGCGGTTGGCCTGTTCGCCCGGCTGCGCGGCATGCAGCGGCAACGACACGGCCATGGTGGTGCCACGGTCCGCACCGCTGCTGGCTGCCGTGATGCGGCCGTGGTGCAGTTCGACGAGTTGTTTGGCAATCGCCAACCCCAGCCCGAGCCCGCCGTGCCGACGCGTGCTGGACAGGTCCGCCTGCTGGAACCGATCAAAAATATGCGGCAGGAAGGTGGGCTCGATGCCGATGCCGGTGTCGCGCACGGTGGCGACCACGCCTTCGGGCGCCGGATGCACCGAGAGCCGGATGTGGCCGCCCTCGGGCGTGAACTTGACGGCATTGGCCAGCAGGTTCCAGAACACCTGCTTCAGGCGCCCGGCATCACCTTGCAGCATCGGCACGGGCAGGAATTCGGTCTCGATGGTGATGTTCTTCTGGCGCGCCATCGGCTCGATGGTCTCGCGCGCGCGTTCCAGCACGTCGGCCAGATCTACGGGGCCAATCTCCAGTGGAACCTTGCCCGAAAGGATGGCCGACATGTCGAGCAGGTCGTCGATGAGGTGGACCTGCGTGCGGGCGCTGCGCTCGATGGCTTCAATACCGCGCTTGAACATCGCTTCGTCGTACGCGCGCATGTTCAGCAATTGCGCCCAGCCGAGCACCGCATTGAGCGGCGTGCGCAGCTCGTGGCTGACGGTCGCCAGGAAGTCGTCTTTCAGGCGGCTGGCGCGCTCGGCCTCTTCGCGGGCGCGGGATTCGGCTTCGAGCAACTGCGTGCGGCGGGCCTCGGCCTGGCGGCGTTCGCTGATATCGATCACGGCGTTCGTCAGGCCGATGATCTCGCCGGTGTCGTCGCGCAGCGGCATGACCACCACGTCGTAGACCACGCGCTGCGTGTGGCGCCGCCGGAACGCGAACTCCACGCGCGTAGGCGTGCCCGTTGCGATGACGCGCTGGCCGGCTTCGGTCAGGCGCGATGCAGCGCGGCGGCCGAACACTTCGCGCACCGTTCGTCCCAGCAACTGCTCGGGCTGCAGGCCGAACACGGGGTTGTGCACCCACGTGAAGTGCATCGTGTTGTCGACGTCGTAGAGCGAAATGGGCGAAGCCTGCAGCGCGGCCAGCAGGCGTTGCTGCGACAGGCGTTGCTGGGTTTCGGCCCGCGCGCGCCGTTCAGCCCCGGCGCGGGCACGACGCAACTGCTCGCACAAGGCGCAGATAAGCAGTGCGCCCACCCCAAACACCGTCATCTGGATCGGCGTGAGCGGCACAGCGGCAGGCCAGCTTTGCAGTGCAGCCAATGCGATGAACAGCCCCGCATAGCAGACGATGGCCAGCATCCCCGGCCAGAAGCCGCCATACCACGCGGCAATTGTTACCACCGGAAAGGCCAGGTAGAACGGCAAATGGATGCCCATTGCCGATTCGAGCAGCAACCGCCCAATCGTGCCGACGGCGGCCGCACCCATCGCCACCAGCCATGCCGATGGACGAATGGCCGGGGCATCGTTGAACCCGCTCTTGCTGAAGGGCCCAGGGTCCGGCAACCGGGCAGGGTCAGCAGCGCGCGCGTCCGACGGGCGGGAAGATGAGGGCAGGATGGACGTCACAGTCGGGCGCAATACCGGGCGGAGAATAAAGCAGCCAAAGGTGCCTCAGGATACGAATTGGCCGCCACCGATGCCATCGGGGTTTCGCTGACATGCTTGCAAGACAGCGCCCGATTCTTGCTCAGGCCAGCAGTGGCGCGGTCTGGCGGGTTTATCCCCCTGAAGAGGGGTGTCCGGCATCCGCCGGGTGCGGATCGCGCATGCGGTCGCGTTGCGCCAGGGCCGGGAACAGCCGCATCCAGGCTGCCACCACCAACAGCGTGCCGAGGCCGCCAATCACCACCGAGGCCACCGGCCCAAGCAGCCCCGCCAGCATGCCCGATTCGAATTCGCCCAACTGGTTGGACGCGCCCACGAACACGGAATTGACTGCGCTCACGCGCCCGCGCATGGCATCGGGCGTATCGAGCTGCACCAGCGAAGTGCGGATCACCACACTGATCATGTCGGACGCCCCCAGCAGCACCAGCGCCAGCATCGACAGCGGCAGCCAGTGCGACACCCCAAATACCAGCGTCGCCAGCCCGAACACCGCCACGGCGGCAAACATCACCCCGCCGACGTGCCGATCCAGCGGACGGTGCGCCAGGAAAAGCGCCATGCCCAGCGCCCCCACCGCCGGCGCCGAGCGCAGCAGCCCCAGCCCCCATGCGCCTGTGCCAAGGATGTCGCGCGCGTAGATCGGCAGCAGCGCCGTCGCGCCGCCCAGCAGTACCGCAAACAGGTCGAGCGAGATGGCGCCCAGCACCACCGGCCGCCCCTTGATGAACGCAATACCCGCGAACAGCGATTCGAGGCTGACCGGCGTGCTGACGGGCACCGCCCGCTCCATCCGTACCAGCGCCAGCAACACGTGCGCGAGCAAGAACAGCCCTGCTGCCGTGGCATACACCACCGGCGCGCCTGCCACGTAGAGAAAGCCGCCCAGCGCCGGTCCCAGGATCACGCCGGTCTGCCCGGCCGAACTGGACAGCGCCACCGCGCGCGGCAATGCCTGCAGGGGCACCAGCGTCGGCAACAGCGCTTGCAGCGTCGGCGTCTCGAACGCTCGCATCGCGCCAATCACCACCACGCACAGGAAGATCGGCTGCACGCCTGCGTGCCCATTGGCTGCCATGACGGCCAGCGCGAGCGCCACCAGGGCTTCGATGGCCTGGCAGGCGCGCACGACGTACCGCCGGTCGTAGCGGTCCGCAATATGGCCGGAGGCCAGCACCAGCACCACCGAGGGCAGGAACTGCGCCAGCCCGACCAGCCCGAGCACGTAGGCACTGCGCGTCAGGTCGTAGATCTGCCAGCCGACGGCCACCCCGAACATCTGATACGCGAAGGTGGTGGACAGCCTGGCGAACCAGAACAGCCTGAACGCGGGATAGGAAAACGGCGCATGCGACAGCGTTTGCGCAGATGCGGAAGAGGAAGCGGGGGAAAGACCGGCGTCGCCAGACACGTTGGATGTGCGCCGGTATCCGGCGATCAATGAAGGAGGCGGAAAGGAGGCGTGAAGCGTCCGTCATCGTAGCGGAAGTCGCCCCCTTGTAGCCGCCCGCGCGGGTACGCGGCTTGCGAAACTGCTGGCACATCATTACAGGAGATTTCATCATGGCCACGCACAACGCCCGGTCAAAGCCGGCGCCGCCCAGATCGACGGCCAAGCCGAAGAACCACCGTTGGTCGCGCCACGTCATGGAGACCAGCGACGCGCTGGACATCGAACCCGATATCTTCAAGTCGCGCAGCCCCGCGCGGATTGCGGCGTCGCTCAAGGCATCGGCCGAGCATAGCCGGCGGCGCAAGGGGACGGCATTCCAGTCGGCCATGTCAATGCTGACGTTCTATATCAATCGGGCGGGGCACAACCTCAGCGGCGGGCGTCGCCGGATTCTGGAACGTGCCAAGGATGCTCTGCGAGCCGAATTTGGCCGCCGTGCCCAAAGCACGGCCAAGGCCCGGCATTGATGGAAGGGGCGACGCCGCTCAGATGGTCAGCATGACGCTGAGCAGTTGGCGAGCCACCGCCTTGTAGTCGGCGTTGTCACTCTGCGGCGAATACGTGGACAGTGTCTTGCCCCGGTATTTGACGGTCACGATGCCGTTGCGGGTTGAATAGGTGGCTTCGATGGTCCGGCCGCCGCGCTCGAGATTGAAGGGGATGGTCTCAGCGATCAGCCGTGCGGTTTCTTGCGTGGCCGGTGAGGGCGGCACGGCCGACAGCGGCGGGTATGAGGCGAGTGCTTGTTGTTCGGGGTGGCGCATGGCGCCTCCTCTTCGGGGGAAACGGATAGGCACTCCAACGCAGGTTCCGTACCAGCCCCGTTGGGCGCGGACATGCCGAGTGGCCGCCCGAAAAGTGGCACATCAACTGCAGTGGGGCGCTCGACATGCGCGCGGGTTTGACGTCACGCGTCGGTCCGTTGACGATATTTGTCAGATTTGTAAACGCAATTAACCGCCAAAATTTTAGGCCCGTGTAAATCCGGGCTATCAAGGCGGGGGGACAGGTGCCATTCTGGTAAGTGCCATGCCGCGCGCATCGAACCAACCACATGCACATCGCGCCTTGCAGGCACCCCTGCCGACGTTCCAACCATGCCAATAAGGAGGCAATATGGGTTCCCATACCTACAAGTTGATCGAGCTGGTCGGCTCTTCTCCCGAGTCCAGCGATGCGGCGGTACGCAATGCCATCGCACGGGCAAGCGAAACGCTCAACCATCTGGATTGGTTTGAAGTCCTGGAAACGCGTGGCCATCTCGTCGACGGCAAGATCGCGCATTGGCAGGTGACGCTCAAGGTCGGGATGCGGCTGGAGACGCTGGAAAGCGAAAAGCCCGCCGGCAAGAAGAAGGGCAAATAGCGGGTGAAGAAAAAGGCGGCCCGGATTGCTCCGGCCGCCTTTTTCACGATGACTGCGTTGCAGCGTTATTGAGCCTGCGTGAAATCCAGCGCGTTGGTCAGGTCGCCCATCGGCTTGTTGCCGTTGGAGACGAGCGCGTCGTCACGTTGCTTGATACCCGGCAGCGTCGGCAGGTCGAAGCGGTGCGTGATCAGGCGCAGGACCGAAGCCGTGTCGTACTGGGTGTGGTCAACGAAACCCTTCTTGGCGAACGGCGAGATGATGATCGCCGGGATACGCGTGCCCGGGCCCCAGCGGTCGGCCTTCGGCACCGTGGCGTGGTCGTAGAAGCCACCGTTTTCGTCATACGTCACGACGATCACCATGTTCTTCCACTGCGGGCTCTTCTGCAGCTGGGCGATCACGTTGGCGATGTGCGCGTCGCCGTCAGCCACATTGGCGTAGCCCGGGTGCTGGTTCAGGTTGCCTTGCGGCTTGTAGAACGTGACGGCGGGCAGCTTGCCTGCGGCTGCGTCTTGCAGGAAGGCGGCGTCGTAGTCGCGCAGGTGGGCCGCACGCTCGGCGGCGCCGGTGGTCGTGGCCGGGTCGAAGCGGCTGAAGTAGTTGAACGGCTGGTGGTGCGGCTGGAACTGGATCGCGCCGCTGTAGATCACGCTGCGCGTGGTGTTCGGAGCGTCGGCGATGGCCGCGTTCCAGGCGCCGGCGTACCAGGCCCAGTCCACGCCACGGGCGGTCAGCAGGTCACCGATGTTGGTGGTCGACTGCTTCGGCATCGTCGACGCCTTGGTCGGATCAGCATAGGCTGCGTTGCCGCTGGCTACGGCGTTGCCCGAGGGCTGGTACGGCGGCTGCATCGTGTTGACGGCGTACGAGTTGCCGTTGCTGTCGACCGGCGTCAGGCTGCCGTCCTTCGTGGGATTGCCATCGTCGCCAGCGCCTGCGTATGAGGTCGGGGCACCGGCCATCACCGAGCTTGCAGCCGGGATGAGCGTCGGGCTGCCGTCTGCATTCGTCTTGACGTTGGCAATGCTGTTGACCGCCGGCGACGCCTTTGCGTTCGGGTAGATCGGTGCGCACGCGCAGACCAGGTACTGGTGGTTCAGGAACGAACCGCCGAAGGCGCCCATGAAGAAGTTGTCCGCCAGCGTGTATTGCTTGGCGATGTTCCACATGGCCATCTTGCTGCCGTCGTAGTAGCCCATGGTCAGGCCGCCGGCATCGGCAAAGGCGGCGAACTTGTCGTTCTTGCCGCCGTTGATCTGCATCTGGTTCTGATAGAAGCGGTGCCAGAGGTCACGCGTGATGACGTTCTGGCCGACCACCGTGCCCGTGCTGCCGAAGCCCGACGGGCTGTCGATCTGGAACATCTGGTTCGGCATGTTGGCGGTGGAAGCCTGCGTGATCTGCACGCTTTGGCCGGCGGCGGTCACGCCACCCCAGGTGGGCGGCAGCGTCGGCAGCACGGAGCCGTCGAAGTCTTTCTGCGCAACGGCAGTGCCCGTCGAGGTCGGGTTCACACCGGGGATGCCGTTGGCGCCCGGGAACAGGCCGTACAGGTTGTCGAAACCGCGGTTTTCTGCGTAGATGACCACGATCGTTTTGACGTTGTTTGCCAGCGCCATGCGCTTGGTCACCCCGTCGTGCAGGCGCTTGTCGATGTCGCCACCATTGGCAACGGCGTCAGCGATCAGATCGATGGCCTGGTCGATCTCAGCCTGCAGCGCAGTTTTGGTGTCAGCGTCGGTTTCCTTGTTGTGGTCTTCCAGCAGCTTGTCGATCGTCACGCCAAGGCGAGCGGCCAGTGCCGTCTTGGCAGCGTTGATGTCACCGCCGTTGCTGTCCATCAGCACCGCCAGTTCGGTCGAGATGGCGCTGACAACAGCATTGGCACCGGCCGGTGCGCGGAACACCAGCGGCTGCGTGATGGCCGTATGCGTGCCCTTGTCCGGGTCGTTGCGGAAAGCGTCCGTGCCGATTTCCACGGTGATGGCGCCCGTGCCCGACAGCGAGTACGCGCCGTTGGCATCGGTATAGGTGCTGGCTTCACCCGAATCGCACTTGCCGTTGTTGTTGGCGTCGATACAAACTTTGGCATGTTCGAAGTAGCTGCCGGTCACCACGCCAGAGGTGGACGCGGAGGCACTGCTGTTCGAATCACTGCCACCACAGGCAGACATGCTGGCAGCAACCAACGCGGTCAGCGGCAAAAGACGAAGCGCTCGGCTCATGATTTCCCTGGATTGTTGTGTGGGGGACGAAAGCGAGCCGGAGTCTGTGCTTCGTGTGTGACAAGTTGATGATGAGAACGCTGGCGTGGAGCTGATTTCGCCCCAGTTGAGCGTGATGACCATCGTCAGGATGAGCAGGGGTACCACCGATCGTTTGAAGACATTTGCCACCACGGGTCATCTCCAAGGGCTGACGTGACAGACGTTTGACGACATCAAAGTGTCATGGCCGCCGTGCTAAGTTGCAAGGTTCGCAAAATCCCGCCTGTCGAAAATGTCCCGTGTGCTGCGCGCTGCAACGTTTCGCGTGATCGCCGTATCGGCGCTTGCCGGCGTGGTCGTCGTGTTGTGCGGGTGCGGGCGGGGCGATCCTGCGGCCCATGCCGCAACCGTGGCGGCTTCGGCACCAGCAGCGGTGGCGCCATCGACGGCGGCGGGCGTAAAGCCCGCAGCGGCCCCTGCCTACGAGAAAGCCTTCTACACGATGATGGCTACGCGCCGCCCGTCGGTGCCTGCAATGGCGGCGCTTGGCAAGGCGCTGTTCTTCGATCCTGCCCTGTCTGCCTCGGGCAAGCAGGCCTGCGCCAGCTGCCATAGCCCGACACATGCCTATGGCCCACCGAACGATCTGTCGGTCCAGCTTGGCGGCACGGGCATGAACAAGACGGGCGTGCGCGCAGCACCATCGCTGCGCTATCTGCAGAAGGTGCCGCCGTTCTCCGAACACTTTTACGAGAGCGACGGCAACGACTCGGAAGACCAGGGCCCGACCGGCGGCTACACGTGGGATGGCCGCGTGTCGTCCACGCACGACCAGGCGCGCATCCCGCTGCTGTCGGGGCACGAGATGGCCAACGGCACGCAGGCCAGCGTCGTGGCCAAGCTGCGCAATGGCCGCCACGCGCAGACGTTCCGCCAGGTGTTCGGCAACGACATCCTCGACAACGAAGACACCGCCTTCCGCGCGGCACTGATGGTGCT
Organism: Ralstonia sp. PBBBR1; assembly: GCF_002256165.1. Classification (NCBI taxonomy): domain Bacteria; kingdom Pseudomonadati; phylum Pseudomonadota; class Betaproteobacteria; order Burkholderiales; family Burkholderiaceae; genus Ralstonia; species Ralstonia sp. PBBBR1. Next base: position 158,280 of record NZ_NKIL01000005.1, on the reverse strand, counting down.
CGAGGTCTTCCAGGAAACACCGTCCGAGTTCTATCCGTATGACAGCAAGTACGACGCGTTCTTGCGCAAGCAGGTGAAGCTGTCGCCGCAGGAGTTGCGCGGGCTGAAGGCGTTTGCCGATCCGGCCAAGGGCAACTGCGCGTCGTGCCACGTGAGCGCCATCAAGCAGGACGGGGCGTTCCCGGCCTTCACCGATTTCGGTCACATCGCCGTGGGGGTGCCACGCAATCGCTCGCTGGCCGCCAATGCGGATCCGAAGTTCTTCGACCTGGGCCTGTGCGGCCCCGACCGGACCGATCTCAAAGACCGCACGGACTATTGCGGCCGCTTCCGCACGCCGTCGCTGCGCAACGTGGCGCTGCGCAAGACCTTCTTCCACAACGGCGCCATCCACTCGCTGGAAGACGCGGTGCGCTTCTACGCCCAGCGCGACACGCAGCCGCAGAAGTGGTACCCGCGCAAGGCTGACGGCACGGTCGACAAGTTCGACGATCTGCCGGCCCAATACCGCGCCAACGTCAACATGGAGCCGCCGTTCGGGGGCAAGCCCGGCGACAAGCCTGTGCTGTCCGAGGCCGACGTGCGCGACATCGTTGCGTTTCTCAAGTCGCTCACCGACGGCTATCGCCCCGTGCGGGCGACGCAATCCGGCAGCCAAGGCGGCAGCCGCGTCGCACAGCGCTAAGCCTCGCAATCCAAGCCCTGCGGCCCGTTTGTTGCAACACCTTGCGACGGATTCGCGCAAAGCCGTGCTTGCGCTGCGGTTATCATCGGCGGATCGTCTTTCTGCTGTCTTCTACTTCCCGCTATGACCTGGCTTGCTGACCCGTCCGTCTGGATTGGCCTGTTTACCCTGGTGGTGCTCGAGATCGTTCTCGGCATCGACAACCTCGTTTTCATCGCCATCCTGGTCAACAAGCTGCCGCCGGCGCTGCGCGACCGCGCCCGCGTGATCGGGCTGGGGCTGGCCTTGCTGATGCGCATGGTGCTGCTGGCCGCCATGTCTTGGCTGATCGGGCTCACCAGGCCGTTGCTCACGCTTGGGCCGGTCGATCTGTCGGGCCGATCGATCATCCTGCTGCTGGGCGGCTTCTTCCTGCTGTTCAAGGCCACGTCCGAACTGCACGAACGCCTGGACGGCCAACCGCAAGACGAAAGCCATGGCAGCGGCCACGGCAAGTTCTGGAATGTCATTGTGCAGGTGGTGATTCTCGATGCGGTGTTCTCCATCGACTCCGTCATCACTGCCGTGGGCATGGTCAACGACCTGCCGGTGATGATGGCGGCCGTGGTGGTCGCCATGGGCGCCATGCTGTTTGCCTCGCGCCCGCTGACGGAGTTCGTCAACGCGCATCGCACGGTGGTGGTGCTGTGCCTGAGCTTCCTGCTGATGATCGGCTTCTCGCTGGTGGCCGAGGGCCTGGGCTTTCATATTCCCAAGGGCTATCTGTATGCGGCCATCGGTTTCTCGATCCTGATCGAGTTCTTCAACCAGATGGCCCAGCGCAATACCGTGCGCTACGAGCGCCGCCGCCCACTGCGCGAGCGCACCGCCGATGCGGTGCTGAGCCTGCTGGGCGACCGCCGTGGCGCGCCGGCGGAGTCCGAATCGCACGAAGCGGTTTCGCACGCGGCTGGCCAGTCCGTGCCCGAGACCGTGTTCCGTCCGGAAGAGCGGAGCATGGTCAGCGGCGTGCTCGACCTGGCCGAGCGCTCGGTGCGCTCGATCATGACGCCGCGCCACGATATTTCGTGGGTGGATCTGGATGCCGACGTGGCCGTCACGCGCAAGTTGCTGCTGGCGGTGCCGCACAACCAGTTTCCGGTGTGCCGCGGCGGGCTGGATGACCTGCTGGGCGTGGCGCGCGCCAAAGACCTGATGGGCGATCTCGACACGCGCGGCTCCATCGACGTGGACCGCAGCGTGAAGCCCGCGCTCAAGGTGTCCGACAACATCGGCATCCTGCGCCTGATGGATCAGCTCAAGCGTGCGCGCGGGCGCATGCTGGTGGTGACCGATCCGCTGGACGTGGTGCAAGGTGTGGTGACGCCCATCGACGTGCTCGAAGCCATTGCGGGTGAATTCCCCGATGAAGACGAACGCCTTGGCGTAGTGGAAGTCAGCGATGGCTGCTGGGAAGTCGCCGGCGAGGCGGACCTGCGCCAGCTCGAAGACGTGCTGCACGTCGAGTGGCTGCTCGACGAAGGCGGCGGCGCCACGAGCCTGGGCGGCTATCTCTTCAACCAATGGGACCGCCTGCCTGAAGTGGGCGACACGCTGGTGCGCCACGATCTGCGTTTCCAGATCCTCGAAGCCGGCAGCCGCCGCATCGTGCGCGTGCGCATCGAGCGCATGGAAGATGTGACGGCACCCGAGGCGGAAGCCTAAGACGTCGTCGATGAAAGCGGCCTTGGTGCGCGCGCCAAACCAAGGCTGAGCACACCTGCCAGCACGCACGCAATGCCGCCTACCTGACGCGTGCTGACGGCCTCGCCGAGCAGCGTTGCTGCGAACAGCACGGCTGCCACGGGTGCCAGCGCGGTGAACAGCGATGCCTCCGCACCGCTGACGCGCGCAGCCCCGGCATACCAGAGCATGAAACCACCGACTGTCGGCACGATGGCGTAGTAGGCCACCGCCATCAGCGCGTGCGTTGTCTGCACCGATGCGTGCAACTGCCAAGGCGCTTCCCACAGCGCGGGCACCAGCGCCGTCAGCAAACCGAACGCACTCATCAATGCCGACAGCGCAAGCGGCGGCACCGGCGTGCGCAGCCGCTTGTTGAGCAGGATGAAGAGCCCCTCGCACACCACGGCGCCCATCACCAGCAGGTTGCCGAGCAGCGGATGTGTCGCGTCGCCGCGCGGCTGCAGGGCGATGGCCAACACGCCGGCGGTGGCCAGCCCAATCGCCCCCAGCACCGCGCGGCCGGGTCGTTCGCCCAGCAGCACGATCGCGATGAGCGCCGACATGACCGGCAGCGTGCCGACGATGACGCCTGCATCTGCCGCTGACGTGTGCCGCAGGCCCGAAATGAGCAGCGTCGTATAGCCCACGCTGCCGGCGGCTGCCTGCAGGAAGAGCAGTACCCAATCGCGGCGTGCAAGCACGGGCCAGCGCGTGCGGGTCATGCGCATGATGACGAGGAACATCGGCAGCGCCATCGCAAAGCGCAACGCTGTCGCCGTAAAGGGCGGCAAGCCCGCCGCGATGATCTTGCTGGCGGCCACGGTGCTGCCCACCAGCACCATCGCCAGCGCAAGGTAGAGGCAGCCTTCGAGTCGATTGGACAGTTTTGACATATCGCATCCCGCGTGTGTGGAAGCCGCAGGATGGGCCCACGCGATGCGTGCGTCTTGAACGAAATTGCAGCGGGGGAGGGGGCGACAGATGCGGCTAGCGCGCCGCCGCCACCATGCCCGGCGATACGCCGTACTTGCGCACGAACTGGCGCGTCATGTGGCTTTGATCGGCAAAGCCGCAGGCGGCCGCCACTTCCGCCAACGGCTGGCCTTGGGCGATCAGCCGACGCGCCAGGGCCACGCGACGCTGCACCTGATAGGCGTGGGGCGTGAGGCCCGTGACGCGGGCAAAGCCGCGCAATACCTGGAAGCGGCTCAGGCCGGTCTCGTGCGCGAGGTCGAGCAGGGAGATGGCCGCGGCCGGGTCATCATCGATGCGGGTGCGGGCGAGCCGGATGGCATCGGGGACTGCGTCGATGTGGTGGTTGGCCGGTCGGTTTGCGGCATGCAGCGCGTCTGCCAGTACGGACAGGAGCAGTTGCTCGCGCAGCAGCGAGTCGTTTCGGGTGGCGGGCATCGTCATCTGCGCAAACAGGAGACGGACGCGCGGTGCGAGATTGGAGTCGCGGATGACCGGGCGGTCAAACTCAGCGTCGCCGTCGTGGCCGGGGTGCAGATCCGTCGCCAAGTCGGCGACCACGCCCGGGTCGAGGTAAAGCATGCGCCACGCGCGCCCGGCATCGCCGATGGGTGTGCCATCGTGCACTTCAAGCGGATTGACGGTGATGACGTCACCCGCGCCGGCTTCTACGGTGCCGCGTCCGCTGAATGATTTCTGCGCCCCGCGATCAACGATGCCGATGCCAAACTGGCCATGCGTGTGGCGCGGGAAGGTGTGACCGGAATCTGCGGCGACGGCTTCCACACCGCGCATGGCGCAGCGATGCATTGAAAACGCGAGGTTGGCCGGCCGGTTGGGCAAAGGCGGTTCCTTGTGAGGGGAATACGCGAATCTGTGGGTGTGCAGCGTGGCCGCAGCATACGCTTTCTTCGCATTTCGCTCATTTTTTGCCCACAGGCGGTTGGTATGCTGCGGCTTTCTGCGGCTTTCTGCGGCAATGCGCCCGGTAAGATCACGCCATGCCGGCAGCCGGGCAGCGCGGGAATCGCGACCGCCAACGGCGCCCGACCGCCCCTGACTGATCCATGCGACCGTCTTTCGGTATCACCCCCAAGCTGTTCGTTGCGTTGTTCATGCTGAGCATCGTTGTTGCGCTCGCCATGGGCACGGCGGTGCGCTGGCGGTTTGACGCCAACTTTCTCGACTACGTGAACGCGCGCGAATCCGAGCGCATGACCGTGCTCGCGCAAAGCGTGGAGGCCGCCTACACGCAGCACGGCGGCTGGGATTTCCTGCGCGACGATCGCATGGCGTGGTTCCGCCTGCTGCGCCGCGAAGGCGGCCGGGCCCGCGCCAACGGCATGGGCGGCGACCGCTTCGACCTGCCACCGGGCCATCGCTTCGAGCCGCTCCCACCCGGCGCCGACCGTGGCATGGACAGAGACATGCCGCCGCCGCCCGGCCCGCCTCCCGCAGGCAGCATGCCGCCGCACCCGGCCGACGAGCCGCCGATGCCGCACTCGCCGATCTGGCTGTTTGATGCCCAGCGCAACGTCATCATTGGCGACGGGCTGCCGCTGGGCCCAAACGCGCGATGGCAGGAACTGCACCACAACGGCCAGACCGTCGGCTGGCTGGCCATGCCGCCGCGCGTACGGGTGCCCGAAGGCGCCGACCAGGCATTCCAGGTGCAGCAGTTGCGCGCCACGTGGATCATCGCGGGGCTGTCGGTCCTGCTGGCGGCGTTCATGGCGGTGCTGCTCGCACGCGGTCTGCTGGCCCCGATGCGCCGGCTGACGGATGCCGCGCGCCGCATGGCCGACGGCGACTACGCCACTCGTGTCGACGTGCATTCGCGCGATGAACTTGGCGGGCTCGCGGCGGATTTCAACCACCTTGCCGCGTCGCTGGAGGCCAACCAGAAGATGCGCCGTCAGCTCACGGCCGATATCTCGCACGAGCTGCGCACGCCCCTGGCCGTGCTGCGCGGCGAACTGGAAGCACTGGAAGACGGCGTGCGCCCGTTGACGGCCACCTCGCTCGCGTCATTGCAGGCCGAGGTGTCGACGCTCAGCAAGCTCATCGACGACTTGTACGAACTCTCGCTGGCCGATGTGGGGGCGCTTGCTTTCCACATGGAGCCGCTCGACCTGGCCGATACCGTGTGCGGCGCCGTGCAAGGCTTCACGCCACGCCTGATGGAAAAGGGCATCGCGCTGCAGCTGGATGTGTCGGCAGCGCCGTCGCATGCCACGATGGTCAAAGGCGATGCGCAGCGCCTGCGGCAGGTCATGCAGAACCTGCTGGAAAACACCCTGCGCTATACCGATGCCGGCGGCACGCTGCGCGTGCATGTCCATCAGGAAGATGACTGGCAGCAGATCGACGTGCAGGACAGCGCGCCGGGGGTGCCCGAGGCAATGCTGCCGCGCATCTTCGACCGCCTCTTCCGGGTGGATGCGTCGCGCAGCCGGGCACAAGGCGGCGCGGGCCTCGGCCTGAGCCTGTGCCAGACCATCGTCGCCGCACACGGCGGCACCATTGAAGCCAGACATTCGCCTTTGGGCGGGCTGTGGATCGCCATCCGCCTGCCTGTTCTTGATGTGCTTGACCCGCTAGCCGACCATGATTCTGATCATTGAAGACGAACCCAAGCTGGCCGCATTGATGACCGACTATCTGCGCGCCGCCCACTACGAGACCGAGTGGCTGGCCGATGGCACGCACGCAGCGCAGCGCATTCGCGAGACGGCACCCGAACTCGTGCTGCTCGACCTCATGCTGCCCGGCAAGGACGGCCTGGAGATCTGCCGGGAGGTGCGCGCCTTCAGCGAGGTGCCCATCGTCATGGTGACGGCGCGCGTGGAAGAAATCGACCGCCTGCTCGGCCTTGAGCTGGGCGCCGACGACTACGTCTGCAAGCCCTTCAGCCCGCGCGAACTGGTGGCGCGCATCAAGACCATCCTGCGGCGCGTACAGCGCGGTGGCGGCGTGCCGGAGAGCGCGTTGCACATCGATGCTGCTGCCTATGCCGCCACGCTGCGCGGCCAGCGCCTCGACCTCACGCCGGTGGAATTTCGCCTGCTGGCCGCGCTTGCGGGCGCACCGGGCCGCATCCTCTCACGCTCGAATCTGCTCGAGCAGATCTACGACGACCACCGCATCGTGACCGACCGCACGGTCGATACGCACATCAAGAATCTGCGCCGCAAGATGGAGCAGGTGAGCCCGGGCACCGAGATGATCCATTCCGTCTATGGCGTGGGTTACCGGCTCGACGCCTGAGGTTCAAGAAAACTCCTCCGTTTGCACACCTTCGGTGCAGTGTCGATGGCTACAGTGAGCGCATGGTCGGCGTGTCCGGCCGACGATCTCATCAGGAGCCTCATCATGATCGCTGTGACTTCCCGCCGCCTGGTCGCCGTTGTTGCCGGGCTTGTTTTCTCATGTGCCGCGGTGGCCCAGACTGCCGCACCGGGCGCGGCTCCGCTCTCGCCGATGCAGCCAGTGCCGCCGCACGGCCCCGGCATGGTGGGGCGAGGGCCGGGCCCCGCGTTCGGCCCAGGCGGTCCGCACGCCATGGGCCCGCATCATGGTGGCGCGCCTTTCCTGCGCGGCCTCACCCTGACTGAAGCGCAGCGCGACAAGATCTTCGCCATCGAATATGCGCAGATGCCGGAAGCACGCGAGCAGCACAAGGCCATCGAGCATGCCCGCCGCGATCTGCATCAGATGGTGGCATCGGGCCAATACGACGAAGCGCGGGCACGCGGTCTGACCGAATCGCTGGGCCGCGCCGTGGCCCGCGAAGCGCAACTGCGTGCGCAGGCCGGCGCCAAGGTCATGCAGGTGCTCACCCCTGAGCAGCGCAAGCAGGTTGCCGATCGTGAGGCCCAGCGTGTTGCCGAACGCCCACTGGAACATGACGAAAGCGCTCCGCCGCCGGAACTGGCTGCGATGAAATAAAAGCGCGATCAGCGTTGGAACCGCTCTCGGTCGACGGCGAGCGGCCCGTGAACGGATTCCTAGCGGTAGACCACCACTGGCACGTGCGCGTAGGTCAGGACCTTGCGCGTCTCGTTGCCGATCAGCAGTCGGCCCATCAGGCTGCGATGCCCGTGCGATGCCATAAAGATGACGTCGCACGCGTGCCGCTTGGCCGCGTCAAGAATGCCCAGGTAAGGCTCGGCAAACTGCGACACATCGCTGTCGAACTGCACGCCTTCTTCTCGCGCCCGCTCTGCAATGCGCTCGATGCAGTCCTTGGCGTAGCCCTGCACCGTTTCCATGTAGTACGCATGCGGACACTCCCCCACGCCTGCCGAATAGGCCATGTTGGGAAATTCTTCAATGCACGTGTAGGCGGTGAGGCGGCAGCCGGTGGCTCGCGCCAGCTCGAGTGCGCCGTCGATGGCCTTGCGGCACTGCTCGGAGCCGTCGGTCGGCAGGAGGATATGGGTAAACATGGCGGTCTCCATGGGGAACCCATCTCCACGTTACTGCGCCGGCCAATGCGCCTCTATCGTGGAAAACGCTAGTGCAGCACAGCATTTCGGCCGATATGACGACCGGTCGATCGCGGTGCACGGTCGTTCGGATATTGACGTGGCAGCTTGCGGCCTACCCCCGTTGCCAGGCCTGCCGGTAGCGTGATGGCGACGCGCCAAGCTGGAGTGCAAATCGCCGGCTGAAATGGCTCGGGCTGGCAAAGCCGCAGCGCTCGGCAATCGTCGCCAGCGCAAGGGTGGTGGTGCGCAGCAGCATTTGTGCACGCGCCATGCGCTGCTGCATCACCCACTCATGCGGCGCGGCCCCGAACGACGCGCGAAACATCCGCGCGAAATGGAATTCCGACAGGTTTGCTTCTGCTGCCAGTTGTCCGAGCGACAGGGGCAGATGCAGTTCGGCATCGATGCGCGTGGCAATGCGCCGGCACACGTGCGGCGCCAACCCGCCACGCACGGCGAGCGCCCGCGTGCGGCCCTGTGTCTGGACCAGATACGACAGCGTGTCGTTGGCCAGCGCGTTGGCGCGCATGCGGTCGTCCAGGTCGGTCCAATCGAGCTGGGCGATGTTCGCGCAGGCTTGTGCGAGATGCGCGTCTTCGATGAAGGTGCGGTCGTGCAGCGTGAACAGGCGAGGCTCCGCGTCGAGCAGACGCACGGCGTGCCCGGCCAGCGCGTCGGGCGCGAAATACAGATGAACGAAGCGCATCGGTTGCTCGATCACCCAGCTCGACTGGTGTTCGGCCGGCAGCATGCACACGCGCCCCGGCGCGCCGAACAGGTGCGGCAGATCTTGCCGGTGCGTGGTGTAGCCGCCTTGCAGATAGACCGACAGCGTGTGGTGCCCGGGCTGGATGTAGCGCGCCTCGTCGTGCTCGTTGCGCCAGATGGCGGCGGTTACGCCGTCGCCCAGGTTGGTGACGCGCTCGAGCGATGCGCGCGAGCCGCGTGCAAGCGTGCCGAAGACGCTCGCGTCTGCGGTTACGCGAGGATCAGCAGGTTGGGTCGATGGGGACGTGGGGGCGCGGCGCACGCGTCGATGTTACCAACGATGGCACCGCGATGCGACGCAACGCGTCGGGGTGCTATCCGCCGCAGAGTTGGCGCGCGACTTCGCCCGCCAGGCCGATGCCATCCACGCGTTGCCAGCCGGCGTCGTTGGCGAGTTGCCTTTCGCTGACGGTCAGCGCGCCTTGGTACAGCTTGGCTTGCGAGACCGAAAACTGCCGGCTGCGGCAATCGACGGTGTACAAGAAATCGGCCATATCGCCGCGAAAGGCGCCGAACATGCGCTGCAGCGAACGCATGCCCGCGCGGTTCGACGCTTCCACACGCACCCATGCGCTGACTGGGCCACTGGGCATGCGCTGGATGCTGCCGACGTCGAGCGACGCGTAGCTGTCCGGCTGATTGGGCAGCGGGATCCAGCGCTCCGCGCCGGCCACCGGCATGGACAGCGCCGCCAGCGCTGCCAGCATGCCCGCCATGACTCGGTGCGCGAAGGCGACGGGTGTCATCGGGGCTTGCCGCCCGGTACGGGGATGGCAATCGAGTCGGAGTGGCTGCAGGCCATCATCACGCCCGCCTTGTCGACGTCAATCATCACGGTACCGGGCTTGTCGGCCGTGCTGGGCGTGGCGGCCAGACTGCCCGACAGGCGCTGCATGATCGCTTGGCAGGTCGGGGCCGTAGAGGCAACGGTAGTGGCCTTCTGGGTCTTAGCGGCCGGAATTGGGGCGGGTGCGGCCGCAGCTACAGGTGGCCGGCCGGGGGCGGCCACTGCCGCAGCCGCAGGCGGCGTGGAAGCGTGCGCGCGCGGCAACGCAACCAGTGCGGCCAGCACGCTCACGGCAATCAGCAACCGCGTGGTGCGCCGTGAAAGCGATCGATTGGGGGAGGACAGAGACGGCATGACAGTCCAGGCACGGGCATCTAAATTGCGCCTGCTAGGTCACGGGGCAGACGCGCTCTTTCGACCAATAACGGCACGCCGCGCGCGAACTTGACGCGGCAATCTGCCTCATGGGTCACTCTCGCGTGATTTTGCCTGCGCAAAGCGACTTCACGTGAACGACATAATCGGGCAGGTCGGAACATTCTCACCCATGTAGCGACCAACTAATAAGTCGGGGGGATTTTCTCCGGCGTCGTTTGTATCGCGAAACGGGCCGCACATGAGTTCGCACATGCCGACGATGCAAGCAGGCGGGACAAGCAGCAACGGGGTTCGTGCAGTGCCAAAACAAAGGGGTCGGCGGAAATGAAAATGGGATGGAATACCCGGTCTTTTCCGCCCTTTGTTTTTTCAAGGGGGCCACTATGATTTACAACATGGCGATGCAACGCGTTACTGCGTCGATTGCCCCATGGGTCGGTTCTCCTCTCTGGAACAGATCGACACGGTCCAGAGATTTCAACCCGCGCCTCGTCAACTGAGCGCGGGTTTTTTCTTGGGCAATGCAAACGTAGGGTGGCCACCACATGCGCGTCAGGGGTATCGCAGGCGACACCCTTCAGTTTTCCATCAGCGCGCCGTTGTGGTTAGGGTCGAGACACGTGTAGTCTCGCGACTCGCTTTCTCATTGCCGTCGCTGTTGCCGTTATCGCTCACGCCATCGCATTGCCCATGACCCAGTTCCTTCCGGCTCAGGCCGGAGCCTCTCCTGCAGACGTTGCGCCCAGCCCCGAGGCCGCCCAACGTCCGGTGGCGGTTACGGCCGGGGCGATGGCCGAAGGGCGTAATACCGATTTCGACGCGCTGTCGCGGCTGTCGTCCGACGCGGTATTGCTGACCGTGGATGGGCGCCTGGTGCAAGCCAACCCGGCCGCTGCCCGTCTGCTGGGCGCGCAGGATCCAGCGCAATTGGCAGGCCTGCAACTCGCCGGCCTGATTCATCCCGATGACGTTGCCCAGGTGGTGCCGCGCCTGGCGGGCATGGTGAGCAGCGGCGTGTCTGCCCAGCCCGTCGAGCACCGTCTCGTGCGTGCCGACTACACGCATGTTCTGGTTGCCAGCGAAGCCGCCGCGTGCGAGCACGAAGGCCAGCCCGCCGTCATGCTCGTGCTGCGCGAAGCCGTGTCGCGCCATGCGTTGGAGCGACACGCCGTTCAGGCGCGCGCCGAGGCGCTGCATGCGCGCCGCCTGCTCGCTTCGGAGAATGCCGTGCTTGCGCAACTTGCCTCCAACGCGACACTGTCGACCGTGCTGCGCCACCTGTGCCTGTACGTCGAGCAGGTCTACCCGAATGCCATGTCGGCGCTGTTGTTGCTGGATGCAGGCTCGCAGACCCTGCGTGTGGCCGCTGCACCCACGTTGCCTGCGGCCTATGCCGCCACGCTGGAAAACTCGCCTGTCGGTCCCGAGGCGGGCGCATGCGGTTGTGCCATGTACCTGGGCGACACCGTGTTCATCGACAGCATTGCGACCGACCCGCGCTGGCAGCGGGAGCGCACGGCGGCACTGGCGGCGGGTTTTGCTTCCGCCTGGGCGTTGCCGATCCGTTCATCGCGCGGGGACAAGCTTGGTGTGCTCGCGCTGTTCTATCGACAGCCGTGCATGCCCGTGGAAGAAGAACAGCATTTCCTTGACGACGTCACGCACCTGGCGGGCGTTGCCATCCAGAAAGACAACGTCGAACGTGGTCTGGCCGAAAGCGAAGAGCGCTACCGGCTGGCGATTTCGAACCTGCACGAAGGCGTCGTCATCATATCGCCGGACGGTGTGGTGCAGGCCGCCAACGCCAGCGCCGAGCGAATCTTGCGCGTCCGCCCGGGGCAGCTTGTCGGGCGTAACCGGCTCGACCCGATTCAACGCGTGGTGGACGAATACGGCAAGGAAGTCGGTTCGACCATGATGCCGTCCGGGCAGGTGCTGCGCACTGGCGAAGCCATCTTCGGCCGCGTGTACGGGCTGTTGCTCAAGACCGGTGAACTGATGTGGGTGCGGCAGAACATCATTCCGATCCGTCGTCACGCCGAGCCCACACCCAGCAGCGTGATGCTGTCTTTTGCCGATATCACCGACATCAAGCGCGCCGAGCAGCGCCTGCGCCATCTGGCCGCGCACGACGCGCTCACGGGGCTGACCAACCGCAGCTTCTTCATCGCGCACCTGGAAAGCGCCATTGAGAGCGCGCGCGACGAGAGCCGCGAACTGGCGCTCTTCTTCCTCGACCTTGACCGCTTCAAGAGCGTGAACGACACCGCGGGCCATGCCTGCGGCGACACGCTGCTGCAGAGCGCGGCCGCACGCCTGACCGACTGCATCGGCCCCGGCGACGTGATCGCCCGTCTGGGCGGCGACGAGTTCGTCATCCTCATCGACCAGCGTGTCGAGGGAAAGCGGATTGCCTTGCTGGCTGAGCGCTTGCTGCAGGCCATGCGCGAGCCGTTCGATACCGTCAACGGGCGGTATTACCTGGGCGTGTCGATTGGCGTGGCGCTGTATCCGCACGACGGCATTTCGGGGTCCGACCTGCTGCGTTCGGCTGACGCCGCCATGTACCGGGCCAAGCAGAACGGCCGTAACCGTGCACAGTTCTACACGGCTGAACTGAACGCCCGCCTGCAACGCCGCTACATGCTGGAAAACGCGCTGCGTGACGCGCGCGAGAACAACGAGCTGCAGCTCGTCTATCAACCCAAGTACGACCTGGCCAGCCATCGCATCGTTGGCGCCGAGGCGCTGCTGCGCTGGAACAGCGCCAAGCTCGGAGCGATCTCGCCGGTGGAGTTCATTCCGGTGGCGGAAGAGACGGGGCTGATCGTGCCGATTGGCGCATGGGTCCTGCGCCGTGCCTGCGAGCAGGCCGTGATCTGGTACGAAGCACTGGGCTACGACTTCCGCATGGCGGTCAACCTGTCGGCGCGCCAGTTCCAGGCCGGCGATGTGGTGCCGATGATCGAGCAGACGCTGGCCGACTCTGGCCTGCCGCCCACCGCGCTCGAAGTCGAAATTACCGAAAGCCTGCTGATGGGTGGTGCGGATGAAGTCCGCCCCATGTTCGATGCGCTCACCGCGCAGGGCATCCGGATCTCCATCGACGATTTCGGTACCGGATATTCATCGCTGTCGTATCTGCAGCGCTTCCCGATCAGCAACGTGAAGATCGACCGCTCGTTCATCACCGGCATTCCGCACGACCCGGATTCGGTGGCGCTGACCGAGGCCATCGTCGCCATGGCCCGCGCCCTGGGCATGACGGTCACAGCCGAGGGCGTGGAAGACGCAGACCAGGTGGAGTTCCTCGCCAAGGCGGGCTGCCAGGAAATCCAGGGTTACTACATCGGTAAGCCGGTCACGGCCGAAGGTTTCGACCGTTTGCTGCGGGCGCACCTGTCGGTTGTGGATGCCGGCGTGCGCGCCGCGCTGGGCTGACCGCCCGACCCGAATCGCGCTTTTCCCACCGTTCACACCGGCGTTTCTGCCGTTCGTCGCAATCCGCTCCCGCGTGCGGGGGGCCGGCACCTACGCTGGCGTCATTCCAACAGGGAGACCGCCATGCTCGAATCGATCGCCTCCATCGTCTCGCATACGCCCGCCTGGGTGTTCGTCGTGTTTGCCGTGCTGATTGCCATTGGGGTGCGTCAGATGCAGCCCCGCATCGTGTCGCGCCGCCGCCTGATCGTGCTGCCGCTCGTGGTGGCCGCGTATTCGCTTTACGGCGTGTCGATGGCAAGCCATGGCAGCCCGCTTGCGCTCACGATGTGGCTGGTCGCGGTTGTCGTGGCGTTCCTGGTGACGTATATGTCGCCGCCCAACGGCGCCGTCTCTGAAACGGCCCGCACTGTGCGTGTGCCGGGCAGCTGGGTGCCGATGGTCGTGATCGTGGGCCTGTTCGCCGCCCGCTATGCCTACAACGTGATGCTGGCGATTCGCCCGGAAGTCTCGCACTCCGGCAGCTTCACGGCGCTGTTCAGTGCGCTGTTCGGCTTCCTGGGCGGGCTGCTGCTCTCGCGCTCGGTGCTGCTGCATGTGCGTACGCCGCGCCTGGCGGCGGCTTGAACCAGCAAATCGGCGTTAACATCCGGCATGTTGCAATCTCCATTCAAGACGGGACGACATGCTGGAACTCGATGGCACCATCTGGCTGCGCGCCGGTGAAGACAACTGGGGCGGGCGTGGCCGGATCGAACTGTTGGCTGCCATCGGGCAGACCGGCTCCATCACGGCAGGCGCCAAAGCCGTGGGCCTTTCCTACAAGGCCGCCTGGGACGCCATCGACACCATGAACAACCTGGCCGGCGAGCCGTTGGTGGTGCGCACCACGGGCGGCAAGGGTGGTGGCGGCAGTGTGCTGACGCCGCGTGCGCAACGGCTGATCGAGAGCTTTCGCGTGCTGGAAGCCGAGCACCGCCGCTTTGTCGAGCGCCTGGATGCGGCCGCGCAAGCCGCTAGCGAAGACGTCAACCTGCTGCGCCGCCTGATGTTGCGCACGAGCGCGCGCAATACGCTGTTCGGCACGGTCGAATCGGTCGCGCCGGGCGCCGTCAACGATGTGGTGACGCTGCGCCTGCCCGGCGGGCAGGCTGTCGCTGCCACCATCACCCAGGAGAGCACGCGCGTGCTGGGGCTGGCGCCGGGTGTGCAGGCCGTCGCGCTCATCAAGGCGCCTGCCGTGATGCTGATGCGCGGCGCCGGCGAGTGGCGCGTCTCGGCAGAAAACCAATTGCCGTGCGTGGTCACGGAAATCCGCGATGGTGCGGTGCAGGCCGAAGTGCGGCTGCGCCTGCTGGATGTAAGCGACCCGTCGGCGGCGGAAACCGTGCTGGTGGCCATGCTCTCGCGCACGGCGGTTCAAACGCTGGCGCTGGCTGAAGGCGTGGAAGCCGTGGCCGTGTTCGAGGCGTCGAGCGTGATCCTGGGATTGGCCTGACGCCCTCATGACGCCGAAAACCCTGCTGATCGTCTACCACTCGATGACGGGCGGCACGCGCCAGATGGCCGAGGCCGCGCAGGCCGGCGCGGCAGAAGAGGGCGGCGTGACTGTGCGCTTGCTGCACGCCGCGCAGGCGGGTCCCGACGATGTGCTCGCCGCAGACGGCTATCTCTTCGCGACACCCGAAAACCTCGCCGCCATCAGCGGCCAGCTCAAGGATTTCTTCGATCGCTGCTATTACCCTGCGCTCGACCGCATCAACGGTCGTCCATACGCGTGCCTGATCTGCGCGGGCAGCGATGGCCAGAATGCGGTGCGTCAGATTGAACGCATTGCCACCGGCTGGCGGCTCAAGCCCGTGGCCGAGCCGATCATCGTCTGCACGCATGCGCAGACGCCCGAGGCCATCCTGGCGCCAAAGCAGATTGGCGCAGAGGCTCTGGAGCGCTGCCGTGCCCTCGGGCAGGCCTTGGCAACGGGGCTCGCGTTGGGCGTGTTCTGACGCTAGCGGTTCACCACCGCCGTCAGATGCGGATACGGCGAGAGTGGCGGCGCATCGGGCGCCCGCACGGCATCGGCTACGACGCGGCCATCGCGCAGCTCGAATACGTGGTCCCCGAAGATCTCCACATCGGCCGGGTCGTGCGTAATCATCAGCATCGGCACCTGCAGCCGCGCTTGCAGGGCAGACAGTTCGGAGCGCATGCGCGTGCGCAACGCCGGGTCCAGCGCGGCAAAGGGCTCGTCGAGCAGCAGCATGGACGGCTCGGCGATGAGCGCGCGGGCCAGTGCCACACGCTGGCGCTGGCCGCCGGAAATCTGTGACGGGTAATTGGCGGCAACGGCGCCCAACTCGAACGAGTCGATCCACTGTTGAACGCGCGGGTCACGTGCGCGGCGCGGCGGGTTGAACCACCCGCGCTTGAGCCCGAACGCGATGTTCTGCGCCACCGTCAGGTGGTTGAAGAGCGCGTAGTCCTGGAACAGATAGCCGACGCGGCGTTCCTGCGCGCTCAGGTTGATATTGTCGGCGTGGTCGAATAGCGTGCGGCCGTTCAGCACGATGCGGCCGCGTTGGGGTGTCATCAGGCCGGCAATGGCGCGCAGCGTAAGGCTCTTGCCGGCGCCAGACGGTCCGTACAGCACCACGCGCCGGCTGTCCGAGCGCACAGCAATATCGAGCGAGAACACGCGCGCCGCGCTCGTAAGCGTTTTTTGCACGACGAGATCGATCATGCCGCCGCTCATGCCAGCTGCTCCTGCAGGCTCGGTGCGCGCCCTTGCAGCAGGCGGCTGGCCACGACCAGCACCACGATGCAGGTGACCGAGGTGATCAGCACCAGCGTATTGGCCGTGGCGTCGTCGCCGGCCTGCACGGCTTCGTAGATGGCCACGGAGAGCGTCTGCGTGCGGCCGGGCAGGTTGCCGGCAATCATGAGGGTGGCACCAAATTCGCCCAGGGCACGGGCAAAGGCCAGCAGCACACCGGCGGCAATGCCGCGTGCAGCCAGCGGCAGCGTGACGCGAAAGAACACGGCGGCTTCGGGCAGGCCCAGCACACGCGCCGCGTTTTCCAGTTGATGATCGACGCCCTCAAAGGCGGCGCGTGCCGACTTCATGACCAGCGGAAACGCCACCACGGTGGAGGCGATCACCGCACCCTGCCAGGTAAAGACGAGCTGGATGCCCATGCTGTCGAGCCACCCGCCGATCGTGCCGCGCCGGCCCAGCAGCACCAGCAGGTAATAGCCGAGCACCGTCGGCGGCAGCACCAGGGGCAGCGTCAAGACCGAATCGATGACCTCGCGCAGGCGGCTGCGCGTGCGTGCGAGCGCGTAGGCCGCGCCCACGCCCAGCACGAGGTTGAGGACGGTCGCCCAGCCCGCCACCTTGAGTGAGAGCAGCAGAGGCGTCCAGATGGAAGCGGACATGCGGATACGTTGGGAAGGTGCCATCGGCCGGCCGGGTCATGCCCGCGAACGGCGCGGTGCGTTGGGTGCCGGCGACAGATTGGGTGAGTTATCCGAAATATAGGGTTGGATATAACGCCAGGTCAATCCTGGCATGTTACGCAGCACTGCGCGAAAGTCGCATGGCCGTAGGTCGCAGGCAGTCCACAGCAAAAAAAAAAACGCGGCCGAAGCCGCGCAGATCTCGCTTTCCAGAGAGAGAGGAGAGAAATTCTTACTGCTGCGCCACCGTTGCGGGCTGGGCCGCGGTGGCTGCGTTAGCCGGTGCAGCCGGCGGCAGATCCCCCCAGCCACCACCAAGCGCCTTGATGAGCCCCACCGTGGAGTTCACGCGGCTGCCGGCCAGTTGCACGCCGATGCGTTCGGCGGACAGCATGTTGCGCTCGGCATCGATCACGTCCAGGTAGTTGACCGACCCCGCGTTGTAGCGCGTGCGCGAGAGTTGCGCGGCGCGCGTGGACGCGCGCACGGCGTCGTCCTGTGCCTTGGCCTGATCGGCCAGCAGGCGCAGTTCCGAGAGGTTGTCTTCCACCTCGCGGAAGGCGACGAGCACGCTTTCGCGGTAGTTGGCGACGTTCTCTTCATACGCGGCACGCGCCTGCTTCACGCCGGCGCTGCGGGCGCCACCGTCGAAGATCGGCAGCGACAGCGCGGTGCCGACCAGCGGGCCGAGAATCCACGTGCGGCTGCCCCACTTGAGCAGGTCGCCGATGTCGTGCGACTCGTAGCCGAAGCCGCCCGTGAGCTGCAGTTGCGGGAAGAACGCCGCGCGCGCCACGCCAATGCGTGCGTTTGCAGCCGCCATAGAGCGTTCGGCAGCGGCCACGTCGGGGCGGCGTTCCAGCAGGGCGGAGGGCAGGCCCGCCGGTACGCGCACGTCGGCCGATTGCAGCGGGTCGGTGCCCATCGTGAAATCGGCCGGTGCCTTGCCCAGCAGCGTTGCCAGTGCGTGCTCGAGCACCGCGCGACGGCGCTGTACGCCGATGTGGTCGGAGCGTGCCGTGGCCAGTTCGGCATCAGCGCGGGCGACGTCCAGCTCGCCAATGTCGCCGGTGTTGAAGCGGCGCTGCACGAGCTTGAGCGCCTCTTCACGGCCGACCAGCGTGCGGGACAGCAAGGCTTCTTCCGCATCCAGCGTGCGCAGGCTGAAGTACGTCTGCGCCACGTCGGCCTGCAATGACAGGCGGGCGGCGCGGTACAGCGCTTCGACACGCTCGGCGTCGGCGCCGGCGGCATCGATGTTGTTGCGCACGCGGCCGAACAAGTCGACTTCATACGCCACGGTGGATTGCGCGCGCCAGTACGTCTGCGGTTGCACGGGCGCGCCGACCGGCAGGCCCGCCGATGCCGCCGAAGCCCGCTGGCGCGTCGGGCCGAAGCCCGCATCCAGTTCCGGGAACAGCGATGCACGGTTGGCCTGCACGAAGGCGCGCGCCTGGTTCACACGCGCGGCTGCGGCGGCCAGCGTGGGGCTGGCTTCAGCGGCCTGCGCTTCGAGCTTGTCGAGCGTCGGATCGTTGAAGATCTTCCACCACGCGCCGTCGGCGGGCAGGGCGGGCTCGGCGGTCTTCCACTTGCCTTGCTCGTTTGCCGCCAGCGGTGCATCGGTCGCTTGTGCTGGTTGCGCTGCTTCCTTGAAGGCGTTGGGTGTGCCAACGTCCGGCTTCTCGTAGGTCGGGGCGAGCGAGCAGGCCGCGAGGAACAGCGCGGCGGCCAGCGCCAGCGGAGTCCAGCGGCCCGCGCGCATGGCCGGACCTGTTTGTTGTTGTGTCGACGCGTTCATAGCGATGTCTTGATGAGTATTGACCTTAGTGCTGTGTCGACGGCACAGGCAGCGTGCCATCCAGGTCCAGATCACGATCGGGGGCGTCTTCCGAGCGCTGGCCGCGGCGTGCCGCCAGCGTGCGCAGCAGCACGTAGAACACGGGCGTGAGGAACAGGCCGAACAGCGTCACACCCAACATCCCCGCGAACACGGCCACGCCCATGGCATGACGCATTTCCGCACCGGCGCCGGTCGATACCACCAGGGGCACCACGCCCATGATGAAAGCGATCGACGTCATCAGGATCGGGCGCAGACGCAGGCGGCAGGCCTCGATGGCGGCTTCCACGATGGTGCGTCCTTGCAGCTCCAGCTCGCGCGCAAACTCCACGATCAGGATGGCGTTCTTACACGCCAGCCCCACCAGCACCACCAGACCGATCTGCGTGAAGATGTTGTTGTCTCCATGCGAGACCCACACGCCCAGCATGGCGGCAAACAGGCTCATCGGCACGATCAGGATCACGGCCAGCGGCAGCGTCAGGCTTTCGTACTGCGCGGCGAGCACCAGGAACACCAGCAGCACGCAGATCGGGAAGATCCACACGGCCGAGTTGCCGGCCAGGATCTGCTGATACGTCAGATCCGTCCACTCGAAGCGCACGCCCTTGGGCAGCGTTTCATGCGCGATGCGTTCCACGGCCGCCTGCGCCTGGCCCGACGAGAAGCCCGGGGCCGGGCCACCGTTGATATCGGCAGCGGTGTAGCCGTTGTAGCGCACGACCATGTCAGGCCCAAAGCCTTGCGACACGCGCAGCAGCGAAGACAGCGGCACCATCTCGCCCGCGGTGTTGCGCGTCTTCAATTGCAGGATGTCTTCTGCATGCGCGCGGAACGGCGCGTCTGCCTGCACCTTCACCTGATACGTGCGGCCGAAGCGGTTGAAGTCGTTCACGTACAGCGAGCCCAAATACACCTGCATGGTGTCGAACACATCCGTCACCGGCACGCCAAGCTGCTTGGCCTTCACGCGGTCCAGGTCGGCATTCAACTGCGGCACGTTGATCTGGTAACTCGAGAACGACGGGCCCAGCTCAGGCGTCTTGCGTGCCTTCGCCATGAAGGCTTGCGTGGCGGCAAAGAGCTGTTCGTAGCCGACCGAGCCGCGGTCTTCCAGTTGCAGCTTGAAGCCACCCACCGTGCCGAGGCCTTGCACCGGCGGCGGCGGGAACACAGCGATGAACGCGTCCTTGATCGCACCGTACTGCTGGTTCAGTTGCCCCGCGATGGCACCGCCCGACAGGTTGGGGGTCTTGCGCTCGTCAAACGGCTTGAGCGTGACGAACACGATGCCCGCGCTCGGGCTGTTGGTGAAGCCGTTGATCGACAGGCCCGGGAACGCCACGGCGCTTTCCACGCCGGGGTGCTTGAGGGCGATGTCCGACATGCGGCGGATGACGTCTTCCGTGCGGTCCAGCGAGGCACCGTCCGGCAACTGCGCGAAGCTCACCAGGTACTGCTTGTCCTGCATCGGCACGAAGCCGCCCGGCACCTTGTTGAACAGCAGCGCGGTCGCGCCGATCAGCGCCAGGTAGATGCCCAGCATCACGGCCTTGCGGCCGATCACGCGCGACGTGCTGCGGCCATACGATTCCGACGCCGCACCAAACACGCGGTTGAACGGACGGAAGATCCAGCCCAGGCCCTTGTCCATTGCACGCGCCAGCCAATCCTTCGGCGCGTCGTGGCTCTTGAGCAGCAGGGCGGCCAGCGCGGGCGACAGCGTGAGCGAGTTGAAGGCCGAGATGACGGTCGAGATCGAGATCGTCAGCGCGAACTGCTTGTAGAACTGACCGGTCAGGCCCGTCATGAAAGCCAGCGGCACGAACACGGCAATCAGCGTCAGGGCAATGGCGATGATCGGGCCGCTCACTTCGCGCATGGCCTTGTACGTGGCCTCGCGTGGCGATAACCCTTCGGCGATGTTCCGCTCGACGTTTTCCACCACCACGATGGCATCGTCCACCACGATCCCGATGGCCAGCACCAGCCCGAACAATGACAGCGCGTTGATCGAGAAGCCGAACATCAGCATCAGGCCAAACGTACCGATGATGGACACCGGCACCGCCAGCAACGGAATGATCGACGCACGCCACGTCTGCAGGAACAGGATCACCACCAGCACCACAAGCGCCACCGCTTCCAGCAGCGTGTGCGTGACGGCTTCGATGCTCGAGCGGACGAACTGCGTCGGGTCATAGACGATGCGGTAGTCGACGCCTTCGGGAAAGTCTTCCTTCAGCTCCGCCATTGTCTTGCGCACGTCATCCGAAATCTGCAGCGCGTTGGAACCCGGCGCCTGGAAGATCGGAATGGCCACCGCCTGCTTGTTGTCCAGCAGCGAACGCAGGCCGTATTCCGACGCAGCCAGTTCGATGCGGGCTACGTCACGCAGGGTCGTGACGGCGCCATCGGGCGAACTCTTCAGGATGATGTCGCCGAATTCCTGCTCGGTCTTCAAGCGGCCCTGGGCGTTGACGGACAGTTGCAGGTCCGTGCCCGGCACCGACGGCGAACCGCCGATCACACCGGCTGCCACCTGCACGTTCTGGTCGCGGATGGCCTTGACCACTTCGTTGGCCGTGAGGCCGCGTTCGGCCACCTTGTTCGGGTCGAGCCACACGCGCATCGAGTAGTCACCCGAGCCGAACAGCTGCACCTGGCCCACGCCGCTGATCCGTGCAAGGCGGTCCTTGACGTTCAGCACGGCGTAGTTGCGCAGGTACGTCATGTCGTAGCGGTCGTTGGGCGACAGCAAGTGCACCACCATCGTCAGGTCGGGGCTGCTCTTGATGGTCGTCACGCCCAGGCGCTGCACCACGTCGGGCAGACGCGGCAGCGCCTGCGACACGCGGTTCTGCACGAGCTGCTGTGCCTTGTCCGGGTCGGTGCCCAGCTTGAAGGTGACCGTCGTGGTCAGGTTGCCGTCGCTGTTGGCTTGCGACTGCATGTAGAGCATGTTCTCGACGCCGTTGATCTGTTCTTCGAGCGGCGAGGCGACGGTCTCGGCAATCACCTTCGGGTTGGCGCCCGGGAACTGCGCGCGCACCACCACCGAAGGCGGCACGACCTCGGGATACTCCGAGATCGGCAATCGCCAGATCGAGATGATCCCGATCAGCAGGATCAGCGTGGAAAGCACGCCCGCAAAGATCGGGCGGTCCACGAAAAATTTAGAGAAGTTCATGGCTGTGAGCGATGAGGTTCAGTCGCAAATCAAGCGCGGTCGGCCGGCAGGCGTTGCGCGGTAGCGGCGGTCTGGGCGTTGGCGGCCTTGGCTTCGGCCTTGGCTTCGGCCTTGGCAGCAGGTGCAGTCGTTGTGTCGGCTTTGGCTTCGGCCGGTGCTGCGGGCGCTTCGGGTTGTGCACCGGGCAGCACCACGCGCTTGGTGACCAGGCTATCCATGGTCACCGTGTTGGGTGCCACGGCGTCGCCGGGGCGCACGCGCTGGATGCCATTGACGACGATCCGTTCACCCGCCTTCAGGCCCGACTTCACCACGCGCAGGCCGTCAATGGAGGCGCCCAGCACCACCGGCCGATAGCTCGTCTTGTTGGCCGCATCCACCACTAGGACGAACTTCTTGTCCTGGTCCGTACCGATGGCCTTGTCGGTGATGAGGATGGCGTCGTGCGGTGCGCCGGTGCTCATGCGCACGCGGGCGTAGAGGCCCGGCGTGAGGCGGCCGTCGGCGTTGTCCAGCGTGGCCCGCACGCGGATCGTGCCCGAGCGCACATCGAGCCGGTTGTCGACGGACTGGATGGCGCCTTCGCGCGTGTAGCCGTCTTCATTGGCCAGCCCGATGTAGACCGGCGTCTTCGCGCCCTGGGCAGCCTTGGCGGAGTAGCGCAGGTAGCTTTGCTCGTCCGCATCGAACGCCACGTACATCGGCGAGACCGACACCAGCGTCGTCAATACCGGCGCAGCACCCCCCGCCGAGACGACGTTGCCGACGGTGATTTCTGCGCGCGACACGCGGCCCGCGACCGGCGCCACGATGTGCGTGTACTCCAGGTTCAGCCTGGCGGCTTCCAGCGCGGCGGCGGCGCCTTGCAGGTTGGCTTGGGCCTCGCGGGCGGCGTTCTCCTTCTCTTCGAACTCGCGGCGCGCGATGGCGTTGTCGGCCACCAGCTTCTGCGCGCGGTCCAGCTCCGACGTGGTGTAGGCCACGCGCGATTTGGCGGCGGTCAGTGCGGCTTGCGTGCGGGCCACTTCCGCCGCGTAGGGGCGCGGGTCGATGGTGAACAGCGCGTCGCCCTTCTTGACGATGCTGCCGTCCTTGAAGTGGACGGCGGTGACGGTGCCGCTCACCAGTGGGCGGACTTCTACGCGTTGAACGGCTTCGATTCGGCCGGAAAATTCATCCCATTCGGAAACGTTCTTGGCCAGCACCGGCGCCACATCCACCGGCGTGGCGGCGGGGGCGGCTGCCGGCTGTTGCGATGCGCCGGCGCTGGAGACCAGACCGTAGGTGCCCACAGCTGCAACGCCGAGCACGGCGGCAACCGAAATGGCGAGTGTGCGTTTGGACAGGCTCATGATGACTCTCTCGATTTTGTTGGGTAAGCAAAGAGAAAAAGACTGGGTAAAAGCGCTTTGGCCGCAGCGTAGAAATACGCGGGCGGCCTTGCACTCCGTTTCTTGTTGTCTGGGTTCAGCCAGGCGTCTCCCCGGTCGGGTCAATGGAAGTGCGGTCCTTCCGATCCGCACGTGGACGGCGTTTGCGTGGTGCCGCCGTCTGGCGCGTCATGCCAAGGTGCCAGCGCAGGAAGCACGTCATCTCGTCTTGCGCCACGGCGCTCATGGCGATCGAGTCATGGCAGGCCTCGTTCACGCGCACGACCTGCGTGACCACGCCAGCTTCAATAAGGCACGCGGCATAGCGCTCGGCTTCGGTGCGCAGCAGGTCTTGCGGCGCAGTGAGCAGCAGGGCGGGGGGCAGGCCCTGCAGGCGGCGCGATTCCACCGGCGCGGCGTAGGGATGCACGCGCTCGGTCGGGCGGGGTAGGTACTGGCGATAGCAATCGGCACAGACTTCAGCCGAGTTGTCTGCGTTGGCCAGGTGGTCGGGGATCACGCGTGCCATGGTCGGATCGAGCATCGGCGCGATCAGGACCTGCGCACGCAGGTTTGGGCCGCCGCGGTCGCGCGCAATCATCGTCAGCGCGGCCGACAGGTTGCCGCCGGCGTCGTGCCCGGCCACTGCGATGCGGCGGCGGTCGATACCCCATGCGTCGGCATGGTCGGCCATGCAGCACAGTGCGGCGTACACATCTTCCGGCGCGGCGGGGAAGGGCGCGGCGGGCGCCAGCGAATAGCCGACCGTGACCACCACGGCGGGCAATGTGGCGGCCAGGTGGCGTCCCGGCGCATCGGCATCATCAATGGAGCCGCGCACGAAACCGCCACCATGCAGGTACAGCACGCCAGGGCGGTGCAGCGGTGCGGCGGCATCGTCGGCGTGCATTCCTGGGCGGAACACACGCAGGCGGATACGGCCCGCGTAGCCCTGCGTCCAATAGTCTTCGGCCGTGACCTCGCGCGGCAACGGCGCCGCGCCGGCCGTTTCCTTGCACGCAGGAGCTTGCTCAGGCAGCGTCGATGCTGCGCCGCGCAATTTGTTATTCAGTGCAACATTTGTGGGAGCGGGCGTTGCGTACGGTTGTGCTGGGCGAACAGCGGCCGATGCCGCATCGCTGGGCAGGGAGCGATCCGAAACAACGAGGCGCGGTGGAGAAGAACCCATGATGTCAGGCGGGGCTTACCTTTGCGGATAACCCGGATATCGATGGGCTGAATGATGGTGATTAGACGAACGCGGATAAATGCCTATAATCAGACATCACTATTAGTTGCAGCCGAACAATCAGAATTTACGGTTGTGCTACAAAGTGTCCATGCTCAAGGCCGATCTTGTTGCACTGCGAAAACCCGTAGTCGCAGCTTTCCTGATCGCGCCTCTTGCTCAGAACGCGTGCGTGTTCTCGAACATGAGCAGACCCCTTGATTCCACAAGTCCGGCGCATTGGCCGTTTGGTTCGGGCAGTGCGCCCGCCCCGTGGAGTCCGTCCCTAAGGAGCCGCAGATGGATCGCTTGCAGGCCATGCAGGTTTTCACGCGCGTCGTGGAAGCCAGCAGTTTCACCAAGGCTGCCGACAGCCTTCAGTTACCCCGCGCCACGGTGACGAACCTGGTGCAAAGCCTTGAGGCACACCTTGGCGTGCGCCTGCTGCACCGGACCACACGCCGTGTGAATGTCACCGCCGATGGCGCTGCGTATTACGAGCGCTGCGTACGCTTGCTCGGCGATCTTGAAGAGACCGAGGCTGCGTTCTCGCAAAGCTCGTCGGGCGCACGCGGCACCTTGCGCATCGACGTGCCTGCGTCGATTGGCAAACGGTTGCTTGTGCCGCGCATTCGCGATTTTCACGAGGCGTACCCCGATCTTCAGTTGGAGATCGGCATGAGCGATCGCACCGTCGACCTCGTGCAGGAGGGCGTGGATTGCGCCGTGCGCGGTGGCGAGTTGCAGGACTCCAGCCTTGTCGCGCGCCGCATCGGCCAGCTGTCGATGGTCAATTGCGCGTCGCCCGAATATCTGGCCCGCTGCGGTACGCCCAAGACGTTGGAAGACCTGCAGGACCACACGGCGGTGAATTACTTCTCTGCGCGCAACGGCCGCCGCATGGATTGGGATTTCGTAATCGACGGGCAGAAGCAGATTCACAAGGTGCGCAGCATGGTGTCCGTCAACGATGCCGAATCGGCGGTGGCGTGTGGCCTGCATGGCCTGGGGCTGCTACAGACTTCACGCTTCCTGGTGTATGAGCACCTGATGTCGGGCGCGCTGGTGGAAGTGCTGCCGGATCATATTTCCGAAGCGGTGCCCGTATCGGTGGTGTATCCGCACAACCGGCATCTGTCGCCCAAGGTGCGGGTGTTTGTGGACTGGGTTGCGACGCTGTTTGCCGACCACCCGTGCCTGCAGCTCAAGGAAAATCCGCGACTGCACATTGTTAGCGCCGCCTGAACAGTTATTTCTGCAAAGTCGCATTTATTAGACGGGAGCAACGATCTATTCTGCCCTCCGAGCGCAACAACGAGCGCAAACGAACAAGGATCAGATCATGAACTCCCGCCTCTTCTCCGCCTTCTCCCGCCGCGCTGTCCTGGCCATGGTGGCCACCGTGTCGGCTTCCGCCACGCTGCTGTCGCAGCCCGCAACGGCGTCCATCCAGCCCAACTTTGACGCTCCGGCCGCAACGCAGGCTGGTCGCTTTGATCCGTACACGCAAGGCGCTGACCGCCAGGCCGACACGTATGGCTACCTGTCGTGGAACGGAGATGCGAGCTATCCGAACGGCGGCGCTGCATCGCGCGCATAAACCGCGCATCGACTGAATTTTTTCCTCCCTGTTTGCGGCGTGGCTTGAGCGGTCACGCCGCATTTTTATTATTCAGGCGCCCGGCAAAACCCTTGCGGCGCGACCGTGCCAAGGCACCCATGTTGGGTTGGGAGTATCGTGGCAGGCATGCAAACCGTCGTCCTCACGTTCGATTCCAATCTGACGCCGCTTCTTCCGCAGGCGTTGCGCGGGCATCCCGTTGCACGCGCGTGGGCAGACGGCGCCACGCTCAAGCTCGCTATCGAGGCACTTGGCGTGCCGCATACGGAAGTTGGGCAAGTCCTGGTGGACGGCCGGCCCATGGCGCTGGAGGCCATGTTGCCCGCCCGGGGCTACATTGCCGTTTCAGCGGCGGAGCCCCTGTTGCCCACCGCGCCGCTGCACTTTCTGTGCGACGCCCACCTGGGCGCAACGGCGCGCTTGCTGCGCATGGCCGGCTTCGATACCGCCTACGACAACAACTACGCCGACGCGGCCATCGAAGCTCTCGCGAACGGAGAAGACTGGATCGTGCTCTCGCGTGATCGTGAACTCCTCAAGCGACGTGGCATCCGTCGTGGCGCGTTCATCCGTGCGCGTGAGCCGCAAGCGCAGATGCGCGAAATCGTCATGCGCCTCCGGCTCGCCGATGTGGCCAGGCCGTTCTCTCGCTGTCTCGAATGCAATGTGCCGTTGCGGATGCTGAGCCCGGAAGAGGCTTCCGCCAGCGTGCCGCCCCGCGTGCGTGAGCGCCAGCGGCTCTTTAGCACCTGTGATGTCTGCCGCCGCGTCTATTGGCCCGGTTCGCACTGGGCGCGCATGAATGCCGTGTTGGCCGACATGCTTTCGCCCGAGGCCGACGCATCCACAGACATAGCAGAAGCTGCCGAGCGTATGCCGCGCACCGGCAGCGCGGGCGCCTGACTATCGCGACGGCGCGCCGCGCAGGTCTGCCACGAACCGCTCGCGCCAGATGGTGAGGTTGGCCGACCGCAGCCGATCCATCATGTGGGCATAGCGCGCCTTGCGTTCTTCGAGCGGCATCGTCAACGCGCGGTTCAGTGCCTCGGCCATGCCGCGCGTGTCATACGGGTTGACGATCAGTGCGGCATCCAACTCGCGCGCCGCGCCGGCAAAGCGCGACAGCACGAGCACGCCCGGGTTTTCCGGGTCTTGTGCGGCCACGTATTCCTTGGCGACGAGGTTCATGCCGTCACGCAGGGGCGTGACATAACTGATCTGCGAGCTGCGGAAAAGCGCCATCAGCACGCGCCGTTCGTACTGCTTGTTGATGTAGCGGATGGGCGTCCAGTCCAGTTCCGAATGCTTGCCGTTGATGCGGCCCGATTCAGCCTCCAGCCGCTGCCGGATCTGCTGATAGCTCTGCACGTCCTGGCGCGACGTGGGCGCAATCTGGATGAAGGTCACGTGCCGGCGATGGTCCGGAAAATCGTCCAGCAATTGCTCGAACGCGCGGAAGCGCTCGGGCAGGCCCTTGGAATAGTCGAGCCGATCGACGCTCATGATGAGTTTCGTGGGCGGCTGGCCTTGGCCTTGCCCCTGCGGCGCAATGCGCTCGCCGCGCGCGCCCGCATGCCGCATGAACGGATTGCGCCGTGCCAGCGACGCCTTGGCTTGCTGCGCGATCTCGTCCGGATGCACGCCGATCGGGTAGACCTCCGCGCGCAGCGTGTGGCCATAGGCGTGTACCGGGCCGTTCTGCTCTTTCTGCTCGATGTAGCCGCGCGCCTCGCGCTCGATGTAGTCGTAGAAGGCCACGCGGTCGGTCTCTGTCTGGAAACCGACCAGGTCGTACGCACACAGCGCGCGCATGAGGTCTTCATGCGGCGGAATCGTCGTCAGGATTTCCGGCGACGGAAACGGAATGTGCAGGAAGAACCCGATGCGGTTGGTCAGCCCCAGCGCGCGGCACTCTGCGGCAAACGGGATCAGGTGATAGTCGTGCACCCAAAGGATGTCGTCGGGTTGCACCAGCGCCTTGAGCTGATGCGCAAACTGCGCATTGACGCGCCGGTAACCGTGGTACTCCTGGCGCTCGTAGCGCGACAGATCCACGCGGTAATGGAAGATTGGCCACAGCGTCGCGTTGGCAAAACCGCGGTAGTACTGGTCGTAGTCCTTGCGGTTCAGGCCGACGGTGGCATAGGTGATATTGCCCTTGGTGACGATGGTCGGCTCGTGTGAAACAGTGGCTGCGCTTTCGCCGCTCCAGCCAAACCAGATGCCGCCGGTTTCGCGCAGCGCATCGAACACACCCACGGCCAGGCCGCCGGCCGTTCCCTGGCCTTCGGCAACGGGCGCAACGCGGTTGGAAACCACAATGAGTCGGCTCATGCGGCACCTCGCTTGGACGGGGCCGTGAGCGTTGCCAGCCAGGCCCGCAATGCCGCCGCGTCTTGCACGCGCCAACGCGCCTGGCTTGGGCCCGTCCCCACCTTGATCGACCAGCCCTCCAGCGCATTGACGGCATCGAAGGCGCTTTCATCGGTCAGGTCGTCGCCGGCAAACAGCGCCGTGCGGCCCATGAAGGGCGGTTCGGTCATCAGCGTGTGCACTACGTCGCCCTTGCTGGCGCCGCGCGGCTTGAGTTCGACGACCATCTTGCCGGCCTGCAGGCGCACGTGGTCGGCATAGCGGCGCGCGAGGCGGTCCGCTACCGTCAGTACGGCGTTCTCGGCTTCAGGCGCGTGGCGGTAGTGCAGGGCAAACGCAATTCCCTTGCTTTCCAGCACCACACCCGAAAACTGCGTCGACAACTGCGTGAGTTCTGCGCGCAACTCGCGCTCCAGTTGCGCGAGTGCATCTGCGTCAGCGTTCAGGCGGACGAAGCCGCCGTCTGCATAGCGGCGTTCGGCGCCGTGCACACCGGCGATGACGAGGCCGGGCAGAGACAGGCGCGACTCCACGTCATGCACCGTGCGCCCGCTAATGATCGCCAACGCGCCCCCGCTGGCGGCATGCAGCGCGGCCAGCGTTTCGCGCAGCGGCGCAGAAACATGCACCGCTTCGGGTTGCGGCGCGATATCGACGAGGGTGCCGTCAAAGTCGAGCAGGAAGGCCGTTCGGCCCAGGTCGAGCGAGGGCAGGGGCGCCGCGTTGGCAGAAGACTGGGGAGAGACGTTCTTGGACAAACCGGTTCTTGTGAATGTGCGTGATGCGCCTGTTCACGCAAGAACCGGGCCGGCCACGCCAGCCGTTGTCATTTCGGCATTCGCAACGGGCGGGAGAGGGTGGCGAGATTGTAAAAATGGGCACGTGATGCAAAACCTTCACATCCCGCGTACCCAAGACGTCACAGCGATGCAGCCAGACGCGTTCCCTGGTCGATCGCGCGTTTGGCGTCCAGTTCGAGCGCCTCGTCTGCACCACCGATGACGTGCACCTTTGCTCCGCCCGCCTGCAGCGGCGCAACGAGTTCGCGCAACGGCTCTTGCCCGGCGCACAGCACGACGGAATCGACCGGCAGCCATTCGGCGGCCTCGCGTTTTTCGCCGTAGCTCACGAGCAGGCCTTCGTCGCCGATGCGCTCGTAGTTCACGCCGCCCACCATGCGCACGCCCAGGTTCTTCAGGCTGGTCCGATGAATCCAGCCCGTGGTCTTGCCGAGACCGCCGCCGAGTTTGCCGGCACGCCGCTGCAGCAGGACGATGTCGCGCGCGGGTGTTTGGGGTTCAGGGCGGATGCCATCCACACCGCCACGCACTTCGGTCGGATCTCCCACGCCCCATTCGGCGCGCCACGTTTGCAGATCGAGCGTGGGCGAGTGGCCGTCCAGCGCGAGGAATTCCGCCACGTCAAAGCCGATGCCACCCGCTCCGACAATCGCCACGCGCTTGCCCACCGGTTTGCGATGGCGCAGCACATCGATGTACGACAGCACGCTCGGATGATCCTGCCCCGGGATCTTCGGATTGCGCGGCGACACGCCCGTCGCGATGATGATCTCGTCGTACTTGGCCGCAAGAAGCTGCTGCGCATCCACGCGTGTACCGAGGCGCAGCGTCACGCCCGTCGTGGCGACGCGACGGGTGAAGTAACGCAGCATCTCGTGAAACTCTTCTTTACCCGGGATCGTCTTGGCCATGTTCAACTGGCCGCCGAGTTCCGGTGCCGCGTCGAACAGGTCCACGGCGTGCCCACGCTCGGCCAGTGTGATCGCCGCGGATAGCCCCGCAGGCCCGGCGCCCACCACTGCAAAGCGACGCTTGGCGGGCGTCGGTCGAATGACGAGTTCCGTCTCATGGCACGCGCGCGGGTTGACGAGGCAGCTCGCAATCTTGGCCTTGAACGCGTGGTCCAGGCAGGCCTGGTTGCAGGCGATGCAGGTGTTGATGTCCTGCGCGCGGTTCGTGGCGGCCTTGCGTACGAAGTCGGCATCGGCCAGCAGCGGCCGGGCCATCGAAACCATGTCGGCGCACCCGTCGGCCAGCACGGCCTCCGCCACCTCGGGCGTGTTGATGCGGTTGGAAGTCACCAGCGGAATGCCGACCTCGCCCTTCATCTTCTTCGTGACCCACGCAAACGCCGCACGCGGCACGCTCGTCGCAATGGTCGGGATGCGCGCCTCGTGCCAGCCGATGCCCGTGTTGATGATGGTGGCACCCGCGCGCTCCACGGCCTTGCCAAGCTGCACGACTTCTTCCCACGAGCTGCCGTCGGGAATCAGGTCGATCATCGACAGGCGATAGATGATGATGAAATCCTTGCCGACCGCCTCGCGCGTGCGCTGGACGATTTCCACGGGCAGGCGCATGCGGTTGGCATAGCTGCCGCCCCAGTCGTCCGTGCGCTTGTTGGTGTGGGTGACGAGGAACTGGTTGATGAAGTAGCCCTCGGAACCCATGATCTCGACGCCGTCGTAGCCGGCTTCGCGGGCCAACTGGGCGCAATGCACGAAGGCGCGAATCTGCCGCTCGATACCGCGCACCGACAACTCGCGCGGCGTGAACGGGCTGATGGGTGAGCGCAGCGCCGTGGGCGCGACCGCAAACGGGTGATAGCCATAGCGGCCGGTGTGCAGGATCTGCAGGGCGATCTTGCCGCCTTCTTCATGCACGGCGTTGGTGACCGCGCGGTGGCGGCGGGCCGCACCATGCGTGGCCAGGCGCCCGGCAAAGGGCTTGGTCCAACCGGCAATATTGGGCGCGAATCCGCCCGTGACCATCAGCCCGACATCGCCGCGTGCGCGCTCGGCAAAGTAGGCGGCGAGCCGGTCGAAGTGGTTGCCATCTTCCAGCCCGGTATGCATCGACCCCATCAGCACGCGGTTCTTGAGCGTGGTGAAGCCAAGGTCGAGCGGGCTCAGTAGGTGGGGGTACGGCGAGGAGGGCGTGGAGGCTGGCATGTCCGGCGCAGGGAGAGGCGCTGCGATGATGTGGAAACGCGCCGGACGGTAGCACCCAAGCGCCCGTTGGAACAACAGGGCGGGGTTCTAGATGTGTGGACTGCGCGTCAGGATTTTTCCGACTTTTTCGCGTCATCTTCAGCTGGCTTGCCGAGCAGCGCTTTCAGCAGCTTGTTCTGGGGAATCGCCTTGCCGGTGCCCTGGCTGTTGCGCTTGAGGTTGTTGGCGATTTTCAGGCCCTTGAGTTTTTCGAGGTCGGTTTTCTTCACGATGGGGTCCGCAATGGGATACATGAGCTGCGTGTTACGCTCGGCAGGATACGCGAATTGCCACACCCTCGGTCCGCCCACGCCCGTTTTTCAGCATTTCCGCTACCGCTTTGACCTCATTCACGCCGCCCGCCACGCCCGTTCCGGACCTGTTTGAGCCCAGCCTGCAAGACTGGGCCGAGCGGCCCGCGCAAGCCTTCGAACATTGGCTGGCCGCGCGAGGCTATCGCGAATCGTCGGCGACGGTGTATCGCGCGATGTGGCGCAAATGGCTGCGCTGGGCCGAGTCGCATCAACGCGCCTTGGCCAACTGGAGCGCGGGCGACATCGCCGCCTTTCTTGATGAATCGGGTCTGACCAAGCTGCATCGCTACCGCTACGCGCGCCTGATCGAACGCGTCTTCCATCAGATCGAGCAACAACGCACGGGCACGCACAACCCTGCAAGCTCGGCGGTGCAGCAGAAGTTGGCGGAAGGCGAAAACGATCCGACCACGTTTCTCTCCTTTGCCGAGCGCGCGGCGATCGAGGCTTCCCTCGAGGTGGACGCGCAGGCCAGCGAGGCCGCCGCCAATGCCAGCGCGTTCAAGCTGGCGCGCGACCGCGCACTCGTTGCGGTTTGCCATGGCGCGGGGTTGAAGGTCGCGCAGGTGCAATCGTTGCTGCTCCGCCAGGTGGATGCGGCGCTTGAGGCGATCGTCGTCGAGCGCCCGCGCGGCCCGTCGTACAAGGCGCCCATGCTTGAAGCTGCACGCCCCGCGATGGCGGCCTGGCTGGCGGTGCGCGCACACGCAGAGGTGCCGGGCGAGCGCGTGTTCGTTGCCGATGCCGGCGGGCGTGTCATGCACGCAGCGTCGGTGTACCGGCGCGTGGAGGCCTGGCTGGCTGCGCTGCCGGCGTTGTTGCACCGCAGCGAGCGGCTGTCGCCGCAGACGCTGCGCAATGGCTACACCGCCGCGCTGTTCGACGCAGGCGCAAACCCTGCCGAGGTGGGGTACGCACTGGGCCTGCGCGATGCGACTTCGGCATGGCGTCTGCGCGCAGCCTATGCTGAGTGGCAGGCGGCCGCCCATCCAGATGGCCAGCCGTAGTGCATTTTTTGGACAACCGAGGCTTCAAACTGGCCGCTAGCCGTTGGCTGGCTTTGCTATGATCGCGCTGTTTTGCGCGCTGCGGAGCAGGTCGGCGCAGCGTAGAACGATGATGCCGGGCTCAAACCGGCACGCTGGCTCTCTCCTTCCTCGATACCTCGCACCCCATGACAGAAACGATTCTGCTGACCGGCGCTACCGGCTACATCGCCTCGCACACCTGGGTTGAATTGCTGGATGCGGGCTACCAGGTGATCGGACTCGACAACCTCTGCAACAGCAGCTCGACCGTGCTCTCCCGCATCGAGCAGATCACCGCCAAGACGCCTAAGTTCGTGCAGGGCGACGTGCGTGACCGCCGCCTGCTAGATGACCTGTTTGCCAGTTCGCGCATCTCAGCTGTCATCCACTTTGCGGCGCTCAAGTCGGTGGGCGAATCGGTGCAGAAGCCGCTGGCCTACTACGACAACAACATGGGCGGGCTGGTCACGCTATGCGCGGCCATGGCGCATGCGAATGTGCGCCAGCTCGTTTTCAGCTCGTCGGCAACGGTGTATGGCAATCCGCACACCGTGCCGATCACCGAATCGTTTCCGCTGTCGGCCACCAACCCGTATGGCCAGACCAAGGTGATGGGCGAACAGGTGCTGCGCGATCTGGAGATTTCCAATGCGGCGTGGCAAATCGCCTACCTGCGCTATTTCAATCCGGTGGGCGCGCACCACAGCGGCCTGATCGGCGAAGACCCGCGCGGCATCCCCAACAATCTGATGCCGTATGTGGCGCAGGTGGCGGTGGGCAAGCGCGAGAAGCTTTCCATTTACGGCGGCGACTGGCCCACGCCTGACGGCACCGGCGTGCGCGACTACATCCACGTGGTGGACCTTGCGCGCGGGCACCTCGCGGCGCTCGACACGCTGCGTCGCGATGGTCGTGGCTTTACCGTCAACCTCGGCACGGGCCGCGGGTATTCGGTTCTGGAAGTGGTGGAGGCCTACAAGCGCGCCAGCGGCAAGCCGGTTCCGTACCAGATCGTGGATCGCCGCCCCGGCGATATTGCAGCGTGCTATGCCGATCCGGCACTGGCGGCCTCGCTGCTGGGGTGGCGCGCGCAATACGGCATCGAGCGCATGTGTGAAGACTCGTGGCGTTGGCAAAGCATGAATCCGGACGGCTTTCAAACCCGTGGCTGATTCATTGAACTACTCGAACCCAAAGGAGACGCCCCGTCGTGGATGAGCCGTTCATCGCTCACCTGGTCAATACGCTGGCGCACGCGTTGTTGCCTGCGTTGCTGCCGTTTGTCGTGGCCTGCGGCGCGGGCAGTCTGCTGCTGCGTCTGCTTGATGACTTGCGCAGTGCGACGGCCCCGCGCACGCGCGTGCCGCTGGTCATGACAGCGTTGTTCTCGGCGGTCGGGCTGTGGGCAGTGCCGCTGCTGCCGCTGCTTGCGCATTGGCCGCTGCACGAAGGTCCCGCGGTGCTTGTGATGACGCTCGCGTCGTTCTGCTGGAGCCTGGCCGTGGCGGCGCTGTGGTGTGTGCTGGGCGGCCGTGCGGGCCTGATGCGCGCCCTGTTGCTCGGCGTGTTGCTGAGCGTAAGCGGCCCCGTGGCGGTGTTGCTGCTGGCGGGCGTGACCAGCTTCAGCGCCACCGCCTGGGAAGACGCCGGGCTGCTCGGTATCGTCATGGCTCTGTCGGCGATGGCGTGTGCGGCGGCGCTGCAATTTGCGCTCTCGGCGCGGTCGGGGGCGACCGGGGTAGCGGTACGCCGTCCGGGCGTGAGTCTGTTTGTCAGCGTGCTGTTTGGCGTTGCGTTGACGGCGGATGCGGTGTACACGGCGTCGCTCGCAGGCTCGTTTTCGACGCTTTCCGACATGCCCGGCAATGCGCCGGCAGGGTTGCGGTTGCTGCTCGTGATGGGCGCGGCTGCAACAGCGCTCGCTGCTTTGCTGCTGGGCTATCGGGATCGTGCAACAGGCGACACCGCCGCCGCCGTTGCCACACGCGAAATCCGTCTGCGCAAGGAGACGGTGCAGGCGCTCAACGACCTGGAGCAGAGCTACCGCCGCCGCGAGGCCGAACTCGTTGCCCGCCATCAACTGCTGCTCGACGGCGCAGATGTCGGTCTGTGGGAGTTCGATCTGGTCACCCGCGCTGCGCAGTTCTCCGCGCGCTTTGCCGCCATGCTGGGCTACACGCTCAAGGAGATCGGTCCAAGCACGAGCGAGTATCTCCGTCTGGTGTACCCGGATGATCTGCCCATGGTGCTCAATCGCATCCAGGCGCATGTTGACGGCAATACGCCGGCTTACGTGGCGGAATTCCGCATGCGGCACAAGGACGGCAGCTATCGCCAGATTGCCGCGCACGGCGTGGCAGTGCGCGACGCCGGTGGTAATGCCGTGCGCATGGCAGGGTCGCATATCGAGGTGGCTGCAAAAGCAGCCTCGGCGGGGGTTGCCGGCTCAGCCGCTTCGATCGTTGCCGAGGCACCGGAAACGCTGCGTCGCCATGGCTTGTGGGAATCCTGGTCGCCTGCCGATCATCCCGCCGCAGAAGCTGTCGCACCGCAGACAGAATCGACATCACCGCCTGGGCCCACTACGACGTCCACAGGCGGCGCGCTTCCCAGCATCAATCCCGACGCCTTGCGTTGAGGCGTCTTTCTCTGTGTCCCCTTTCCTCCGCGGTGACTTGGCACTTGGGTAGATGTCCTACTCAAGTTTTTCGCATATGTGTTCGATAGCTCAAGCAGAGCGCGTGTAATCGCGCCAGGGGAGCGCCGCGATCGGTACCTGTGCCTAGCGGACAAAGAGAAAACGCTTGGAGGAAGGAAGATGAATCGACTCACGCTTCGTCAGAAGCTGTGGCTGCCACTTGTCCTGAGTTGGCTTTGTCTGTTGTTGATCACATTGTGGAGCACTTGGGAGACCCGCACCCTGCGCCTGGAAGAACGCCAGCGCGACTTGCAGAACATCAGTGAATCCGTATTCAGCATCATCAAAGACTACGGACAGATGGCGCAAGACGGTAAGCTCGCCGCCGACGAGGCGCGCGCCCAGGCCCTCGCGCGCATCAAGATGATCCGCTACGGCAAGGATGGCTACTTCAGCATCAACCAGACCAACTCGGTGATGGTGATGCATCCGATCAAAGCCGAAATGAACGGCAAGGACATGTCGGGTTTTACCGACCCGGCAGGGAATCATCTGTTCGAGGAAATCTCTCGCGTGGGCAAGAGCGGCGGCGGCTTTGTCGATTACCTATGGCCCAAGCCCGGCGCGGAAGCGCCGCAGCCGAAGAAGAGCTACGTGCTGTATTACCAGCCTTGGGACTGGTGCCTCGTCACGGGCACGTATATGGACGACATCGAGACCGCATTCCACGCGTCGCTAATCAAGGCGCTGGGGCTGCTGTTTGGTGTCGGCTTGCTGATGACTGTGGTGGTCGTGGCCGTTACGCGCAGCCTGCAGCGCCAGTTGGGTGGCGAGCCCGCTTATGCCGCCCGCATTGCCGGCCGCATCGCTGCGGGTGATCTGGCTGTGCCGGTTGAAACCCGCTCGGGGGATCGCGACAGCATGCTCTACGCCATGGCGCAGATGCAGCGTGAGCTGACGGGCACGATCGGCAACATCAAGAGCTCGGCGGATTCCATTGCCAGCGCCACCAAGCAGATCGCTGCCGGCAATGCCGACCTGTCGCAGCGTACGGAGCAGCAGGCCTCGTCGCTGGAAGAAACGGCGTCGAGCATGGAGGAACTGACGAGCATCGTGAAGCAGAACGCCGACAATGCGCGTCAGGCGAGCACGCTGGCCGTCAATGCGTCGGATATTGCGGTCAAGGGCGGAGAGGTGGTCGGGCGCGTGGTCGAGACCATGTCCGGCATCAACGAAAGCAGCAAGAAGATTGCCGACATCATCGGTGTGATCGAGGGCATCGCTTTCCAAACCAACATCCTGGCGCTGAACGCTGCCGTGGAGGCCGCCCGCGCGGGCGAGCAGGGCCGAGGCTTTGCCGTGGTGGCGGGCGAAGTGCGCAGCCTGGCGCAGCGCTCGGCGAGCGCTGCCAAGGAAATCAAGGACCTGATCGGCGATTCGGTGGGCCGGGTGCAGAACGGCTCGGCGCTGGTGGAAGAGGCTGGCGTGGTGATCCAGGACGTGGTGACTGCCGTGAAGCGCGTAACGGACATCATGGGCGAGATTTCTGCGGCGTCCGACGAGCAGAGTTCCGGCATCGAGCAGGTCAACCAGGCCGTGAACCAGATGGACGAAGTGACGCAGCAGAACGCTGCGCTCGTGGAGCAGGCGGCGGCCGCTGCGCTGTCGCTGGAAGAGCAGGCGCAATTGCTGCGTACGGCTGTGGGGCGCTTCCAGGTATAACTGCGCCTGACCACTGTCAGGCCGACATGCAAAAGGCCGGCAAATTCGCCGGCCTTTCTCTTTTGTGGTTTCCGGCGCGCCTCTTTGTGCGGGCTCGGAATGCTGCGCTGGAAGCGCTGCTCAGGCGACCAGAAAATCCTCCATCTTCCGGCCCGACGACAGCTCCTTTACCAGCCAGCCCGGGCGCTTGCCACGGCCCGTCCAGGTATTGCCGTTGTTGTCGCGGTAACGCACCGGCACCTTACGGCCAGCCTTCTTCGAGGCCACGGCACCCTTGGCGCCAAAACCGAGGTCTTCGGCGGTCAGGCCGTATTCCACGATCTTGTGCTTGATTTCAGCGATCACCGTCGCTTGTTCATTTGCCCGAAGTTCATCGGCTTGGCGCTGCAGTTCAGAGATCTTCTGAACGATTTCCTTGTAAGTCGGCATTATGGATTCCTCAACTTTGCAATTGAAACGCGGGCACGCTCCCCGTAGCCCAGCGCATTATAACGACTTTGCCATTGAGAATTGAATTTCGTTAAGACCTCATGTCAACGACGTGGATTTTCTGCCGCACTGTTCTTTGCGCTAACCTGCATGGGATGGGCGTTTGCGCGATGTGTCGAAATCATAAACATATGAACCATTACAAAACCATTGGGCCGTATTGCAATCGATGCAACGCACCAACTACGCAATCCCTACTCAATTCTTTTCTTATGTGACTGCTTCATTGCTTCGGCAATTGCCGGTGGTCTTGGCCTAATATCGGCGAATATGAAGATGAAAGGTTGCTGAAGCGCGATGCCGAATGCATCAAAATGGCGCATTTTCTGTGCCGCCTATTCGATGCCGCCTGTTCAGGCGTACTCGACTCCAAGCAACCCTTGAAAATCCTTGGCCGGCATCGGACGCGCCAGCAGATAGCCCTGAACCTGGTCGCATTGCAGATTCACCAGGGCCTGCATTTGCGCTTCGGTTTCCACGCCTTCCGCCACCACGGTCATGTCCAGCGAGTGCGCCATCGCGCAAATGGCGCGAATGATGGCGGCTGCCTCGGGCGGATTGTCATCGAGCGCGGAGACGAATGCGCGATCGATCTTGATCTGCTGGGCGCGAAATCGCTGCAGATAACTGAGGCTGGAATAACCGGTCCCGAAATCGTCAATGGCCACCTCGAAGCCGAGCGACTGGATCTGACGGATGACCGCGATGCTTTGGCTCGCATCGCGCATGGCCGCGGTCTCGGTGATCTCGAACATCAACCGATGTGCGGCAACCTGATAGCGATGCAGGATCTGCGACAGACGCTGCACGAGATCAGGTTGCTGGAATTGCCTTGGCGAGAGGTTGACGGCAATGCGCTGCGGCGCCATGCCGATGGCATCCCAGTGCATGATCTGGCGACAGACTTCTTCGACCACCCAGTCGCCCAGTTCGACGATGGTGCCGGTGCGTTCGGCCAACGGGATGAACTCCGCTGGCGACACCGGGCCAAGCTCCGGGTGGTTCCAGCGCAGAAGTGCTTCGGCGCCGGCCATGGCCTGCGTGCGCGCGTCGTACTTTGGCTGGTAGTACACGGAGAGCTGCCCGTTGAGGGCCGCATGCGAGAGCGCACGTTGGATCTGCAGCACGCGGTGTGCCGTGGTGTTCAGGCGCGGCTCGAAGAAGCGGTACGCGTTGCCGGTGGATTGCTTGCAATCGAACATGGCCGTGTCGGCATGTTCAAGCAGCGTGTCTGCCGTCGCGCCGTTGTGAGGATGAACGACTACGCCAATGCTGGCGGTCGCGCGCAGGCGCCGGCCTTCCACTTCCACCGATTCACGCAGGCGGAACAGCAGCTTGTCGCCAATGGTGGCGGCAGACTCGGGCAGCGCCAGACCTTCAACGAGGATGCCGAATTCGTCGCCGCCAAGGCGTGCCACGGTGTCTTCGCCGCGAATCGCCTGGCGCAGGCGCTCGGCAATGATTTGCAGCACACGGTCACCGGCGTTGCGGCCGTATTGGTCGTTGATCTGCCCGAAATTGTCGAGATCCAGATAGAAGAGAGCAAACGGACGCCCGCGTCGCGTGGACGACAGGATTGCCGCCTCCAGCGCTTCGCGCAGATGCAGGCGGTTCGGCAGGCCGGTCAGCGCGTCGTGGAGTTGGGGCCGGGGCGTCTGGTTTGCCACGCGCGCCAGCGAGGCTTCCAGGTGCGCCTGCGCCGAGTCGACACGGGTCTCGAGCATCATCAGCACCGCGTGCAGGCCCAGTGCGATCAACACGCCGCCGGCGCTGAGCATGATGACGGGCACGATATGCATCGTTGATTCATCGGCCGGCCAAGCGGCGGCGCACGGCCACAGCACGAGCGATAGCACCGCAGTTGTCGCCAGCACGGCTGCGGCACGTGCGCGCAGACCCACGGCGGCGCGGCGCTGCGCGGGCGGCATATGAAATGCCATGCACATCGCCAAGCACACGCCTGCACCAAGCACCAGCGTGCCGCCGCCCCAGCCAAGCACGGCGCGGCGCAGCGACAATGCCTGGTCATGCACCCAGGGGCGTGTCAGATACAGCTCCATCGTCAACAGACCGATGCCAAGCGCCACGGCGCCCATGGCAATGCTGCGTCGTTGCGGAGCCTGTGCGCCATTGGAAGCCGAAGTGTCCGGCAACACGATGGAGAAAGCCGCCAGCGAGGCCGCCAGCGCTGTCACGAGTGTCGCCACAATGGGCGCGGATACGGCCGCACCGACCTGCCGATGCAGGCCGAGCTGGCCGAGCCAAAGCCCCGCCCACAGCCCAATGCCAAGAATGACCGCACAGGCGATGCGCCAGTTGCGGCGTTTTGCGATCGTCGAGCCCCCCGGCAGACGTGTCGCAGCGTCCAGTGCGGCAAACGTGGTCAGCCCAGTGCTGACCCACGCAAACAGCAGCAGCGCAATATGGAAATCGTTATGCATGCGAGCGCATCCGGCGCGGCCCCCCGATCTACGACCAGCGCCTAGTCTGTGTTTTGCGGCGAGGATAGCGCAAAAACCTGTCGTTTCAGGCCGCGAAAAGGCGCGTTTGTTGCGCGTTATTCACAGAATGCGTCGGGATCATTCGCCGTTACCGCTTCGCATCAAGCAAGCATGACGGCGCCACGCCTGTCTTGGGGGATCGGCAGAAACCGCCGAAACGTGAGCCGGGTATACGCGGATGGCTCGCCGCTCGTGATTGGGCGTTGGAAGTCAGGCGAAGTGGGGAGGAAAATCGCGCACGTACTCAGGCGTTGAGGCGGCCCCGCCGGCGCGCAGCCGGAGTGGCAGCGCCAGCACGTTCCAGATCGACGCTGGGCAACAGATGCAGCAGGCGCACAAGCTCAGACTGGCGATGCGTGCCGGTCTTGCGCAGGATGTCGCGGATATGCACGCGCACCGTGTGCAGCGAGAGAAATTCGCGCTCGGCAATTTCCTGCAGGGTTTCGCCTGCGGCCAGCCGTGCAGCGACGATGCATTCCTTGTTGGTCAGCCCGAAGAGCGAGGCGAGCACGCCGGCGTCCATGACGGACCGTGCCTCGGAGTTGCCGACGAGCACCAGCGCCAGCGGCGAGGCCCAGGCCGAACGCATCGCATCGGAAGGCGTGAGCGGCGTGGCAATGAACGGTACCGGGCGGCCATCGCGCGCCAGGTACATCCACGAACCGGCCGCGCCTTGTACGCCGAGTGACCCGGCAGCATGTTCGATGAGGTTGCGAAGCGCCGCGTCGTGTGTGTGATCAGCCGAATGCAACAGGCTGCCATCGAGCGACAAGCGGTCGTCTTCCGTCGTCATCGTGCGCGCCCAGGCGTTGGCGTATTTCACGCGCATGGTGCGCTCGATGACCATCACGCCGAAGTCGAGCGTATCCAGCCCGGCCATGCCGAGTGCGGCGAGTTCGTTCAGCTCAAGATTGCGCTGCTGCATGCGCGCAGCCCGTTGCAGGTGCGGCAGCACGCGCTGCAGGCGGGTTTCGCGTTCGATGGTGCTGACTTCCGATGCATC
This sequence comes from Ralstonia sp. PBBBR1, assembly GCF_002256165.1. Taxonomy (NCBI): domain Bacteria; kingdom Pseudomonadati; phylum Pseudomonadota; class Betaproteobacteria; order Burkholderiales; family Burkholderiaceae; genus Ralstonia; species Ralstonia sp. PBBBR1. The sequence goes on along the minus strand of NZ_NKIL01000005.1, from coordinate 117,251 downwards.
GTCGTCGCGCGTGCGCAGGCGCATCGTGACGCGCATGTCGGGCGTATCGATCAGTGTCATGCCTGCCGAAGGCGTCTCTTCGGGCGGCGCGGCGCTCAGCAGTTGCGGATCGTGACAGAAGCTGTTGCAGTGGCCCGGCTGCGGGCAGTGCTGGCACCAGCCCGACGAAACGCCGTGGCGCGGCGTGTCGGTGTGCTTGTCCCAGACGAAATAGTGTGCGCTTTCGGCGCCGGCATACACAGAAAGCAGGGCCAGGGCGATCGGCATCTGCGCAGGCTCGAGTACCGCCTCGTAGATGGTATCGACGAGTCGATGGAATTCTGCGTCATCCGATAGACGTTGCAGCATGATGGCCCCCGGTGCGTATTGCGACAGCTCAGAGTGCAATCCCTTGCTGTCGGCGTGTTGCGGCGTGATGCCGCCGTCGCTGTCATGATTATTGTTGTTCTGCGCGACTTCTGTGGTAATCGGCAACTCTTTGGACAAACTTAACATTCCGCTTTCGATGCTCCCAAATTCCGGCGGCGATGTATCCCCCCCTTGAGAGGGGAGTATGGGCGACTTTCAGCGCTGAAAATATAAAAAATATAAAAAATTCGTGCACATGTTCACGATACCGGCGTGCGTCAGTTGAACTGGTACGTGTAGGCGGCGTTGAACCGCAGGCTGCGCGAGCTTGAGTTGATCGGCTTGTCTCCCACAGGACGCGCGATGGCCAAGTCCAGCGTGTAGTACTTCCGATCGGAGAAGCGCACGCCCAGGGCAATCGAGCCGAGCTGATCATGCACCAGCGTGCCTGCGTTCGAATAGACCTTTGCGGTGTCGTACAGCAGGTAAGGTTGCACGGTCTTCAGATAGTCCATCGATACCTGGAATGCGCGGTTGATTTCCACCGATGCGCCCCAGCCGCGATCACCTGCCACTTCACCGGCCGGATAGGCGAGACCGAAGAAGCGTCCGCCAAAGCTGATCTGCTCCGACGATGGAAGCACCGCGCCGCTGTACTGCGCTGCCCCCGACACCACCACGCCAAAGCCCAGGGGCAAGTCGTGGGCTTCGCTGGCGGTGACGCGCGTGCGCAGGAAGCTCAGGTCAACATCGTTTTTGGCGTTGGACGAGGCGGCCTTGCCGGCGCCCAAGCTATTGATGCCTTGGTATAAGCCCAACGACACACGTCGAGTCTCGCCCGGGTTGATTTCGGTATAGAGCACCTCGGCGCCGGCCACGCGGACTTTGGTATCCAGCTCAGTTTGCGGGAGCGTGGTGACTTGCGGGTTGTAGCGCTGCTTGTCGTCGTTGCCGTAGAAGGTGCCCGTCACCATCAGGTTGCGCGTGTTCGACAGCAGTACCGGATAGCTCAATGACAACCCGAGCCGTTGCGTGTCGGTCAGGTAGCGCGATTGATAGCCCAGTTGCTCCAGCGGCAGATTCTCGGGCATGCCGCGATAGTGCGACCACGTGAGCTTGGCCAGCAGCCCGTCGGTGCCGATTGGCTGAGCCCACGAGGCCGAGTAGAACGTCTCATGATCCGACCCGCGCGGTTGCAGCGTCGAGACGGTGATCTGCTCGCCCAGCGGCGTCACGCTATTGAGCGTGCCCGTAATGATGGCCCGCACACCCGGCGAACGGTATTCGATGCCCGTGCCGATCGTGTACGGCTGGCGCTTCACGTTCAACACGAGTTCGCTCGCACCATCGGTGGTGGTGGGCGGCTGCACAGTCGCGGTGATCTGCACGCCGGGTTGCAGCGCCAGCACGCCGGTGACGCGCTCGAACGTTTCGCGGCGCAGGGGCTTCTCATTCATCAGGCGCTGCGAGATTTCTCGCAGGCGGTCTTCCAGTGGCCCGGGTGTGCCCTCGATACGCATGCGCGCCACATAGCCTTCGACCACGGTGACGCGTACGACACCGCCTTCAAACGTTTGTGCCGGCACGAAAGCAAATGAGAGCGGGAAACCGCGGTCGGCATACAGCTTGGTGACATCGTTGGCGGCCTGCAGCAGTTGCGCGACGGTCACGTCGTGCCCGGCCAGCGGCGCGAAATGCGCAGCGACCTCGGGAAACGGCAGCGTCTTGACGCCTTCGATCTGGAACTTGGTCGGTGTGAGATGCGTGGCGAGCAGGTTTTCCAGTGCCGGATTCGGCCGCTGCACTTCCACCTGGATCTTCTGCTGGGGCGGACGGGAGGTATCGACCTTGGGAAGCGTGTCGATCGGGTTGCCTTGAGTGGGGCTGCTCTGGGCCCAGCTCAGTGCCGGGCCGGTCAGTGCTACGCCTGTGGCCAGGGCCAACCGCATGGTGGTGGTCCGCACGCCTGTCTCCTCCGTGATTTCGTTTGTAGTGTCGCGAAGCCGTGCAGCCGCGCGTTCCATCAAACGATAACCGCGAGACATGGTGCTTTACAACAAAACACATTGAGCGAGCGTTCACGCGACGCAACGGCCCAAGTAGATACTGGGGTGATAGGTGCGTGGCAGCCAGCCCAATGACGATGCCGCATTGCGCGGCATCGATGCGTTTGAAACGCGACAGCGGCGGACTGGCGTGTTAGCCGGTCCGCCGAAGCGTGGACCGCGGATCAGTGGCGCGTGCCGCCTAGTGTGGTGCCCACCGTACCCAGCAGACCGCCCACCGCGCCGGTGACCGGAGACAGCGGTGTTGCCGCACCTGCTGACGTCAGGCCGGTGCCCACCGTGGTGACCACACCGCCAACCGGGGCCGTGATCGCACTGATGGGCCCCAGCGGGTTGCTGGCACCACCGGCTGCACCGCCCAGGCTACCGAGCGCACCGGTGATCGGAGCAAGCGGGTTGCTACCACCTGTCGCGCCACCCAGGCCGCCCAGCAAGCCTGTAATTGGCGCCAGCGGGTTGGTGCCACCAGCGCCGCCGAGGCCACCGAGTGCGCCAGTGATCGGAGCGAGCGGGTTGCTGCCGCCCGTTGCGCCACCCAGGCCGCCCAGCAAGCCCGTGATCGGGGCCAGCGGATTACCACCCGAGGCCGTCGGCGAATACACAGCGCCGCCCAGCGCGGCAACCGTGGTGCCTGCGGCCGTCACCACGCCACCGAGACCACTGACCACCGGAACGTTGGCAGCGGTGAGGGTCGTACCGCCATTGGCCACCGCGCCGCCAATCGTGCCCAGCAGTGAGTTTGCCGGGGAACCCAGACCCGTGGCCGCGCCCAGCGTCTGTGTGCCGCTGGTGATCTGCGACGTCAGCGGCACGATGGCCGTGCTCAGTTGCTGCGTGAGTTGCTCCACCGGGCCGGTCGACAGGGCCGTGCCCAGCGTGCCGCCGCCGTTGGCAACAGCCTGGCCGACTTGCGTGACCACGCCTGCCAGCGGTGTTGTCACTGGAGCCAGCGGCGCCAGCGGACCGGTGCCCAGGTTGTTGACCAGCGTGCCGGCGCTCGTGACCGTGTTGCCCGCACCGGTCACCACGTTCCCGAGGCTGGAAACGGTGGTGCCAACCGGATTGGTGTTGCGGCCGATGCTGCCCAACCCGTTCTGTACGCCCGTGCCCAGCGCCGAAACCGTCGCGCCAGCGTTTTCAACCACACCGCCCAAGCCGCTTTGCACGCCACTCAGCTGCGAGGGCAGCGGCGCGGTGGCGATGGTCTTGCCGAGGCCGCTCACAGTCGAGCCGGCCGCCGTGACGATGCCCCCTACATTGTTGAGGACGGCGCCGGTCGGCGTCAGCGGCGCAGGTGCCGGAGTCGGGCTGGGGGACGGCGAAGGCGAAGGAGAGGGCGAAGGCGACGGCGAAGGCGACGGGGAGGGCGAAGGCGTTGGTGTTGATCCGCCGTTGTTGTTCGAGCCGCCGCCGTTCGAGCCGCCCAGCGAGCTGCCCATGTCTCCTGAGCCGGAGCTGGCGCAACCACCCAAAACCAACAGGCTTGCCATGGTGGCGGCCAGGCACTTGATATTCTTATTCATGATGGATCTCCCGTTTTAAAAGTCCGCTTTAGTCAGCAGGAAAAAGTCTCACTCTCGACGTGAGGTGGCTGGACTCTGCAAACGGTGTGCCATGTCACCATTATTACGCACTGTGTAATGCTGTATCTGAATTTGCCCCGTTTATCTCGATAAAGCGGGGGGAATTGTGAAAACTAATCAGAATGCTGAATTTACATACCCCACAAAAGTGGGGGTTAAACGTCTGCTCTCGGGGTTATGTCGGCGATGGATGTGTTCCGTGTCACGTTACGTCGTAACGCTGGGAACATGGATTTGGGTGGGGTAACGGTCGGCGCTCAAGTTAGGGAAACACCTGACGCGGTGCCCGTAAAACCAACACACACGCCGTCCTTTGAAAACTGAACCCTGTTTCTAATGCGGTTGGCATGCGATTTGCAGAATGCGGCCCGCAGTCCGCAATACCGAGCTCAGACATCAAGACACATCATTCCAAGAAAGGGACGGACCATGACTCACATTCGACACTCCATTCGCGTTGCGCCGTTGGCCTGCGCTGTTGCCGCTCTTATGTTGGCAGCTTGCTCTTCGGGAGGCTCCGGCTCGGGCAGTTCGCCGAATCCCAGCCCGAACGACACGACGGGCGTGACGCCCGTCGGCAAGGTCGCAAACGGCACGGGCAACACCGTTGTGGCGACTGGCCAGGCGGTCAGCAGCCTCGGCTCCACGCTTCAAAACGCAAACATTCCGGGCTTGTCGGATCAGGCCAAGGCCGGGCTGGGCGGCACGGTTGACAACGCCGGCAAGGCGGTCAGCGATCTCGGTCTGGGCGTCCAAACCGGGCTTGGCAAGATGGGCCAGAACCCCAATCCGATCGGCACAACGGTGGCCAGCACCGGCAATGTCGTGACGGACCTGGGTCAGGCCACCGTGAGCGCAGGCTCGCTCGTGCAAGGCCTCGGCCAAGGTTCTGGCGCACCGTTGGCACCGATCACTCAACCGGTGGGCGGCGGCGTCCAGCAGATCGGCCAGGCGCTGATTGGTGGCGGTACGCTGCTGGGCAGCGCGCTGTCTTCCGGCGCGGTGCAGCAGGTGACGCAGCAACTGAGCACGGCCATCGTGCCAGTCACCACGCAGGTCAGCGGCGCTACTCAGATGATTGGCGATTCGACGGGCCTGGGCGGAGCCTTGAACAATCTGCTTGGGACCGTTGGCGGCGGCGTGGGCGGTGCCGGCAACACCATCACCGGGACGGGCGTACCGGTGGTCTCGACCCTGGGCCCGGTGGTGACGTCGCTCGGGACGACTGTCGCAGCAATCGGCGGTGTCGCCACGACCGGCGGGTCGGCGGGCAGCAACCCGCTGGGCGGCCTGCTCGGCGGCGTGGGGGGCAGCTCCGGCGGTACGACCCCGCTGGCTCCGTTGACCGGCCTCCTGGGCGGCGCATCTGGCGGCTCCAGTCCCCTGGCGCCTGTCACGGGCCTGCTGGGCGGCGCAGCCGGTGGCAGCAATCCGCTGGCGCCCATCACCAATCTGCTGAGCGGCGCGACCAGCGCAGCCGGCGGCACATCGGGCGGCAATCCGCTGGCCCCTGTCACTAACTTGCTGGGCGGCGTTGGCAGCCCGGCGCACTGAGCAGTACCTGTCTGTGCTCTTGAAGGTGCGCGGGCGTGTTCCCGTCGCTCGCGCATCCTTTTTTTTGCCTAGACAGAAATGGGGAGCGTTTAGGTCAGCCGCGAGTATTAATGGAAAACCCGTCCAAATAATCGGCCTGGTCTCGGGTTTATTAAGGGATTTCCATTAGTTTTCAAGGGGTTGGCGTGTCATTAATAGAATTAAATAGAGACTTCACTCTAAATTAAGGTAAGTACCTTAATTGAGTTATTTTGTTTGCGGCGCCGCACGCCTATAAAGGCGTTACGGTGTGTTACGTGACATAGGTGACACGCCGGAAAAAATGGATGTTCATGGGGGTAGGCGGCGATCATCGGGCGCGTTCGGGACACTGCGTTCGATGACATTCGAATTTCGTTCCATTAGTAGAACGACGCGGGCGGCGAATCTTCTGCTGTTCGTGTCATCGCAGTAAATCCCCATGCGTTTTATCCGTGATTAGCAAATATGAACTGGCTAAGGTAGGAGCGCCGAAAGCTGGTCGAGATCAACACATCCGCGGGCGAGTGCAAACAGGAGAGAGATCATGAAAAACGCCATTCTGAAGTTCATCCGTGACGAACAAGGTGCCACTGCCGTCGAGTACGGCATGATCGCTGGTCTGATCGCAGCGGCCATCACGGTCATCGTGGGCAAGCTGGGCACGCAGCTCAACACCGTCTTCACCAATATCTGTACAGCCGTCAAGGGCGGGACTGCTTGCTAGAGCCAGGCGTTGCATAGCCACATCGATATTGCTGGCTGGGTAAGCGTCGCAGTTCTCGCAGTTCTTGCAATCGCATTGGACATCCGCTTACGGCGCGTGCCGAACTGGCTCGTCGCCGCGGGGGTAGTGCTGTCCATCGCTCTGATCAAGTTCGGCGGGGTACAAGACCTTGCCTATGACTGGCAGGACTTCTGGCTCGGCGGAGCGATTGCGTTTGCCTGCTTTCTGCCGCTGTACACCCTCGGCTGGATGGGCGCCGGCGACGTGAAGTTCTTCACTGTCGTCGGCCTCCTGGCAGGCTGGCATGGCCTTGTGGCCGTATGGCTTGTCTCGAGCATGATTTCCGGCCTGCACGCGCTCGGCATCGTAGTGTTACGCCAGCTTGACGCGTCGTCTCCATCGGCCTGGATTGTGATGCGCGTGTGCCCGGCTATCGCTCGCTGGGATATCGCTCATGCAGGGCTTCGAGGCATCCCCTACGCCGCCTACATGGCGATCGGGTTGCTGAGTCTGCCATGGGTTCCCTCAGTGATGCGCATGCCTTGGCTGCCGGGCATGTAGTTCAGACAGTTGAGGCGTTGAAGAAGAGCCGCCAAGCGGCCTGCCTATAAGAAAGGAGTCGGCCATGCCGACATTGCAACGGGAACGGGAGGGTGCTCGCATGCACCCGGAAGTCCGCACGCATGCTGTCCGCCGCCCCCGGCGGCACGGCGGCCGCGGCGCAGCTTCAGTCGAATTCGCCATCGTCGTGCCGGTGCTGCTGGTGCTCATGCTTGGCGTCGTGTACTACGGCGTGATCCTCGCCATGCAGCAGGCGCTGACCCTGGCGGCGGAAGAGGGCGCACGCGCGGCGCTCCGCTATCAGCCTTCCAACACGCAGCGTGTGGCAGCCGCCTATGCGGCCGTGACGTCAGTACTCCCCACCTTCCTTACGGGGCGGGTCCAGACCAATCAGAGCAGCACCCCGCTGGTGAATTGCCAGAACGTGGCGGGCATGCAATGCCTGAGCGTGGTCCTGACATTGCCCGTGACCTCCGGCAACAACCCGCTGCTGCCCTCGATACCGCTGTTGCCCGCACCGGCTACGTTGACGGGCTCTGCCGTCGTGCAGCTTGTGCCCGGCTCCTGACGTTTTTCAGTTCGCTGACCTTCTCGATCGACCGCTCGGACACGCCGCACAGATGACCAGCAAACACCTTCAGATCTTCGCCGCCGCGCTATTGCTGCTCGCCGCCATTCTTGGCGCCGTGGCATGGAAGTCGGCGCATCGCCCGCCGGCGCCCGTGGCCGAGCAGAAAGATGGCAAAGCGGTCTATCCCGTGGTCGTGACCACGAAACCGCTGGAGGCGGGCAAGCCCATCACCGCAGACCAGGTGGCCATCGAGCAACTGCCCATCAATCCGGCCGAAGCGTTTTCCGACGTCACGAAGGTCGTCGGGCGTGAACCCATTCTGCCGGTCGGCGTTGGTGTGCCGCTGATTGCGTCGCAACTTTCCTCCGGATTGGCGCAGCAGGTCGAGGCCGGTCAGCGCGCGGTTGCCATCAACGTGGACGAGGTGGTCGGCGTGGGCAATCGCGTCATGCCGGGCGATTACGTCGATGTGTTTCTCGTGATGCGTAAGGACGGTCAGGAGATCGAAGACAGCCAGGCGCGCCTGCTGCTGCCGCACCTGCGGGTCCTGGCGTTTGGCCCGCTGGCCATCAATGAAGGGCCGCAGAAGCAGCCCGAGAACAACGGGGTCACGCGCAAGGTCGATCAGGCCAAGACGGCCGTGCTGGCCGTGCCGGTGGAGGCTGTCAGCCAGCTGGCGATGGCACACCAGAGCGGTCGTCTGCTGCTGGCGCTGCGCAACCCAGGGGACGACGCCGAACCGACCGTCAAACCGCAGGATGCCGCATTGCTGGCGGCCGCCAACCGCAACCCGATGGACGTCGCACAAGCCGGCGTGTCGATGGCCAGCCTGACGGGCTCGGCGCGCAGGCTGGTCGTTGTGCCGCCGCCGCTGCCGGCCATTGCCGCGGCCCGCACGACGGTGCGCAGCAGTACCGCCAGCACTGGTGTCGAGATCATCCGCGCAGGAAAACGTGAGGAGCAACATGACTGATGCCGCCATGGTTCGCGGTTGGATGGGCGGACTCGCGTTGGGCTGCGCCGCCTTCGTGTCGAGCGCATTTGCCGAGACGGCACCGACCGGCCAGACGCTTCATCTGCTGACGGGAAGCCAGCGCGAGATTCGCCTGGGCAAACCGCTCGAACGCATTGCCATCGGCAACCCCGAGATTGCCGATGCCCTGTTGCTCAAGGGGCGAGGTACGGCCACGAGCGTTTTGATCATCGCCAAGAAGCCGGGTGCGGCCAACGTGATGGTCTGGACGCAAGGCGGCGTTGCGACGACTTACAACGTGCAGGTGGACGCCGCGGCGCCTGTGCCGGGTGACCCGGCAGTGGTTGCACAGGGCGATACGGCGGTTGTTTCAGGTCAGCCCAAGGATGTTTACGCACTGGCCCGTGCGCGCCGTTCGGCCGCTGCAGCCAGCGGCGCAGAAAAACCTAAAGATGGCAACGTCATCGACACCACCTCGATGAACGTGCCAGGTACAGTGCAAGTCGACGTGCGGGTAGTGGAGTTCAGCAAGACGGTGCTCAAGGAGGCCGGGTTCACGTTTGGTCGTACGCGCGGCGGTTTCGATTTCCGGACATTTGCGCCGTCGTCGCTCTCCAAGGTCACGTTCGGCTCCAACGGTTTGTCTACCGAATCCACCATGCCGATCGGTTCGGCGTTCAACCTGCTGGTCTCCTCGGTCAGCAAGGGCCTCTTTGCCGACCTCAGTTTGCTGGAATCAAACGGCATGGCGCGTGTGCTGGCCGAGCCAAGCCTGGTTGCCCTGTCAGGCCAGAGCGCCAATTTCCTGGCCGGTGGCGAGATTCCGATTCCCGTGCCCCAAGCGCTGGGTACCACGACTATCGAATACAAGCCGTTCGGCATCGGGCTGACGGTGTCGCCCACCATTCTCTCGGAGAACCGCATCGCGCTGAAGGTGGCGCCTGAAGCGAGCGATCTGGATTTCAGCCGAGGCGTGACGCTCAACGGTGCGACGGTGCCGGCCATCGTCACGCGCCGTGCCGATACAACAGTTGAACTTGGCGATGGCGAGAGCTTTGTCATCGGCGGGCTGGTCAGCCGGTCCACGCTGTCCAACGTCGACAAAGTGCCGTTCCTGGGTGACGTGCCGATTATCGGGACGTTCTTCAAGCGCCTGAACTACAACCAGGAAGAGCGGGAACTGGTGATCATCGTCACGCCGCATCTGGTCAAGCCGATGGCACGCAATGCGCCGATCGACAAGATGCTGCCGGGACAGAGTAGCGGGCGGGATCGCGATACCGCGGGCGATCCCGTGTGGCGGCCGTTCGCGCTGGGGGTGGCAGATCCGGCCGCCATGCCTGGGTTCTCGAAGTAAGGGGCGGGCATGGACTATTTCCTTCTGCACGGCGGCGCACGTGGCGGTAAGCAAGGCGACGCACAGTCGGCAGGCGTACACCGCTGGCTGGCCGCGGCAATTCGCGAGTTGGGCGTGCTGGTGGCCGAAACCACTGGCCACGACGCGTTCATCGAGCAGATTGGCGCAGTGAACCCCGAAGTCGTGTTCGTGCGCTTTGCCTCGTCTCCCACACTGATCGACGTGCCAGATCAGGACCAGAAGCTGGGCGAGGGCGCCGACGCGATCAACGAGGCGATGCAACTGGTCGCGCAACTTGCGCGTCTGTTTCCGGGCTTGCCGCTGGTGGCGGTGGGCTCCGCTGCCGATGGCCGCGCGATGCTGGCTGCCTTGCGCGCAGGGGTAAAGGATTTCGTTGACGTGGACGGCGCGCCGGCCGAGGCTGTGCGCGTCGTGCGTCGACTGCTGGCGGACCGCGCATCGGCTGAGCCGACCCGCCGTGGCCGCGTGCTGGCCGTGTTGGGTGCGCGCCCTGGCGTGGGCGCCACCACGTTGGCCACCAATCTGGCCACGCTGGTGCGCCGCACGTCGGCCAGCGATGTGATGCTGCTCGACCTTGGCCAGCCGCTGCGTGATGGCGCCCTATACCTCAACGTGCAAGCCAACTTCCACTTTGTCGAAGCCGTGCGCAACCTGCGCCGCTTCGACCAGGTGTTTGTGCAGACCGCGCTGTCGCGTCATCCGAACGGGCTTGCGGTCCTGCCGTTGCCGATCTCGCTAGCCGAGATGCGCGACGTTTCGTTCTCCGAAGCGCTGGGTCTGCTCAACCGCTTGCGCACGTTCTTCGACCTGCAGGTCGTTGACCTGGGTGGCTTTGGCAACATCGACTTCATCGCACAGATCATCAAGGCCGCCGACGATGTGATGCTGGTGACCGAGCAAAGCGTGGGCGCCATCGTGTCGGCGGCTGAACTGATGCAGGAACTCAAGAAGCGCGAGATTGACCGTGACCACCTGCACCTGACCATTTCGAAGTTCGACGCACGCCTGTCGCTGGACGCAGCGCAGATCGCCGAGCGGCTGGAGATTCCTTCGGTGCTGACGGTACCGAATCGCCGTGAAGCCCTGGTCATTGCTTCCAACCAGGGCGCGATGCTCGCGGAAACGCACCCCACCGATGCCTATGTCCGCGCGCTTGCGCAGATTGCCCAGACACTCGGCTATGCCCAGCAGAGCGAGCGCGCGTCTGGCTTGTCGAACTGGGTGTCTGGCGTGAGTGCTCGACTGGGTGGGCGCTTTGGCGGACGCTCCAAACGCAAGTCGGCAGACGCCAATGAACTGGATATCGGTACTACCGAACGGAACGCGACATGACACAGCCCATCGAGTTCTCCAACCAGGCGGACGCCGGCAACGGCGCGTTTGCCGTTTCGCAGGCTTTCCAGGACATCAAGGAAGCCGCCCACGAACACCTGCTGACACGCATCGAAGAACTTGGCGCCGAGTTCGGCCGTTGGTCGCGCACGGCCATCCAGCGTTTTGTCGATCTGGAAGTGGAAGGCTTCACGCGGATGCGCCGCATTCCCGTCAACGAGACGGAGATCCGGCAGATTGCCGAGGCGCTGACCAAGGAGTTGGCTGGCTTCGGGCCCATCGAAGATCTGCTGGCCGATCCGGCGGTGGAAGACATTCTCGTCAACGGCCACCTGGACGTGTACGTGTCGCGCCACGGCATTCTGGAGCGCATTCCGGTGCGCTTTGCCGACAACAACCACCTGCTGCGCATCGTGCGCCGCATCCTTGCGCCCATCGGCCGGCGGCTGGACGAATCCAACCCGATGGTCGATGCGCGCTTGCCGGACGGCGGCCGCATCAACGTGGTGATTCCGCCGCTGGCGCTGGAAGGGCCGGTCGTGTCGATCCGCAAGTTCCGGAAAGATCCGCTCAAGCCTGAAGACCTGCTTGGCCTGGGCACGATGAGCGAAGAGATCGGGGCGCTGATCGATTCTGCTGTGCGCGCGCGCTGCAACATCCTGGTAAGCGGTGGCACCAGCTCGGGCAAGACGTCGCTGCTCAACGCAATGGCGTATCACATTCCGACGACCGAGCGCGTGATCACCATTGAAGACACGGCCGAGCTGTCGCTCAACCACCCGCACGTGGTGCGTCTGGAAAGCCGGCCGGGCGGCTTCGAGGGCACGGGCGTCGTCACGATTCGGGAACTGCTGCGCAACAGCCTGCGCATGCGGCCCGACCGCATCATCGTGGGCGAAGTGCGCGGCGGTGAAGTCCTGGAAATGCTGCAAGCCATGAGCACCGGCCACGATGGCTCGATGGGCACCATCCACGCCAGCAGCCCGCGCGAATGCCTCTACCGACTGGAAATGCTGGCGGGCTTTGCCGGCTTCCAGGGCAGTGAGGTGAGCCTGCGCCGGCAGATCACCAACGCCATTGATTTCATCGTGCAGATCGGGCGGCTATCCAACGGCAAGCGTCGCATCCTGTCGATTACGGAAGTCACCGGGCTCGGGGACAACATCATCTCGACGCAGGAGCTGTACCGCTACGAGCCCTATGTCGGCCCAGACGGCGAAGAGGTCGACCGCTGGACGGCGCTTGGCCTGCAGCCGCATTCGCCCAAGCTGGCCCGCATGCGCAACAGCGAAGGCGGCGGGATGGATGGCGGCATGACTGGATTTGGCGGTGGAGGCCGTTTCCATGTCTAGCATGACGCTCTGGTTCGGTTGCCTCGCGCTGCTGCTGATGGGCGCATCGCTCATGCTGTGGGCGGAGGCCGTACGCCGTCGCGAGCGCGAGGCATCGCGCAGCTTTGTGCGTGCGCAGACCGAGCAGATCAACGCGCGTTATCAACCGAATGTGGAGCCCGTGCCGGCAAGCGTGCCCGACTCGTTGAATCGCGCCTGGCAGGATGCACTGCGCCGCGCAGATATCGAGCCGAGCCGGCGCTTCTACGTGCTGCTGATTGGCCCCGCGCTCATGATTACGCTCGCCGTCTGGGCGGTGTCGAGCATGTTGTCTGCCCTGACGGCCCTCGCTCTGTACGTCGTGATCGTTGCTTTCCTGTTCTGGAACCGGACCCGAAAGATGAACGAGCGCCTGCTGCAGCAATTGCCGGGCTTTCTCGATGGCGTGGTGCGGCTGATGAGCATCGGCAGCGCGGTGCCCGCGGCGTTTCAGGCGGCCAGCGCCAACACCGAACAGCCGCTGCGCAACTGCCTGACTGCCATCACGCAGATGCAGCGCGCCGGCAAGGACCTCGACGCCGCGGTGCTGACCGTCGGCCGGCAGTATCGCGTGAACGAATTGATCTTGCTGTCGTCGGTGCTGCGCCTTGCGTTGCGCTACGGCGGGCGGGCCGACATCGTGATGGAGCGCACGGCTGCATTCATGCGCGACCGGCAGCAAGCCCAGCGCGAGCTGTTTGCGCTGTCGGCAGAGACGCGGTTATCCGCATGGATCATCGGGCTGCTGCCCGTCGTGGTGGGCGGTGTCATCATCATGTTCAACGCGGCGTACATCATGTCGATGTGGCGCGATCCGTTCGGCAAGACGTTGATTCTTACGGCCTTCGGTATGGAAGTGCTGGGTGCAGTCATGCTGGCCAGGCTGGCGAAATCGGTCTGAGGAGAACGCATGGACGATACCCTGATCACCCTCAGCCTGACCGCAGCGGCCGCGGGCGTGCTGGTATTCGGTGGGCTCGCGCTGCGTGCAACGCTCACGCGACATCGCAGCGCACGCAAGCTCGATACGGCGCTGTCCGACATGCGCGCGACGGCGGCCAATCCGGCCGCGCCCGCAGCGTCGCCGGTTGTGCCGCCCGCCGCCAGACCACGCCCGCATGGCTCGCGTGAAGCCCAGCAGCTCCAGCAGCAGATCGCCAAGGTGGGGCAGCGCTGGATCGACACAGGCCTGGGCCGCCGCATCGTGACTGAGGAAGACCGCAAGCTGCTCGAAGAATGCGGTTACTACGGTGAACACGCCAGAACGGTCTTTGGCGGCACCCGTATCTTGCTGCCCCCGCTGCTTGCCGTATTCGGCGCATTGCACGCGTCATCGGCCCTGTTTGTGTTCGTGTTTGGCTTTGTCGGCTTTGCGCTGGGCTACCTTGCGCCGAAGTGGCTGCTCGGGCGTCGGAAGGAAAGCCGCCGGCGCCGTATGGATGATGAGCTGCCGGTCATGGTCGACATGCTGCGGCTGCTGCAGGGCGTCGGCTTGTCGATTGACCAGAGTCTGCAGGTGATTGCCAACGAATTCCACGGCATGCTGCCTGTGCTGGCGGGTGAATTTGGCCGCGCCAACCAGCAGTTCGCCTCGGGCCGCCCCCGCGAGCAGACGCTGTTGCGCATCGCGCGCCTGTTCGACAACGAAGACCTGAAGGGCCTGATCACGCTGCTTACCCAGGTGGATCGCTTCGGCGGCGCAGTGCAGGAGCCGCTGCGGCAGTTCGGCGGGCGTCTGCAGGAGAACCGCCGCGCGCGGCTGAAGGAGCGTGTGGGCAAGCTGACCGTGCAGATGACGATGATCATGGTCATGACGCTATTGCCCGCGCTGTTGATCATCACCGCGGGGCCGGGGTTCATGGGCGTCATGCGCAGCCTGCAACAAACTGGGGGACATTGAGATGACACGCTTCCCAAACGCCGTGCGCGCCGCCCTGGCCAGTATGACTACGCTGACCGTCATGCTGGCTGGCTGCGGCTCGATGGCCGCGTCCGACATGAGCCTGCGTGCCGATGCCGACATCGAGATGGCACGTCAGCGCCAGAGCCAGGAGAAGTCTGAGATCACCAGTCCGGCGACGTATCTTTCGTTGATCCGCAAGATGCAGGAGCAGGGCCTGTACTACGCATCGCTTGCGCATATCGATGCCTACCAGCAACGCTATGGCCGTGCACCCGAGATCATGCTGCTGCGTGCGGACGCACTGCGCGAAACCGATCAGCTTGCCGCTGCCGATGCCGAATACCGTGCGGTGGTGGGAGCAACGTCCGCCATGGGCGCAGGCACGCAAGGCGGATTGCTCAATGCCGCCGCATGGCGCGGTCTGGGCATCATTGCGGGGCGCCAGGGCAACTTTACCGAGGCGGCTCGTCGGCTGCAGGTGGCAGCGCAGGCCAATCCTACCGACGCCAGCACAGCCAGCGATCTGGGCTACGCGCTGATGCGTGCCGGCGAGGTCGAACAAGCCCGCGTGCCGCTGATGCAGGCGCAGCAGATGGCCGCTTCCAGCCCGAAGATCGCCGGCAACCTGGTGATCTGGTTGACCGTGAATGACCGCAAGGACGATGCTGCGTCGCTCGCGTCGCACGCCCAGCTGACGGCATCCGCGCGCAAGGCCATTGACGAAAACGTGGCGCGCGTGCGGGGCGCTTGGCGCGATCGGCGTATCGGTCGCGACGCGGCGGCGGCTGCCACCCGTGCGGTCGCGCTCAGCCCATCTGCCGCAGGCGTAGCCGGGACGGCCACGCCCGCTGTCACGACCCAATCCCGTCCGCTGGCATTGCAGCGCGGCCGCTTGCTTGACACCTTGGAGACCGCGCAATGATCCCCCGCATTCTGATGGCTGCCGGTATGGCGGTATGGCTGATGAGCAACCCGGCTGGCGCGCAAGGCTTTTCGGGCGGCAATCCGCAGAACGCTACGCAAGCCGCGCCCAACGTGGGTAGCAACATGGGCGATGCCACTCGCGCCTTGCTCAAGGCGCAACGCGATGGGACGTATGCGGGCGAGTTCGTCCCGTTGCGTGGGGAGCAGGCCGCGCTGGCGTATCAGCGCTACCTTGATTCGTTCAGTCGACCGATGCCTGGCCTCTCGCAGACGGCTCCGAGTGCGAAGTCGACAAGCTCGAGTCAAGCCACTACCGCACGTTGACCCTTCACAGAACGCCGCTGTGACACGAGCCACCCCCCGCCTTCGTCGAGCCGCTAAGCTCCGCCGCCGCCTGCGCGGCGCGGTGAGCGTGATGACGGCCACCTTTATCGCCACGGTTGGTCTGACGGTGCTGGTGTCGATCGACATCGGCAACCTGTTCTATACGCAGCGCGCGTTGCAGCGTTCCGCCGACCTCGCAGCCATGGCGGCCGCACAGCGGCTGGATTTGCCTGCCGCCGCACAGCAGGCGGTGATACAGAACGGGCTGACGGTGGATGGCACCAACGTCACGCTGGCCGTCGTGCCGGGCGTATGGGATGCGAGTGCGGGGACTGCTCCGACGTACTTCACCGCGCAAGCCGCAGTGGATGGAAATACGAACGCCGCGCAGGTGACGATCACGCAGAACGTGCCGTATTTCTTCATGGTCGGTCAGCGGAGGTTGCAGGCGACTGCGATTGCGAAGAACACGCCGGTTGCGTCATTTTCGCTGGGGTCCGGTTTAGCGTCTGTTAACAGCGGTCTGCTCAATCAACTTTTGGGTAGCCTACTTGGCAATGCCAACCCCTTGAGTCTGAGCCTGGTTTCCTACCAAGGTCTGGCAAACACAAATATCCGAATCGCGGACTTGATGACCGCAGTAGGCGTCGGGACCGTGCAGCAATTGCTGTCGACGCAACTGACTTTGACGCAGTTTTTTAACGCAGTCATTTCGGCGGGCGCGCAGAACGGCTTGGCCGGAGTATCGGCCGGTACCGTAGCCGCTCCGAATACCTTGGTTCTTGGCCCTTTGCTGAGTGGCACGACCATCAATATAGGTAATGGCGTTGCTGCGCCGGGCGTTCTGCAACTGCTTGCAGCTGTAGGAAATGACCAGTCGGCCGCAGATGCCACGTTGAATGTGCTGGATCTATTGATGACGGCAGCCCAGATTGCCAACGCTCAAAATGGAGCAGCTATCTCGACCATTCTGGGATTGCCGGGCGTTGCAGGCCTGCCCGGCCTGGTCAATGTGGCGCTGTCGCTCAAGATCATTCAGCCCCCGGTGATTGCGATAGGTCCTCCAGGCACTGATGCATCGGGGAACTGGCGCACCGTGGCGCGCACGGGTCAAGTCAGCCTTGGGCTGAACGTTTCTGCCTCTGTCCTCGGACTCGCCAATTTGAATGTTCCCATCGGTTTGATTGTGGCCGGTGCCAATGCACATTTCGAAGCCGCGCATTGCCCTGTCCCTCGCAGTGGCATCTCCGCTGATTTCGGTGGGCAGATAGCCCCCGTATCGCTTTGCATTGCCAACGGATCCGCTACTGCAGCCAGTAGTGTCAATGGTTATTCATGCCCTTCTACACCAGCGGTTGTGTTGCAAGCCTTGGGCATTGACGCGATTTCGCTACAAGCCAATATCGCGCCCGCAGCCAGTGCTGGTTGGACACCTGATCCCACCACGTTGACCGTTGGACAAACTAGTCGCGTATCAGGAACTGGGACCTTTTTTGCTTCGATTCTGAACGATACGAACAAGGTGAACCTTCAGGTTCTCGGCTTGGGTGTTCTGAACATCCTGGGGCTTTCGGATGTGCTCGTGCGAGCGACGCTTGGCCTTGTCGGCCAGACGCTTGACACTGTGTTGTCGCCTCTACTCGAAGTCCTCGGCATCCAACTCGGCTACGCCGACATCAAACTCCTCTCGCTCGACTGCGACGCCGTCGAGCTGGTTTACTGACATGGAAGCGACGACATGAAAACCGATCGCTGGGCGTACGAAACGCTTGAGATTTTTGTCTGGGAAGGCCGTCACGACATTGCCGATCGTGTGGCGCGGTTCATGGCGCCGTTCGGGGCAGAGGTGATCCGCGCGGGCGGCATCGACTTTCAGCCGGCCGAGCCTCGGCTCAAGCCCGCGGTGGCGGTGATCAGCGCCTCGGTGGTGGAAAGCGGTGGCTTTACGGTGCTCGACTGGCAGGCCGCGCAAGGCATGCCGGTAATCTGGGTGGCCTCGGACGCGCAGCATGATTCGAGCCGCTTCCCGCCCGAATACACGCACGTGCTCGGGCCGGACTTTGGCGCGACTGAACTGCGCGCGCAGATCAGCAAGGTCTTGCCGTCGATGTCGTCGGCGCAGGCCCAGGCGCAGGATCAGAGCGACCTCGTGGCGGCGTCGCCGGCCATGCACGGGCTGCTGGAGCAGGTCGATACCTTTGCCGATTGCGACAGCAACGTCATGCTTTACGGCGAAACCGGCGCCGGCAAGGAACGTATTGCGCGCTTGCTGCATGACAAGAACAGTGTCTATGGCAAGGGCCCGTTCGTGGCGGTCAACTGTGGCGCGATTCCCGACGGGCTGTTCGAATCCCAATTTTTTGGCCATGCCAAGGGCGCGTTCACGGGCGCCATGTATGCGCACCGCGGCTACTTTGAACAAGCGAACGGCGGCACGCTGTTTCTCGACGAGCTGGGCGATCTGCCGCTGTATCAGCAGGTGAAGCTGTTGCGCGTGCTGGAGGACAGCGAATGCACGCGGCTGGGCTCGACGGTGCCGGTCAAGCTGGATTTCCGCCTGGTGGCCGCTACCAACAAGAACCTGCGCGAGATGGTCGCCACGGGCAAATTCCGCGCCGATCTGTACTTCCGCCTGGCGGTGATCGAGCTGCGCATCCCGAGCCTGGAGCAGCGCGGCGCGGATGACAAGATCGCGCTGCTGCTTTCCTTCCTGCGGCATTTGCTGGGCGACAAAACGTTTGATGCCATGCCGCCGGTGCCCGAATGGGTGCGGGCATCGGTCGGGCGGGCCTACTTTGCCGGCAATGTGCGCGAACTGCGCAACCTGGCCGAGCGCATCGGCATCACCCTGCGCCAGTTCGGCCGCTGGGACGAGGCCCGCATCCTGCCGCTGTTTGCCGGCCTGCAGCGCGATGCGTTCGAGCGCGAGGCGGGAAATGGTGGCAATGGCGGGTATGGCGATCGCGGTGGGGGTGGAAGTGGTGGCAATGGCGGCGAAGAAGAGCGCCGCCGTATCCTCGCGGCGCTGGACGCCAACAACTGGCGCCGCCAGGACACCGCCGCCACACTCGGCATCAGCCGTAAGGTTTTGTGGGAAAAGATGCGCAAATACCAGATCGCCGACGGCGAAACCGAGCTTCGCGAGCTGGAGTGACGCCATACAACACCCTACTCTGCGGCGGGCGCCCGATGCGCCACTCGGGTGGCGGATCGCGTATAGTTTTTGGCTGCAACACCTGCGCAGAATCCACAGGGTCGAGATGAGAACAAGAAAACAATCAGGGAAAGCGTCGCACCAGGCGTTTCAGAGGGGATTGGCCATCGCGGCCGCCATCGCAGTCATGGCTGGTACGGCCGCCTGCACATCGGCCGTGGCGCAGAGCCCGGCCGCTCCGCCCACTGCTATTGCACCGATTGCTGCCGCCGCGCCTGTGCCGGCGTTGACTGCCACAGTTGGCCAGCCGGCTGCGACGGCACCCGCTGCGCCAGCCACGCCCGGCGCCGCCAGCGCCGAGCGTCCAGCCCCGACCAGCGCCGTCTTTGAACTGCAACAGCGCATGCAGGCGCACGAACTGTCAGAGCTGCGTACCACCTATAACGGGGCCTACGGCGCCAGCCTGCTATTTGCCCAGAGTGACCTGACGTACTACGTCACGCTGTTCCAGCAGAAAGACCTCTGGCGCGTCATCAAGACCACCAATGAAGCCGCTGCCGAACGCCTGTACAGCGACTTCGCCAAGCAGACCCGCACGATGGCGGATCTCGAGTTGCAGCGCATCCGCCTGGAAGCCCAGAAGGAGCGTTCCGAGCGCCAGATTGCCGCGCAACAGGAAAAGCTTCGTGGCCTGAAGACCGACCTGGACATCCAACGTAAGCAGCAGGCCCAGGCCCAGGAACGACAGAAGGTCGCCCGCACGGAAGCCGAGGCGCTGGATATCGAACGCCGTGCCGCCCGCGCCCGCGTCGACGAATTGCAGCGTCAGATCCGCGAACTCGAAGCCCAGGTCAACGCGCCGTTCAATTCACAGCCGCGCCGTCGCTGATCCAGCGCTTCACATCGTCCCCAGATCGGGCGGCCTGCGGGTCGCCCGATTCACTTTTAGGGGCCTGCATTCAAACATGGCGACTTTGTTTGATGCGGGGCGCAGCGGCGCGTACATTGGCGGATAACCCATTTTCGCAGTCGACCGCGCATGCGCTCCGCCTCCGAGTTGCCCGCCAATGCCTCGCCCGCTGCGGCGGAGCCCATCCCGCAGCCCAAAGGCTTGCCGTGGCTGGGCAACCTGCTGCAACTCCCCAAAGACCGCCTGGCCCAGACGCTTCTGGAAACCAGCCGGCAGTTTCCCCAAGGCCTCTACCAGCTCGACTTTGCCGGGCGGCGCGTGCCGTTCGTCTATTCCGCCGATCTGGTGGCTGAACTCTGCGACGAAACGCGCTTTCGCAAGCTGATCGGCCCGCCGCTGTCGTTCCTGCGGGCGGGAGCGGGCGATGGCCTCTTCACGGCGCATCAGGACGAGCCCAACTGGGGCAAGGCGCATCGCATTCTGCTGCCGGCCTTCAGCCAGCGTGCGATGAAGGGCTACTTCGACGTGATGCTCGACGTGGCCAATGCGCTGGCCGACAAATGGGCGCGCCAGGGGCCAGACGCCGATATCCCCGTGGCCGACGACATGACGCGGCTCACGCTCGACACCATCTCGCTGGCGGGTTTTGGATACCGCTTCGATTCGTTCAACACGCCCGAGCTGCATCCGTTCCTGGTGGCCATGGTGGGTGTGCTGTCCGAAGCCATGGGCAAGCTCACGCGCCTGCCGCTCAAAGACCGCTTCATGCGCGAGCACCATCGGCGGTTCGAGCAGGACGTGGCCGCCATGCATCAACTGGTGGACGAGGTGATCCGCGCGCGCCGTCAGGCAAAAGATGGCGGCATCGGCGCGAGCGACTTGCTGGGGCTGATGCTCAACGCGCGCGATCCGCTATCAGACGAGCCGCTGGATGACACCAACATCCGCTTCCAGGTCATCACTTTCCTGATCGCCGGGCATGAAACCACGAGCGGCCTGCTGACCTTTGCGCTGTACATGCTGCTGCGCCATCCGGCCGTGCTGGCCCAGGCGTATGCCGAGGTTGACCGCGTGCTGCCGGGCGATACCGAGCCGCAGTATGCGCACCTCGCACAGCTGGATGTGATCGAGCGCGTGCTCAAGGAAACGCTGCGCCTGTGGCCGACCGCCCCGAGCTTTGGCGTGGCGCCGTATGAAGACACGCGCATTGGCGGCCGCTACGCCATCCGCAAGGACCAGCGCGTGGTGACCGTGCTGCTGGCGCTGCATCGCGATCCGGCGGTGTGGGATCGCCCCGAAGCCTTCGATATCGACCGCTTCCTGCCAGAGAACGAAGCGAAGCTCCACCCGCACGCCTACAAGCCCTTCGGCAATGGCGAGCGCGCCTGCATCGGCCGCCAGTTTGCGCTGACCGAAGCCAAACTGGCGCTTGCGGTGATCCTGCAGCGCTTCGCGCTGTCCGACCCTTACGATTACGGCTTCCACATCAAGGAAACACTGACGCTCAAACCGGACGGTTTCCGCCTGCGCGCGCGGCTGCGCCATGCACGGGAGCGGTTGTCGGTCGCCACGCCTGCGCGCACCGAGGCCGTCACGCAAGACGATGCCGAAGGGGCGCTTGCGGGGGGCGGGGAACCGATGCACGTGCTGTACGGCGGCAGCCTTGGCACCTGCCAGGACATCGCCGAGCAGCTTGCCGCCACCGCATCGCGCGCCGGGTTCGACGCCAAGGTGGCGCCGCTCGACACCATTGCCGACGCGCTGCCGCAGCAGGGCACGCTCGTTGTGGTGGCCGCCACCTACAACGGCCGTGCACCGGACAGCGCCCGCACACTTGAGGCGCGGCTGGATGCCGCCGATGCGCTCACCCGGCAGGCAACCGGATTGCGCTATGCCGTCCTGGGCTGCGGCAACTCGCAATGGCCCGCGTTCCAGGCGTTCCCGAAGCGGGTGGAAGCGATGCTTGCCGCAGCCGGCGCGCAAGCCATCGTGCCGCGTGGCGAGGCGGACGGAAATGCCGGTTTCGATGCTGCCGTCGACGCCTGGACGCGCAGCCTGTGGAGTGCCCTGGGCACCCGCCAAACCCACGCCGATGGCCCATCCGTCCACGTCGACTACGTTGCGCCTGATGCGCTCCGCGCCGCCACGCTGCCGCCCGCCGCTCGCGCGATGACGGTGCTCGCCAATGAAGAACTCGTCAGCGACGCCACCGGCCTGTGGGATTTCACGCGGGAAGCGCCGCGCGGCCCGACGCGTCATCTCACGGTGCAGTTGCCCGACGACGTGACCTACGCCACTGGCGACCACCTCGCCGTCTACCCGCGCAATGCCGATGACCGTGTCGACGCTGCCATCGCGCGGCTTGCGCTGGAGCCCGATGCGCTCGTCACCCTGACCGCGCGCCATGCGCACGTGCGCCACCTGCCGCTCAACCAGCCGGTGTCCGTGCGTCAGTTGTTACGTGATTTCGTCGAGCTGCAGGACACCGCCACCGTGCGCGACATCGCCGCGCTGCACGCGGCCACGCGCTGTCCGTTCACGCGAGGCCAACTTGCCGTCTGGCTGGAAGGCGACGATGCGGCCGAGCGCTTCGACCAGGACATTCAAGCCCCGCACGTGAGCGTGCTCGATCTGTTGATCCGCTTGCCTGCAATTGAGTTGACCCTGGAAGCATTCCTCGCGCGGCTTGGGCCGATGCGCCCGCGTTTCTATTCCATCGCGTCGTCGGCGCGTGTGTCGCCCGGCGTGGCCGCGCTAACGGTGGGCACGGTGTCAGGGCCGGCTTGGTCCGGGGTGGGTACGTATCGCGGGACGGCCTCGAACTACCTGATGACGCTGCGCGCAGGCGCGGAGATCGCTGCCGCCGTGCGCACGCCCAATCCGCCGTTCGCACCCGACGCAGACGCCAGCAAGCCGATGGTGCTGATCGGCGCCGGCACGGGCATCGCGCCATTCCGTGGCTTCCTGGAGGAGCGCGCCGCGCAGCATGCGGCAGGTGAGGCGGTGGCGACGTCGTTGCTCTGCTTCGGCTGTCGCCACCCCGAGCACGACTTTCTCTACCGCGACACCTTGCGTGCGTGGGAAGACGCAGGTGTGGTGCGCGTCTTTCCCGCGTATTCCTGCGTGGCCGAGCATCCGCATCGCTTCGTGCAGCATGCCCTGTGGGATGCGCGCGAAGCCGTGTGGGCGGCGTTCGATGCAGGCGCGACCTTGTACGTGTGCGGCGACGGTCGTGCGATGGCGCCAGCGGTACGCGACACGCTGATCCGCATGCACCAGGCGCGCTACGGTAGCGACCTGGCGACCGCGTCCGGCTGGTTGACGGCGCAGATGCAATCTGGCCGCTACCGTCAGGACGTCTTCAACTGAAGCGCCGCGGGCGGTCGTTGGTGTTGCGGCGCTGCCGTATCGACTGCCCGCTTGAGCGGCGGCCCGGGTGCCCCATGTTACGATTTATCCTTCGGAGCACCGCGCTTTTGGCCCAGCGACGCACTGTCAGACGCGTCCGGCGCAGCGGCTCTGCGAGGAGAAATGAGAATGTGGCGCCGAATCAAAGCGTCCTGGATGGCGATCTTTCTGGTCACCCTGTTGGGTGTCGGGTACTTGTGGATGTACCGTTTTGAGCCGCTGCTCTCCGGTGAGGCGGGCAGCGATGTGTTTGTGTGGGACCGCTGGACGCACCGCGTCTGTGCGCTGACCGACAACGGTGAAGCTACGGAATGGCGTTGCGATAACGCCATGGAAACCGACGGCTCCAGCAGCAACACCAACTCGGACGTCTCGATCCGGAAGCGCATGCGCGACGCCGTGCAGCGCATCAAGCTGTAAATCGTGAATCCCACGCCCGCCGTTCGTCGCGGGCGTTTTTTCTTCCAGGTGTCTATCCCTTGCTGGGTTCAGCCGCGTCCACCAGTTCCGGTGCGGGCACGGGTGGCAGCTTGCGCACCTGCGCAGTCTCCATGCGGCCCTGACGCTGGAACGGCCCAAGGTTCTGCGGCTGTCCTGATTCCAGCGCGCGCTCAATGGCGGCCAGGACGCGCACGTCGGCCAAGCCTTCTTCGCCGTTGGGTTCAGGTTCCCGGTTGTTGAGGATGCAGTCGGAGAAGTACTGCAGCTCGCCGCCAAACTGGTCGGTCGCGTCGAACGCCTGTTCGTGCGTCTTGCCGTCGATCGTGGCGCGGTACTTCAGCCCCACGCCAAACATGAAGCCGGGCGAGACCTCCAGATCCCCCTTGGTCCCCAGGATGCGGTACTGGTCGATGTTCGCGCCGCTGTAGCTGACCACGAACTGTGCGACGCGGTGGTCGGCAAAGCGCAGCGTCACGCTGACAGTGTCATCGAAGTTGAAGGGCAGATCCGGGTCCCGAACCCCACAGGCCGACACCTCTACCGGCTCTTCGCCAAAGAGATTGCGCACCGCGTTGATGGGATAGACGCCCATGTCGGACACCGGCCCGGCCCAATAGCCGTGGCTGGCGCGGTGGTTGGACGGCGCCACCGATTGGCTGAACATGGCCGAGAACGCTCGAATGCGGCCAAGTTTGCCTGCGCGCACGAGTTCGATGGCGGCCAGTGTGGCCGGCTCGAAATGCAGGCGGTAGGCGATCATCAATTTTGCATTGCCGTTGCGGGCCGCTTCGTTCATCGCTTCGCAATCGGCCTCGCTGGTGGCCATGGGCTTTTCAAGGAGGACGTGGATGCCGCGCTGCAGGGCCGGAAGGGCGTACTGCCGATGCATGTCGTTTGGCAGCGCGAGGTAGATTGCGTCGATATCGCCAGCGGCGAGCAACTGGTCGTAATCGGCATAGCCGTGAACGTGCTCGATGCCGTAGCGGTCGGCCAGTACGGTGGCCTTGGCCTCATCGCCGGTGACCAGCGCAGTGACGACGGAATTGCCGCTTTGCGCCACGCCCGGCAGAAATGCGGCCTGGGAAATCCACCCGGCGCCGACCACGGCATAGCGCACCGGGCTCTGAACGGTGCGGGCGGGAGCGACTTGTGGCTCACGTTCAGCCTCATGAGAAGCGGTATTCATGACAATTCCTTTGCAATCGTTGCGCACGGCAGCATGCCGAGGCCGTGGTGCGGCGTGCTCGGCCGTGCGGGTTCTGACTGATTAAGCAAAGGTAATGCCCGGGGGGCGAAAAAGGCGTCACATCGGGCCCGGCGACGTGCCTTGCCCTGCGCTCAGGCGTGCTCGGCGCGGCTGTCGGTGGGGGCTTCGTCGCGCTCGGTCATGCCGTAGTCGCGCACCACGTGGGCGATGCGCAGGCGGTAGTCCGCAAACGCGTGGTCGCGGCCGACGTGCTGCGCGCCGCGGTGCTGCTCCATGTTGCGCCAGGCCTTGACGGCCTCTTCATCGCGAAAGAACGACAGCGAGAGCATCTTGTCCGGGTTCGTGATGCTCTGGAAACGCTCCACCGAGATGAAGCCGTCGACCTGCTCGAGCAGCGGTTTCAGCCGTGCGGCCAGGTTGAGGTAGGTGTCGCGCTGGCCCGGTGCGGGCTCGACTTCAAAGATGACGGCGATCATGGCAAGTCTCCTGTGGGGCGTTTTCGTGATGTCTTCGTTGGTGCAACTTCAAGCTTGAAAGCGGGGAATGCGCGCATTGGGCGAGGGGCGGTATGCCACCTCGCCGAGCCCGGCGAGCCACCGGTCGACATCCGGCAGGCTCAGCAGATGCCGCACCGTTTCGCGCGCGATGGCAGTGGCCAATGCATCGGCGGGGCAGCGGTGCGTGCCGCCGCCGAACGTCCACAGGCGCGGCGCTGTGCGGTCGCTGTCGAAGCGTAGTGGGTCCGGGTTCGTTGTGCCATCCACGTTGGCGGCGGCCAGCACGACCAAGATCTTGTCGCCGGCGCGCAGCGGCTGGCCGAGCAGCGCGATATCGTGCGCGACGAAGCGGCGCGTGTTCTGCACCGGCGCATCGCGGCGCAGGACTTCACGCACAAAAGGCTCGATGGCGAGCGGCTGCGCGCGCAGCCGGGCAGTCAACCCGGCGTGCCGCGATAGCGCAACGATGCAGTTGCCGAGCAGCCCGGCGCAGGCGTCGTAGGTTTGCGCGAGCAGGGCGGCGAGATTGGCGATGTCGGCGTCGCTGTCATCGTCACCGCCAGCGAACGGCGAGTCGGCAAAGCGCTGCTGCAAGCGGCCAACGGCGGCATTGGCCTGCGCGACGGCGGCTGCGCTGGCACCGGGGCCCAACGCGGCCAGATAGGCAGCAATGTCAGCCTGGCAGGCTGGCGCATCGGCGTGATCGCCCAGCAGCGTTTGCGCCATCGTTGCTAGCGGCACGCGGAAGTGGGCTTCGGTATCCAGCGCGGCATCCAGGGCCGCTGCGTCGGGCAGGGCTGTGCGCGCATGCCGCAGCGCCTGGCCGGCCAGCGCAGACACATCCAACCGGCCCAGCGCGGCCATCACCTTGGTCTTGCGTGTGCTGTGATCTGGCCCGTCGATCTGGCGCACGAGGCGGCCGAAGAATGCGCCCGTGGGCGTTGCAGCTACGGCCTTGGGCACGGGTTCATCGGCGGGGCGCACGCGGCAGGCGCTGCTGCCGAGCACGGCATCTACAGCCTCGGCGCTGGCGGCCACCCACCAGCCGAGGGTGGCGTCGAAGAAGAACGGGCGCGTGGCGGCAAGTTCGGCGTAGTAGGGTGCGGGATCGGCATGCACGATGGCTTGCAGCACGTCGGCGGGCGGGGCGGTGTCGAGGGCGGTCATCAGCGTGGGGCGCGGGAGTAAGATGGCTCCCATTCTCTGGACTGGCCGCCCGCCTGTCACGCGCCAACAGTTTGGTCTCCATCGAACCATGACCGCATCTTCCCCAGCCACCGCATCGACAACCCAGCCGGACATCGGCCGTGTGGCCGCCACCATTGGCGATCCGACCCGCATCCGCATGCTGCTGCTGTTGATGGAAGGCCGCTCCCTGACTGCCAAGGAACTCGCCTACGGCGCCGGTGTGGAGCCGGCCACGGCCAGCGCGCACTTGCGCCGGCTCGAGGCCGATGCGCTCATCACCTCGTTGTCGAGCGGACGCTACAAGTACTTCGGGCTGCGCTCTCCGGCGGTGGCGGAGATGATCGAATCGCTGCTGGTGGTCGCGCCTGAAAAACCTGCCGACCCGCGGCGCTCAGTCGTGCCTGAAAACCTGCGTGCGGCACGCCTGTGCTATGACCACCTGGCCGGGCAGCTCGGCACCGAGGTGTCGGAGAAACTCCTGTCGCGCGGCTGGCTGACGCAGCTCGATGCAACCCACGGCGCCTACGACGTTACGCCCGAGGGCGAGCAGGCGCTGGCCGCCATCGGCGTCGATGTGAATGCGCTGCGCAATGGCCGACGCCGCTTTGCTTACGGCTGCATGGACTGGAGCGAGCGTCGCCCGCATCTGGCAGGCGCGCTCGGGGCCGCCGTGGCGGAGCGCTGCATCGCATTGGGATGGCTGGAGCGGCAGAAGCACTCGCGCGCACTGAGCATGACCGAAGCCGGACAGCGCGAATTGCACGCGTGGCTGCACACGGCTTAGGTTCTCCCGCCTGGCGTCAGTTGGCGTTGCGGATCGTCTTCACGTAGTCGCGCTGGAACACGCACATGCGCAAGGCGTTGTGATACGCGCCGTTGCTGAAGAACTCCTCGATCAGCTCGCCTTCGCGCTGGAAGCCGCATTTCTCGTATACGTGGATCGCGCGTTCGTTCACCACGTCGACGACCAAGTACAGCTTGTGCAGATTCAGCACCATGAATGCATAGTCGACGGCCAGTCGCGTCGCGGTTGACGCATAGCCGTGACCCTGCCAGCCGGGCGCGATGATGATCTGGAATTCGCCGCGGCGGTGGATGTAGTTCAGCTCCATCAATTCGACCAGCCCCACGGCTTCGCCGGCATTGTTCTCGCAGATGAAGCGGCGCTCCCGCTGATCGTGCACGTGGCGGTCGTAGAGTTGCGAGAGTTCGGTGAAGGTTTCGTACGGTTCTTCGAACCAGTAACGCATGATCTTCGCGTCGTTGTTCAGCTCGTGCACGAAACGCAGGTCATTGCGCTCGAGCGGGCGCAGGCAAAGGTCGCGGGATTTTTCGATCACCATGGTGTTGTCCTTGTTGTGTTGAGGCGCCCGACATCGCGTCGACGTCCCTACGTTGTCAGCAAGGACGTGTCGCTGCGGATGCGTGTTTGCGCTGCGGTTGCGCGCGTCGGCGCCGATCCAGATACAGCCACCACCCTGTTGCTGCAAATACCGGCAGCATTAATGCTCCGATCAACACTAGCACGACGCCGATCGGGCCGAAATAGCGTCCATTGTGAAGCGGCAACATGCCTGCCAGCAGGCGTTGCATTGGCGGCTTTGCAGCGAAGGATTCGTTGCGCAGGACGGCGCCGGTAGCAGCGTCCAGCGTCAATCGGTTGAAGGCGCGGTCGTGCGGAGCATCGGCCGGCAGCCAGTTGATATCGACCTGGCCCGTGCGGGCATCGTCGATACGGAGGGTGACTGTTCCATAGTTCGACGCGTTGTCGCGGAAAGCGTTCCACGTGCGCTCAATTGCCGCATCTTCGAGCGGTTTTCGCGGGACTTCCACCGGTTTTGCCTTGGAGACAACCGGCATGCCGGCCAAGCGCTGCAGGCCATCGCGGTACCAGTCATATGCCCAATACAGCCCGCTGAAGGCGGCCAGCAGATACAGCGGCAACACCAGCGTACCGATGACGGTATGCACATCCCACCATCGGATGCGGCCCGCACGGCTCCATCGGATGACAAGCCAGCTTCGCCAGTTCGTGACGCGACGCGGCCAACGCAGGTATAAGCCCGACAGCGCCATCACGACGAGCCCTATCGTGCACGCACCTACGATCTGCTTGCCGATCTCATCAGCAAGCAACGTCCGGTGCAGCAGTTTGACGGTGGCAAAGAAGCGCTGTGCGCGCGCCTCCGGCAGCAACGTGCCGGTGGCGGCATCGATGTAGCGCAGCTCACCGCGGCTGCTGCCACCGTGTTTGCCGGGCGGCCACGCATACCAGACGCGCCACGGCTGGGTGGGGTCGGACGCAGCGGTGATGAAGGTGACGGGGCGGTCCGGCATGGCAGCGCGCGCCTGCGCCGCCACTTGCGGCAGCGTCGGCGCAGGTCCGCTGCGCGCGGGCAGGGTGAGCACGCCGGGATTGAGCGCGCGCAGCAGTTCGTCTTCGTACGCCATCAGCGCGCCGGTGGCGCCAACGACGGCCAGCACCACACTGGCCGACAACCCGATCAGCCAGTGCAAGCGGAACAGCACCCGTCGCAGCATCGCCCGTTCGCCCGTTCGCCTGTTCGACGCTTACATCTTGTAGCGCACGCCCAGCAGCGCCATGCGCGGGGCACCGGGCATGTTGTAGTTCTCGGCGGCGCCGTGAGCCGACACGTAGTACGCGCGGTTGAACAGGTTCTGCAGGTTCAGCGTGACATCAAGGTGCTTGCTGCGATAACCGGCGCCCAGGTCGACGGTCATGTAGCCGGGCAGCGTCGTCAGGTTGTACTGCGATGCGTAACGCGCAGCTTCCGCACGCACGCCGCCGGCCACGTAGAAGCCGTTCGGCAGGTCGTGCTTCAGCCATACCGAGCCGCTGTGCCGCGGCGTGAGCGACGGCTGGTTGCCGTTGACGGCCACGCCACCGCTGCGGTCGTTCGGGTTTTCCAGGCGGCCGTTCAGATAGGCATAGCTCGCCATCAGCGACCAGGTTTTCACGATCTCGCCAGTGAACGACAACTCCAGGCCGCGCGTGCGCTGGGTGCCGATGGGCACGCCCAGCAGCGTGACCGGATCCGCCGCCGTCAGGTTGGTCTGCTTCATGTCGAACAGCGCGGCCGTGACACTCGCGCCTGCAGACAGGTCGTACTTGGCGCCGATCTCGCAGTTCGTGGTCGATTGCGGAGCCAGTGCGCCGCTGTTCGGGAAGAAGGTGAAGCTATCCGCCAGCGGCTGGAACGAGCGGCTGTACGACGCGTACAGCGAGAGCGGCTCGACCGGGTGATACACAACGCCGAAGCGCGGGCTGACCGGCTTGTCCGTGCGTGACAGATCGACATTGCGCGGGGTCAGGTCGTCGCGGCTCTGCTTGAGGATTTCGTAGCGCAGGCCGGCGAGCACCGTCCATTGCGGCGAAAACTTGATCAAGTCCTGCACGTACGCCGCATACGTCTCGTTGTGCGAGAGGCCGTAGTTGGTCGGCACCGCGTTGCCGGGTACGGTCGGCAACACTTGCAGCGTCGGGTTGAACAGGTTGTAGGTCGTGCTGCCCGGCGCGGCGGCCACACGGTCGCTCTTGTCCTGGTAGCCCAGCTCGATGCCGTACAGCAGCGTGTGTTGGATGCCCCAGGTCTCGGCCTTCTGCGTCAGCTCGTTCTGCCACAGCGTGCCGCGGTCGCTGCGGTTGCGCTGGTTGACGGCAAGCGTGACGGTCGGGATCGGCCCATCGGTGACGCGGCTGACTGTCGTGTAGTTGTTGCGGCCCAGCGAGTATTCGTAATTGCGCACCACGCTGTGGAACGACCATTTGTCGTTGAAGCGGTGGTCCAGCGTGCCGGTCACGCTCTTGACGGTGGACTCCACATTGCCGGCGCCCGCATCGGCCGAGCCATAGCGCGTGCCGATGGGCACATCCACGGGGCGGCCGTGGTACGACGGCACGCCCTGGTCAGCGATGCGCTTGTCGTGCAGGTAATCGAACTGCACGGTCAGTTTGGTATCGGGCGCCAGGTTGAACAGGAACGACGGCGAGATCGCCTGGCGGCGCAGGAAGTAGTCGTTGCGGAAACCACCCGAATCTTCAACCGCGCCGGTAATGCGCGCGCGGATGGCGTCGTCGTTGATGGACGTGTTCAGGTCGAACTCGGCGCGTTTCTGGCGCTCCGTGCCGACCACCACGCCCACCTCGGCCAGTGGCGTGGCCAGCGGTTTCTTGGTCACGCGATTGATGATGCCGCCGGACGAACCGCGCCCATACAGCACGGCCGCCGGGCCCTTCAACACTTCAATGTGGTCGATGTTGGACAGGTCGCGGAAGTAGAGCGAATCATCGCGCAGGCCGTCGACGTATTGGTCATTGATCGACGAGAAACCGCGAATGGTCACCTGATCGCGCTGCGCATCGCCCAGCGAGGCCGACACGCCCGGCACGTTGCGCAGCGTGTCATTGATCGACAGCGCGCCCTGATCCTGGATCACCGCACGCGGCACGACGTTCACTGACTGCGGAATCTCGCGCAGCGGCACGGGAATCTTCGTGGCTGTGTTGGCGATGGGCGTGTCGTAGCTCGTGCTGCTGCGCGCACCCTTGACCGTGGAAGTCGGCAACGTGCCGGCGTCGGCTGCAGCAACGGTGTCGGCGGCACTTGCCACTTGAGCAAAGGGCAGCGTTCCAAGGACGGCCAGAGACAGGCACAAACGTTTCGGCGGCATTGCAGTTCCCGTAAAGTGAAAAGTACGACGCGACTCCCTCCCCCGAGGTGCGGCGCCTTCAGAATGTGAAGGCTCAGATAATAATGAGAACAATTCCTATTTACAAGAGAGTAAAGGCGTATTTTTGACAATGGCAACGTTTGCTAGGCGGGAATAGGGCAATTTTTCCCTGTCCTGCCCCGAAATTCTGGGCACCAAGTTGCGCCGTCATCGTCTTATTCGCTTGTTTTCTGCCATTTTTTTACATGCCGCTTTCATCACATCTGATGCCATTGAGCGCCGCTTTGGTCGGCTACGGTTATGCCGGCAAGCGCTTTCACGCCGCGTTGATCGACGCCACGCCAGGGCTGCGTTTGCAGGTCATCGGCTCCAATCGACCGGAGGCGGTGCGCGCGGATCGGCCAAACGCGGTGATCTGCACGCCAGAAGCGGCGGCAACGCATGCGGACGTCGACCTCGTCGTCATTGCCGCACCCAACGACCGCCATGCGCCGTTGGCAGAAGCGGCGTTGCGAGCGGGCAAGCATGTCGTCGTGGACAAACCGTTCACCGTCACGCTGGCAGAAGCGCGGCATCTGGCGCGGGTGGCGCGCGACGCGGGGCGCGTGCTGTCGGTGTTTCAGAACCGGCGCTGGGACAGCGATTTCCTCGCCGTGCAAGCCGCGATCGGAGGCGGCACCCTTGGCGAAGTCATGCACGTCGAGGCGCATTTCGACCGGTATCGACCGCAGGTGCGTGCGCGCTGGCGCGAGCAAGCGGGGCAGGGCACGGGCATCTGGTTTGATCTGGGCCCGCACCTGATCGACCAGGCGCTGCAACTGCTCGGCCTGCCCGATGCGGTGAGCGCCTCGTTCGCACGCCAGCGGCCGGGCGCCGAAACGCCGGACTGGGCGCATGTCGTGTTGGACGTGGGGGAGCGCCGAGCCGTCCTTCACGCGAGCATGCTGGTGGCGGGCGGATCCCCGCGCTGGATCGTCCACGGCACGCGCGGTTCGTTCGTCAAACGCCGGATGGATCAGCAGGAAGCGCAACTGCTCGCCGGCATGCAACCCGGCGCGCAAGGCTGGGGCGTGGACGATGACGCCGGCCTTTTCATCGATGGCGCAACATCCTCCGAAAACCGCATCGCAACGCCCGCTGGCGATCAGCGCGCCTACTACGCCGCTGTGCGCGACGCCATCTTTGGTCAGCGCACAAACCCCGTGCCGCCCGTGCAAGCCGTGGCCGTCATGGCCGTGCTCGAAGCCGCCGTGGCTGCCGCCGAAACCGGCACGGCAGTCGTGCCGGACCTGACCGATGCCGAACGTGCAGATTGGCTGGCTGCGCGGGAGACCGCCTCGTGAACGGCGTCGTCATCCTGTTGCTGGTGGCGGGCGGTCTGCTCGCGGTGGTGGCGCTGGTGCAGATGCTGGCCTCGCGGCTGACGTTGCCCGAGTCGACCTTGCTGGCGCTGGCGGGCATCGGCATCGGCGGCGCCTATGTGATCTTGCGGAACAGCGCGCCTGCCTTTGCGACCACGTTCTTCGCGCCGCTCGTCGATCCGAGTTGGCCGGCAGAGGCCTACCTGTGGCTGTTCCTGCCGCCGCTGTTGTTTCAGGCGGCGCTGTCGGTCGATGTGCGCAGCATGGCACCGGACGCCGCGCCGATCCTGATGCTGGCCATCGTGGCCGTGGTGGTCGCCACGGGTGTGATCGGGCTTGCAGCGGCCGCCGTCACGCCGTTCGGCATCGTCACGTGCCTGCTGCTCGGCGCGATGATTGCCACGACCGATCCGTCCGCCGTGATTGCGGTGTTTCGCGACGTGGGCGCACCGGCGCGGCTGATCCGCCTGGTGGAGGGCGAGGCGCTGCTGAACGATGCGGCTGCCATTGCGATCATGGGCGTGCTGCTTGCCATGCTGACGGGGCACGGCGGTGACGCCACCGTCGGCACCGGTCTGCGTGAACTGGCCAGGGCGTTCGGTGGCGGCGTGGTGTTCGGGTTGATTGCCGGGCGCATCGCCGCATTCCTGCTGCCGGCTCTGCGCGGCATTGCTCAGGCCGAAGCCGCGTGGACGCTGGCGCTGCCGTATCCGCTGTATCTCGTGGCGGAAAACATGCTGGGCGTGTCGGGCGTGGTGTCGGTGGTCTGCGCGGGACTGGTGATCGGCGCGCTGGGACGCACGCGCCTGACGCCGCGCAACTGGTCGCACCTGCAACTGATTTGGGAGCAGATTGCGGCGCTGGCTGGAGCGGTCGTCTTTCTGTTGGCTGCGGTGCGCGTGCCGGAACTGCTGCACGGCGCGGTGTGGAAAGACGCGCTGTGGCTCGCGGTGATCGTGCTGGCTGCACTGGCGGCGCGCCTTGCCGTGCTGTTTGGCCTGTTGCCCGCGATGGCGTGGCTCAAGCTCTCCGCGCCGGTCAGTCATGCCTACAAACTGGCGATTGCATGGGGCGGCCTGCGTGGTGCCGTCACACTGGTGCTGGCGCTGGGGGTGGCCGAGAACCAGGCCGTACACGCGGCCGATCGTCATTTTGTGACCATCCTCGCCACCGGCTTTGTGCTGGTCAGCGTGCTCTTCAACGGCGCCACGCTGCGCTGGGTGATGCGGTGGCTGGGGCTCGATCAGTTGTCGCCGCAAGAGCAGGCACTGCAAGGGCAGGCGCTGAACATGTCGACGGAGGAAGTGGAATCGACCATGCGCCGCATCGGCGGGCACTTCCATTTCACGTCGGGCGCGACCGATCGGGCAGCGGAGGTGTATCGGCGGGAGGTCGCGGCCGGCGCGCTCGAACTGAACCTTGAGGAAGCGCTGTCCGAACGCGAACGCCTGACCATCGGCCTGGTTTCGCTCGCCACGCGTGAGCGCGAGTTGATTCCCGAATATGGCAACGGCCTCGTCTCGATCCGCAACCTCGACGCGATGATGCGAAACACCGCCGACATGATCGACGCGGCCCGCACGGAGGGGCGCCTGGGCTACAAGCGCGCTTCGCGGCGCATCCTGGCCAAGCACGCCGGCTACCGGTTCGCGGTCTGGCTGCATCGTGTGGCGCATATCGATCCCCCGCTGGCCAATGCACTGGCCGACCGCTTTGAATTGCTCATTTGCCGCCAGACGGTGCTCGAACGCTTGCGCGCGTACAACCGTGCATCGCTGCAACCCGTGCTGGGTGAGCGCATGGCAGACTTGCTCGATGGCGTGTTGATCACCCGGATCGAGGCGGCCGAAGAGGGCCTGGCCGAGTTGCGCGAGAAGTTTGGCGGCTACAGCGCTGCATTGGAAAAGCGTCTGCTGGTGCTGTTTGCGCTGTACATCGGCCAGAGCAAAATCGACACGATGCTGGCTGAAACCGTGATCTCGAAAGAGGTCTACAAGCAGATCAGCGCGGTGATCCGCCGCGCCTGGACGGCTGCGCTGCCGCGGCCGCCGCTGTCGACTGCGCTGCGTATGCCGGCCGCGCCGGAGTAGTCCGGCCCTGAGCGACGCAGCGGTGGCTCAAAGCCTCTTGTCTTCCCGCTCTACGCCCGGATGGCGGTGGATGTCATGCGTGATGAAGCCCGTGTCGTTATCGGGCATCTCAAGCCACTCCGGGTGCGAGAGCGATTCGCGAATATCCGCCAGGCCCGAGGCCCAGTGGTCGCGCATGGTCGATGGACCGAACTGGATGTCCTTGCCCGGCCCTTCGTGTTCCTTGGCAGCGTGGATGAGGTGGAAGACGTTGTAGCGCTTGGTACAGGCCATCTCCTGCGCGTGCTTGTACCACTGGGTGCGCTCAAACTCTTTAGGCGGCAGGTGGTCGAGCAGCTTGCGTATTAGCCGGCGCGTGGATTGCGAACGTTCCATCCAGTCGGTGGTAAGCCGCGTGCGGCTGGAGTACTGCAAGTCCTTCTGCCGGCTGGCCACGCCGATCATCGTATTGGGCACCGGGCCCAGTGCGCTCCAGAGGTCCACCTGGAACACCAGCGTGTCGCGGCGCGGCTTGGAGCCCAGCACATACGACAGTGGCGTGTTGGAGACGACACCGCCATCCCAGTAATACTCGCCGTCGATCAGCACGGGAGGGAAGCCCGGCGGCAGCGCGCCGGATGCCATGAAGTGCTCCGCGCGCAGTCGGCGCTCGGTGTTGTCAAACGCTTCCAGATTGCCGGTGCGGACGTTCACAGCCCCCACCGATACGCGGATGCCACCGTCGTTGATGCGGTCGAAATCGCAAAGGCGTTCCAGCGTCGCCTTGAGCGGCGCGGTGTCGTAGTAGCTGGCTTCGAGCGGGTCGACTTCGTTGGCAGGCAGTGGTGCAGGAAAGCGCGGTGTAAAAAAGCCGCGCTGGCCTTCGAGCAGCGTGTCGGCGGCCTGCATGGCGGTCAGCCATTTGCGCAGATGCGCGTTGCCGTCAAACCAGGCGTTTTCCAGGATGTCGGGCAGCGGCGGCGAGAACGTCGGTTGCGTGATGATCTGCCAGAACTCACGCAGCTTTGCTTGGCGATGCTCGGGCGCATTGCCGGCAATGATGGCCGTATTCAATGCCCCGATGGAGATGCCCGCAATCCAGTTCGGCACGATACCGGCTTCGTCCAGCCCTTCGAACACGCCGGCCTGGTACGAGCCAAGCGCGCCGCCGCCTTGCAGCACCAGCGCGATGTTCTCGTACGCCGGGAGCACGATGCGCTGCGCCGTGGTGAGCGGCGCATCGGCGGGGCGTGACGACTCTGCCGGCGTGGGCCGCTTGGTTGCGGCCACGCGTAGTTTTGGTGCGGGCATATCTCCTCAACCTCCTTGCGTGTGCAGAGACTTATTGCATGAACCAGCCGTGGCTCACCACGAACGATTGGCCGGTCAGCGCGGCACTTGGGAACGTGGCCAGGAAGCGCACCGTCTCGGCCACGTCTTCCACCGTGGTGAATACGCCGTCCACGGTATCACCCAGCATGACTTTTTTCACCACGTCATCTTCGCTGATGCCGAGTTCCTTGGCTTGTTCGGGAATCTGCTTTTCGACCAGCGGCGTGCGCACGAAGCCGGGGCACACCACGTGCGAGCGCACGTTATGCGCCGCGCCTTCCTTGGCCAGTACCTTGTTCAGGCCGAGCAGTGCATGCTTGGCCGCCACGTAGGCCGATTTGAGCGGCGAGCCCTCGTGCGAGTGCACCGAGCCCATGTAGATCACCACGCCGCCACGGTCGTCCTTGTACATGTGGCGCAGTGCGGCGCGCGTGGTCAGGAACGCGCCGTCGACGTGGATGGCCTGCATCTTCTTCCAGTCGGCAAACGAGTAGCTCACGAACGGGTTGACGATCTGGATGCCGGCGTTCGAAACGAGGATGTCGACCGAGCCGAGTTCTTCGGCCACGCGGTCGATGCCGCTGTCCACGGCTTGTTCATCGGTCACGTCCATGCGCAGGCCGATCGCCTTGCCGCCTGCATCGGTGATCTCTTTGGCGACGGCCTTGGCGCCGTCTTCGTTCAAGTCAACGATGGCAATGGCCGCGCCCGAATTGGCGAGCGTGAGGGCGATCTGCTTGCCGATGCCGCTGGCGGCACCCGTGACGACGGCGACTTTGCCTTTCAAATCAGACATGTGTGTACTCCGGGGGTTGACGGTGACGGGATAAGAATGGCCTTGGGCAGGTGCTACTGCGCCAAGTAATCGAATACAACCTCGCCCATGCCAAGGGTCAGGTCCGCAATGATGTGCCGGGCTTCGACAATCTCCAGCACGGGCAGTTCGGCCACGGGCGCCAGTGCATGGTGCGCCAGTTCCAGCGACGCGGGGCCCGTCCAGGCGCCTTTCATGTCGATGTCGATCATGACGTTGCGCGACAGCTCGCAGATGCGCGCGGTCTTGCCGTCCACGTGCGGAATGATCTTGAGCAGAAAGTTCGGGCGCTCCAGGCGCCGTTTCTGCTCGGCCAGATCCAGCTCGCGGTGCTTGTAACCCATGGTGCCGGTGGCCACGCGCACGGGGCCGTAGTCGAGCGTGCCGATCAGCGTGTCCTTGGCGGTCACCAGCTTCGGGCTTGCCAACTTCTTGGGAAAGCCCCACATTTCACGGCCGCCGGCCAGGGGCGGATGGTCGTCCAGGTACATCGCCAGCGTGTACGTGCCGGGCTTGCCTTCGTAGGTGACCGGGATGACCTGGCCGCTTTCGGTGTAATCGCCAAAGCCGGTGGAGTCGGCCATGCGGATGAACTCGTAGGCGACCAGCGGTTCGGGCACTTCCAGTGGTTCCGGCACCATGGCGCGCAGCTTGGCCGGGTCGGTGCGGTACGTGATGATGAAGAATTCGCGGTGGATGAAGCGGTACGGGCCGGGTGGGTAGGCGGGGCTCGTGAGCGGCATCGCGAAGGCGGTTTCGCGGACGGTCTTAATGTCCATGGCACTCCTTGTGCAGGTTGGTCTGCAGGTGGCGTTGGGAGTCGGTACGGCAAGTGAACGGTAGGCGACTAGGCATGGTGTCGCGCATTTGTGACGCTGCCGCCTTCCGTTCACGCGAATTTCACGTTTGATTGCCCGTTACGCGATTGATTGCATGCAATACGCCGTTGCGCCGCATGCGGGGCAGCGCCGTCACGCGTGCGAGAGGAATTCCCAGAGTGCCGGTTCTGCGGAGTACGCGACGTTGAAGCGCAGCCACGGGCTCGGCTCGTCATGCGGCCGGAAGTACTGACCGGGCGCGAGCCAGATGTTGTGCTCGATAGCCCGATTGGCCAGTGCGGAGGCGTCGGCCTGGCCGGGCAGCCGCGCCCACAGGAAGAGGCCGCGGCCCGGCGTATCGAACGGCTCGGCACGATGTTGACGCATGAGCGCTTCGATGGGCGCGTGCGCTTCTCCCAGCCGCGCAATCAGCCGCGCCACGTGTTCGGCATAGACGGGGCGGGTGACGAACGCGTGCACGATGCGCTCGGTAATTTCCGACGAGGTGAGCGCCACTGCCATCTTGGTGCGTGCCAGCTCGCGTGTGATGGCGGCATCGGCCACCACGTAGCCTGCGCGCAACGAGGGCGAGATCGTCTTGGAGAACCCGCTCACATACAGCGTGCGGCGCAGGCCGTCGAGTGCGGCGAGCATCGGGGCGGCGGGGTCGGCCAGCTCGCGGTGCAGGTCGTCCTCAACGATCCAGAGGCCATGCTGTTCGGCCAGTTGCAGCACGCGATAGGCGTTCTGTGCCGTCATTGAGGAGCCAGTGGGGTTCTGCAGCACGGAGCTGGTGAAGAGGGCGCGCGGCCGGTCGGCATCGTCCGCGCGCAGGATGGTTTCCAGCGCCACTGTGTCGAGCCCATCCGGCGTGCGCGGCACCCCGACCACGCGCAGACCGGCCAGCTTGAGTACCTGGAGTACGTTGCAATAGCCCGGATCATCCACCGCGACGACGTCGCCAGCTTTGAACAGCGTGCGGACGATCAGGTCGAGCGCCTGCGTGGCGCCGCTGGTCAGCAGCACTTGCGACCGTTCCACCGGCAGGCCCCGTAGCGCAAGCGACTGCGCGACGTATTCGCCCAACGGCGCATAGCCCCACGGATGTCCGTAGCCCGCCACCCGCAACGCGGAAACACGGCTCACGGCGCGCATGGCTTCCTGTACGCCGCGCTCGTCCAGCCAGTCGTTCGGCAGCCAGCCACAGCCGGGCTTGATGGAGATGGAGCGGTCGGCAAACACATCCGACAGCAGCCACGCCGCGTTGAGCGTGGGCGGCTCCCAGCGTGGGGCCACGGGGGCCGGCTGGGTGGGTGTACGCGCCGCTACGAGGTAGCCCGAACGTGGCCGGGCCACGATGGCGCCCAGAGCCGCCAGCCGTGTATAGGCCTCCGCCACCGTAAAAGTGCTTACATCGTGCGCCTGGGCCAACTTGCGCACCGAGGGCAGCCGCGTGCCCGGCAGCAGAGAATGGTTGTCGACCGCCGCACGAATGCCTTGGACGATCTGGTCGACCAACGTACGCTGGGGATGAGAAGGATCGAGTTCGAGTTGCATGTTGCGATGCGGCACGAAGCCGTGATGAGGGCCTATACAGTTTCTTATAGAACCGCCATCTGTGCATGTCCGTGTCGGATTGGACTCTGTACAGTTTGCTTCAACCGCTGGCTTGCCCAGCCCGTTCCCTTTCCGCTGTTTTTTCGGAGCCGCCGATGAAACCCGCACCCCACCCGCTGGAAACCACCGATCTGTCCTACTTCTGGATGCCGTTCACGGCCAACCGCCAGTACAAGGCCGCACCGCGCCTGCTGACTTCCGCCCAGGGCATGTACTACCGTGACGGCGATGGCCGCGAGGTGCTGGACGGCACTGCCGGCCTCTGGTGCGTCAACGCCGGCCACTGCCGCAAGGAAATCGTCGACGCCATCACGACGCAGGCCGCCACGCTGGATTTCGCGCCCACCTTCCAGATGGGGCACCCCCTGGCGTTCCGCGCGGCAGAAAAAGTCGCCGAGATCATGCCGGAAGGCCTGAACCGCATCTTCTTCGCCAACTCCGGTTCCGAAGCGGTGGATACGGCGCTCAAGATTGCGCTGGCCTACCACCGCGCGCGGGGCGAAGGGCAGCGCACACGCCTGATTGGCCGCGAGCGTGGCTATCACGGAGTGGGTTTCGGCGGCATCTCGGTGGGCGGCATTTCGCCGAACCGCAAGGCGTTCTCGGCGAACCTGCTGCCGGGTGTGGACCACCTGCCGCATACGCATGCGCCCGAGCACAACGCATTCTCCAAGGGCCAGCCGGCCTGGGGCGAGCACCTTGCCGACGAACTGGAGCGCCTCGTCACGCTGCATGACGCGTCGACCATCGCCGCCGTCATCGTCGAGCCTCTGGCGGGTTCCACCGGCGTGCTGGTGCCGCCCAAGGGCTACCTGCAGCGTCTGCGCGCTTTGTGCGACAAGCACGGCATCCTGCTGATCTTCGATGAAGTCATCACCGGTTTTGGCCGCCTGGGCGCGGCGACGGCGGCCGAGTTCTTTGGCGTGACGCCGGACCTGCTGACGATGGCCAAGGGCATCAACAACGCCGCCGTGCCGATGGGCGCCGTGGCCGTGCGCCAGTCGGTGCACGACACCGTCGTCGACGCCGGCGCGCCAGGCGCGATCGAGCTGTTCCACGGCTATACGTATTCGGCCCACCCGCTGGCCGCGGCCGCGGCGGTGGCCGCGCTGGACCTGTATCGCAGCGAAGGGCTGTTCGAGCGCGCGCGTTCGTTGTCGCCGGCGTTCGAAGCGGCAGCGCATTCGGTCAAGGGCGCGCCGCATGTGAAGGACATCCGCAACCTCGGCCTCGTGGCCGGCATCGAACTGGAATCGCGCCCCGGCGCCGTGGGCGCGCGCGCTTACGAAGTCTTCCTGAAATGCCTGGAGCGTGGTGTGCTGGTGCGCTACACCGGCGACATCCTGGCGTTCTCCCCGCCGCTCATCATCGAAGAGGCGCAGATCGCGCGCATCTTCGACACCGTTCGTACCGTTCTGCAAGAGGTAGCCTGAAATGAACCGACCGATTGATCCCGCCGTGACCGAATCCGTTGTCAGCCATTTCATCGGCGGGCAGCGCCATGCCGGCAGCGGCACACGCAGCGCCGATGTCTTCAACCCCGCTACGGGCGCGGTGAGCGCGCAGGTGCTGCTGGGCGGCAAATCCGAAGTGGACGCCGCCGTAGCCGCCGCGCATGCGGCTGCCCCGGACTGGGCCGAGACTTCGCCGCTCAAGCGCTCGCGCGTTTTGTTCAAGTTCAAGGAGCTGCTCGACCAGAACCACGATGCCCTGGCCGCCGCCATTACGCGTGAGCACGGCAAGGTGTTCTCCGATGCCAAAGGCGAAGTGACGCGCGGCATTGAAGTCGTCGAATTCGCCTGCGGCATTCCGAACCTGCTCAAGACGGAGTTCACGGACAACATCGGCGGCGGCATCGACAACTGGAACCTGCGCCAGCCGCTGGGCGTGGTGGCCGGCATTACGCCGTTCAACTTCCCGTTCATGGTGCCGATGTGGATGGCGCCGGTTGCGCTGGCGTGCGGCAATACGTTCATCCTCAAGCCCAGCGAACGTGACCCGACCCCCAGCCTGATGATTGCCGACCTGCTCAAGCAGGCGGGCCTTCCCGATGGTGTGTTCAACGTGGTACAGGGTGGCAAGGATGCCGTTGATGCGCTGCTCGAGCATCCGGATGTGCAGGCCATTTCGTTCGTCGGCAGCACGCCCATCGCCGAATACATCTACGCCGAAGGCACCAAGCGCGGCAAGCGCGTGCAAGCCCTGGGCGGCGCAAAGAATCACCTCGTCGTCATGCCGGATGCAGACCTCGACCAGGCGGTGGACGCCTTGATCGGTGCAGGCTACGGTTCGGCCGGTGAGCGCTGCATGGCGATCTCCGTGGCTGTGGCAGTGGGCGACGTGGCTGACAAGCTCGTCCCGCGCCTTGCCGAGCGCGCCCGCGCGCTCAAGATCGGCAACGGCATGCAAGCCGACAGAGAAATGGGTCCACTTGTGACCGCCGCCCACAAGGCCAAGGTGGAAGGCTATATCGCCAAGGGCGTGGAAGAGGGCGCCGAGCTGGTCGTGGACGGCCGCGGCCACACGGTCGACGGCCATGCCGAAGGCTTCTTCACGGGCGGCACGCTGTTCGACCACGTCAAGCCCGGGATGACGATCTACAAGGAAGAGATCTTCGGTCCCGTGCTTTCGGTGGTGCGCGTGCATGACCTTGCCGAGGCGGTGGATCTGATCAATGCGCATGAGTTCGGCAACGGCGTGTCGTGCTACACGAGCGATGGCGGCGTGGCGCGCGCATTTGCGCGGCAGATCCAGGTGGGCATGGTCGGTATCAATGTGCCGATTCCGGTGCCGATGGCGTGGCATAGCTTCGGCGGCTGGAAGCGCTCGCTGTTCGGCGACCACCACGCCTATGGCGAAGAAGGCGTGCGTTTCTACACGCGTTACAAGAGCGTGATGCAACGCTGGCCGGATTCGATTGCCAAGGGCGCCGAGTTCGTGATGCCGACAGCCAAGTAAGCCGGCGCATCGACCATGAGAAAGGGAGGCAATGCCTCCCTTCATCTTTTGAACATGCCGAGTTGAAACCGGCGTGTCATATTGGTTTGATGTTGACGGCGATGAGTTCGCCATCGGGCCCGATTTCTACATCGAAGCTGACGCGCTGGCCCTCGTGGAATGTCTGCGAGCGCGAAAACTGGATTTCCGAATCCCGAATGAAACTCGGGGCAGCATGCATTTCTGCAGCTGCCCCGGCGGGCGGATCATATTCAACGGCGTTCTCTTCAATTCGGCTGGCCATTGCATGCTCCCAATAGGGGTTCGTCAAACCAGGCCACCGCTTCCGGTGGCCATCCGACTGCTTGATGGCAAACACGTACTGAAACAACCTGCCTGGCGGCATATTCCGGCCAATACACGCGCGAGGAAACCCCGCGCGGCAAGCCAAAACCGGTCTACCGCGCCCGCGTGCTCCTTGTTACTGGGGCACGATGTTCGAAGCTTGCTTGCCCTTGGGGCCTTGCGTAACTTCGAACGACACCTTCTGACCTTCCTTCAGGCTTTTGAAGCCTGCGGAGTTGATCGCGGAGAAATGTGCGAAAAGGTCTTCGCCGCCATCATCCGGGGTAATGAAGCCGAAACCTTTTGCGTCGTTGAACCACTTGACGGTACCAGTAGCCATGATTTTGAGTCGTGAAGTTGAGAAATCGATCGGCCGCCGGCCAAATACAAACGTAGCAGGCAGACCCGGCCGAACCGGCCAAACGATCGTTTGGTGAATATATGCTTGGCGCGTCGCCTCGTCAAAGTCTGTTTTTTCAAGGTTTCCGTTTGGAGCGGCCGCGGCCGCTGTTTTCGGGCCTGCACCAGGGTTGGCGCGCTCTTGCCATCGGTGCAAACACCCGCGCAAAACCGGGCGTTTTCACCTAAGCTTTAGTGGCTTCTGCCGCACTCGGCTCACCCCGTAAGCCAGCGCCGCAGACGGTGCACGGAAATTGCGTGCGCACCCCGTCGTTCCAGTCGCAGCCTACCCATGACGACAGCCGCAGCCAGTAAAACCAAGAAAAATCCCGCGTTGATGGCCACCATGGTGGGCGCAATCGGCGTGGTCTTCGGGGACATTGGCACCAGCCCCCTGTATGCCCTGAAGGAATGCTTCAACCCCGAACATGGGGTCCCGTTTTCCGATCAGACCGTCTTCGGCATCCTGTCGATGCTGTTCTGGGCGATGACGCTGGTGGTATCCGTCAAATATGTGCTCTTCGTCATGCGCGCCGACAACAACGGCGAAGGTGGCATCCTCGCGCTGACGGCGCTGGCCATGCGCGCGAGCAGCGGCAGCGCCCGGTTCACACGCACGTTGATGCTCCTCGGCCTGCTGGGCGCCGCCATGTTCTATGGCGATGCCGTCATTACCCCCGCCATCTCGGTGCTCTCCGCCATCGAAGGCATGGAAATCATGGCGCCTGCGCTGCAGAAGTGGGTGTTGCCCTTGGCGCTGATCGTGCTGATCGCGCTGTTTTTGATTCAAAGGCATGGCACGCACGTGGTTGGGCGCCTGTTCGGGCCGATCATGGTGATCTGGTTCGTGCTGCTGGGGCTGATGGGGTTGGTTTCGGTGGTGAAGTCGCCGCAGATTTTGGTGGCGCTGAGCCCGGTGTACGCCATCGAATTCGGATTCCGGCATACGGTGCTGGCGTTCATCGTGTTCGGCTCGGTGTTCCTGGCGCTGACCGGCGCCGAGGCGCTGTATGCCGACATGGGCCACTTTGGCGCGCGCCCGATCCGCTATGCGTGGTTCTACATTGCGATGCCGTGCCTGCTGCTGAACTACTTCGGCCAGGGCGCCTTGCTGCTGCGCGAGCCGAGCGCCGTGCAGAACCCGTTCTTCCTGCTGATGCCGAACTGGGCTGTGGGCCCGATGGTGGTGCTGGCCACGGCGGCCACGGTCATTGCGTCCCAGGCGGTCATCTCGGGTGCGTTTTCGATGACGGCGCAGGCCGTGCATTTGGGCTATGCGCCGCGCATGAAGATTCTCTACACGTCGGATGTGGAGATCGGCCAGATCTATGTGCCGGTGGTCAACTACGTGCTCCTGGCGCTGGTGGTGGCGGTGGTGCTGGCTTTCGGCAAGTCCGACAACCTGGCTGCGGCCTACGGTATTGCGGTGACGACCACCATGGTGCTGACGACGGGGCTGGTCACGGTGGTCATGCGCAACGCGTGGAAGTGGCGCCTGTCGCTGGTGGCCTGTATTGGCGCCGTGTTCCTGGCGGTCGATTTGTCGTTCTTCGCCGCCAACCTGCTCAAGATTGCCGCGGGTGGCTGGTTCCCATTGCTGCTGGGCGGCTTGATCTTCTTCCTGATGGTGACGTGGCACTCGGGCACACAGCTGCTGAAGGCGCGCAATGTAGAAGGCGGCATTCCGCTTGAGCCGTTCATGGACGGGCTGCTGCGCCATCCACCGTATCGTGTGGACGGCACGGCCGTGTATCTCACGCCCAGCATCGATTTCGTGCCCCTGGCGTTGCTGCACAACCTCAAGCACAACCACGTGCTGCACAAGCGCGTGCTGTTCATCCACTTCCGCACGCTTGCCGTGCCCTATGTGGACCCTGCCAAGCGCCTGGTCATCAAAACCATTGGCGACGACATCCACACCGCAGTGGTGGATTTCGGCTTCAAGGAAACGCCCGCTGTGGACGAGATCGTCCGCAGCGTGGGCGAGCGGCTGGGCATCGTCTTTGAAGACATGGA
Organism: Ralstonia sp. PBBBR1; assembly: GCF_002256165.1. Classification (NCBI taxonomy): domain Bacteria; kingdom Pseudomonadati; phylum Pseudomonadota; class Betaproteobacteria; order Burkholderiales; family Burkholderiaceae; genus Ralstonia; species Ralstonia sp. PBBBR1. The sequence goes on along the minus strand of NZ_NKIL01000005.1, from coordinate 72,414 downwards.
AACCTCGTTCTTCATTACGCGCGCCACGGTGGTGCCGTCGCCACTGCCGGGCATGGCGATGTGGCGCGAGTCGTTGTTTGCCTGGATGCAGCACAACAGCGCCAAACCGTCGGACTTCTTCCGGATTCCTGCCAACCGACTGGTTGAGCTGGGGAGCAAGGTGGAGATCTAATCTCGCGCGTTCTGTGCGTTACGCAAACCGCGTCACGCTATCGCCTCGGCAGAACGCAAGCAGCGTCAGCTGGCCGGCCTTGGCGTGGCGGATCGCGAGTGAGGACGGCGCGGAGATCGTTGCCAGCAGCGGCACCTGCAGTTGAACGCACTTGCGCGCCAGCTCGAAGCTCGCACGACTCGTCATGACGATGAACCCATCCGAGGGGCGGATGCCGAGCCGAGCCAGCCGGCCGATCAGCTTGTCGAGAGCGTTGTGGCGGCCCACATCTTCCAGAACATGCAGTGGTGCATGGGTGTCTGCGGGCACCCAGCCCGCCGCATGCAAGCCGCCCGTGAGCGCGTTGGCCGGCTGATGCGCCGTCATCGCCTGCATGGCATCCAATACCTGCGCGTCGGCAAGTGATGCCAACCACGCGGGTGGCACAAGCGGTTGCGGCGCGTCTTCAAAAGTCTGCAGGCTTTCAATGCCGCACAGCCCACAGCCGGTCGGGCCGGCCAGCGCCCGACGGCGTTCCTTCAACCGCACGAAGCAATGCGAAGCAATTTCTGCGTGTACTTCGAGCCCATGCGGATGCGTTTCCACGTCTGCGCCACGCCAATCGGCGCGACTGTCGATGATGCCTTCCGACAGCGCAAAGCCCAGCGCGAAGTCTTCCAGGTCAGTCGGCGACGCCATCATCACCGCATGCGTGATGCCGTTGAAGACAAGCGCCACCGCAGCTTCATCGGCAATGGCGGCGGGGGTGTCCTCTTGCGTGCCGGCGCGCGTGCGTTTCGTCGCGGCGGTGGAAACGACGGGCAAGCCGGCGGGGTGGTGGGGCAGAAAAGTCATGCAGTGAAGTCAGGCAGAACGCGGCCGGCGTCGAGCAGCGCAATGAGCCAGCGTGTGTCGTCCATGGTGACGCGCAGCAGGCCTGCATCGGCCAGCGGATGCAGCGCGCGCAGGACCGTGCTGGCGCGCTCGCCCACGCGCTTGATCAGCCACGGCATCGACACCGGCTTGCCGGCGTCGGTCTCGCGCAATGCGGCCAGCAGCGCCAGCTGCAGCGCAGACCACGCCGGCTCGGTGGGCATCAGGCTTCGGCCGTGGTGGCCGCTTGGGTGTCAGCGGTGCGCGCGACCTGGCTCGGCACCAGCATCACCGGAATCGACTTGGATGTCGGCGTGCGTGCCTGGTCAGCCACGGAAGACAGCGGCACCAGCGGGTTGGTCTCGGGGTAATACGCCGCCAGGCACCCGCGCGGAATGTCATACGCCACCAGACGGAAGCCATCGGCGCGGCGCGTGGTGCCGTCTTCGGAAAGCGTCACCATGTCGACCCACTCGCCGTCTTTCATGCGGACCGTGTGCAGGTCTTCCTTGTTGATGAAGACCACGCGGCGCTGGCCGAACACACCGCGGTAGCGGTCGTCCATGCCGTAGATGGTGGTGTTGTACTGGTCATGCGAGCGCACCGTGGCCAGCGTGAAGACGGTGGCGTCGGCATGGCGCTCGCGGGCGCGGTGGACCGGGGTATCAGTCGGCACGGCATGCGCGTGGAACTCCGCCTTGCCTGACGGCGTGTTCCAGACACGCTCCGATGCGGTGTTACGCAGGCGGAAGCCACCCGGCACGCGAATCTTCTCGTTGAAGCCGGCAAAGTCGTCGAACACGGCTTCAATGCGTTCGCGGATGCGGTCGTAGTCTTCCACCAGCCAGCGCCACGGAATGGTGCTTTCGGGCAGCGTCGCTTCGGCCAGGCGCGCCACGATGGCCGGCTCCGAGAGCAGATGCGGAGAGGCCGGCGGATTGATGCCTGCCGACATGTGCACCATGCTCATCGAATCTTCCACCGTCACGCCTTGCGCGCCGCCGGCCTGTTGGTCGACCTCGGTGCGGCCCAGGCACGGCAGGATCAACGCGGCCTTGCCATGCACGATGTGGCTGCGGTTGAGCTTGGTGGTCACGTGCACGGTCAGGTCGCACTGGCGCAGGCCGGCCCACGTGGCGGCGGTGTCCGGCGTGGCGGCCGCGAAGTTGCCACCCATGGCGAAGAACACGCGCGCGGCGCCTTGCTGCATCGCTTCGATGGCGCCGACGGTGTCGTAGCCATGTTCGCGCGGCACTTGAATACCGAAGACTTGCTCCAGCCGATCCAGAAACGCGGGGGCGGGCTGCTCGTAAATGCCCATCGTGCGATCGCCCTGCACGTTGCTGTGGCCGCGCACCGGGCACGCACCGGCACCCGGGCGGCCGATGTTGCCGCGCAGGAGCAGCAGGTTGACGATCATCTGGATCGTCGCAACCGAATGCTTGTGCTGCGTGATTCCCATGCCCCAGCACGCGATGACGCTGCCGGCTTTGATGTACGTGTCGCCCGCCTGGCGGATTTCGTGCTCTGGCAGGCCCGATTCGGCCTCGATGGTCGCCCACGACTCCGCGCGCACGTCAGCGGCGAAGGCGTCGTAGCCGCCAGTGTGCTGGGCGATGAAGGCGTGGTCGATGATGGCGGGCTCGCCGCGGCTGCGTGCCGCGTCGTCACGCTCGATCACGTGTTTGATGATGCCCTTGACCGTCGCCAGGTCGCCGCCGATGCGCACCTGGTGGTATTCGGTGCTAATGCGCGTGGAGCCCAGCGTCAGCATCTCGATCTTGCTCTGCGGATCAGCAAAGCGCTCCAGCCCGCGCTCACGCAGCGGGTTAAACGACACGATGCTTGCGCCGCGCTTCGATGCCTCGCGCAACTCGCCGAGCATCCGCGGGTGATTCGTCCCGGGGTTCTGCCCGAAGATGAAGATGGCGTCGGTCTTGGTGAAATCGTCGAGCGTGACGGTGCCTTTGCCGACGCCGATGCTGGCCCGCATGCCCGTGCCGGAAGGCTCGTGGCACATGTTGGAGCAGTCGGGGAAATTGTTCGTGCCGTAGGCGCGCACGAACAACTGGTAGAGGAAGGCCGCCTCATTGCTGGTGCGGCCCGAGGTGTAGAAGATCGCCTGGTTCGGATCGGGCAGCGCACGCAGGTGCTGCGCGATCAGCGCGAAGGCGGCGTCCCAGTCGATCGGGACGTATTTGTCGCTGCCCGCGTCGTAGACCATCGGGTGCGTCAGGCGGCCTTGATCTTCCAGCGCGTAGTCCGACCACTCGGCGAGTTCGCGCACGGTGTGCTGCGCGAAGAACTCCGGTGTGGTGCGGCGCGACGTCGCTTCTGCAGCCACGGCTTTGACGCCGTTCTCGCAAAATTCAAACGTGGAGGCGTGGTCGCGATCAGGCCAGGCGCAGCCGGGGCAATCGAAGCCATCGGGCTGGTTGGCCGACAGCATGGTCTTGGCGCCCTTGGCCGCGATGCCCTGCGACAGCAATTGATGCGCAACGCTTTTGAGCGCGCCCCAGCCACCGGCCGGGTGACGGTAGAACTCGATCTTCTGGTGCTTCATGGGTGGCGGGGCGGCTTTAAATCACGGGTCAGGAGAAGAGAACGGCAGCTTTTTGGAGTGTAATCCAAATCCCCCAGCCCAACGGCAGGCCCACGGCGGCCCAGGCCAGCACCACGGCTACCGCCGAGCCCGGATGCGCCTGCCATTCCAGCGATGTTTCCGGCGCAGCAACCGACGGCGTTGGGCTCTTGGTTGCCGCAGCATGTCGTTGCTCGTCGAGCTGCGCTTCGGTCATGAAGTGCTTCGCGTTGACAGGGCGCACCAGCAGGTTGCAGATGAAGCCGAGGATCAGCAGGCCGGCCAGGATCATCATCGTGATGTCGTACACGGCTGCGCGTTCCACGCCATGGGCGATCTGGTATTCGCGCAGGTAGTTCACCAGCACGGGGCCCAGGATGCCGGCGGTCGACCACGCCGTGAGCAGCCGGCCGTGGATGGCGCCCACCATTTGCGTGCCGAACATGTCAGCCAGATACGCCGGCACGGTCGCAAAACCGCCGCCGTACATCGACAGGATCACGCAGAAGGCCAGTGCGAACAGCGCGATATTGCCCGTGTGCGACGTCCACGGAATCGACGCATACAGCACGAAGCCGAGCACGAAGAAGACCGCGTACGTCATCTTGCGGCCCAGGCGGTCCGAGAGCGACGCCCAGAAGAAACGGCCGCCAATGTTGAACAGGCTCAGCAGACCCGTGAAGCCCGCAGCGATGGCTGCGATCTGGCCCTTTTGCGCGGCGGTCAGGTCCATGAACGACGTTGTCACGCCCAGCAGCTTGCCGCCAAACACTTCCTGCAGCAGTGGCGAGGCCATGCCCAGCACGCCAATACCGGCCGATACGTTCAGGCACAGCACGGCCCAGATCAGCCAGAACTGCGGCGTCTTCAGCGCTTCGTTTGCGTGGACATGGCGTTGCGTGACCATCGTGTCCTTCGCCTTGGCCGGGGAGGGTGTCCAGCCTGCCGGTTTCCAGCCCGTGGGCGGCACACGGTAACCCAGCGCACCTGCCATCATGAACACGAAGTAGATGCCGGCCAGCACAATAAAGGTTTGCGACACGCCCACAGATTCGGGCGTCGCAAACAGCTTCATCAGGCGGTCAGCCAGCGGGGCGCCGATCATCGCGCCGCCGCCAAAACCCATGATGGCCATGCCCGTGGCCATGCCACGCTTGTCCGGAAACCACTTGATGAGCGTCGACACGGGCGAGATGTAGCCCAGCCCCAGGCCGACGCCGCCGATCACGCCCGAGCCCACCCACAGCAGCCACAGTTGGTGAATCTGGATGCCCAGTGCGGAAATCAGCAGCCCGCCGCACCAGCACACAGCCGACACGACGCCAGCCTTGCGCGGGCCAACGCGTTCGAGCCAACCGCCCCACATGGCAGCGGATGCGCCCAGGAACACGAAGAACAGCGTGAACATCCAGCCCAGGCTGGAGACGCGCCAGTCGCAGGTGGTGGTGAACAGCTCGGCGATCAGCGAGACATCGGCGCCGCATGTGAGCGGCTTGGTGATGCCCAGCGCGCGGCCGAGCGGCAGCCAGAAGACAGAAAAACCGTAGGCCATGCCAATGCACAGATGGATGGCCAGTGCGGCAGGAGGAACCAGCCAGCGGTTGAAGCCAACCGCGGCGACGGTGCGCTCGCGCGAAAAAAATGGATGCAGGACTGCTTCGGACATCGAATCCCCCCGGATAGGTTGAGCCCGCGTTGTGACGTACGTGGTGAAACGGTGCGGCCGCGCTGGTCATGGCCGGTGCGTGCCAGCCAGCTGCAGTTGGAATGCGCCGACGTTGCCCGCGAAAGATAGTGGGGTAGTCTGTTCTAGATCAATAGTTGTAGTCACCCGTTGTATTGCGAGTTACGCAACGTACAACCTAATCGCTTAATTTATGTGGCTGATAACATAAATAGCCGGGGGGCCTGTTCAAGCGATGTGCGGCGCAGGGTGGCGGACGGTCAGCCCGCAACCGCAGCGTCTGACCACGGGCAGCCGCTTGCCTGCTGGCGGAATTCACTCGCCAGCGCGCGCAGGCAGGTGAGGGCGGATTGCATGTCTTCCACACGCTGCTGATACGGTCCGATGCTCTGCGCTGCGCGCTCGATGCAGCGGGCGGCATCGCCAATCGCCTGATGCCCAAGCATGCGAGCCGAACCGACGATGCGGTGCGCCGCTTCAACGATCTGTGTGTCGTCGTCAGCGGTGCGGATGGCGTTCGCCAGGTTGGCGAGATCCTGTTCCACCGTCTCACAAAATAAATCGACGATAAAACGCCATTGCTGCAGATCGGTGCCAAACAGCTCGGTGAGCGTAGTGATGACCTGCGGCGGGAATTGTGCGACGACGCCGGGGGAGACGTTGGACGTGGGGTGCATGGTGGCGGTGCGTGCGGTGGGAATCAGAGATGCACTCTGCTCGCCTCGTCCACGCGTCGCCATGAGATTGGTCCGATTCTGGTGTGAGCCCAAATGAAAACGGGCGCACCGCCGGTAAAGCGATGCGCCCGTTGCGCTTTCAGCACATGCGCAGGTTAAGGCAGCATGGCAGCAGTCGGATTGACGTCCGAATCGCGCGGGGGCGGACGACGATGGCGGTGCGCCCACGTGAAGACCACCGGCAACACCAGCAGGGTGAGAATCGTGGTTGTGACCATGCCCCCGACGATCACTAGCGCCAGCGGGCGCTGCGCTTCCGAGCCGATGCTGTGCGACAGCGCCGCCGGCAACAGACCCAGGCCTGCCAGCATGGCCGTCATGATCACTGGTCGCAGGCGCAGCGCGGCGCCATCGACGGTCGCTTCACGCACGTTTTCGGATTGGGACAGACGATTGACGTACGAAATCAGGATCACCCCGTCCTGGATGGCGATGCCGAACAACGACAGGAAGCCGATCCCCGCCGAAATCGACAGCGTCTCGTTGGCAATGTGCAGCGCCAGCAGCCCGCCGATGGCGGCAAACGGCACATTCAGCACCACCATCAGCGCATCCTTGAAATTGCCGAACGTGCTGTAGAGCAGCAGGAAGATCACAAGGATGGTCAACGGCACGATCACCATCAGCTTGCCCTGGGCGACCTTCATCTCGTTGAACTGGCCGTCCCACTTGACGGTGTAGCCTTCGGGCAGTTTTACGTTGCTGCCCACCACATGCTGGGCCTCGTCCACGGCGCCGCCCAGGTCACGGCCGCGCACGCCAAACTTGATGGCAATGTAGCGCTTGCCTTCCTCGCGGTAGATGAAGAACGGGCCATCGGTCATTTCCACCTTGGCGATCATCGACAGCGGAATGTGCTGGCCGTCAGGCGTATCGATCAGCAGCTCGCGGATGGCGTCGTACGACGCACGTGCCTGCTGATTCAGGCGCACCGCCAGGCCGAACGATTTCTCGCCCTCCAGGATTTGCGTGACCGGGGCGCCGCCAATGGCGTATTGCACGAGGTTCTGCACGTCGCTCACGTTGATGTTGAAGCGCGCAGCCGCCTGGCGGTCGATCGAAACGTTCAGCGTCGGCTGGCCCAGCTCGCGGAAGATACCCACGTCCACCAGGCCCGTTACTTTCTTGAGCTGCGCCTGGATTTCGTTGGCCTTGGCTTCGAGCATGTTCAGGTCATTGCCAAACAGCTTGACCGAGTTCTCGCCCTTCACGCCCGAGAGCGCCTCATCCACGTTGTCCTGGATGTACTGCGAGAAGTTGTATTCGATGCCGGGAATCTTCTCCAGATGCTTCGACAGGCGCTCGACCAGCTTGCCCTTGGTCATGCCGGCCTCCCACTGGTCGGGCGGTGCGAAGTACAGGCCGTATTCCTGGTTGAATACGCCGGTAGAGTCGGTGCCGTCGTCCGGGCGGCCAATCTGCACCGAAACCTGCTTGATCTCCGGCTGCTTGGTGAAGTATGTACGCAAGTCGTTGGCCACCGACGCGGAGTAATCCAGGTCCACCGTATTGGGCAGCGTGATGCGCAGCCACAGGTTGTTTTCTTCCAGCGTGGGCAGGAACTCCGTACCGAGGAACGTGGCGCTGTACAGCGTCAGCAATAGCGCCGTAATGGCCGTGGCAAAGACGGCCATCGGGCGTGCAATGAGCTTGCGCAGCAATGGCTTGTACCAGCGCAGAATCGCCGCAATAAAGGCCGGCGAATGCGGATGCAGCGTTTTGCCGAAGACGAACGACGTGGTAGCCGGCACGAACGTCAGGCTCAGAACGATCGACGCCATCAGGGCAAAGCCCATCGTGAAGGCCATTGGCTTGAAGATGATGCCTTCCACCCCGCCGATGAAGAACAGCGGGGAATACGCCACGATGATGATGCCGGTGGAAAAGATCATCGCGCGCTGCACTTCGTTGGTCGCCTTGATGATCGCGTCTTCGAGCTTCTCGGCGCCTTCTTCGAGGTGCCGCATGATGTTTTCCATCACGATCACGGCCGCGTCGACGATCACCCCAAAGTCGATCGCCCCGAGCGAGATCAGGTTGGCCGGCACATGGAAGTGCTCCATGCTGATGAACGACACGCACAGCGCCAGCGGAATCACCGCCGCCACCACGGCCGCCGCCCGGAAGTTGCCCAAGAAGACGAACAACACCGCCAGCACCAGCGAGATCCCCACCACCAGTGTGTGTTCGACCGTGCCCATGGTGATGTCGAGCAGCACCTGGCGGTCATAGAACGGCTTGACTTGAATGCTCTTGGGCAGGACGCCGTTGTTCAGCTCCGCCACCTTCTCGCGCACCTTGGCCAGCACCTCGGTGGCGTTGGCGTCGCGCTTGAGCAGCACGATGCCTTCCACCACGTCGGGCTGATCGTTGTATTGCACCTGGCCCAGACGCTGCACGTTCCCGACTTCCACTTCGGCAATATCGCGCACGCGCACCGGCACGCCATTGTTGGTGTTGACCACCACGTTGCGGATGTCGTCCACCGTCTGCAGCAGGCCCACGCCGCGCACGACGAACTGTTGCTCGCCATCGCGCAGCAGGTTGCCGCCGGTGTTGTTGTTGGCGTTGCCGATGGCCGTGATGAGCTGCGACAGCGTGATGCCGTACGACTGCAGTTTCGCCGGCGATGGGACGATGTGGTACTCCTTCACCTTGCCGCCGAAGGAGCTGACATCGGCCACGCCCTGCACGTGCTTGAGCCCCTTGGAGATGTCGTAGTCCTGGTAGCTCTTGAGCGTGGTGAGGTCGACGCCATCGCCCTCGAGGCGAAAGCGCATGATCTCGCCGGTGGCGTCCGAGTCGGGGCTCAGTGAAGACTGCACGCCCGTCGGCAGGTTGGCGCTCGCCAGATACTGCGAAAAGTTCTGCCGCGCCTTGAAGCTATCGGTGCCTTCCTTGAATTTGAGCGTCACCACCGACAGCCCGAACAGCGATACCGAGCGGAACGACTGCACGTCCGGCACGCCGGCCAGTGCGTTTTCAATCGGGATGGTGATCTGCTGCTCGACTTCGGTCGTGCTGCGGCCGGGCCACTGCGTGATGGCCTGCACCGACAGCGGTGCCACGCCCGGATACGCCTGCAGTGGCAGCTCGCGGAACGACAGCACGCCAGCCACCAGCAACGCGACAGCCAGGAAGACAATCAGCAGCCGCCGCTTGAGAATGCCCGCGATGGGGTTGAAGCCCATGCCTACGCTCCTGCCTTGACGATCATCTCGTTAAGCAGCGCGGCACCGCGCACCACCACCTGCGACGAAGCCTCAAGCCCTGCCGTCACGGCAAAGTTGCCGTCGGTGCCGATGTCCTTGCCGTGCACTTCGACGCGCTTGAAGTGCGTAGCATCGCTCTGCACGATCACGAAGTAGCTGCCATGGTCTTTCACCAGGGCGGACTTCGGCACCACCGTGGCCTGGCCGGTGCCGGTCTGGATGCGCGCCGTGGCGTACATCTCGGGGCGCAGCAGGCCGTCGTTGTTCGGCACGTCGCAGCGCACCGTCAACGTGTGCGTGGCCGGGTCGATATTTGGGGCGATGAAGCTCACGCGGCCCGTGAACTCGCGGTCCGGATACGCCGACGTGTGCAGCGAGATCGGCTGACCGATGCGCACGCTGGCAATGTCGTTCTCATACACATTGCCCGTAAACCACAGCACACGCGTATCGACGATGCTCATGAACGAGTCGCCCACATTCAGGAAGGCGCCCGGGTCCATGTTGCGCTTGACGATCGTGCCCGAGATGGGCGCGCGCAGCGTCAGGTGTTCAGCCGGTGTGCCGCGCTTGGCTATTTGCGCGACATCGGCATCGGACATGCCCAGCACGTGCAGGCGACCTGCAGCGGACTGCACGGTGGCGTCTGCGTCTTCCTGCAAGTCCTTCATGTTGGAGCCCTTGAGCTGGCGGGCGGTATTCAGCGCCAGCAGGTATTCCTTCTGCGCAGAGATGTAGTCCGGCGCGTACAGCTCGGCAATCGGCTGGCCCTCACGCACCAGCGCCCCTTCGAACTGGAGGATGTGATCAAGCCGGCCGGCCACGCGTGCGGACGCCAGCTTGGTGCGCTCCGCGTTGTAGGCCAGCTTGCCGGGTGTGGACAATTCCACCGGCACCGAAAGCTGGCTGGCCTGCGCGACCTTCACCTGCTGGGGGTCGAAGCCGCCAGAAGGAATTTCAATGGAGTCCGGTTTCGGACGCGACGCGGCAGCCGGCGCAGATGCCGGACCCGCTTCGGGTTTTGCAGTCTCGGCCGGCACGGCGGCAGGCCACTTGCGTCCGACCACCACGCCCACAGCGAGGGCCGCTGCCAGGGCGATCACAGCAACGACGGGAGAGAACTTCTTCATGATGTTATTGAGCTTGAACCGGCGAGCGGCCGGTGGCCGCGAGCAGCGCGTGATAGGCCTGCAAGGCCGTGGCCTGCGCCTGCGCGACCGCCAGTTCGGCGTTTTTGAGCGCGCCCTGGGCGGTAAGCAGGTCGTTGAAATCGGCGTTGTTGCTGGCGTAGTTGGTCATCGTGACGCGATAGGCCGCCAGCGCCTGCGGCAGTTGCCGCTGCTTGTTGAAGTCGAGCTGCGCAAGCGTCTGGCGCAGCGTGTTGTAGGCGGTATCGACGGCCAGTAACGTCTGCTGGCGCACCGACACGTCGTTCGCCTCGGTGGCAATCTGGCTTTCCACCGCCTGGTTCACGCCGTACTTCTCTTTGGTCAGGAACCAGAACGGGATGATCACGTCCAGCTCGATCTGGTAGCTGTTCGGGCGCACGCCATACGGCGGGTTGTCCGTCGTGACGGTGGCAATGACCTGGAAGTCGGGCAGGTAGGCCTTGCGCGCCAGCGTCACGCTCTTGCGTGCCGCGTCCATCAGCTCGGCCGATGCCTTGATCGACGGGTGCTCGCGCAGCGCCTGGTTTTCCAGTTCGGGCAGCGGTTCTTCCGGCAGGTGGACAGCCTCGTCGTCTGCGCGCAGCACGAGCGGGAAGCTCGGATCTTTCCCGATGAGCGTGTTGAGCGTCTGCAGCGTGCTGTCGTACTGGCGCTGAGCGGCAAACAGGTCGTTCTGCGCGCTGCTCTGCATGACCTGCGCGTTGAGGAAGTCTGCATAGGCGGCGGCGTTGTTGGCGTAGCGCACACGCGTGATCTGCTTGACCTGCTCCAGGCGCGTGATGGTCAGCTTTTGCACGTCGATCTGCTTTTGCAGCGCAATCGCCTGGTAGTACGTGGTGGAAAGCTGCGCATAGAGCTGCAGGTACAGCGCGTCGTTTTGCGCGTTCAGGGACTCAGCCTGGCGATCGGCAATCTCGGCCGCCAGCGCTTTCTTGCCCGGAAACGGAATCTGCTGCGTCAGGTTGTACTGGCTGCCGCCCGCGCGGTTCACCGCCAGCGGGAATCCCTTCGGGATGCTGTTCCAGATATAGCCGAGCTGCGGGTTGTTGGGCGACGCAAGCTGCGGCGGTATCGACTTGGCTGACAGGTAGGTGTGGCGCCCCTGGATCAATTGCGGGTTGTTGCCTTTCAGCTCCTGCAACAGTTCGACCAGGTTGAAGCCAGCACCCGTCACGCCCGGCACGGATGGCTGGATCGGCGGCATGGTCGGGACCGGCATGCTGGCCGCAGCCGGCGCCGATGCCGGCGTGGCTGCCCAGGCAGCGGCAAATGGCAGGCAGACCACCGCGCATAGCACGGCCCTCGCCCTTGAATGAAACGCACCCCGATATTTCACTGCAGCAGACTCCCCCTTGAGACGGGAGCGTTTTTACCGACGCGAACTTTCAAGCGCCTTTCACGGCTCAGCAAGCTGTCAGGATGGGGGAAACGCAAAAACCCCGCCCTCCAGTGCCAGTCTGCGACAGTTATATGACAAGACATGACGACCGTCTCAGGCCGGTGCAAGTGGACATGCCATGCCGACGCGCGTGGCAAGTGCGTCTCGCATGGCCTGCAGGCTGGCGATGCGGGCATCAATGGTGGCAAGCTTCTCCCGCAGCAACGCGGTGACGGCGGCAACGGTGTCGGGTTGCTGCCACACCTGCGCCATGCCTTCTCTAATTTCCGCCAGTGTGAAACCCAGCTGCTGGGCCGTGCGGACGTACTGCACCAGTTCCACGATTTCGGGCGGATAGGCGCGGTAACCGTTGCTCCGGCGCCGCGCACGGATCAGTCCACGTGCCTCGTAAAAGCGCAGGCCATCCCGTGAGACGCCGGTGGCAGCGGCCAGGTCGCCGATGGACAGGTCACCGGCATGCGCATTGGAAATGGGAGCGGGAAGAGCGGCAGGCATGGTGGTTTGGGAGGAGGGATACGGTCGGCGGGCTTGACCTTGGAGCGTACACCAAGCTTTAGCGTGGCGACTCCTTCACTTCACTTCACTTCTGGAGTTTCCCCATGGTTTCCGAATCGACCTTCCTGCGTATCGTGCGGGTCAGCGCTTGGTATGACCTGATCGTGACCGCGCCGTTTGCGACGCCGTGGACGTTCGCGCTGTTGCATCAGGCGCTCAGCGCATTGGCGCAGGCGCTGGGCATCGGCAGCTTGCCGGCATTTGAGCCAACGCATCTGCTGATGGCCAATCTGATGGGATCGGTGGTGTGCGTGTGGTCGGTGCTGCGTCTCCGACAGACGAGTGTGGCGCTCGGCCGGTACGACGCCGTGGCGCGCTGGTTGTTTGCGGCGTGGCAGGCGTACGCCCTGGCATCGGGCGCGACGCTGCTGCTGGTGCCCTTCCTGATCGCAGAGATTGGCTTTGGGTTGCTGCAATCGCTGCCCGTGGGCCGCGTGCCCCGGCGAGCAGGCGCGCGGGCGGCGTAACCGCTTGCGTGGTTTAGCGCGCGGCCGGGGCGCTGGCGGGTGCCTCGGGCGGCAAGCCGGCCGGGATGTACGGGCCGCCGCCCAGCACCTGCATGCGCGACAGCACGCGCAGCTGGTTGTCGAGTTTGGCCGAGTCAACAAAGCGTTTGACGTCGTCGCCGGCCCGGCGGGCCATCTCTGGGGTATCGACCCAGCCCGTCAGGATGACCTTGCCGTCCGGGCTGGATCGGATGCGAATCTGGCGCGTGCTGAGCGCCGTGTCCTGATCCAGCGCCGCCTTGACCTGGTACGTCAGGAGCGAGTCGTCGAGCATGCGCGCGCCGGTGGTGTTCGGGCTATCGCCCCACGCGCAGGCCGTAAGAAGCGCTGCGGCGCCGATTGCAGCCAACACACCGGCCGAGGCAGCGAAGGACAACTGAGGGAAGCGCATCGATGCTCCTGAAGAGAGGGCGACAGGCTCACATCATAAGCCTGCCGCCCACACAATCCGCTTAGTGCTTACGGCGCTGCCAAAGGTTCTGCGCCGCCAGCCAGCCGGGTCCCACCGTCGCCACGAGCGCAATCAGCACGCCCCAAACCAAGTGAAACTCGATGGCCGATGCTGACAGATTGGCCCAGTACGACACCGCTGCCACCACGTTGACAAAGAACAGCCCCGCCGCCGCCAGCCGGGGCACGATGCCGGCCAGCATCAGAGAGGGGAAGACCAGTTCGCCAAAGGTGCCAAGCGCCGCTGCCAGTGCGGGCGGCAGCAGCGGCACCTTGTATTCCTCGGTGAAGAGGAGCACGGTCGTGTCCCAGTCGTGCAGTTTGGTCAGGCCCGAGCGGAAGAACACGTAGAAGAGATACGCGCGCGCGATCAACAGGATGATCGAACAGAGCGTGCTCTGCGGGCCGGCAAGCCGTTCCAGCGATGCGCGGATACGCGTGAGTGGGGCAAAGGTTGTGGTGAGGGTATTCATGGCGTGTCTCCGGTAGGCATTGTTGTGTGGCATGCAGATAGCGCGAGCAGCCCCGAGCGATAGAGGCCAGATAGGCTCGCGGTCAGATCAAAAGCTGGCAGCTCAGCCAACGTGGTCTCGAGCGCGGTCTGGAGCGATGGCGTAGCCTCGCAAGCTGCCAGAAACATCGCTGTGGCGGCATCGAGATCGAGCACGGCAACGCGGTGCCCCCGCACGGCAATCGCAGCGGCTTCGGCTGCGTCCAGGTCGATTTCGTTGAGCGCGATGGTTGCGCCGGGCTGATGTGCGCGCCAGATCGACACCACCGGCCACGGTGAGGCCACCCACTGCACACCTTCGATCAGCCCCGCGCGGACGGTGTCCGCGGGCTGCGCGAGGAGGGTGGCGTTCGCCGCTTCGACGTGTGCATCCGGGGCGTAATGCGCCCAGTGGACGCACCATTCCAGCCGCGCCACGTCAGCCAGATACGGCACGCTGTGCGCCAACGGGCATTGCGCAATGACATCCGGCAGCGCATTGCCATAGCGATGCAGATTGGGGGATGTAGACGCCTGCGCGGCCAGCGTGTCGCGCACGAGCGCATCAAAGCAGTCGTTGCCGACGAGCGCGCGGCAGACGGGATAGGCCCCCGCCAGCGCGTTACGCAGAATGGCCAGACGCGCATTGCGGTAGATGGCGATGCCACGTGTTTCATCGTCGCTTACAGGATGCGTCAGCGCGCCGATGAGGTGCGCCTCCCAGTCAGGCAGTCGCATGGCGTGTCTCCTGCATGGCGTTGGTGTGGCGATTCAGTACCGCCTGGGCACGTGCCGCCTCGTCCAGCAACACCTGCACGGGCGGCAGTTCAGCGTCCCATTCGATCAGTGTCGGGCGTGCGCCGTGCTTGGCAACCCACGCGTCATACAACGCCCAGACGGGCGCATGGACCGGCGCGCTATGCGTGTCGATCAGCATGCCGTCTTCCACGCTGAAGCCCGCCAGGTGAATTTCGCCGACCAGCGCTGGGTCGATATCGGTGAGTACGGATTCGACTGTCACGCCATGGTTGACGCTGTTCACGTACAGATTGTTCAGGTCCAGCAGGATGCCGCAGCCCGTGCGTCGGGCGAGGGCGGTCAGGAATGCGCCTTCGGAGATGGCCTCGTCGGCATCGACCAGCGTGCGGCAGTCGATGTACGCGGCAATGTTCTCGATCAGCAGCGGCTGCTTGAGAATGTCCTGTGCCCGCATGACGTTGGCGCAGACGATATCGAGCGATTCGCGGGAATAGGGCAGCGGCAGAAGATCGTTGACGACCTGCGCGCCGCTGCGGTTGAAGCACAGGTGCTCGGAAATGGCGGCCGGCGCTACGGCATCGGCAAGCATGGCGATGGCGCGTACGTGTTCGACATCCAGTCCATCCGCATTGCCAAGCCCCATGCCCACGCCGTGCAGGCTCACCGGCTGGTGCGCTCGCGCGGCCAGCAGCGCTGCACGTGCGGGGCCGCCATACAGATAGTTCTCGCTGTGCACTTCTGCCCACGGGAAGCGGGCTTCCCCGTGCAGCAGGGCAGGAAAGTGCGGCGCGCGCAGGCCTGCGCCGGCGCAGGTTGGCAGAGCGGTCTGCATGGCGGTCACCGGCGTCGCGCGTTACTTGGACGGCGTCTGCATCGTGCCGCCCATCTGCGCGCAGGTGCCGGCCGGCACGTACTTCCACGACATCGGGTCTTTGTCGATCTTCGACTGGCCGGCGCAGGCGTGGGCGCTGCCGGGGCTGGCGCAATCGTTCTGGCCGGCCTTGGCGACGCCGTAGCACTTTTCCTTGCCGGCAGCGTCGGCGGCGTGCACCGGCGTCGACAGTGCGCCCAGCGCGAGCAGGCTGCCCAGAGCGGCGGCGATCATGGCGTGTTGTTTCATTTGTGTTCTCCTTGAGTGAACAGGTGTCGTTGAACGGCTGACGGGGCGAAATCCCTCGCCGTACGGTGCACTGCGGCATCGCGCAGATGTGTTCCGTGCACCTTCGTCGACGCATGGCTGCGTTCCTGACACGGAGAGCGGAAATTTTTTGAATTTCTTTTTTAGGGCAGCGAATGGCAATAAAAAAGGCGACCCCAATGGGTCGCCTGCAGACTGAACAGGAAAGATTTACCTGGCGTGCGCAGCGCGCGTGCGTCCCGCCTTCTTTGCGGCAGCGGAGCGTCCCGCCGCGCCCTTGGTGGCGGCGCCTTTCTTGGCCGCCGCCGAGCGTTCACTGCTCGAACGCTTGGAGGCCGCGCTATGGGCCTGCTTGGATAGCGACGACTTGGATGCCGCCGAATGGCCTTCCTTTTGCAGCGTGCGTGTGGTGGTTTTGCTGCGCTTTGCGGTGGATTCCTTGCTGGCGCTGGCGTGGCTGCTCTTCTTGCTGCCCGCCTTCACGTCATGTTCCGCCTTCTTGCGCGTGGCAGCCGACGCCTTGCCTTCCCCCGGCGGCTTGATGGCAACGCCAGAGCGGCGTGCCTTGGATAGTCCAATCGCGATAGCCTGCTTGGTATTTTTCGCACCGTGCTTGCCTTCGCGGATGTGATCCATCTCTTCCTTCACGAAGTTGCCTGCCTGCGTTGAGGCGGCCTTGCCGTGGCGCTTGTCGGCGCGCGCACGTTCTACGGTTTTGCGTTCCGGCATGATGACGTCCTCCGTTGGGTTGGAGCGCCGGCCGGCAATGCAGTGGAAACTCACAGATCAACGAACCGGCAGCGCTTACGCCAACAACCACGCAACCGGCGTACCTGCGCTGTCTGCGCGTCAGCCCACGCGGAAATGTTCGATGCTCTGTCCGGCATTGACGGCGCGTTGCAGCCAGTCGGGCATGTCGCCCGAGCCGTCCCAGTGCTGGCCGTCGGCGCTCATGTAGACCGGGCCGATGGACGCAGGTGGTGCGGGCGGCGGCGGTGGCGCGTCAAAGCAGCCATGCGCCTGCAAATCGTCGACAGACAGATCGTAGGTTTGCATTTGTTCCAGGATCCAGGCGATCGCGGTTTCGCGACCCGGCTCCGGCGGGTGACCTTCCTTCATCTTGTACGTATGTTTTGGGGTTTCTGTCCGCCGGCTGCCAAGGGGGAGAGAGAGGCAGGCGCAGGGCGCGCCGGGCGCCAGCGGAAAACGCACAAGAATAACAGCAGTTGGGCCGCCCATTCGTGTTGCGAATGCGGGGGGCTATTGCGCGTATTGCGTTATTTGGAAACGGGGGATTCGGCCCGCGCCCGCAACCACCGATACGGCGACCACCCCAGGTTCATGCCCGCCGCCGCCAGCAGGATCGCCCCCGCGCCCAAAAACTGCGCGAGTTGCAGCCGATGCCCGAACGCAACAATGTCCACCACGATGGCAACAATCGGATAGATGAATGACAACGACCCCGTCAGATGCGTCGGCAGCCGCTGGATGGCGCCATAGAGGAGGATGTACATCAACCCCGTATGCACCACGCCCACCGTGACAAGCATCACCCACGTATGCGAATCGGCGGGCGGATGCGACAGGTTGGCCAGCGGCGCCAACATCAGCACGCCCACGCACACCTGGATGAGCGCGATCAGATGCGGCGGCGTACCGGCCAGTTTCTTGATCAGGAGCGCGGCCGCCGCATAGGCAAACGCCGCTCCCAGCGCCATCGCAATGCCCATGAGGTAATCGGTACCGACGCTGGCGGCAGGCCCCACCTGCACGATCAGTAGGACGCCGATAAAGGCGATGGCCAGCCACGTGAGCTTGGCGGCCGTCAGCTTTTCCGACAGAAACATCGCGCCCAGCCCGACCAGCATGAATGGCTGCGTGTTGTAGACCGCCGTGGCAATCGAGATGGACGCGCGCGGATACGCTGCAAACAGCAGCAGCCAATTGATGACGATGGCCACGCCGCCCAGCGCGGCAATCGCGGCGCGCCGCCACGTGATCGCGCCGCGCAGCAGGCCCAGTCCGGCGCATACCGCAAGCAGCGTCAGCGCGCCGAACACGCAGCGCCAGAACACAACGTCGGCCACCGGCTGGCCTGAGCGGACGACGAACCAGCCGATCGTCCCGGAGATGACCATGGCGGTGGTCATCTCGACCGTGCCGCGCGTCTTATCGTTCATGCGAACCACCTTGAGCATTGGATGCAAAAAGGATCGCATGCGGATTGCCTGACTTCCATTGCTTTTCTAAGGCAAACTAAAAGTTCTTTCTAATGAAATAAGGCGAAATGCCTGAATGGGCGAAAGGAGGCACGGTGAATACGATTGACGCGCTTGATCAACGCATTCTTGACGTCCTGCTGACCGATTCCCGCATCTCGCTCAAGCAACTCGCCGAGCAGGTGGGGCTGTCGTCCCCCAGCGTGTCGGAGCGTCTGCGCCGGCTGGAAGAGCGCGGCGTGATCCGGCATTACACCATCGACATTGACCCGGCATCGCTGGGTTACACGCTGCAGGCCATCGTCCGGGTGCGGCCCATGCCGGGCAAGCTGCATATCGTGCAGAAGCTGATCGAAGAGATTCCGGAGATTGGCGAGTGCGACAAGGTCACCGGCGAGGACTGCTTCATCGCCCGGCTGTACGTGCGCTCGATCGATCAGCTCGACCAGATTCTCGATCGCGTGGCCTATCACGCCGAGACCAACACCGCCATCGTCAAGACGCAGCCGGTCAAGCGGCGTGCGCCGCCGTTTGCATCGGCTGACTGACGCGCCGGCGGTCATGCGACGGCGGCGTGCTCCTGGATGGCTGCGCGAGCCATGGCTTGCCGCAGATCGGCAATCAGGTCTTCCGGCGCCTCCAGGCCAACATTGAGCCGCACCAGGCGGCCGCGATAGTGGCGGTTAGGCCGTGCCAGATCCGGATACGGCATCACCAGGCTGCTGGTGCCGCCCCAGCTCATGCCGATCCGGAACATCCGCAGCGCATCGATGAATGCGTTGACCTGCTCGGCGGAAACGCTTTCCTGAAACACCACTGAAAACACGCTCGTTGCGCCGGTAAAGTCGCGCTTCCAGAGTTCATGGCCGGGGCATGACGGCAGCGCCGGATGCAGCACAGTGGCAATGCAATCCTGCAGATGAAGCCAGCGCGCCACCGCCAGCGTGGAGGCTTGCAGGCGCTCAAGCCGCTGCCCCAGCGTTTGCAGGCCACGCAGCGCCAGGCTGCAATCGTCGGGCGAGGCGCCCATGTCCAGGTCGGGAAACGCGCTGCCTACACGTTCGAACATCGCCTTCGAGTTGACCGATACCGAACCGAGCAACAGATCGCTGTGGCCGCCAACGTACTTGGTCAATGTCTGCATGCTGATGCCCACACCATGCGCAAAGGCATCGAAATACATGCCGGCCATGTAGGTGTTGTCGAGCGCCACCGGCACGCCGCGCGCGTGCGCCGCAGCCACGATTGCCGGCACGTCTTGCACTTCCCTCGTGACCGAGCCGGGGCTCTCCGTCCAAGCGAGCGCGGTGTTCGGGCGGATGCGCCCGGCGATGCCCGCGCCGATGAGCGTGTCATAGGTTTCGATGTCGATACCCATGCGTTTGAGCAGGCCGTCGGCCATGCTGCGATTGGGTCCGTACGCACTGAAGACACCAGTGCATGGCTGCCCGCCCCGCAGCAGGCCAAGTAGACGAGGGCGATGGCAGCCTGCCCGCCGGGGACGATAAAGCTGTGGCGAGCGCGCTCCAGTTGCGCAATCCGTGCGCCGAGTTCAATGGCGGTCGGTGTGCCGTACAGGCTGTACTTGTAGCCGTGCTGCGCGTGGCGCCAGTCGTCCACGACCTGCGCTGCGTTGTCGAACAGCACGGTGGACCCACGGAAGACCGGTGTCACCAATGAACGAAAAC
The DNA here is from genome assembly GCF_002256165.1 of Ralstonia sp. PBBBR1. Classification (NCBI taxonomy): domain Bacteria; kingdom Pseudomonadati; phylum Pseudomonadota; class Betaproteobacteria; order Burkholderiales; family Burkholderiaceae; genus Ralstonia; species Ralstonia sp. PBBBR1. Next base: position 52,803 of record NZ_NKIL01000005.1, on the reverse strand, counting down.
CGCCAGGGGCAAGGGTTTCCGGACTGACGAGCCGGGATTGCCAATGCATGGGATGGGCCTCTGCGAACACATGGACCATGAAATCCTATGTCACGTCCGGAGAGCAATTTCAGCTATTCTGCGGAGCCAGACGCAAAAATTTCTCGCTCCGAGTCGGCCATGGCCCCACAGAAATCGCTCGAACTCGACGCCTTCGACATCGCCATCCTCAACGCCGTGCAGCGGTGCTACACGACGCCGCTGCGTGTGATCGGGGAGGAGGTCAATCTATCGACCGCAGCCGTGCAGCGGCGCATCAAGCGGATGGAGGAGGCGGGCGTCATCGTCGGCAACGTGGCGGTGGTGCACCCTGAGCGGGTGGGCAAACCCATCACCGTGATCGTTGAGGTGCATGCCGAGCGCACCAATACCGCGGCAATGGCCGCGCTCAAGAGGGCGCTCTCCGGCCCAGAGGTGCAGCAGTGCTACTACGTGACCGGCGAGGCCGATTTCGTCCTCATCCTGAACGTGGCCACGATGACGGAATACGAAGCCCTCGCGCGCCGCCTGTTCGACGACAACGACAACATCAAGTGGTACCGCACGGCCGTGGTGCTCAACCGAGTGAAGGTTGGGCTTGAGGTACCACTGGGCTAGCGTTGCCTGCGTCCCACCACCCGCGCAACGCGTCAATACGGGGATGAGGCTATAGTGCGCCAGCGCGCCGCCTGATAAGGTTCGCGCGCCATAACTCGTACGCTGGCACGACCGGCGTCCTTGAAGGTACCAAAGGAGCTCCTATGCAGAATCCAAGAACAGGCATGCGGTGGATCGCCGCCGCAATCGCATCGATCAGCATCACGACCGTCACACACGCGGCATCCGTCGCACCCGTGGCCGCAGAGAACGGCATGGTCGTCGCGGCACAGCACCTGGCCAGCAAGGTCGGCGTGGAAGTGCTCAAGCGCGGCGGCAATGCTGTCGACGCGGCAGTGGCTGTGGGCTACGCGCTGGCCGTGGTCTATCCGGCAGCCGGCAACCTGGGCGGCGGTGGTTTCATGACCATCCAGCTGGCCGATGGTCGCAAGACCTTCCTCGACTTCCGTGAAGTCGCCCCGAAGGCCGCCACCGCCAACATGTACCTGGACAAGGACGGCAACGTCATCAAGGGCGCGTCCACCAAGGGTCATCTGGCCGTGGGCGTGCCGGGCACCGTGTCCGGCATGGAATACGCCCGCCAGAAGTACGGCACCATGCAACGCGCTGCACTGATCGCACCGGCCATCACGCTGGCCGAAAAGGGCTTCGTCCTCGATCAGGGCGATGTCGACATGCTGCACACCTCCACCAAGGACTTCCAGGAAGACGCCGCATCGGGCGCGATCTTCCTGAACAAGGGGCAGCCCTTCCAGGTGGGCGAGAAGCTGGTGCAGCATGATCTGGCCAAGACGCTGCGTGAGATCAGCACACATGGCACCGACGGCTTCTACAAGGGCTGGGTCGGGCAGGCCATTGCTGCATCGAGCAAGGCCGGCGGTGGCCTGATTACGCAAGATGATCTCGTCAGCTACAAGACGCGCGAGCTGGCGCCGGTCGAGTGCGACTACCGTGGTTATCACGTGGTGTCGGCACCGCCCCCGAGCTCGGGCGGCGTGATCATCTGCGAAATGCTGAACATCCTGGAAGGCTATCCGCTGAAAGATCTGGGCTGGCATTCCGCGCAGGCTACGCACTACCAGATCGAAGCCATGCGCCACGCCTACGTGGATCGCAACAGCTACCTGGGCGATCCCGATTTCGTGAAGAACCCGCTGGACCGTCTGCTGAGCAAGGACTACGCGGCCAAGATCCGTGCCGTGATCGACCCGAAGAAGGCGGGCGTGTCGAAGGACATCAAGCCGGGCGTCGAGCCGCATGAAGGCAGCAACACGACGCACTACTCGATTGCCGACAAGTACGGCAACGCGGTGTCGGTCACGTACACGCTCAACGACTGGTTTGGTGCGAAGGTCACGGCGGCCAAGACGGGCGTGATCCTGAACGACGAGATGGACGACTTCACCGCCAAGGTCGGCGTGCCGAACCTGTACGGTCTGGTGCAGGGCGAGGCCAACTCGATCGCCCCGGGCAAGCGTCCGCTGTCGTCGATGAGCCCGACGATCGTCACCAAGGACGGTAAGCCTGTCATGGTGGTGGGCACGCCGGGCGGCAGCCGCATCATCACGGCCGTCATGCTCACCATGATCAACGCGATCGACTACGGCATGAACGTGCAGGAAGCCGTCGACATGCCGCGCTTCCACCAGCAATGGCTGCCGGATGTGTCCAACGTCGAGCCGTATGCGCTGTCGGAAGATACGCGCAAGATCCTGACATCGATGGGCCACAACCTTGGCGCGCCGCAGCCGGCCAACCACCTGGCGGCGATCATCGTCGGGGCGCCGTCGCTGGGCGGCAAGCCGGTTGGCAACAACCGCTTCTATGGCGCGAATGATCCGCGTCGCAACACGGGGCTGGCAGCCGGTTATTGATTGGCATTGCAGCACCCGCAGCACGAAAAAAGCCCGCCGAAACTTGGCGGGCTTTTTCTTTGCGGCGTTTCCCGGATCAGGCTGCCGCGGTCAGCACCGGCAGGTTACCTTCGCCAAAGCCGTGGTGCCCGCGCCGCTGCACGATCTCGAAGAAGATCTCGCCCGGATGGCGCTTGACGAAGGTTTGCAGGAACAGTTTGGGCACGCCGTCGACGATCTCGCCGTCGACCAGGATGCCGTATCGGCGCAAGGCGTCCAGATCCAGTCCATGGCCGGGCAGTCGCGCGTCGACGGTGTCGTAGTAGTGCTCGGGTGGCTCGACGAAGGTGAGGCCGTTGGCGGCCAGCGCGGTTGCTGTGCGCAGGATGTCGTCAGTGGCCAGCGCGATATGCTGCACACCTTCGCCGGGGTGGTCGGGCAGGTAGGCGTGCATGAGGTGGGCGCGGTGCGTGCCTTCCTCATAGAGCGGAATGCGGATCATGCCGCACGACGACACCATCACGCGGGAATCGGCCGCCACGTGCCAGTTGGCATGCAGCTCGTGAATTTCGCTGAAGCCGAGCTGGTTGCGATAGAAATCGATCCAATCCTGCAGGCGGCCGGGGCCGACGGTTTGCGTCAGGTGGTCGACGCGGGCCAGTCCAACGCCGGCGTGGTGCCAGTCCTCATGCGCGGTGGCGGCGTCCAGCGGCCGGAAGTCGATGTCGTAGATGGAGATGTCGCCCAGGCCGCCCCTGGCACCGTGCTTGCCGCGCCAGCGGTCGACAAAATACAGGTGCGTATCGCCCACGCCCTGGATAGCCGGGATCACGAGTTCGCTCGGGCCGATCGGCTCTGCCTCGGCCGGCCATGCGCCCAGTTCGACGGCGCGGTCATAGGCGTGCTGGGCATCGTCGACGCGGATCCCGATGGCGCAGATACCCACGCCATATTCCTCGGCCCAGCGGTGTGCGAATGAATCGGCTTCAGCATTGACGAGGAAGTTCATGTCGCCTTGCCGATACAGCGTGACATCCTTGCTTACGTGCCGGGCGATGGCCTTGAAGCCGAGCGATGCGAACACCTGGCCGAGCGCTGCCGGCGCTTGCGTGGCGAACTCAATGAACTCCAAGCCGGCGGTCTTGAACGGCAGGTCGGCGTTGCGGCTCATGGTCAAACTCCTGTGGCTGAAGCAAAGAATGGGGACACCGCATTGTGTACCACGGGGGTGGCAATGCGCATCCGGCAGTCGCTATGCGGCAGCGCTTTGTGGATCCGGCTGGCTCTGCAGCTTTGGCAGCCAAAGGAAGGCGATGGACGCCAGCACGGTGCCGGCAAGCATCATCGGCACCACCATGGGCCAGGCGCCGAGGCTGTGCAACGTGTCATCAAAGGCTGCTGCGGTCTGCCCCAGGCAGAAGGCCGCCAGCATCATGATGAAGCCCGACCATGACACCGCGCGCCCCGCAAGGTGCGGCAACTCGCCCACCGCGCCTGCCTGGCCGCAGGGCTGGTGAATGCCGTGGCCCATGCAATAGATGCCGTGCCCGAGCAGCAGCGGCCACGCTTGTCCGGGAAGCAGCCAGCAGCCCAAACCCTGGATGCCGGCGCCAACCAGGCTGAGGGTGGCGCCTTGCTGCACCGTCCGCACGAGGCTCTGGCGGCGCAGCAGGCGCCGGCAGCCGGTCGTACTCACGATATAGACGAGCGAGCCGCCAGCCGGTATCCAACCATAAAGCTCGGGCGATAAGCCGAGGTACGCGATATAGACCATCGGCGAGAGCAGCAGGAAGCAGAAGATGCCGGCGTAGGTCGTGGCCGCCAGCAGCCCCCAGGCGCGAAAATCCGCGCTGGCAAAAATCTCGCGCACGCTGCCTGCCTGGATGTTTGTCTCTTGCCGGGTTTCGGCAAAGCCATACCAGCACATCGCCCACAGCACGATTGCATAGAGGCTCATGCCCACCAGCACCCAGCGCCAACCCGCGTGTTGCGCGACAAAGGCACCGAGAATCGGTGCCATCAACGCCACGAAGCCCAGCCCCGTGAGGCCGCGTGCCATGACGTGCGGACCATCGCGTGCCGGGTGCAGATCGCGTACGGCAGCACGCGCACACACGAGGATGGCGGCCATCGAGAAGCCCTGCAGCGCGCGCGCAGCGGTCAGCATGGAAGCGGTTGTCGCCAGCGCGCCGGCCAGTGCAGCCAGGGCGTAGCACGCGAGCCCGATCAGCAGCACATGGCGCCGGCCAAAACGATCGGCCAGGCTGCCCATCGGCAGTTGCCCGATGCCAAAGGCCAGCGCGAAGACCGTGAGGCTCGTGCTGGCCGATCCCAGCGCCTGGGCAATGGCTGGCAGGGCGGGGAGGTAGCTGTCGGTCGCAACCGGCTGTGCCGACAGCAACAACGGCAGCAGCAGGGCAAAGCTCAGAGGGCGACGCGTCATCGGCTCAGTAGGCAATGGCAGCGCTGCGCCGCAACTCATCTGCGGTGGCGGTGCCGAAGCCGAAGAACTCCAGGTACGCGGGAATCATCTCGAACAGCATGTCGGTGCCGACCTGGACATCGCAACCCTTGTTGCGCGCCGCGCGCAGCAGCGGCGTGTACTCGGATTTCATGACGACCTCGCCGACGAAGCAGCTCGGTGCGATGCGGGCGACGTCGAAGGGCAGAGGATCATCGTCCTTCATACCGACAGGTGTGGCGTTGACGACCACATCGAAGCCATCCGGATCATTCGAGCCGGTGCCAACCACCAGCGCGGGGTAGTGCTCGCGCAGACGCCGCCCCAGCGATTCAGCGGATTCTGCGCGCGTGTCGTACAGGGCCAACTCGCCCACACCGGCCGCCGCCAGCGACGCGGCAATCGCCGAGCCGACACCGCCGGCGCCCGAGAGCAGCACGCGCGCGCCTTCCAGCTGGCGCCCCTTGCGCAGCACGCCGCGCACGAAGCCGGCGCCGTCGAACTGGTCGCCCAGCAACGTGCCGTCATCGCGCTTGAGCACCGCATTGCAGGCGCCGGCAATGCGCACCGCCGGCGTGACTTCATCGACCAACTCCACCGTGGTGACCTTGTGCGGCATGGTGATCAGCGCGCCCCGCAGGTTGGTGAAACGGCAGATCGACGCGAAGCTCTGCGGGTAATCCTCTGCCTTGACCCCCATGGGCATCACAACGGCATCGATGCCTTTTTGCTCGAACCAGGGGTTGTAGATCATCGGCGACTTGAACGTCTCGGTCGGGTAGCCGATGTGGGCGATGAGGGTGGTTTTTCCAGAAATCATGGTTCAGGGCAGGGGTGTTTCAGGCAGCGAGGGCTCCAGCCCGCTGGCGGGCATATTCTGCCTTGTCGACGGGTTGGGCGGCTGGCTGACCCAGGTCGTCCATGTGGATGCGGTACGTCTCACGAGCGGTCATGGCGGCCACGGCGGCAATCACCGTTACGCCAAAGGCAATGGCGCCCACGGTCAGCCAGATGTTGGTGGCTCCCGGCGGTGCCACGGCGGTGAAGAGGGCCGGCAGCATGGCAGTAATTGCGGTGCCGATGTTCTGCGAAATCGCCATAGCCGATACACGGGTGCGCGTCGGGAACAGCTCCGGATAGAAGCTCGGGAACACCGCGTTGTAGCCCTGATAGACCACGCCCCACATCAGGATCGACATGCCAAAGGCCAGCGGCACGTTCTTGATGCTGATGGCATACAGATACGCAAACGCAAGCACGCCGGCGAGCAGCGAGCCCAGCACGATCGGTGGCTTGCGGCCGATGCGGTCGGACAGGTCGCCAACATACGGAATGACCAGCACGGCAACGATGTTGCCCACCACCGGAATCCACAGGTAGATGTCTTTGGCAAAGCCGATGCCGTAAGCCGGCTGCACCGCGTAGGCGGCCCCAAAGATAGTCGCCACCACCGGAATCACGTTCATCAGCGCCATGCAGACCACGCGCAACATGTCGGGCGTGCTGTATTTGAAAGCGTCGATCACGGGCGAGCGCGGGCGGCCTTGTTGCTGTTGCTCAGCGGTAAACGCCGGTGTTTCGTGCACTTCGCGGCGGATGACGTAGCCCGCGATGATGACCACGAAACTCAGCAGGAACGGAATGCGCCAGCCCCAGCTGTTGAACTGGTCGGCCGGCATGTAGTGCGCCAGCGGCAAGAACACGGCAGCCGCCAGGATCTGGCCCGCCTGCACCCCTTGCAGCGTAAAGCTCGCAAAAAACCCGCGCCGGCCAAATGGTGCGTGCTCCAGGATCATCGAACTGGCGCCCGAAATTTCCCCGGCCACGGCAAACCCCTGGATCAACCGCATGATGACCAGCAACGTGGGAGCCCACAGCCCAACCTGGTCGTACGTGGGCAGCAAGCCCACGGCAATGGTCGAAAAACCCATCAGGAACATGCACCAGAGCAGCACGTTCTTGCGCCCGTGCGTGTCGCCCAGATGGCCCAGCACGAACGCCCCGATCGGCCGCGCGATGTAACCCACGCCGTACGTGGCCAGCGAGGCGATGATGGCCGTCTTGGGGTCGCCCTTGGGGAAGAAGATCTGCGGAAAGATCAGCGCCGCTGCGGTGGCGTAGATAAAGAAGTCGTAGTACTCGAGCGCCGAGCCGATCCAGCCGCTGGCGGCGGCTTTCTTCGACTGGTGCTTGCCCAAGGGCTCGTGGGCAGGGGCTGCGGTCATGGTTGTCTCCGGTTTTATCTGTGCGGCCTATCGTGCGATTCGTTCGATGAAGGGCCGTCTGTGCACGCAACGCAGCGTAGTCCGCTGTAGCGGCGTGGCACAAGCGAAGAACGCCTGAGGGCGGTCGATCATCGCACGAGTTTGTGCGAAAAACGCACGGCTCGAGGGTTTTTCCGAAGGAAATGTCTGGGTAGTCGCTGTTACAACGTGAGGTATCCCCACTTCGCAGGTGACCGTGTCCTGTGCAATGGCAATGCACCGGCCACACAGGTAGAACCCGTCGGATACGCTGCGGGGGCACGAGGAGCGGCTTCTCATGAAAGACGATCGATTGCTGGAAATGCGGATCTTCAAGGCTGTGGTTGAAGCCGGTGGATTCACCGCGGCGGCACATGCACTCAATGCCAGCCAGCCCTTTGTCAGCCAGACCATCACCCATCTGGAGCGCCGCTTGGGTGTGCAACTCTTGCATCGCTCCACGCGCAAGCAGCGCTTGACCAGTGAGGGCGAACGGTTTCTCGCTTCCTGCCATGACCTGCTTGAAGCCGTTGAGCAGGCCGAAGCCCAGATTCGCGCAACCGAGCCCACGGGAGACTTGCGTGTCAGCGTCCCCCAGGCATTCGGCATCGATCAGATTGTTCCGGCGTTACCTGGTTTCCTTTCGACCTATCCGAAGTTGACGGTTCGGTTTTCGTTGTCTGATTCACTCGTCAACCTGATCGAGGACAACTTCGATGTGGCGGTGCGGATGGGACGCCTGCAGGACTCGTCGCTACGCAGCCGAAAGCTTTGTGAGTTGCAGCGTATTGTCGTTGCGGCACCTAGCTACCTTGCCCGGCATGGCATGCCAGTGACGCCGCAAGGGCTGGATCGCCATCAGTGCCTGCTTTGGGATGCCCCGCGGGAGCATTTGAACCAGTGGCCTTTCATGATGCATGGCAAGCCGGAAAAATTTCTGGTGCGGGGCGGATTCCGCAGCACCGATGGCAGCACGCTGTTCGAGTTGTGCGTGGCTGGCATTGGCATCATGCGGCTGGCCGAACATTTGGCACTGCCGGCCATTCGCAGCGGCAAGCTCGTGCCGCTGCTATCCGATTACCAAGCGCAGGACGACACTGCCATTTACGCCGTGTATTTGCCTGAACGCCAGTTAGTGCCGCGTATCCGCGCCTTTGTCGACTACTTTGTCGAGGTGTTCCGGCAACCACCCTGGCAAAGGCAGGTGCCCTGATGCGCATTTATATGCAGACGCAATAAATCTTATTGCGGCGCGCGCCTAGATCGGTCGCGGCTGCTGGATGAAACTTTGCTTCACTAAGTTTCCGATTCCCACGCCCCCCGTAGATAGGAGCAAGCATGAGCAACCTCGCTCAAAAACTGAATGAACTGGGCCGCACGGCCGCACATCCATCGAATCAGTCGATCTATCAGCCCAGGCAGCAAGGCCTGAAATTCCCCAAGCTGCCCGAATTCACCATGTTTGCCGAAGAGCGCCAGCATCGCAAAGAGCGACTGGTGGCAGCCTGCCGCGCATTCGCGCTGCACAACCTCGATTACGGCTTTGCCGGCCATCTGACCGTGCGCGATCCGGAGTTTCCGGAGTTGTACTGGACCAACCCGATGGCCGTGCATTTCTCGCAGGTCAAGCTTTCCAACCTGATCCTTGCCGACCACAATGGCAAGGTCATCGAAGGCTCGTATGCGCTGAACCGTGCCGGCTTCGTATTGCACGCAGCGGTGCATGAAGCCAACTCAGACATCGTGGCGATGTGCCACGCGCATACCGTCTACGGCACCGCATTCGCGGCGTTGGGCCGGCCGCTCGATCCGATCACGCAGGACGCCGCAGCATTTTTCGAGGACCACGTCGTCATCAAGGACGAGGCCGGTGCCGTTGCTGTTGAAGAGAGGGCCGGCACGTCCATCTGCGACCACTTCAAGAACGTGAAGGCGGCCATCCACCAGAACCACGGTCTGCTGACCGTAAGCCGCCACAGCATTGAAGCGGCCGCCTTCTGGTTTATCGCGCTGGAACGCTGCTGCCAGCAACAGTTGCTGATTGAAGCCACCGGAGCCAAGCCGGTGATGGTGTCGGAATACAGCTCGCGCTACAGCCGTGAACACGTCGGCAGCGAATACATCGGCTGGCTCCATTTCCAGCCGATCTACGAGCAACTGGTGCAGACCAACCCCGACATGTTCGACTGATACCGCAACGCAATTTATCAACGGCGATCAAGGACCAGCGGGCCGGCCTTGGTACACGATCCGGCCCCCCCGGAACGGCCCGCTAGAGGATGACTGGAGACAACGATGTTGAAGACTGCACATGGTGGTGAAGCCGCCATCCATGCCGACTTGGAGGAAGCCGCCTACACCAAGGTGACCTTGCGGCTGATCCCCTTCCTGTTCCTGTGCTACGTGTTTGCCTACCTCGATCGCGTCAACGTGGGCTTCGCCAAGCTGCAGATGCTGTCGGACCTCAAGTTCAGCGAAACGATTTACGGCTTGGGCGCCGGCATTTTCTTCATTGGCTACTTTCTGATGGAAGTGCCCAGCAATCTGGCGCTGCATCGGTTTGGCGCACGCAAGTGGATCGCCCGGATCATGATCAGTTGGGGCATCTTGTCCGCTGCCATGATCTTCGTGAAGACGCCCACAGCCTTCTATGTACTGCGCTTCCTGCTGGGGGTAGCGGAGGCCGGTTTCTTCCCAGGGATCATTCTTTACCTCACGTATTGGTATCCGGCCTCGCGGCGCTCCAAGATCACGGCGCTGTTCATGACGGGCATTCCAATTGCGGGTGTGGTGGGTGGGCCGCTGTCCGGCTGGATTCTGGATCGCTTCCACAACGTGAATGGCATGCACGAATGGCAGTGGCTTTTCCTGTTGGAAGCGATTCCATCGCTAGTGGCGGGTGTGGTCACGTTCTTCTATCTGGACGATAGGATTCGTGACGCGAAGTGGCTTGATGCCGATGAGAAGGCCGTTCTTGAGCGAGAGCTCGCGAGCGACTCCGGCAAGATTGAAGTGCACAACGCTAGCGGTGCATTTACAAATGCGCGAGTCTGGGTCCTGTGTGCCTGCTATTTCGGGATCATCATGGGCCTGTACGGCATCAGCTTCTGGCTGCCGACGCTTATCAAGGCTTCCGGTGTGACCAGCGCATTCGATGTCGGCCTGCTCACCATGATTCCGTATGGCGCCGCTGCCGTTGCGATGGTGATGATTGGTCGCAGTTCAGACCGCACCAAGGAGCGCCGTTGGCACGTTGCGTTGCCGGCCATAGTTGGCGCGGTAGGTCTGACGGCCAGCACGTTCGTGTCGCATCAGCCCGCCATGGCTGTTCTGGCGCTCACCTTCGCGACGATCGGAATTCTGGGCGCGTTGTGCCAGTTCTGGTCGATCCCACCGGCATTTCTGGGTGGCGCGGCTGCAGCGGCTGGTATTGCCTTGATCAATTCGGTGGGCAATCTGGCGGGATTTGTCAGCCCATATCTGGTGGGCTGGATTAAAGACGCCACGAATAGCACGGACTTGGGCTTGTACTGTGTGGCCGCATCGCTGATCGCGGCCGCCGCGATTGTCCTGACGGTACCGAAAAAGGTGGTGAATCGCTGAACAGGCGGCGGGGCGGCCGGCCCTGCCGCAAAGAGGGGGCGGGTGTCTACAGCACCCGCATGATCGACAGCGCAGTGTCCTGTAGAACCTGCAGTACCCGCTGCAAGGCGTGCTCGGTGGTTTCTTCACCGACCTGCATGTTCACGCTCAGCGCGGCGATCACGTTGCCGTGCCGGTCACGCAACGGCACGGCCACGCCCCGCACGCCAATCTGCAACTGCTGTTCGACCACGGCGTAGTCCTGCCTGCCGGCCTTGCGGATTTCATCGAACAGGCGGTCCCGCTGCAGGATCGTGTAAGGCGTGTACGGCGTCAGCACACAGGTTTCCAGCCATGCCTTGACCTTATGCTCGGGTTGCGCGGCCAGCATCATCACACCGGCCGACGCGAGCGGGGCGGGCACGCGTGCACCCAGGACGAATCCCGTGCTCATGACCCGACTGGTGCTGGTGCGCGAAATGAAAACGAGCTCCCAATCATCCAGCACGCTGAGGTATGCCACCTCGCCCACGGCGGCGGTCACCTGCTGCAGGAACGGCTGCACCGTGCGCGGCAGGCGCGCCGAATCGAAGTACGACCAGCCGACCTTCAGCACACGCGGCGTCAGACTGAACAGCGTGCCTTCGCTGGTGAGGTAGCCCAGGTGTTCAAGCGTCAGCAGGTAACGGCGCGCGGCTGTGCGGGTAAGGCCGGTCAACTCGGCGGCCTGGGTGGGCGTCAACCGCGGGTGCTCGTGGTCGAATGCTTCCAGGATCGCGAGCCCTTTTTCCAGCCCAGCGATCCAGTCGCGCCGGTTCAGCGGTTCCTTCGTCATGGCGATAACCCTAAAAACGAGCGATATGTGCGCATGATTGTACGGTGATCGCACGCTGTTGCGCGAATGCCGCTTGTGAATGCGGGGTGTGGCCACCTACGCTGCGGGCATCGTCAGACAACGCATCGCCATGAATTCGCTCCGCGCAGCGCGCTATCCCAAATGCATCGCCACCGTGTGCCTGTCCGGCACGCTGCCTGAAAAGCTGGAGGCGGCGGCCGCTGCCGGTTTTGATGGCATCGAGATCTTCGAAAACGATCTGCTGAACTTCGATGGCTCCCCGGCCCGGGTGCGTCAGATGGCGGCAGATCTCGGGCTTGCGATCATGCTGTACCAGCCGTTCCGCGATTTCGAAGCCATGCCGCGTGAGTTGTTCGCCCGAAACCTGGCGCGCGCCGAGCGCAAGTTCGACGTGATGGCCGAACTGGGTGTCGAGACGGTGCTGGTATGCAGCAACGTGCAGGACATCGCCATCGACGACCCGGCGCGCGCGGCAGACGATCTGCGCCAGATGGCGGAAGCTGCGGCCGGGCGTGGGCTGCGCGTGGGTTATGAAGCGCTGGCATGGGGGCGGCACACGCGAACCTGGCGGCAAGCGTGGCAAATCGTGCAGCAGGCTGACCATCCGGCGCTCGGGCTGATTCTCGACAGTTTCCATACGCTGTCGCTGGGCGACACGTTGGATGGCCTCCACAACGTGCCGGCGGACAAGCTCTTCTTCGTGCAGTTTGCGGATGCGCCAAGGCTGTCGATGGACGTACTGTCCTGGAGCCGGCATCACCGTAACTTCCCGGGGCAGGGCGACCTGCCGGTGACGGACTTTGCGCGCGACTTGCTTGCTGCGGGCTATACCGGGCCCTTGTCGCTCGAAGTCTTCAATGACGATTTCCGCTCCGCGCCCGCGCGGCTCACGGCGCTGGATGGCATGCGTTCACTACTCTGGCTGGAGTCCGAAGCGGGCGGCGCAGAACTGCCGGCCGCAGCTCAATTTGAAGGCGTGGACTTCCTGGAGTTTGCCGTGGATGCCGCGGCAGGGCGGGAGCTTGAAACGCGCCTGCGTGCGCTGGGTTTTGCCTTTGCCGGGCACCATCGCTCCAAGGCCGTTGACCTGTATCGGCAAGGCCGCGTCAACGTGATCCTGAACATGGAGCAGGACAGCGCGGCGTCGGAGCATTTCCAGCTGCACGGGCCGTCTGTCTGCGCGATCGGCCTGAAGGTGGACGACGCCGAGCGCGCCATGGCACGCGCACGTGTGCTGTGCGCCCAGGAGTGGCGCGGGCCGGTGGGGCCTGCCGAACGCAGCATTCCCGCGCTGCGGGCCCCCGATGGCACGCTGCTCTATCTGATCGACGACCGCCAAGCCGATCGCAGCATCTACGAAAGCGATTTCGTTCTCCATCCTGGCATACAGGACAATGCAGCGGGATTGGCATCAATCGACCACGTCGCGCAGGCGCTACCCGCACATCGGCTCGACAGCTTCGTGCTGTTCTACCGGGCCATCTTTGGCATGGAAGCCGAAGCCGAACAGGAGATTGCCGACCCGTACGGCCTAGTCAAAAGCCTTGCGATGGTGAGCCCCGACCGCAACGTGCGGATTCCGCTCAACGTATCGGAGAGCGGGCGCACCGCCACCGGCCGGTTCATTGCCGCCTACGCGGGCTCGGGCGTGCATCACATTGCCTTCCGCACCGAGCGGCTGTTCGAAACCATTGAGGCCATCGACCGAGGCGCCGCCCACCTGCAGCACGTGCCAGAGAACTACTACGACGACGTTGCCGCCCGCCTGGGGCTGGACGATGCGCTGCTCACCCGCCTGCACGACGATGGTCTGCTCTACGACCGCGACCCGCACGGCGATTTTCTGCACACCTACACCGAGCCCTTTCGCGAGCGCTTCTTCTTCGAGCTTGTCCAGCGCAACGGCTACCTGGGCTACGGCGCGGCAAACGCCGCTGTGCGCATGGCCGTACAGGCGCAACTGAGCCGCACCACCACCAATATGGCTGACCACTGAGTCACGAAGACTTTGGCGCTCGCGGTCGTGCGGCCGTGGGCGTTATCCACGCAACACCACGGCTGCGCGGGCAGCCGTTGCACATCCATCCCCATCACATCAAAGAGGAGACAAGGGAGCCATGAACAAGACAATGATTGCCGCATTGGTGCTCGGAGCCACGAGCCTGCCAGCGGCAGCGCAAACCACCGGCGGTGTCACGCTCTACGGGCTGATCGACACCACCATCCGCTACAGCACGCACGAAAACGCGGCAGGCAACAGCAATCTGCAGATGATGGACGGCGTGCTGACCGGTAGCCGCTGGGGCCTGCGTGGCACCGAAGACCTGGGTGGCGGCACCAAGGCCATGTTCATCCTGGAATCGGGCTTCTTCCCCGATACCGGCGGCAGCCAGCAGGGCGGGCGCCTGTTCGGACGCACCGCGGTGGTGGGCCTGGAAGGCGACTACGGCAAGCTCTACCTCGGCCGGCAATACACGCTGGCGCATGAAGTGCTGTCTTCGTACGAAGCGATGGCGTTCGCCAACAACTCCATCGTCGGCTATCAGGGCGGCAACTACACCGGCCTGCGCTACGACAACACGGTCAAGTACATCAAGTCGTTCGGCGGCCTGCAACTTGCCGGAGCATGGACCTTTGGTGAAGCGGCAGGCAGCTTCAGCAAGAGTTCGGCCGGCGCCGGCTCGATCGTCTACAGCATGGGGTCGGCTGAAGTGGGCGCGGTGTATCAGGTCACGCGCGATGTGTCGTCGGCGTTCTTCGGCGCGGTGCCGGCGGCGCTTGCCAGCAAGCAGACGGTCTGGGGTTTTGGCGGCAAGCTGGATACCTCGATTGCCACGTGGTACCTCGGCTACACGAACAGCCGCCTCGACGTGGCCGACTACAAGAACCAGGCCGCCTATGTGGGCGCAAAGGTGCCGATCTCCGGCGCACTGAGCTTCATCGGCACCGTGCAGTACGACTGGATGAAGCACCTCGATTCCAGCGGCAAGCGCCTGACCACCGCCGGCATGCTCGACTACGCCTTCAGCAAGCGCACCGATGTGTATGCCGAGGTGGACTACACGCATCTGCAGGGGAGCTGGGTAGCGTTGGACAGCGCCACCGCGTTCAACAACTCCGGCAACCTGTACGGCAACAACTCGCGCTTGGGCGTGATGCTGGGCGTGCGACACAAGTTCTGATCGCTTGGATCGTTCTCGCAATGAAAAAGCCCGCCAGCGTCCCGGCGGGCTTTTTCGTTTTCTGCGATCAATGCACCGGGCAATCTCGCGCGATCACGTCGCCCACCATCGCGGCAGTGGCGCCGGACAGCGTCCAGCCGAGGTGCCCGTGGCCTGTGTTGTAGAACACGCGCGCGTGCCTGCCACGGCCGACGCGCGGCATCATGTCCGGCATCATCGGGCGCAAGCCGGCCCAGGGCACCACGCGCGACGTGCCAATCGCAAAGTTGCGGCGCGTCCAGGCCACCAGGGGTTCGATGCGGTCGGCGCGGATGTCGCGGTTGTAGCCATTGAACTCCGCCGTGCCGGCCACTCGGAACCGGCCAGTGCCCAAGCGGCTTGTCACGATCTTCGCGCTCTCATCCAGCAGGCTGACCCACGGCGCGCCTTGCACGCTGGCTTCATCGTCCAGGTGCACCGTGATCGAATAACCCTTGACCGGATACACGTTGATGCGATCGCCCACCAGTTGCGCGATATGCCGGCTGCCCACGCCCGCGCAGACGACCATCGCATCGGCGGCAAGGTCCTGAACGACATTCGCCGCACTGGTGGAAAGGCGGTCATCCAGCGTGGTCTGCAGCAGGAGGCGGACGCCGCCTTCAGTGGTTTGCACATCGCGCACATCCACGCCTTGCATGAAGCGCACGCCGCGCCTTTCGCAGGCCTGCGCGAGGCCCCGCGTGAACTTGTGGATGTCACCGGTGGCGTCGGATTCGGTGAAGTAGCCGCCGTAGTAGTTGCCGCGTAGCGTCGGCTCAATGGCGGCAATCTCCTCGGGGCTCACGGCGTGGCGCTCAAGGCCGCCGGCGACGAGCAGGGCGTTGGCCTTGCCTGCTGCCGCAAAGCTGGCCTTGTCGTGATAGACGTGCAGAATGCCGCGCTTCTGCAGGTCGAAATCGATCTGCTCGCGTTCCGCCATCGCAAACAGATGCTTGCGTGCCTCGATGGCCATGCGTGTGGTTTCGATGGTGTTGCGGCGGTAGTGCGCGATGCTGGCCACGAACTCGCCGATCCACGAGTATTTGTGCCACGAGGGCTTGGGATTGAGCAGCAGCGGGGCATCGTTGCGCAGCATCCATTTGATGCCCTTGAGCAGCGTGCCAGTGCTGTTCCAGACTTCAGCGTTGCTGGCGGAAAGCTGCCCGCCGTTGGCGAACGATGTTTCCATGGCCGGATACAGGTGGCGGTCGAGTACCGTGACCTGATAACCGAGTTGCGAGAGCGTGTAAGCAGTGGTGACGCCGGATATGCCGGCGCCGACGATGACGATGTGCGTCATGGCGGTCCCTATGGAGTGATGTCATGACCGGACGATCCGGTCGGCTCACCCCATCTGTCTCGGGACCTGAGAGCTTGGGCGTCAGCAGCGCTGGCGCCTTCCCCTTCGGTGGGCGCGCGCGTGCACGCCTCTCTCCAGATTCGCAGTCGACGCCACAGTCCTTTTGCCTGAGAGTTTCCGGGGTGGTTGCTCCATCGGCGCCGGGCGTTGCACGTGCGTGCGTTGAGCCCGGTCTCTCCTGCGGCGTGTTGCAGCTGTCGTTGGTGCGTCAGCCGCGCCTGCGTGCTGCCGGTGTGGGCAGCGGGGGGGAGTGTGTCACGGGTTGTGAGGTTCGGCAAGTCGGGCTGTACCCGGTGAGACGGACGGCGTGTCATCCTTCAGGTCGACGCCACTGCGGCCCAGCGCCAGCGCGCCGTTGAGCAGGAACACCAGCCGGGTCGCTGCCTGGTCATAGGTCAGACCTGCCGGCCGCACATTGGAGATGCAATTGCGCTCCGCATCGGAGCGGCCAACGCGCGGCGCGTAGGTCAGGTAAATGCCTAGGCTGTCAGGCGAACTCAACCCTGGCCGCTCACCGATCAGCATCACCACCTGCCGCGCGCCCAGCAGTGCACCGATCTCATCCCCCAGCGCAACCCGGGACTGCTCGGCGATGGCGACTGGCCCGATCGACCATCCGGCCGGCAGACGCTCACGCACGCTGCATAGCAGCGGCACTGCATGGCTTTGCACCGCCAATGCGGAGAGCCCATCGGCAATCACGAAGACAACGTCGAACGGCTGCGCTGGCCGCAACGCGCCAAGTCTTGCGCGGCTGGCCTCGTCAAGGCGGCGGCCAAGGTCGGGACGGCGCAGGTATTCCGCGCGATCGGCTGCCGCGCTGTGCGCCGTCACCGCCGTGAAGCCCGCTTCGCCCAGTGCGGTCGCCACCGCTGCGCTATCGAGCGGCAGGTGCACGGCGTCGCGCGCCTGGGCATGCGCCACGCCAAACGCCAGCACGGCGTCGGTCGTCTGGCTGTTGCCGGCGCGGCCCAGCGCGATACGGGCGTCGGTAAAGGCGCGCAGGTGCGCCCACGGATTCAGCTGGACGAGGGTGTGTTTCGGCATGTCTGGCTTCCCCACGGAATTCACAGTGCGTGAGCCAACTGCAGCAGCGGTTGCCGCGCCGTGGCGTCTTGCAGGCGGCCGGCAGCATCGACGATGCCCATGCTTTGTAGCCACGCCTCGAACTCCGGTGCGGGCCGCAGGCCGAGCGTGTCGCGCAGATAGAGCGCGTCATGGAACGACGTGCTCTGGTAGTTCAGCATGATGTCGTCAGCGCCCGGCACGCCGATGATGAAATGGATGCCCGCCACGCCAAAGAGCGTCAGCAGCGTGTCCATGTCGTCCTGGTCCGCTTCTGCGTGGTTGGTGTAGCAGACGTCGCAGCCCATCGGCAGGCCCATCAGCTTGCCGCAGAAGTGGTCTTCCAATCCAGCGCGGATGATCTGCTTGCCGTCGTACAGATACTCCGGCCCGATAAAGCCGACCACCGTATTGACCAGCAGCGGCGAGAACGCCCGCGCCACCGCATACGCGCGCGCTTCCATGGTCTGCTGATCCACACCGTAGTGTGCGTTGGCCGACAGCGCGCTGCCCTGGCCGGTCTCGAAATACATCACGTTGTTGCCGACCGTGCCGCGCGCCAGGCTCTGCGCGGCGTCATGGGCCTCGGCCAGCAAGGCGAGGCTGATGCCGAATCGCGCGTTGGCCTGTTCGCTGCCCGCCACCGACTGGAACACCAGGTCTACCGGCGCACCTTGGTCAATGGCGCGCACCGTGTTCGTCACGTGCGTCAGTACGCAAGACTGCGTGGGAATGGCGTAGCGATTGCGCAGTTCGTCAACCAATTGCAGCAGCGAAACGATGGCGCCGAGATTGTCGCCGGCCGGGTTGATGCCGATGGTCGCGTCGCCGCAGCCATAGAGCAGGCCATCGATGATCGATGCAGCAATGCCTTTGGGGTCATCCGTCGGGTGGTTGGGCTGCAGCCGGACCGACAACCGGCCGGGCAAACCGATGGTGTTGCGAAAGCGCGTGACCACGCGGCACTTGCGCGCCACGGCGACCAGATCCTGGTTGCGCATCAGCTTGCTGACCGCGGCGGCCATTTCCGGCGTGATGCCGGGCGCGACGCTTGCCAGTGTCTGGCTGTCGGTCTCATGCAGGAGCAGCCAGTTGCGGAATTCCCCCACTGTGAGCGAGGCGATCGGCTGGAAGGCCTGCGCGTCGTGCCGATCAAGAATCAGGCGCGTGACCTCGTCGTCTTCATAGGGCACCAGCGCTTCGTTGAGAAACACCGACAGCGGCACATCCGCCAGCGCCGTGCGCGCGGCCATGCGTTCGCCTTCGCTGGCGGCTGCCAAGCCAGCCAGATAGTCGCCCGAACGCGACGGGCTGGCCTTGGCCAGCAGCGTCTTGAGATCGTTGAACACATGGCGCTGTGCGCCAATGGTGTGGGCAAAGTGCATGATGGGATACCCGGCAGAGTCCAATGGCGGTGACGGCGATGCCTATCCTGCCACTTTAGTTGCCTTCCAAGCCATGGCGGCAATGTTCTAATACGGGTTTCTCAAACGTCGATATCCCGCGCCAATGACCGCTTCCGCCACACCGTTCCGTACACATCAAGCGGGCTCTGCCATGGAAGTGCTGGCGGTCTTTCTCAAGCTGGGCCTCACGAGCTTCGGCGGCCCTGTCGCGCATATCGGCTACTTCCGCCGCGAGTTCGTGGAGCGCCGCCGTTGGCTGGACGACGCAACATTCACCGATCTGGTCGGGCTGTGCCAGTTTCTGCCGGGGCCTGCCAGCAGCCAGGTCGGGTTTTCCGTCGGCCTGCTCCGGGCCGGCTGGCGCGGCGGGTTGGCGGCGTGGTGCGGCTTTACGCTGCCTTCCGTCTTGTTGCTGCTGGCATTTGCGATGCTCGCGCCGAGCCTCGGCGGCCCGTTTGGCGCGGGCCTGATCCACGGTTTGAAGCTGGTTGCCGTTGCTGTGGTGGCGCAGGCCGTGTGGGACATGGCGCGCAAGCTCTGTCCAGACTGGCAGCGCGCAGGCATCGCGGTACTCAGCATCGCCGTGCTTGGCGCGTTGACGACCGTCTACGCGCAACTTGTCGTGATTGCGCTTGGCGCCGCGCTGGGCCTGGTGTTGTGCCGGACATCCCTTCCGGCCAGCGGTAGCCAGAGGGCAGGGCAGGAGGCCGCATTCCGCGTGTCTCACGTGGCCAGCATCGTCAGCCTGGCGTTGTTCTGCGCGCTGCTGTTCGGACTTCCGGTTCTGACGGATCTTCATCCGTGGATGCCCGCGAAGGTATTCGACGCGTTCTATCGTTCGGGTGCATTGGTTTTTGGGGGCGGGCACGTCGTGCTTCCGTTGCTGGAGCAGCAGACGGTCGCGACCGGTTGGGTGGCATCGAACGATTTTTTGGCTGGCTACGGTGCCGCACAGGCCGTGCCGGGGCCGCTCTTCACCTTCGCCGCTTTCCTCGGTTGGACGATCGGCCCCGGGCTCAATCACTGGGCCGGTGCTGCCCTTGCTACGGTGGGTATTTTCCTGCCGGGCTTGCTGTTGGTCATCGCGGCGCTGCCTTACTGGCAGGGATTGCGCGCGCGCCCGTCCATGGCAGCGTTGCTTGCGGGGGTGAATGCCGCAGTGGTTGGGTTGCTGGCGTTTGCCCTTTACACGCCGGTCTGGACGAGCGCCGTGCGGTCATGGCGCGATGTTGCCGTCGCGGCGATTGCGTTCCTGCTGCTGACGCAATGGAAAACGCCACCGCTGATCGTGGTGGCGTTGTGTGCGGCTGCGGGTATTGCCGCTGCCATGCTGGGTTGAGTCGCACGCGCCCTGCGAGCCGCAACCGCTCGCGGCGCAGGGCAGGGCGTCACTCCTCCATCAGCCGGACCCTGACCTTCTTGCCCTTCACCGTGCCGGCGTTGAGCTTGCGCAGCGCGTCGCGTGCGATGCCACGCTCGACCGCGACGTAGGTCGAGAATTCGGTCACGTTGATCTTGCCGATCTGGTCGCCGCGAAAACCCGCATCGCCGGTCAGTGCGCCGAGCACATCGCCGGGGCGGATTTTCTCCTTGCGGCCGCCGAGAATCTGCAGCGTTTCCATTGGCGGCAGTAGTGGTGCGTCATTGCCGGTATCCAGCTCGTCGAGCTGGTGCCATTCGACCTCGCGGCCGAGCGCCTGCTCGATATTGCCGACGCGCCCCATCTCGTCCATGCTGGCGAGGCTTAATGCCCAGCCGTTCTCATCGGCGCGGCCTGTGCGGCCAATCCGGTGCACGTGCACTTCGGGATCGGGCGTCACGTCAACGTTGATCACCGCTTCAAGCTGGGCGATATCGAGCCCTCGCGCGGCAACGTCGGTCGCAACCAGCACTGAGCAACTGCGGTTCGCGAACTGGATCAACACCTGGTCGCGCTCACGCTGTTCGAGTTCGCCATGCAGCGCAAGCGCGTGAATGCCCTGCGCGCGCAACACATCGAGCAGGTCTCGGCATTGCTGCTTCGTGTTGCAGAACGCGAGCGTGCTGACCGGACGGTAGTGCTTGAGCAGTTGCCCCACCGCATGCAGCCGCTGGCTGTCGGTCACCTCGTAGAAGCGCTGGCGGATCTTGCTGTCGTCGTGGCGCTCTTCGAGCTTCACTTCCTTCGGGTTGCGCAGAATCCGCTGGCTCAGCTTTGCAATACCTTCCGGGTACGTCGCCGAGAACAGCAGCGTCTGCCGATCGGCTGGACACTGGCGCACGACTGTTGCGATGTCGTCGAAGAAGCCCATGTCGAGCATGCGGTCTGCTTCGTCCAGCACCAGCGTCTTCAGTGCACCGAGCGCGAGATTGCCGCGCTCCAGATGGTCCATGATGCGGCCCGGCGTGCCGACGATGACGTGGGCGCCGTGCTCCAGGCTTGCGGCCTGCGGGCGCATCGGTGTGCCGCCGCACAGCGTCAGCACCTTCACGTTTTCTTCGGCACGGGCCAGGCGGCGGATCTCCTGCGCCACCTGATCGGCAAGTTCGCGCGTAGGGCACAGCACCATCGCCTGCACGTCGAAGCTGCGCGCGTCGAGCCGTGCGAGCAGGGCCAGCGCAAACGCAGCGGTTTTGCCGCTGCCCGTTTTTGCCTGCGCGATCAGATCGTGGCCGGCAAGGGCGATCGGCAGGCTTGCGGCCTGGATCGACGTCATGTCGGTATAGCCGAGCTGCGCAAGGTTCGCGAGCACAGCCGGGGCGAGCGCTAAGGTGCTGAAGGGCGTGGCGGTCGGTTCGAGGGTCATGTTGTTGCGCTGGGTCACTTGTACGGCTTGCCTTCGAGTTGTTCGTAGACGACGGTGCCGTCGGCAGCTTCGAAGCGTTCGACATAGTTGCGTGCGCCGCACAGCGCACAGCGGAACAGCGGCCCTTGGCCCTCGTCTTTGATCACGACGTCGGAAAGCTGCCACTGCGTGCCGCAGCTCTGGTTGATGCAAATGAACACGGTTTTCTCTAAATGGATGTTGTGTTGCGCCTCGATGACGAGGTGGTAGTCAGGGGCTGCGAGTGCACCGATATGAATCCAGATGGGTACCTCAACCACAAATGGCTTTGCCGCGCCATTTGCAGGAGTTTGCACTGCCCTGGGCCTATTTTGGCCCGAGCAGTGGAGATTGCATCTCGTCTGATGGAGTCGGCGCGTTGCGCTCAATGCATCCTGTGGTTGCGACAGATTCGCGGGCACAACCTGGAGCGCGATGGAAATCTGGGCCCGATGTTGCAGTCCGCCGCGTTTTCCCCGCCGGACTCTAACACACCCATTTAGGCCGGTGGCCCGTTGACCGGGCCTCTTGGAATCCGCGGTTCCAGCCCGAACCGAGCGGCATCGGCGCGATATGAAAGCAGCGCGCTCATGTCCACTCCCAACCGCGGAACTCCGTCGCCACCGCCACTGCGACGACTGGCAGGCAACCGCAGATGTCGTTTCTGTGAAACCACCTAGAGTCGGCCCTCTTGTCCCAGTTTGAGGTGCATCAAGTCCGGGCCGTAGCCCCTGGCATCTAATGGATTGCATATTTCGCAATCGTTTGACGCCCCGACCATGCGCACCGCCCCCGTGCCGTCTTCGCCGACTGCAGAGCAGATCGACCTACCATTTCACGCGGCGCTTGCCCGCGCGTCCAATTCGCTTTCGATTGCATCAATGCAACTGGCCCTGTTCGATTGGGCGCTGCATCTGGCCGGCTCACCGGGCAAGCGGCTGGATCTATGGCGATTGGCGCTAACGCAGGCCCAACAACTCGAGGGTTACATCCGGAACTGCATGGCGTCCGGCCCTCAGAACGCGTGTCTTTGCGTCCAGCCGCCGGCCCGCGACCGTCGTTTCGCGGCCGACGAGTGGCGCCTGTGGCCGTTCAACGTGCTGCACCAGTCCTTCCTATTGACAGAACAATGGTGGGAGGCCGCCACGCGCGGCGTGTGGGGTGTCGCCAAGCACCATGAGGACGTGGTCGCCTTTGCTGCGCGTCAATGGCTCGACATGATGTCGCCGGGCAACCAATTGGCAACCAACCCCATTGTCCTGCGCCGGACCTTTGAGCAGCACGGCACCAACCTTGTGCGCGGCGCGCTCAATGCGCTTGACGATCTGGAGCGCTCCATGAGCGGTGCGCCGGCTGCCGGTACCGAACGCTTTATGGTGGGCCGCGATGTGGCCATCACGCCCGGCAAGGTGGTCTTGCGCAACCGCCTGATCGAGTTGATCCAGTACGCACCGGCTACGGGCAAGGTCCAGGCCGAGCCCATCCTGATCGTGCCGGCCTGGATCATGAAGTACTACATCCTGGATCTGTCGCCGCAGAACTCGCTGATCCGCTATCTGGTCGAGCAGGGCCATACCGTGTTCTGCATCTCCTGGAAGAACCCCGACGAGGCGGATCGCGCCCTCGACATGGATGACTACCTCAAGCTCGGCGTCTTTGCCGCGCTCGATGCCGTCAATGCCATCGTGCCGGGCCAGCGCGTCCACGCCGCCGGCTACTGCCTGGGGGGCACGTTATTGGCCATCGCTGCGGCTGCCATGGCACGCGATGGCGATGCACGGCTGGCGTCCATGACGCTCTTTGCCGCGCAGACTGACTTTTGCGAGCCGGGCGAACTGGGCCTGTTCATCGACGAGGCACAGGTCAGCCTGCTTGAAGCGCAGATGGAGCAGACCGGCTATCTGCGCGCCAGCCAGATGGCCGGGGCTTTCCAGATGCTGCGCTCATACGACTTGCTGTGGTCGCGCCTGGTGGGCGAATACTTGCTGGGCGACCGCGCACCCATGAACGATCTGATGGCCTGGAACGCCGACGCCACGCGCATGCCCGCGCGCATGCACAGCCAGTACCTGCGGCATCTTTTCCTGAACGACGACCTGAGCGAGGGCCACTATCCCGTCAACGGCAAGCCGGTGGCACTCAACGAGATCGATTTGCCCATCTTCGTGGTGGGCACGCTGACCGACCACGTGGCGCCCTGGCGCTCCGTCTACAAGCTGCATCACCTGACCGAGGCGGAGCTGACGTTCGTGTTGACCAGCGGCGGTCATAACGCCGGCATCGTCAGCCCGCCCACCAACTCGCATCGAAGGTTCCAGATGCAGACACGCCACACAGGCGAGACATCGGCGGGGCCGGATGACTGGCTGGCATCGGCGCCCGCCACCGACGGTTCGTGGTGGCCGGCGTGGCACGCATGGCTCGTTGCACATGCATCGGGCTCCGCGCTGGTCAAACCGCCGAAGATGGGCGTTCCAGGATTGCCGCCACTGGCCGACGCGCCCGGCACCTACGTGCTGGAGAAATAGATGCGTGTGGAGAAACAACGCGGGGATCTGGTCCAAGGTCTGGTCGATGGGACTGGTGGTGTGGCCTCAATGTCTGGCCATCTGCGTAATCGGCACCGTGCTGTTTCTCGCATCATTGACACGCTTTCGCCAAACCATCAGCCAGATGGCTTAAGGAGCCCAACATGGATACACCCGCCAACGTTCCTCTCGCGCTTCAAAAGGCGCAGATTGCATTCGGACTGCAGACGTTGGGTCTGCTCAAGGCAACGCGGCAGCGCTGGTATGAACTCGGCGCCGAGCTACTGGCCGCAGACGTTGCCCGCACGGAGTCTGCGCTGGCCGACCTGCAAAGCGTCGAGGATTGGAACGCGTTTGCTGCGCTGCTACCCAACGCATTCTGGCAGAGCAGCCAGCGGGCCATGGATGTGCTGCAAGGGGTGCTGCAGACCGCCATCTCGAACCAGTCGAGCTTCGTGGCGGATTACCAACGCGTCATGCTGGAATGGCAGCAGGCTTCCGTCCGGGCGCTGAGCACGGCCGGCAATGCCATGCCGATCCACACGGCGCTGCAGGGGATGCTGTCGACGTGGGGCTTGCCGGGCGATGCATTGCCGCGTTCCGCAAGCGAGCAGTCGAACCCGACCCTTTTGCGTGCCTCCGGCAAGGGCAACGGTCAACTCCGCAAAACTTCCTGACGAGCGCACATGGGCCCCGATCATTTGCCTGCACCGCCGGCGCTGCTGCCGGGCAGCGACCTTAGCGTGGTGCGCAATCGCACCTTTGACGAAATTGCCGTTGGCGACACTGCGGCCATCCTGCGCACCCTCACGGCGGAGGACATCCAGCTCTTTGCCGTGCTGTCCGGGGACGTCAACCCGCAGCACCTCGACCCCGAATTTGCCGCATCCACGCGCTTTCACGGCGTGATCGCCCACGGCATGCTGGGCGGAGCACTCATTTCCGCCTTGCTCGGGACCCGTTTGCCCGGCCCGGGAACGATCTACCTTGGGCAGACCCTGCAATTCCTTGCACCGGTGCGCGTGGGCGACACGTTGACCATCCGCGTGACGGTGGTCAGCAAAGAGGACGAAAGAAAGCGGGTCACGCTGGCATGCACGTGTACAAACGACAGCGGCACGGTGGCCATCACGGGCGAGGCCGAGGTCATCGCGCCCACCGAGCGGATCGAGCGTCCGCGCACCACACTGCCGGATGTGCGTATCACCACCGGCAGTGACGGTATGCACCGGCTGCTCGACCATGTGCGACCTCTTGGTGCAGTCCGCATGGCCATCGTCCATCCGTGCGATGCGCTGAGCCTGACAGCCGTGATGGACGCGCACGCTGAAGGCCTGATCGTGCCTTGCCTCGTCGCGCCATACGCCAAGCTGATGCGCGTAGCCGCCGATGCCGGCCTTGACCTCCGTGGCATAGAGATTGAAGACGTGCCGCACAGCAGCGCCGCTGCCACCCGCGCGGTGGAGCTTGTCACGCAGGGCAGGGCAGAGGCGCTCATGAAGGGCAGCCTGCATACCGATGAATTGATGGCAGCGGTCGTGCGCGACGAAGCGGGGCTGCGTACGAAGCGCCGGATCAGCCATTGTTTCCTGATGCAGTCGCCCGTGTATCCGCGGCCGTTTATCGTGACGGACGCCGCCATCAACATCGCGCCGACCCTCGATCAGAAGGCGGACATCGTCCGCAACGCCATCGATCTGGCCCATGCGATTGGCGTGGAACGCCCCCGGGTGGCGATCCTTGCGGCGGTCGAGACCGTGAACCCGCGCATGCCGGCCACGCTCGATGCGGCCGCACTGTGCAAGATGGCGGACCGCGGCCAGATTGAAGGCGGTGTGCTGGACGGGCCACTGGCTTTCGATAACGCGGTATCTGCCGCTGCCGCGCGCATCAAGGGCATCGTCTCGGAAGTGGCAGGGCAGGCCGATGTGCTGGTGGTGCCCGATCTGGAAAGCGGCAACATGCTCGCCAAACAGTTGGAATACCTTGGCGGGGCTGCCAGCGCGGGCATTGTGCTCGGCGCCCGCGTGCCCATTGTGTTGACCAGCCGTGCCGACTCGCGTGAATCGCGCATCGCGTCGTGCGCGCTTGCCACCTTGCTGGCTCACCGCTACCGCAGCTTGCCGCCATGAACGATTGCATCGTCGTACTGAATTGCGGCTCATCGAGCATCAAGTTTGCGTTGTTCGATGCCACCTTGGACCCGTTGCCGCTTGCGCCCATGTGGAACGGCAAAGTGGAGGGGATCGGCACTGAACACCCCACGGCGACAGAGGCTGGCGCGCCGACACAGGCGCTGGAGCTTGACGGTGTACAGCCGTATCACGCCGCGCTCATGCACATTCGCCAGCGTGTCGAGCAAAGGCTGGAAGGCCGCCGGCTGAAGGCCGTGGCCCATCGGGTGGTGCATGGCGGCGCCAAGTACTTTGCGCCGGTACGCGTGAACGCGGAGGTGCTTTCCGATCTGCGCAGCTACATTCCGCTGGCGCCGCTGCATCAGCCGTTTGCATTGGAAGCCATCGAGGCGCTTCTGTCGGGCTTGCCCGACGTGCCGCAAGTTGCTTGCTTCGATACCGCGTTCCACAACACGCTGCCACAGGTCGAGACGATGCTGCCGTTGCCTTACAGTGCATGGGAGCGTGGCCTGCGGCGTTATGGCTTTCATGGGCTGTCGTACGAGTACATGTCGATGGCCTTGCCCGAACGGCATGGCGACATCGCCCGCGGGCGAACCATCGTCGCGCACCTGGGCAGCGGCGCCAGCCTGTGTGCAATGCACGGGCTGAAGAGCGTGGCCACTACGATGGGGTTTTCCGCGCTCGAAGGCCTGATGATGGGGACGCGATGTGGCTCGCTCGATCCGGGGGCAGTGCTCTACATGATGGAGACGGAGCATCTTTCCCCAGCACAGGTCGGGCACGTGCTGTATCACGAATCGGGTCTGCTTGGCGTGTCAGGGCTGTCTTCCGACCCGCGCGACCTGATTCCGCGCGAGGCCGACAACCCGCGTGCGCAGGCAGCGCTTGCGCTCTACGTGCGCCGGATCGTCCGCGAGATCGGCGCCCTGGTAGCGGTGCTTGGTGGCCTGGATCTCTTGGTATTCACGGCCGGTACTCCACTTCACCAGCGAGACTGATAAAGCGACATTGCGAACGTCTATCGAGCGGCTCATGCGCGAATTGCGGGAGCCTGCTCCAGGGAGCGCATTGATCGCTGAGCATGTTGCGCAGACATTGCTTGTCGAAGCCCTCAGGTTGCATCTCGTACAAGGTTCAACAGCAGGGCCGGGCTGGCTGCTTGCGTTGGCTGATAACCGAATGAATGCCGTCTTAAGTGCGATGCATTCTGAGCCCGGAAAACGTTGGACGCTGGACAGCCTGGCGAAGGAGGCCGGCATGTCGCGGTCCAGCTTTGCTGCTCACTTCAAAGCAAGGGTGGGGATGCCAGCACTCGAATACCTCACCCTTTGGCGCATGCTGATAGCGGCCGACCGCTTGGCCAAGGGCCGTGAAAAAATATCTGCCCTTGCGCCAGCTCTCGGTTACGAATCGGAGAGCGCTTTCGGTGCCGCTTTCAAGAGAGTCATGGGTTTCGCGCCGCGTCAATACATCCACGAGCTTCGTAACGGGGTCGACAAGCGTGAGCTTGGGTTTTCACAGTTGCCACGCAGCTTGTCGGCGGAATAGCGTTTTGTACGAGCGCCAGAGGAATCTGCCGCACGTCTCATGCGGATATCTCATTGAGTGGCGACGCTCACAGTTTGGAGTCGTTGCGTCAGCGGCTATCGAAAGGGAGGCCTGCCGCACTTCAAGCAAAAGGCACGTTCGCAGGCTCATTTCTTATCACAGAGAGTTCTCAGCCGTCCGTCGATAGCGTTAAGGTTTCCCACTCACGAATCTCATCCGCGAGAGCAGACAATTTCTCCCGCACGAGTCCAAGTGCGTCGCTACCAAGCAGGAGATGTGCAGGCGGACGATCCGACGTAATGACTGCTAACATTGCGCGTGCTGCTTTTGCGGGATCTCCCAATTGCTTGCCACTTTTCTCGGCGCGTGCTTTGCGAACTGGATCGAAGATTGCGTCGTAGTCGGATATCGAGCGGGGCGTACGTGTCATCGAGCGGCCTGCCCAATCAGTGCGGAATGAGCCTGGCGCGACGGCGGTCACGGCGATGCCCAAAGATTTGACCTCTTTGCCCACCACCTCAGAGATGCCCTCAAGCGCAAACTTGCTGCCACAGTAGTAAGCAATTCCCGGCATGGTGATGTATCCGCCCATGGAAGTAATGTTAAGGATGCGGCCTCGCCGACGTTTGCGCATATATGGCAGTACGGCCTTCATCATTGCGACAGCACCGAAGACGTTTACGTCAAACTGCCGTCGCATCTCTGACAAAGGCGACTCCTCCATAACGCCTTCCTGTCCGTAGCCGGCGTTGTTGACCAGGACGTCGATGGCGCCTACGTTCGCTTCCACTTCCGCGACCACGCTATTGATTGTCCCAAATTCGGTTACGTCGAGTATCCGCCCGAAGGCCGCATGCCCAAACTGCGACTCGAAATCACGCTTTGCTTCCTGACTTCTGACAGTGCCTACCACTGTGTGGCCGGCTGCGACGGCCTCTTGCGCAAGTGCCCGGCCAAATCCGCTGCTGACGCCGGTGATAAGCAGGATCTTCTTGGATGCCACTGGAGACTCTCCTAGAGGTTGAAGGGAGAGTGCATGCTAGTCTGACGACTTGATTCCGCTAATTCACGTTTCCGTATTTTTCTTGCCTAAAGCTATGAATCTGGATCGGAACTCAGCCTTTGGCTCCGCCCTATCGTCTAGAAGCAAACAACGGATGGTTAACTTGCTCAGAGTCTTGGCTCCGGAGGAGGGCTATAACCTCACTGCAATGCCAAGCGTACGCATTCTGCGCTCGAACCGCGCGTTAGCTCGTACGCCGGTTCTATACGATCCGGGCATCGTAATCGTCTGCCAGGGGAGCAAGCGAGGTTACTTCGGCGACCAGCTTTACCTATACGACGAGCATCACTATTTGGCTGTATCCGTACCCGTGCCGTTCAGCATGGAAACCGACGCTACGCCAGAGCACCCTTTGCTAGCTCTCTACCTCCACCTCGATTTCACAGTTGCAGCTGAACTGTTAGTTCTTATAGATCGGGAGGGTGGAAACGAGCAAGCGCAGGTACCTAACAGCATGATGTCGACACCGATGGATGGAGCGATGCATGCTTCCGTACTGCGCTTTCTCGAAACGATGCATCGACCGCTTGAGGCAGCTGTGTTGGGGCCCAGCCTGCTTCGTGAAATCTATTTCCGAGTACTGACTGGTGCTCAAGGAGCTTCGATGCGCGAGGCACTGGCCATGCGAGGCCAGTTTGGCAAGATAGGCAGGGCATTACGCCTTATCCATACCGCTTATACCCAACCCCTCGACGTAGCGCAGCTGGCCGAGGAGGCAGGAATGAGTGTTCCGACGTTCCACAGCCACTTTAAGGCAATCACTCAGGTGTCGCCGATGCAATACGTTAAGACTACGCGTCTGCATCAGGCTCGCCTATTGATGGTGCGCGAGGGCGTTACAGCAGAGGCGGCAAGTCATGCCGTCGGCTACACGAGTCCGTCCCAGTTCAGCAGGGAATTCAAGAGATTGTTTAAATTGACGCCGGCAGCGGAGACGAAGCGCATGCGTGAAGGCTTCTCCCTCCCGGCAGCGTTCGCCAACGCACAGTACGTCTCATCACACTGAGCTAAGAATTTTTGCGGGTGGGCTTTTGGCCGACGGGCCAAGTCAGGTGCGATCGGGTGCGGGGTCCGCGCTACGCTGCCGATCGCGACCATTAAGCCTCGCTGTTCTACTTCGGATGCCTACCGATCTCCATGGTACGTCCCGCAGGGGGAGAGTTTTGCTCTCATATCGCGGACTATCGGCTATCCAGGCTGCAGGCGGCACTTCGCTGTATTGACAAGGTCCTCAAAAGCGCAGTTGGCCCGCGCCGACGAAGCGCGCGCCTTCACCGCGCTTTTATCGCCCGCCGGCGGTTGACTTCGGTATTTGGAGAGTCTATTGTCTTAGTTCAAACATTGTTTGAGATAGTTCATTAATATTGCGACTCTTTGGATACATCATGACCCCAATTCCGAACGACGTTCATTTGAAGATCGGCGGCATCATTTTCCCGAAAATGGACCAATGCGACTTCACCGGCCCGTTTGAAGCACTCGCGCGCGTGCCCAATTCAACCTTCATGACGCTTTGGAAAGACAAGCAGCCCGTTCGGGACATGGCCGGAATGCAACTGCTCGCCGATACGACGTTCGACGAAGCCCCGCAACTCGACGTCTTGCTTGTGCCTGGCGGCTACGGCCAGGAAGCGTTGATGTCTGACGAGGAAGTGCTCGGTTTCATACGCCGGCAAGCGGCCTCGGCCCGTTACGTTTATTCCGTGTGCACTGGCGCCTTGCTATGCGGCGCGGCGGGGCTGCTGCAAGGCAGACGCGCGACCACGCACTGGACCGCTATGGACGCCCTACCGTTCTTCGGTGCAACCCCAAGCGAAGACCGTATCGTCATCGACGGTAAGTACGTGAGCGCCGGCGGCGTAACGTCTGGAATCGACGGCTCGCTCATTATGGTCTCGCTGCTGCGTGGTGAAACCGTAGCGCAAGAACTGCAGTTGTACATGAACTACGATCCCAAGCCCCCGTTCAACGCCGGTTCGCCACGGACCGCACCAGCGTCCATACTGGAAGCCGTAAAGCAGCGAGCCGAGCCCATTACCGCACAACGTCTTGCAACAGCGAAGGCCTACCAAGAAGGGCTTTCAGCTGAGGCATGATGTGCCTACTCGTGAAAAAAGGGCCGCTGTATCTAGCGGCCCTTTTTGTTTTCGTTGCTTCGGCACTTTCAGTGTGACGTCGCCTCCGACCGTCCACGGCCGGTGTAGCGACGCAACCGCAGTTGCTGCCAGACACGCGGATCCGTTTCCGCGGAAGTGGCAAAACTGCCCAATATGACTAACAAGAATCCGAACGGAATTGAGATCAGCCCAGGGTTACGCAAATTGATCAGCGGCGCCGACAGGCCGACGATGCTAGTCTGTGACCCTGCGCGAAGCGCTTCTAGGCGCGTGCGTGCCTCGTCAATAGTTTTGCGCGTAGTGGCCATCCTGACGTCGTCAGCAGGAGCCCGGTCGCGCAGGCCCGAGAGCGTCGCTAGTTCGGTCTCAGCCATAACGAGCGTACGCTGGACCTCCTTCTGCTGAAGTACAGGGTATGACATATTCGGTGATACCAGAACCAATCCGATCGCGCAGATAGTGCCACCGAGTACGCCGAGCACGACTCCGATAGTGTTGCAGCGCTTCCAGTACAGAGTGAGGAGCAGTGCGGGAAGGTTCGCGGACGCTGCTACCGCGAGCGCAAGACTAACCAACTGCGCCACGTTCTGCCCTTTGGCCAGCAGCCCAATGCAGATGCTAATCATACCCACGCCAATGGCAGCCAGCTTGGCTGCGACAAGTTGTTCACGCGGCGTTGCGGTTCCACCCTTGATCGCGCCGACGTACACGTCGTGGGCGAGCGCAGAAGATGCCGCAAGCGTCAGCCCCGCCACAACCGCGACAATCGTTGCGAATGCGATCGCCGCTACCATAGCCATGGCTAGGTTGCCCATCGCCGTGTTCGCGCCGCCCGCGAGCATCTGCGCCAGCAGCGGCGCCGCAAGGTTGCCCCCTTTGTCGAGTGCGGTAATTGACACTGCGCCTACGTAATATGCCGCGGCAAAGCCTATGGCAATAATCAACAAATGGCAGCCGCCGATCAGCAGCATGCCCCATAGAACCGAGGAGCGCGCGGCGCGCGCGTCCGGTACTGTGAAGAAGCGCATCAGGATGTGTGGCATGCCCGCAGTGCCGAGAATGAGTGCAAGTCCAAGGGAAATCTGCTCGACGGGATTCTTAAGATACAGCCCTGGCTCGAAGAAGCGTTGCACATCCGTGGTCGACCCGGTCAGCTGCGCGACATGCGCCTGCATGTCGGTGCTCTGTGTCAGTGCGTCGAACAGCGCGTTTGCCGAGAAACCGAACGGCGACCACGACAGCACCACCATGACGAAGCATGTGGTGATAAGCAACACTGCCTTGATGATCTGTACCCACGTTGTGGCACGCATACCACCGAACACCACATAGACCATCATGAGCGCCCCTGTGGCAATAACGGAGACCTCATATTCGATACCGATAAGGGCGCGTACCAGCACGGCGCCGCCGACGATCTGCGGAATCAGATAGCACACCGACACGATCACGCTGGACACCGCAGCGACGAGCTTGGAGGCCCGGAATCCGTTGCGGCAAGCAAGCACGTCACCGAACGTGTAACGGCCTAGGTTTCGGCAGGGCTCGGCTATTAGCAGGAGGATGGGAAT
This sequence comes from Ralstonia sp. PBBBR1, assembly GCF_002256165.1. Classification (NCBI taxonomy): domain Bacteria; kingdom Pseudomonadati; phylum Pseudomonadota; class Betaproteobacteria; order Burkholderiales; family Burkholderiaceae; genus Ralstonia; species Ralstonia sp. PBBBR1. The sequence goes on along the minus strand of NZ_NKIL01000005.1, from coordinate 20,369 downwards.
GAACGCGATGAAGAAGCCGGCCACATACAGCATGCCGTCAAATCCGTAGATCGCGATAAGGCCGGAGACGCCTAGGAATGCAGCCGCTGAAAGATAGTCCCCTGCAATAGCGAAGCCGTTCTTCATGCCGCTGATTCCACCGCCGGCGGTGTAAAACTCAGCGGCCGACTGCCCCCTGCGCGCCGAGAAGTAAGTGACGACGAGGGTCAGCACGATCATGGAGGCGAAGGCGGCAAACGCTAGCCAGCGATATTGAGGCGCTACCGCGCCGGCGGCGGCAGCGTGTGCGCTTTGTGAGAAACACCCAAAAGCAGCCAACGAGGCCAGCGCAAGTGTTCGCGCGCACGCACGTGTTGGTCGATAGCGAAAGTTCATGGTGATGGCCTCACAACTCAAAAAAGAATGGAGTGCATGACAGTGTCGGTCCTACGCATGCGTGCGACATAAATCCACGCGACGAGGCAGCCGAACAGGTATTGCGAAACAACGAAGAGCATGCCTACGTTGATGCGGCCGACCAGCCGAATTGCGCACAGCGACGGGAAGTAGGCGGCGGCGACCAACAGACCGAAGTAAAACAGTGCGAAGGCCGTGAATAGGAATGTCAGCATGCGGCGGTGGCGTGCGGCTTCTATCTCGAACTCGTTAAGCGCGGCAACACCAGCGTCATCGGTGAGATTCATGGTTTCTCCCTTTGGCAGGTCAAGGTCAGGATCGAAATAATGTTGTACTAGTACAATAGTCGCTTGAGCCAAGAGACCATATAAGTGTTTCCCCTTGTATGAGGCTGCTCGGCAACCGGCGGGGCTTACCAGAGCTATACTTTTACGTGTTAGAGAGATCGGGACAAACCGGCAGGACAGATCATTCCCATGAAAGCAGCGGAGATTTTCAGAAGCCTGGAAGATCGGATCGTGCGCGGAGAGCTGCGCGCCGGCGATGCATTGCCGACGGTAAGAGACGCAGCCGAGCGCTGGCAGGTCAACAAGAACACAGTGGCCTCGGCGTACCGCATGCTGCAGAACGCGGGGCTGATCTTCAGTTCGGGGCGTAATGGTTCTGTAGTTGGCGGCCCTATCACCTCAGAAGCGGTCACCGGTTGGACGCAGACGCACGATGGTGTCATTCCCGTCCATGGAGGCAATCCCGATCGTTCGTTGTTGCCCAGCGCGCTGATGGTGCGAGCCCAACTCCAAAAGATCTCCACCGATCCGATGCTGTATGGGGATTCGAATGAAGCGGTACCGCTTATGGAGTGGGCACGACAATCGTTTGAAGCAGACGGCATCCCAGCAGATGCGCTGTTCGTGGGAAGCGGCACAATGGCGGTGCTTGATATCGTGCTGCGAGTTTGCCTGTCTCCGGGCGATGCGGTCGCCATGGAAGACCCTGCATACGCAACCACGGTTGGCCTCGCACGATCCATAGGCTTGAAGCCCGTGCCGATGGCTCTGGACGCCCACGGCGTGCGTCCAGAAGCGTTGCAGGCGGCCATCAAGGCCGGTTGCAAGGCAGTAATCTTGAGTACTCGAGCCCAGAATCCTACGGGTATCTGCACCTCTGCCGAGCGAGCGAGCCAACTGGCTGCAATCGTCGCCAACGCAGAGCACGCTCTGTTTATCGATGATGACCACTCAAGCTTGCTGCAGTTGGCGCCTTACCGCAACATCCTCGCGGCAAACGCCAAGCGCTGGCTCGTGACGCGTTCAGTGTCGAAGTTTTTGGGGCCGGACATGCGGGTCGCGATCGCCGCAGGTGATGCGTTGACTGTGGCGCGGATTTCGCGCGCACAGGCATATGCGATGGGTTGGGTCAGTTTGCTGCTACAACGACTCGTCGGTGGCTTGCTGCAACAGCCGGCCATTCTGTCGCTAGTTCGGGATGCGGGGCGAATCTATCGTCATCGCTATACCTATATGCAGAGGGCACTGCGTGACATCGGTATTGAGACAGTCGGCACCGCCGGCTTCAATATCTGGGTGCCGTGCTCGGACGAGGCTTCTGTCGCGCAGAGCCTGCTCAGCAGCGGCTGGCGCATCCGTACTGGTGCCGGTTTTACGCTGGAGAGCGCGCCGGGGTTTCGCGTTACGACCGCTGCGCTGGATGAGGACGCTATCGATGCGTTTGTGGCCGCCCTCGCCACCGCGTTGACTAGTAGGCCTCAATCTCTCGCGTAACAGCCTTCCCTTCACGCGGCAAGTAGGGTTGCCTACACCGTACTGAATCTTCACACGTTGACAAAGGCCGGGCTGTGCAGGCGATGCGGGCCTCAATTGAATGTAAGCGCGCAATTTCGCACACCTAGGTTCCGTTGTTGAGAACGCATACGGTCGTGTCCGCAACGGATGACTTCCGTGCGAGGTATTTCCCCAGCGCGCTAAGACGTCGAATGTCTATCGAGGGAATCTCAGCGACGAGGCCGGATCTTTCGATACTGAAAGGACTTTGCCTTACCCACCAAAATCTGCCTTTTCCACCCATTCTTTATTCTATCTGGACGTCAAAGTCGGCACTCTGCTGCGATGGACGCTGCGGTGTGGTGCGAACCTTGACGTGCTCCGGTCTCGCGCGTTGTGAGCTCTTGCCAGAAGTCTCGCGAAGCAACAGGCGGGACCCGACTTCCACGATGGAGGTGATCGCCGGCAGGAGCTCTCGTCCCAGCGACGTCAACCCGTACTCCACAGACGGCGGCGAAGTCGCCAGGACATTGCGTTCGAGCACGCCTCGCGCTTCCAGATCGCGCAGTCTCCCGGTTAGTACCTTAGCAGTGATCGTCGGATTGTCGCGCCGCAATTCCGAAAATCGGCGTGGCCCATTACTCAGACACCAGACGAGTTCAGGCGTCCAGAGGCCACTGAGCAAGGCCATACATTTCGACATGGGGCAGCCGCCAGGCGGCGGAGCCACCTTCTTACGCATCTTTAGGCTCATCGTTGCATTTCCATGGAGGTTTCCCGATGGTTACCTGCATTCCGGCCGGTAACCTGAAAATAATGGTAACTGATAGGTATATAGTTTCCAAGGGAAACGTTCGTCCGTACACTTTGAATCTCTTCAATCGAATCAAAGAGAGGACACGACATGTATGCCATTACAGGCGCAACGGGCCAGCTTGGCCGATTGGTCATTGACGCTTTGCTGGAAACTGTTCCCGCTGACCAAATCGTGGCGGCGGTGCGGAACCCCGGCAAGGCACAAGACCTTGCCAAGCGAGGCGTGAAGGTGCGAGAGGCCGATTACACCCGGCCTGAAACGCTTACAACCGCATTTGCTGACGTCAACAAAGTATTGCTCATCTCTTCCACCGAGGTGGAAGGACGCCTGCCGTTGCATCGCGCGGCGGTCGAGGCGGCGCAGCGCGTCGGCGTTTCGCTGCTCGCCTAAGGTCAATACGATCCAGCGGTGTCTGACTGACGCATCGCCGATGTGCGCATCGACACCGCAACCATCGATCCATTCGTTACCGCTGTCGGATGCTTCGTATTTTCTGACGGCGGCCAATCAAGAGGAACAACATGCAAACAACTACCTCTTGCAATCAAACGGCCACACAATCTGCAGCCCGCATTGCTTAGATTTTCTTCCACGAGTGATCATTAGCTGCGTTCCAAACATCCGGTGCGGGTCGCTCAAGAAAACTGATACGAACATCCCTGCCAATGCAAGAAAGCCCTAGCTCCGGCGTAGAGTCAATGACTCTAGAGGGCGTGCGCGGAAAGGGCGTCCGCAAACCGCGAAAACTTGGGCTTGAAATCGAGATCTTCGCGAACTCGACGACCCTCGAGCAGCGTGTCGAAATCCGCTGCGCGTTCTGGAGTCGAGCCGTTTGGAGGTTCAGCTCCGACGGACGCAAAGAGCTCGGCAATCGTGGGAGCTTCGTCGTCAACCACGTTATAGATGCGGTGCGAAAGTGCTGAAGCCTCCAGCACGCGAACAACAGCTTGAGCTACGTCTGCATGATGTACGACCGACATGCGCTGGTTGGCGGGCCAGCCCTGCATGAGTGGTATCAGTTCCTGAACATGTGGATCTCCGTCGCCATACACAAAAGCCAGCCGCAGCACTCGCACATCTAGATCATCAAGGCCGAGCAGGAATCGCTCGGCCGCGAGCTTGCTCATTGGATAGGCCATTGTCGGCGCGCAAGGGTCGACTTCGCTCGCTGTAAGGCCCCTGGTCGGCCCATAGACCAACCCTGTACTCATGAAAATGAACCTGTTCACACTTGCGGCACGCGCCGCAGCGGCGAGGCTGCGCGTGCCGAGATCGTTAGTGCTATAAGCCTGCTCCACCGTAGCGCCCCGGAAAAATGCTGCGCAGTGCACGACTACGTCGGTCCCTGGCACAGCCGCTGCTAGGGAGTCCGCATCAAGGAGATCGCCCTCGGCGACTTCGACGTGATCCCCCTCTAGTTGTGCGGCGTGCAGCCGATCGCGAACCAGCGCGCGAACCTGATAGCCACGTCGAGTCAAGTCTCTGACGAGCCGGCTTCCGATTTTTCCAGTTGCCCCGGTTACGAGAATCTTCATACGAGCGCTCCAGTCGAGTAATGACGCGGAGCGACTGTATTCCCAAGTTGAAAGATTGAATTGGAAAAAACGGACAGCATCTACATGGTTCGCGCAGCGGCCGAACCCCGAATACAATCGGTCCATGGATATTCGTGCGAACCTAACTCAACCGTCAACGCTAGGCAACTCGGTCCGGGCGGTCATCGATGCAATGTTCGTCGACGAATGCTATGAGGATGGACCTAGGATTGTGATTCCGCGTCCCGAATTGCACCTCGCAGTGAGGCTCGGCTCTTCGATAAGCGGGGGCGTGGACATTCACGTACTTGGGGCGCGTCAACGCGTAACCCGAAAGATCGTTCGCGGTGGGCAGTGGACCATATTGGCTCGTCTCCAATTGGTGCACGCGAGGGCAGTGCTGGGGGCGTCCCCCTCTGCGTTCCGTGGATATGTGGTACCTGTGGATCAGGTCTGGGGCGCCGCAGACGCGCAAAGCCTATACGACGATCTGCTAACTGCGACAAGCCCCGCCGATGCGGCAGTGATTCTGGAGAGAGTCATTGCGGGGCGGTTATCGCCTGACAACTTGTACCAAGGGCATTCAGCGCTGGTATTCGAAGCCGCAAAGAGAATGCTTAAAGCAAACGTGGGCGTCGTGGCCTCCGACCTGGGCATAAGTGAACGGCATCTGCGCCGCGTGTTTCTGGAAACGGTTGGCATTGGGCCAAAGACCTTTGTGCGGCTCATGCGGTTTTCGCGCGCGACTGACTTGGCGCGCGAAAACCATCATGCCAGCTGGGCGAGTATTGCTGTCGCGGTCGGCTATTACGACCAAGCCCATCTCATCGAGGACTTTCACTTCTTCGCCGGTACCACTCCTGAAGCCTTTCGGCGCGAACTCGGCAACACAGGCGTTCTTAAGAGCATAGACAGGGCGGCTGCCTGCAACTTTATTTAGCTGGCTCAGCGGTAATCCCTTTTGGCCCCCACAGCCTTCGCGAGATCTGAGGGGGTTGTCTGCTTCAGATCAGGTAGGAAAATGGCATTGATGGAACTAGCGCTAGGGTCACGCTAAGCAAATTTCGGAAGCGCTGGAAGAGCTCGACTGAGCGTCGTCTGTCAATGCGACGGCGAAGATCGCGATCAGGTGGCTCCATCCCCCGTACCGACTGCAAGTAGGAGACGACATGGTCAGCACCGCACCAGTTGCCTTCGTCACAAACGCTTGCGGCTATGCAGGATTGCCGGCTGTTGAAGCGTTGATCGCTGCTGGCTTCAATGTCTTCGTGCATAACACGAGCTTTCCCGAATCCGATCCATGGGCAGGATCGGCAGGAGGGCAACGCGTGAGGCGTCTCACTGGTGACGCAGCCACTGCCTTCGAGACAACATGGGCCGAGACAGGCCGCATCGACGCGCTCGTTAGCAATGACCACCACCCGGCGATCCACCACGCCAAGGAGACGGCGCCAATCGGCGCGCTGGGCGAGACGCTGGATGCACTTGTTGTACGAGCATTCGCGTTGCTGCAAAGCGCGATACCGCACTTGGAGAGTCAAGGCGGAGCTAACATTGTGATGATCACCTCGTGTCGAACACGCTCGCCAATGCCTGGCGGTGCGATTCCTGATATGGCGCGTGCAGCAGCCGATGCCCTTGTCCGATCGCTGGTCATTGAGTTGGCCCCAAATGACATTGCAGTCAATGCTATTGCGCCAAATTTTCTCTACAGTGAAGCCTATTACCCAAAGGCACGTTTCGTAGATGACGCCGATGGGCGTGAGTTTGTGAGGTGCTCTGTACCTGCGGGCCGGCTTGGGCGGCCGGATGAGATCGGAGAATTGATTACCTTCCTGGCCACGATAAAAGCTCGTTTTATGACCGGTGCCATCATCGACTTCTCGGGCGGCTGGCCGGCTTCGCCCCCGCGACCGTGAAGTCTTGGGTCGAACTCCGAGTCACTGCCGTCGGGCTTCTGGAAATCTCTTGCGGCCCGGGGAGCGAGTAGTTCTCAGCGGTCAGGCCCGATGCGAACGGCAGCGGTTAGTGTGAAGCAGCCAGAGGCCTACAGCAATGTCGGCAATGTGGGCGCAGGCAACAGGCTCTGGCCAAGCTCCGCGTGTAAGAATCCGCCAGTCGCATCGGCCCGCATCGCCGCACACCCGGCCAACGATATCAGTTCCATCTTAACCCTTACGCCTCCGTGTCGATCAATCTCGAAATCCGCATTGATTCCCGCGCAAAGTCAGTCTGCGCGCAGGCGGGCTTGTTCCGATGCACGACGCAGCAATGTAGATCGGCGACGCTAATCGGCCGCAGTCTGCATACCCACGCCGCTTAGGTGCTCCCACGGGTTCCCATATATCGCCGCCAGCTTGACCGGGGAGTTCAACGCCCGGCCGCCATCGGCCATTTTCTGTCACTCGCGTTCGTGCCTGGACGGACAATCAACCGACGGCTAAAGCCAGACAGCGGGCCTACGCGGGGTCCGCTCAATATCTTATTCTTGGATGGACCAGGGCGCGCATCACTAATAAGGATTTCCATATGCAGCAGCTGCGGGACATGAAGGGGGCGTTTGATTTGACCACCTTCAGCATCGACAGTCTGAGTGAATATGCGGAGTCGTGCTGGCGCGCGCTGGCGCCCTCGATGGCGAAGGTTGCTCCGCCCTTGCTATCGGACGTTCAGATAAGTTCGAAGAAAATCACCTAGGCTCAGCGAACAACAATTGGCGCCTGAGTTCGCTCGGCCACTTCAAATCCAGGCATGACTTTATGCCCATGCTGGGGTACTCTACTAAATCCGATATATCAAGTCGTCGTATCTTCATGTCGTTCATCAGTACAGGTGTCGAATACGGTTTGCATTGCCTGCTGTATCTTGCGGGAACAACGGCCGGGGCAAGCGCGCGCGATCTGGCTGAAATGCAGGGTGTCCCGGTCGACTACGCGGCCAAGCTCTTCACACGGCTTGCGAAGGCCGGCATCGTCGAGTCCACGGAGGGTGTTCGCGGTGGCTTCGCGCTGTCACGACCGGCCGCAGAGATTACGGTTCAGGATGTCGTCGACGCCATCGACGGCGACAAGCGCGTATTCGACTGTCGCGAGGTGCGTGCCCAGTGTGCATTGTTCGATGGCGAACCGCCCGCATGGGCCACGCGCGGCACCTGTTCAATTCATGCCGTGATGGAAGCGGCGGAGCGCGCCATGCGCGCGGAGCTTCAGAAGCATTCGCTTGCCGATCTCGCTGCCAGTATGTATTCGAAGGCCCCCACCGGCTATAAGCGCCAGGTTATCAACTGGTTCACTGATCGAGCCACTAATCGCCGCAGCGACCGTCTGTAATGATGACTTGGCGGTGCTCATCGCTGTGCCGGCTTGTCCATGACGAAAAAAACGCGGGACGTCTTGACGGTTCCCGCGTGCAGGCATGACCGAAACGAAACGCTTAGGCAACGACGATCCGGAGCGGATCCGCAGCCGCTAGGGCCTCCGAGCGATCAGCGCGGGGAGGGTAGATCCACTCGGAATTGATCTGATGCTTCAGTTGCTTCGCCTCCTTGCCCTTTAGCTTCACCTCGCGTTCCCAACCTTCGGTGTAGACCGCGCCCCAAGGACCGAGGTCCAGGCACGTCACGTACTTCGGTTGGCTATACGGGATCTGCTTGAGCCCGAGCAGGTCGGCAGCAACGTTATGGCCAGCTGAGCGGCCAAGGTTCATAGCGTGCTGACATGACATCATCGTTTGGTTGCCTTCGTCGTCCGTAACGGCGCAGGCCACGTCGCCTGTCGCATAGACACCCGTCACCCCATCCACGGCGAGGTTCCGATCAACATGGAGGCGCCCGGCCACGTCTCGACGACCGGGAATTTGCTCGGTGAGCGGGCTCGCGCGCAGACCGGCCGTCCAGATCACCGTGCCTGATTCGATGCGCTGACCATCTGCCAGCGTGACGCCGTGGGAGTCGACCGACGTTACGCTTGTGCCCAGTCGCCACGTCACGCCGATATCGCGCAGCGCCTCTTCGATAACCGGACGTGGGCCCGCTCCCAACTCGGGGCCGATTGACTCACTACGCTCCACGATGATTACCTTTACGTCCGCCTGTTCGCCAAGCGCAGCGCGCAGGCGTGATGGCATTTCCGCCGCCGTCTCGATACCAGTGAAGCCGCCGCCTACCACCACTACTGTATTGCGAGCGGGTGTATCCGGCCGCAATGCCAGGGCGCGGATATGCGTCTCGAGCTCGACTGCCTCGTCGGTCTGATCTACGCTAAAAGTGTGCTCGGCCAGACCAGGGATCGCCGGACGGTATAGCCGGCTGCCGGCCGCCAGCACGAGGCGGTCGTACGCAAGCGTCAAGGGCTGCTGGTCGACGCTGAGCACATCGACCGCACGACGCTCGATGTGAATGCGTTCCACTGTGCCTTGCACGAAGTTCACACCCACCGCGTCGAAGAGTTGGTTAAGCGGAGCCCTGAAGTTCGCAGGCCCTTCCTCGTAGAGTCGCGGGCGCACATGCAGATGCGGGTCCGGCGCAACTAGCGTGATTTCCACGTCTTTTCTGCCATGCTCATCGAGCAGTCTAGCCGCGCTTAGCGCACTCCACATGCCGGCGAAGCCGGCCCCGACAATAACAATACGCTTCGACATGTTTACCTCCGGTGATTGATGGTTGGGCTAAAAACGAACCTTGGGATACGTGAGCCAAAAGCGCTCGCCTCCAGCAGTCAGCTTCCTAACCAATAACTGCGATTCTATGAGTCGTAGTTTTGGCGCGCAAGGAGTTTATCGAGATAGGGCTTGAAGAAGTAGGGTCTATCGGCGTTCCGAAATTTCGATTGTCTCTACGGACGCGTGCTATGGGAGTCGAACAGCCGTCGGCCGGCGCTTCAATTTAGACATTCAAGCGTCTCGTCAACTTCGGAACCGGTCGTTGCAGTGGCTGGAGTATGCGGCATATTCAACACCGGTATCAGGGCCAGATGCGACCACTCATGAGTGAGCTGTTAACCAACCATTCAGCCACCAAACAGGAGCACAAGAATTGGATGGCCTAGAGCAGGTCCTCTTCGGAACGGACTCTAGCTCGTTCGCGTACTAATCGCGGGTAACAGGTAAGCTGGCCCGACGGTTCGAGCGGGAAACGGGCATGACGTCGGGGGCCTGGTGCCGTCATGCCCACCTGGATCCCTGGTTCAACCGTGCGGCAGGCGCAGGCCCGTGAGAGCGAGAGAAACCGCTATAGCGACAACCGCACTCAGGACGACCGTTGCATTCCAGACGCGATTGACATATCGCTGGTTGGCACCGTGATGCAGCAGGACGACTCGCAAACCAGACGCGAGATGAGAGAGAACGAAAAAGACCCCAAGGGCGTAATGCGGAATAAGGCGGTTGTTCCAGACGTCATGCACGAGTCCAGCGGGCGCACCGCTTGCAAACGCCCAGTCGGTATCGATCTTCAGGAATGTTCTCGCAAATATAAAGACCGAATTCATGTGTCCGACAATGAACAACGAGAGGTAGAAGCCGGTTGCGACCTGAAAGACGCGATGGAAGCCAGCGGGTTTTGTTGACCAAAAGAGGGCAAGACGAATCCCGGTGAATACCTGGAACAACATGCCCATTACGAGAAGAGGCTGAACCAGCGGCGAACGGTAGACGATCCGGCCGGCCTTCATGACGGCTGCATGCGCATCCGGGCCGGACAGTCCAAAAAGATGGTTCGCCACGTGAAACAGTACGTAGACGAGGGCGAGGGACCCGGCGATACCATGGGCCATTCGCCACCGGGATGGATTTTCCTTGTCAACTGAAATGGGCGAATCGGAGGCATATACGATCCAGAGCGCAATTGCGATCCAGAGAATTGGCCAGACCCATATATCCTCGATCGGGGTACCACACATGTACCAGACTACGCCAAAGAAAACGAAGATCGTCGGGGATGCCACGGTCATATAGGCGAAGCGCCGGACTCGTATTTCTGCGCGCGTTTTCGGTGCATGTCCGGAGAGCCTGGCCACGATAAGCAAACCGATCGCCGGAACGGCAAATACTGCCGTCATGAACAGAGCCTCTAGTAAAGCTGATAGCGCCGAACGAAATACTGTCTCCTGAAAGGTATGAAAGCCTCTAAGAAGATAGGGATACACGGCCGCGGCAATACTGAGCCCCAGCATCGCTGAGCGAAGCTGCCGGTGTGCACCAGTTTGTTTTGCCATTGTCGAGTGAGTCGTGTGAGATGTGGCCGCCATATGGGTTCTGGCTGTGGCTGTGCGAGGATGACGGCAGCAGTGTAACACCGACTCAAATTGTCGTTGTTTTGTTCGTCTCAGAGATCCGCTAGACCTGAGGAGAAGAATTTCTTGCACAGAACGTCGAATAGAGTGTCTATTTCGATAAGTATTCTTATCGCAATAGCCACATGGAAGCACTAAACTGCCTTCCATGAAAACGCGTCTGCTTCCCGTTGATCCCTCCGTGGGCACTCCGTCTGGTTTTCCGCATCCCGCCGAACTGGCGGCGCTGCGTGCCTGGCATGCCGGCTTGTCCACCCGCGAGGCCATCGAGCGCTATCTAGGCGAGCGCCAGACTCCGGGGCAATCCTCGCGCGGCGTGCTCGGTCGCATCCGGCGCCAACTCGCCGCGTTCGCACGCCGACGGCAGCGCGAAGATCTGGCGGTGCAGTTTGAGATTGCAGCAAGCGAACGCGCCAAACAGGGCGGAGCAGCCGACCAAGCGATCGAGTTGCTCCGCACGCTGCCTCTGCCAGAACCGGCCATCAGCGATGACGTGGCGCTGTGGCTGGATGCGCGCACTGTCGCCGCGCTGCGAGCCGCTGGCATCGACACCTTGGCAGATCTGACTGTCCGTGTACCGCGTCGGCGCCGTTGGTGGGCTGTTATCCCCGGATTGGGGCAGGCCAGCGCGCGACGCATCGAGGCATTCTTTGCCGAACATCCCCGATTGACCGAGCGAGCCCGGGCGCTGATCGCAGGGCGGGTCCGCGGCGTGGTGGTGCCGTGGGAGCAATTGCGCCTGCCCAACGAGGTTGACGGCTCGCAGGGGCAATTCCGTGCGCCACGTGAGACCTGCGTGCTCACCGCTGACAACGATTACGAGGCCGTTCAGGCCTGGCTTTCCCTACACGAATCGCCCGCGACGCAACGGTCATACCGCAAAGAGGCGGAGCGCCTGATCTTGTGGGCGATCGTCGAACGCGGTCGGCCGCTGTCGTCACTGACCACCGAAGATGCGATTGCTTACCGGGGTTTCTTGCGTCGGCCGACGCCGCGGGAACGGTGGGTTGGACCAGCTTGGCCACGCTCATCTGTCGAATGGCGTCCGTTTGCGGAAGGGCTGTCGGCGCGCTCGATCGCCTATGCCTTGTCCGTGCTGGGCGCGATGTTTCACTGGCTGATCCAGCAGCGCTACGTGCTGGCCAACCCGTTTGCTGGCATCAAGGTACGTGGCGGCGGGAGGACTGCCGCCCTGGACGCCTCGCACGCCTTCACCGAGGGCGAATGGGCGTTGGTTCGCACCATCGCGGACGGTTTGGAGTGGTCGTATGGCTGGGAAGCACCGGCGGCCCAGCGGCTGCGCTTTGTGCTGGATTTTGGCTATGCGACCGGTCTGCGCGCCAGCGAACTCGTTTCTGCGAAGGTTGGCGACATCGAAACGGATCGGCAGGGCGACCACTGGCTCAACCTGGTAGGGAAGGGGAGTCGCGCTGGCAAGGTCGCGCTGCCACCGTTGGCGCGCGACGTGCTCGATCGCTACTTGGTAGAGCGCGGGCTGCCGGTCACGCGGGCGCGCTGGAATCCGAAGACACCGTTGGTTGGGGGATTGGGGTTGGATCCAGAGGGTGGGATTACGGGGTCGCGGCTGTGGAGCGTGGTGCGGCGGTTTTTTGAGACAGCGGCTGACATCATCGAGAATGACCATGCAGTGCTGGCAGGGAAACTGCGCAAGGCCAGCCCACACTGGATGCGCCATACGCACGCCACCCACGCTCTCGCGCGCGGCGCCGAACTGACCACGGTGCGCGACAATTTGAGACACGCCTCAGTCTCGACCACCTCGATCTACCTGCACAGCGATGAGATCAAGCGTGCGCGGCAGCTTGGGGAGGCCTTTGGTGCGAGAAGATGAACGGCTGCCCGGGCGAACCCGGGGTTGAGCAGGAGGCTCATCACCGTTTAGCCGAAGATCGGGACGCTGCTCCTGCACCATGCGCACCGCGCGCTCGCGCACCTCGGGTGAGAACTTGTTCGTCTTGTTCATGGCTCCATTCTCTCAAGAGTTGGAGCCTCCTCGAATCCCGGCGCGATTCAGTCTTGCCCCTTGCCTCAGTGGCGGAGGTACGCTTTGAGCGAAGCGCCGCGTCCGACGACGATAAAGGTGCGAAGGCGTTTCATATGAAATTCAACGACCGGCAAGATGACCGCTGGTACCCAAATGCGTGGTCCGTTCTGATGGCTGGAGATGTCGCTCGATTGAAGAGCTGGCTCAAGACCCACGTGGGAATCGAAGTAAAAGTGTATACGAAAACCGTGCGTCCACCGCAGCAATTCAAGCGTGACCTCAAAGTGCGGCAGATTCGGCTGTACGGCTATGCCGACAAGCGACTGCGGGACTATGAGGAAGACCATCTCGTTGCGCTGGAGATTGGTGGCTCGCCGGATAGCGCAAAAAATCTTTGGCCACAGCCTCGGCACGTGATCGGTAACTGGGGCAGCCTCGCCAAGGAGAAGCTGGAGAACCGTCTGCACACGCTGGTGTGTCACCGCAAGATTCCCTTGGCGCAAGCACAATGGGAGACGGCCCACGATTGGATCGCGGCCTACAAACGCTATGTTGGCTCCAAGGGGCCAGTTAGTCGCTAGGCGCCATCACTCCGTTGGCCCGCGCAGCGTAGACGCAGGGCAACTCTGTCACGCAGGCGTCTGGGCCTGAAAAGAACTGATGCAGCCGAAGAATGAGCGCCTTACGCTGCTGCTTGACGAAGTAACCGGGCTCCACCGCATGTATTCCCAAGGCTACGTCGGCGCCAGCTCGGAAGTGGAAGAACCTCGGTCACTGATAGACGGCATATCGGAAAATTGGGGGCTTAAGCGAAGCAGGTAAATGCGCGGAGGAAGCTGCGCGGGTTGAGTAACACCAGAGCTCCGTCAGTTTGGTTTCATGCCTCGCAACGCCATCAGCAATGCGATCTTGCTGCCGGTAAGCGGCGCGATATCTCCATCGCGCCAGTCCGGTATCGTCACATCCACAGGCTGGACACCGAGATTCCTGAGACGTGAGCCCAGCACAACGGGGTCGCTAGCCGTTAATTCGTTGCCATCCTCAAACGTAGCCTTGAGCATGTCTTCGCACTGAGTCACAGAGACTTTCATAGAGGCGTTCCCAGTAACAAGAATCGCAACGGATGGGTCCACCAGACGATGCGCATGTGCTATGACTATCGCGCTGCAATCGAGGTCCATGCAAGTGAAATAGAGGCGTGCTATCGAGTACTTGGTCGACGTGGGGCATGCATGGCGACAAAGTGCGCACGAGGAGCGGGTCAAATCCGGTTTGCGAGAAGGCGTGCACGGAATTGCAAAAGTGATTGATAATCAACAATCTGAGCAATTCAAGCCGTATCAGTGCACGGAATTACGTTGGAGCACTGTAAGGCTTTGATTCGGAACAATATTAGGCCAGGCGTGTGAATTTTACATAACACAAATTCTGCGTCATTCGCCTGTTGGTGCCAAGTTGTAATGTCCGGTTATAGCAGTCGACGAACCTAAAAATGCGTCGGGTCCAGACGTACAACTGTGTCGAAATGCTTTGTGAGGCACAGACTGATTAGTCGGCTCATTGTTACGTTCATCTGTGACGGGTTGATCGCCACCTTGCCAGGTGGCGCAGCGCTCAATCGCCTTCAATATCGGCGTTGGCATCGTTGCGCACGAAGCCGGTGTCATGAAGGACGAAGACATCATCCCCAATTGGCCGGTGCTCGACCTGCGTCACACGCCAGACAGCGGACGCCTTGGCGTCAGACCAGATCACCATCGGTAAATGTTCACGCGCGCTCCAGCAGATCCGATTCAGGGTATTACCCTGCGACAGCACGTACCAACGGCATGCCGACGCGGGTATCGGCGCTCCCGCAGGCGCGCTGGTTGGGGCAAGACGATACTCGCCGACCGGATGGCGCAGGCCGTGGGCGAGGTCGAACCAGTCGCTGAAGTGGCCAAGGCGAATCAAGTTATTGCGATCAATTCGCGTGGTGATTCGCTTCCGATAGTCCACCACCGTCATCTGATATTCGAGCGGGTCGACAGAATTCCGAACGACATACGTGTCAAGAACCTCATCCGTCTTGCGCCGTAGGCGCACTTGCCTGTCGCGCCAGACCTGCAGCACATGCACGCCATCGCTGCCTGTGAACTCGGCCCGATAGAACAGCGCTGCAGGTTCGTCACCGGACTGGAAGACCGATTCGAACGTCCCCGCCGGGCGACCGGCCGCGGCTGCCGGTGCCAATACCGAGCACAGCAGCGCCGCGCTTGTCGCCCAACCGCTTGCTTTACTGACGGACAGCCTTGGCATAGTCAAAGTATCGATAGGTTTTACCGTCAACGCTCAGATCCTTCACGGCCAGGTTGATGGTGTAGCTGCCCTGCGTCAGCGCAGCATCCTTTGTCGCTCCCGTCGGGTCGGTCGGCACCTCAAAGCTGAGCCCCGTTGCGGGTGACACCGGATTTACCGTCGACGCCTTGACGCTCGGCGCAGTCGGGCTTGCCGGATTGAGCAGCGCTTCGTTCAGGATGCGGCCATCAGCCTGCGGCATCGACAGGCCCAACAGGTAAGCAACCGTCGGCGCCACGTCAACGTTGCCTGTGGGATTGGTCACAACGGTGCTGGAGCGGAAGGATGGGCCGCTCGCAATCAACGTGTTATGCACGTCTGTCGTACCGAAGCTACCGTGCATGCCACGCTGGCCGCCCGCGCTTTCGAACTCGATGCCGGGCATGCCCTTGATCGCGACCTGATCATCCCAGTTGAAGCTGACCACCACATCAGGCTGACCATTGTTCTGCCGCTGCGCGTTTTCCAGATTGACCATGGACATGGGCAGCGTGCCAGGCAGCGCGCCATACCGGCTATCGACGAAGATCGCGCCATACTCTTCGCGTTGCTGCAGCACCTTCACAAGATTCTGTACTGTGGTCGCGTCATGGCTTGGCACATAGAAGTAATCGGACCCGCCGTTTGCGGCCACCACGATGCCATTGGCCGGGAGGTTGCCCGGGGCAGGCACCTTGAAACTGGCAACGGGCGTCGCCAGGCTTGCGCTGATTGCCTGGTACTTCGTATTGGCCGTGCCACACAGCGAGCCGGTCGTGTCAACCTTGACTGGCACGGTGGGCGTACCGTTTGCCTGCAGACCGTACATGGCGGAGGTTGTACAACCCGAGCCGTCGTATGCCTTGAATCCCCGATAGGTCAGCAAATCGGCCGAGCGAACGTCGCCAGAGAAGGAGTAGCCCGTGGCTGACACCGCACCAATGGCAGCTGCATCCGTGCCGCTGGTTGCGCCATTGACTGGCGTGCCGCCGGGTGCCGTTCCCGAAGGCGTGATGGCGCGCAGTGGGTAAAGCGAAAGCGGGCCAGAGACACTGGAATGGCCATGGTCCGAGACAACGATCAGGTTGGTACTTGCGTACAGGTTGTTCGCCTTCAGTGCACTGACCAGCTCGCCGAGACGCTGATCCTGTGAGCGCAAGCCGGCAATCGCATTCGCCGACCCCGGGCCATAGCCGTGCTCGACGTTATCGGGTGTGCGGAACCAGATGAGCGAAAGCATCGGCTGCTTCTTCGGCAGGATGTAGTTGGTGAACACCGACAACATGTATTTGTTGGCCGCATCTTCAGGGGCCCCCTGCGTGGTATCACTGCTATCGCGGGCTGCGACGGCGGTCACGCCACTCGCACTGTCATAGGCCGTTGTGTTGAAGGTGATGTAGCCGGCGCGCGCGGTCGGATCTCCGTTCGTCGCGGCCAGCGTGACAGCGTTGGACCCTGAGTATCCAAACTGCGTATTGAACGGCAACGCATAGCCAGCACTCTGCAGTTCGGTGACGAGGCTACGCGGCTGTACCGTGTTCTCATCAAGGAAGTACCCACCCTGCCCCAGATCCTGAATAAAGGCAGCTCCCGACTTGCCGACGGTCGCAGTCGTCAAGCCTGTAGCCTGGGCCGTAGCAAAGAGGCTCTTCACCAGAAGCAGCTGCCCCCCGTAGTAATTGTTCAGAGTGGTCAGGACTTGGTAGTCCTCGGTGAAGATCGGGTCGACATAGTCTGCCGATGCAGCCGCAGTTTTGGTGCTATTCGGCGTCCCGAGGTTGCCCGCGGGAATGCTGTTGGTCGCTCCCTGCGGCGGCGTCCAGAAGGTGTTGCCATAGAACCCGCTGGTCTTCGGGAACGCGCCTGTCGCAAAGGACGAGCCGTTCATCATCGTGAAGGTCGGGTACGTCGAGTGGTTGTCGCTGAAGTTGACACCCGCCTGGCGTAATGCATACAGATTTGGTGTATCGGTTGCATTGACTGAGTCGGGGCGCAGCCCGTCCCAGACCATGACGATTGTTCGCGTTGGCTGGCTCTGCGCAGCAGAGGTGCCATTGCTCAATACTGAGTCGCCACCGCATGCGGCGACGAGAACGCTTCCAGCCAAGGCGGCTGCCAAGCCGTACATGTGTTTCATGTTCAATCCCCTGGAACCAACATTTAGTACTGGCACCGGAGACTAGATTTGATACATGACGGAACTGTGACGTCGCACAGAAGCTGCCGCGAAAGCAGTTGGCGTTGTCGAGTATGAGTTGGTTTCGGCGTGAAGGCGGTGCAAAGACCAAGATGACCTTATGCGGACCCTACTCGGAAATTGGAGCTATCCAGAAATGACGATTGCGAGCGCAGCGGCACATCCTCTGCGCATCGTCTGCGAACCAGTCGCGGGGAATAGCCCATCTCGACTCATGAAATACGACGCGTAACGGCGTCCACGACATTAAGAGCTCGAGCAATCCCGCTTGGCATACAAGGTTCCGAGCAACATACCGACGCATTTTCGACTCATTGACCAGCATTACCGCTCCTTGCTGGACAGTCCTCTGTTCGCAGTCGCCCCAGCGTATTAACCTAGATGCGCAACGAGGAGGACTTGTGAAAAGGCTCTATAAATCATTGGCCCCCAGACATTACCGAAGCGGCGAAGCGGCAAAACTGGCTCGCATGTCGGCATCCACCTTGCGCATTTGGGAACGCAAATACGCTGTTGTCGCGCCGCCGAAAAGTGCATCGGGCCAACGTCTCTACACAGAGGAAGACATAGAGCGCTTGCGCCTGATCAGAGGTCTTGTCGATTGCGGCCACGCTATCGGTGCGGTTGCGAGTCTCAACGTGGAGTCTCTAAGGGCTCTCGTGCGATCGTCTGGAACCGTTCATGCGGCAAAGGTCGAGCCTATTTCGCTTTTGATGGTAGGGCCAGTGCCGATTGCTATCTCGAATTCGGCCTCAGCTAGCATGCATGTTTGCGGACATCCCGGATCGCTTGAAGAAGCGTTTCGGGACGCGCGAGCAGGACTGAGGGCGGATGCGTTGCTTGCCGCCGTTCCTTCGCTCACGGAGGACACCATCCTACGCATTGTGGCGCTGGCGGAAGCGGCGCACGCGAAAGCGATCAGCGTGATCTTCACATCGGGCACACCCCGCGCAATTGAACGGGCGAGCCTCGGTGGCTTGCGTGTAGTGCCACAATCCGATGCTGAAGTCAGGCCGGAGTCGCTGATCGCAGAGCTGGTCGATTGGGCTACGGCCCTCCGCCAGGCAGACATTTTGAACGCTGACACGCGCTCGCGCGCGGCGCGTCGCTTCGACGACAAGGCGCTCGCTGCTTTCGCGGGGCTGACTTCAACGATCCAGTGCGAGTGCCCACGGCACTTGGCCGAACTCGTAATCCAACTCAGTGCGTTCCAACGTTACAGCGATGCGTGCCTATCCCGCTCGCCTCGCGATGCGTTGCTGCATCGCCGTCTCGGTAACGTCGCGAATCGTGCGGTACAGCTGCTTGAGACCGCCCTGGCTGAGGTCGTGCGTCACGAAGACCTGCTCAACAGTGCCAAGCGCTAACTCGCTCCGGCGCGACACGCGATGGTGACCGTGATGCGGTTTGAGCGGAATTTAGTCAGGCCACGACCGTTGTGCCTTCTCTGTCCGGTTGGGAACATATCAGGAAGTGATGATGGGATTTGTATGGATTACTGGAGCTAGCGGCGCTGTGGGCTCCGCCCTGGCGCGTCGCTTGAACAGCTCAGGCATTCCGCTGGTACTCACAGCGCGAGACCAGAAGAAGTTAGAACAGCTCGCTGACGCGCTCCAGCCGGCCTCGGTTCTTGTCTGCCCGGCCGACGTCACAGACCGCAGTAGCGCTCAGCTTGCTATTGAAGCCGGTGTCACCCGATTCGGCGCGCCGGCAGGCCTCGCACACTGCGTCGGATCGATCATCGTCAAGCCGCTCCATTTGACTTCAGAGGACGATCTCAAGCAGGCGCTCGATGCGAATTTCTTTTCGGCGTGGAATGCGTTGCGCTTGTTTGTGCAACAAGCCGTTCACCACAAAGTGCACGCAAGCGCGGTCTTAATCGGCTCGGTTGCCGCCACTGCCGGCTTCCCGAATCACGAGGCAATTGCCAGCGCGAAGGCAGCCGTCGCGGCGCTTGCGCAGTCAGCAGCTGCAACGTATGCAGATCGCAATATCCGCGTGAACTGCATTCACCCGGGGCTGACCTCGTCAGCAATGTCATCTCGACTGACAAGTGTTCCAACAGTTGCGGAGCGGCTTGCAAAGGCAAATCCGCTGGGCAGGCTCGGACAAGGAGACGATACCGCGGCGCTTGCGGAATTCCTGCTCAGCCCTGCAGCATCCTGGATCACCGGCCAACAGATCGGCGTGGACGGTGGCCACGGGCGATTGGTCACACCACCAAAGTCATGAGTACGCATACGACAAGCGTACGCGGCTTGGCAGTCCTACTCGGGATCAGCGGCCTCATACCGTTTATCGTGCTGACCGGGCTATGTCTGGGGGACACATCGAGCCGCGGTGAATACCAACGCTCGCTGCTGGTGTACGCGACGTCCATTACGTCGTTCGTAGGTGCAGTGCACTGGGGTCTCGCCCTTCGCGCGGAAACCGCAACGCGAATGCACACCTTGCAGCTTGCCTGGAGCATTGTTCCATCGCTCGCGGCATGGGCCGTGGCAGTCAGCAGCGAGCCGCCCGCCGCTCTTGTCAGGATGGCAATCGTGTTGGCTATCTGCTGGTTGACGGATGCAGGGTTTGCGCGTGGCGGAGCAATACCGCCCTGGTATTTTCGGTTACGCAGCGTACTGACCCTTGTAGCAACGGCGTCGCTAGCGCTTTCGGGTTTTGCAAGCGCGCGCTAAGCCCTGAGGGCCGTGCACTACGGGGATAGGATGTTGCGTCGAACTAAACAATCTCATCTGCTCAGGAATCTGTTTGAAGTCTGTTTGAAGTCTGTTTGGAGGACCACGTGGCAATCGATTCAAAAAACGGAGCGGTCATCTACAGGAACATCGGTTTGGGCGACATCGCCCGCTACCGCTTGCCCTGGGCCGGTAAGGTGTCCATCCTGCACCGTGCCAGTGGTGCGCTGATGTTCCTTCTTCTTCCGTTCGTGCTGTACTTGTTCGAACAAAGTCTCACGTCGGAAATCAGTTTCGCCAAGTTCTCGGCGCTTCTGTCCAACGGTTTTGCCAAGGTCGTCGTCCTCG